>JBIPOV010000044.1:0-53229 GCA_044378815.1 Obscuribacteraceae bacterium (SeqCode) | reverse complement strand
CATACCTACCTCCTAAGCTTTTTCATCAAGACACTGTATTCTATAGTTAACCTACCCCATTAATATAAAATCCAAACTTCGGCTTAGCTAAGGTGATAGGCAGAATTAAGGACAAAAATAATACTTCCGAACCTTCCCGAAACAGACTATAAAAATCGTGATGGGCCCCAGCTATCAAAGGGGACGAAGTCAACGTTCAGTCCTAAGCGATTAAATACAATCAGTAGTTTCTTTTGAAGAGGTATACCAGAGGGAGGCTTTGGAACTGAACTCACCTTCCGAAGCAATAACAGAACAACTTGCTCGGCTTCATCAGACCTAGAGGAAGTTACTAACTGGATGTCACCCAGATCACTTTCGGTAGTTAGTCGGCACGTGACTTGAATTGTTCGCTCTCCAACAAGTCTTTTAAAGTCTTTGAACTTAGATTGTTCAGTTACTTTTCTCTGGATGACGAGCATCCAAGAACGCAAATTCTTATCGTAGACCTCTGAATGCCACTGATTCGGAGGCATCGCCGTCGCGCTCTGAACAAACAAAGTAAAAATGGAAGTGACAAAAACAACGGTCAAAATTGTCTTCATCACTCCCACTCCACACCGATTGTTGACTCGATAATTCATTCTGTCTGCCAAGCTTGTATCTGTAAACTAGTGATGGGGGGAGTACACCACTGTCGTCGAAGCGTCAAAGTCAGTTATGCGACCAGCACTGCACAACCAAGGAGCTAACCCGAAGGCCCAAGGCGACTAAAACGAATGCTCATCGGTGAGGGTCAAATTTGGCTAGACGACGTTTCTTTCGAGGCAGTAAGCAAAGACGTGCCTCTCACAGGAAAAAAACGGTGTGGCTACCCCGAGTATCCAGTCAATCTAAATTTCGAAGAAGACTAGCCTCGAAAACATACTGCTAAAATCGCGGGCACAAAAGGGCCGTGGGCTGGGAAAATCACATAATGACAAACTCTCTTCTATGAATTGCTTTCTTTACCGCTGCTTTTTGATCGTAGTCTTTCTCACTACTGGCTCTCTCACAGCCTGGCTCTTTGATGAATCCCACATTCTTCAAGGAGTTTCAGACATGTCCGAAGCCAGAGCGCTACTAAACAAAATGCATCTCGAAATGGCTATCGCCGGGCTCATGGCCGGTGGCTTGTCTATCTTGCTGGTAGATGAAATCAAAAAGAAAATCGCAAAACGGCACTGAAAATCTGACAACGTTGCCTAAGGCCAAAGGTCATCCAAAGCTCCCACTCGCACCCCAAATCCCCGTTTAATCCAATTGTTAGCGCGAGCTAACCTAGCTCTTATATGTCGCGCGGAAGCTTAAATCTACCCGCAGGTAAGCAATTAACCATAACAAGGCTTATAAAGCGTTGCTTGTCATGAGACAGCTTTATTAGCCTTAACTCACTATTCCAACTCTTTAACTTAAGAACCAAAAACGACCTAACCAATAACTCTGCCTAGCTTCCATGCGCCTTCAATCAGCTCTTCTGCTGATCGCATCGAACACGGGTTGAAGTATTGGCGGTCAATTGCGGTTTTCCTGCAGGTTCCCGTGGAACCAGCCAAGCCATCGAAAGATAGGCCTGGATTGAGAGTTTGGAGTAGCACCGTTTATGTAACCGAGGAAACCCGCACTGCATCGCAGTTGTGGGGATTACTCACATCCCAAACAAAGGACACTACCATGCAAAATCTCAAGATCAAGCTCACCACCGCTGCCGCCGTTCGCACCCCGAAGGACGCTCCGGCTCCTGGCCACGAACACCACACCAACATCGACGTCGCCGGCAAGGGCAGCGATGATTTCAACTTCCCGTCGCCGGAAGAACTGGTCAAGCGTTCGCTCCGGCGTGCCGCTCGTGAGGCCAAGAACCAGCGCAGGCGTGACCGTCAAGCCGGCAAGACCGTCACCCAGCCGCAGGGCGATTCCGACAACACCGGCTCCGATGGTCAGGACGGCGGCAAGAGCCTCATCGGCGATCTGGTGATTCCTCAAGTAGCCAAGGTCGTTCCCGCCGGTCAGACCCGTGCGAGCTACACCGACGGCCAGACCATCCTCCAGGGCGCCGACGGCTTTCAGGCGATGATGATCGCTCGTCAGTTCGACGGCTACTACGAAGAGCGCTTCGGCGACATGGCTTCGCTCTTCACCTGGGGCATCGCCAACATGGGGGCCAAGTACAAGCCGGTGGTCATCAGCCTCGACCGCCAGCTCGGCAAGTTGCGCAACAGCTACGAGAAGGCCCTGCCTCAGCTCGTGGCTGACCTGGCCAAGCGCAACCCCAAGGCGCCGCTCATGGCCGTGATGCAGAAGGCCGTTCAGCTCATCGACAAGGAGCTGATGCAAATCCTGTACGTGCTCAACGTCTACGCCGAGAGCATCAAGCAGGGTCGCGACGGTCGTTTCACCAGCGAACTGGGAGCGGTGGAAGTCTTCTTCGAAGACGCCTTCAAGCTCTACACTGCCGGTGACATGCACTGCACTGCCGACGGCAGCCAGTTGTCTCAGCAGCTGCCGATGGAGACCTACCGGGTCGGTGACGTCTTCATGCCACGTGTGACCGCCTCTGGACTCGCCACCCTCCCGGGTGCCCGTGGTCCGGTCGGCGCCAACGCGCTGCAGGTTCCCTTCGAGATGCTCGACATCTTGATGCTCGTGTTCCCGCTCCTGGGTCACGAGGCGCGCCACAACGTCTACCACGACGTCAAGGGCCTTGAAGAAGAGTCGCTCGAAGTCGTCGAGAAGGCCATCCGCGCTGCCCACGCCGCTGGCACGATCAAGTTCGCCAGCGACGAGATGGAAGTCAACGGTGACAAGGTGCCCACCATCGAGATGGTCGTGAAGTTGTTCTGCGAATGGCTCGGGGAAATCGACGCTGACGTTGTCGGCGGCGTACTCTTCTCGGGCGAAGCGTTCGGCGACAACATGGTCATGTCGTTTCCCGCGATGATGGTGCGCAGCGGCAAGGTGTCCTCGAAGGAGGACCTGCTGCGCAACGAGTCGCGCTACCACCTGGTGCCTCAGAAGGACGGTTCGGTCGGTCTCGTGTTCGAAGAGCACCCGGTCGATTTCGTGCGCGTCAAGCTGGTCGCCGCGGCCCTGGAGGAAATCGGTTTCGCTCAGGCCGGAACCCGCCTGCGCGAGCTGGCCGACTTCATGGTCGGTGACACCATCCCCACCGAGGTGATCTACAAGGACGCCGAGGGCAAGGAAGACCTGGTCATCAAGTTCAATACGGCAGACCTCGTCGCGGTCGGTCCGGTGGTGGCGAAGGCCCTCATCCGTACCCCGATGAAGAGCCTGGCGGGCAAGAGCAACGGTGACTTGGTGATGTGGAGCATCCATCGCCAGACCAAGGTGGTGGCAATTGCCGACAACATGGTCAAGGGCTCGTCCGACCTGCCGACCAACCACGGCAGCATCTTCGCCACCTACGTCGGCTCGGCCGCTACCAACGCCTACCTCCGCCTTGTCGCAAGCGGGATGGACCCGGTGAAGGCAGCGCGCCAGGTCAATGGTCTCGCACTGAAAATGGTGGCAGCGCTTCGCAGCCACGTCACCAATCAGTGCCCGGTGCCGGTCGTGTCCGCGACGGTGGTTGCCCCTGCGGCGACTGTCGTGGCCGAACCGGCGGTGGCAGACAGCAAGGCTGGCACCACGACCGTCGAAGCGAATCCGGCTCCGGCTGGTGACGTCAAGGCGGACGGCGAAACTCCGGTTGCTCCCGTCGCCACCAGCGACGAGACCAAGTAATCGGAGCCAGCAACGGTCAAGCAGTCGAGTCAGCAGTAAGGCAACAGTCAGTTCAATCTGACAACAAAGGGACGGCAGTGGAGCAATCTGCTGTCGTCCTCTTTGTGCTGCCTGTTTTCAGTATTTCTTATAACCACTTGGCTCAACGCACCGCAAGGGCGTTCCTCAGACTAGGCGAGGGCGAGACCAAGACAATTGCCTAGAAATTAACTGGAGAAACATCATGTCACGTTCAAATCATCTGCCCGGCCTCAACGGAGCGGCCCGCAAGAAGCTCTTCTTCCAGGTGCGCGAAGTCGGTACGCGTATCCTGCCCAACGGCCACAGCGAGGAATTCGACCGCGTGGTCGACCTGCCTCGCGACGACGTTCACGTCGAGATCATCGGCCAAATCCAAGGTGCCTTCGGCGCTGGCATCATCGCCAGCTTGCACCGCTACACCTTCATCTACACCGGGCGCGTCTACGAGGAGTACGTCCAAGTCGCACCCTGGCACGGTGGGCCGCACTTCTTCATCGCCCTGAAGGACAAGCGCGGTCGCGTGCTCAAGACCACGGTCTGGCCGCGCAGCGAGACCGGCATGTCGGAAGACATGAACAACTACGGCGCTCGCGTCGACCTGTCACACAGCAACTCGTAAGCACAACGGCGAGCAGTTGGTAGGGTTGGTATTCCACCAGCCCACCAACTGCTTTGCTGTTTCTCTTTTGTCAACTCCCACGGATGGAGAATGAAATGACCGATACTGCCAATCCCGCAGCCAGCGAAACGCCTGCCACCCTCTCGCCCTATGACGAACTGCTGGCAGCAGGTCGTACGGCGATGCTGGCGCTCTACCCCGAGCACGCCAAGGCCATCGAGTCGGGCAAGCGCTCGCGCATCGAAGAGGGCTTCACCTCCGACGCGCTCGGCGAGAAGGACAAGTGCATGTTCCCGCACCGCCTCGACGACGACAAGCTGCGCGAAGAGATCGGCGACAATCCGGCGGCCATTTTCGAAGGCCTGTCGCAGTCGATGATCGACTTCTACCGCCGCAAGCTGAACGACGCCAAGTAACACCGGCGCCAACCACAACCCTCTAGAAAGAAAGGAGGTCACCATGAGCAGTCTGCTCATCGACGATCTCCGCGTTCCCGGAGACGCGCGCAACAAGAAGAACATCCCGGCTGACGCCGTGGTGGCTCGCAACTATACAGATGGCATCAAGCTTCTGCAAGCGGGCTGCCACGGCGAGCCCTTCGACGTTCTCTATCTCGACCATGACCTGGCCGATTTCAGCGGACCCGAAGGCAAGGAGATGACCGGCTATCACATCATGTGCTGGCTGGAGGAATTTCCGCAGTACCTGCCCAAAGAGAACATCATCATCGTCTCCGACAATTCCTCCGGGATGCTTCGGATGCGGCAGGTGATCAACAAGCTCTACGGCCGGGCTTACTGATTTCTCTAATAATAAAACCGGAGACAAACTATGAGAAACGGCAAAACCGTGTTTGTCGACTGCAATGACACTCTCATCGCAGTGCGACACGCAAACCGCGGCGACGTGGTGCCCGAAGGCTTCAAGTCAATCGAACGCGGCGGTCAGTGGTATCACGTGCAAGCCCGGCCCAGCGCCGACGCTTTCCTCAAAGCGGTGGCAGCAGATGGGTGCAACCTTGTCGTCCTCACCGGCGGCAGTTCTCGCATCCAACATCTGCTGTTGGCGCTCACCGACCTCGACGAAGAACTCGACCAAGTGATTGGCTTCGAATCCTCCGGCCGCGTCGAACTGCCTGCTTCCTGGGTGCTGGTTGACGACTTGCAAGGCGGCAGTACCTCGTTCGAGGAAAAGCTCGGCATGCTCGGCTTCAAGCGCAAGGACATCGGCGAGGCGCGTTACAAGGCTCTGGTGGAGAAGCACTGCATTCAGTGTCGGCCTTTCAAGGGTGGCGATGACTCGGCACCACTGACTGGCCTGCTGGAAGAAGTGCGAACGAAGCTGGCAGCCTAAGCCATTGAAAAGACAGTCGGAACTTCTTGCAAAAGAAGCCCCCGACTGTTTTTTCTTTTCTCTTTACTATTGCAGCATATAGTAGTAACAGGCAAAAAGGGGAAGCTGGTCAGCCACCCCTGCAAAAGCCCTTACCTAGCCCGTCAGCAAATAGGTGTAAATACACGCAATTTACATGACGAACTAGGCAGGGTTTTTAGCTTACTGCAGTGGCAGCTCCGAGCTTACTTCGAAGCAGCCGGCTTGCGCGTGCGAGTGGCAGCCTTGGGCGCAGTCTTGCCCTTGGCCTTGGCCCGAGCTACAGCACTACGCTTGATGCCTTCCACTTCCACCGGCGCAGCGAGAATCTCGTCAGCGAAGCCGTCAGCAACAGCTTCCTTGGAGGTCAGCCACCAGTCGAAGCGGTAAGCCTTACGCTTCACTTCCGCCACCGTCAGGTGCGAGCGGAAGGCCAGGATGCGGGCCAGCTTGTCCCAGTTGGCCTTGAAGTTCTCCACGTCATCGTCCATCTTCTGAACGTTGCCGCTAGTGCCAGCCGAAACCTCGTGGATGAGCACCCGCGAGCTGCTGCCGATGACGCGCTTATCACCAGCCTGCAGGAGGATGCCGCCCATCGAAGCCGCCTGACCGAGCACGATCACGGTGACGTGATGGCCATCGGCACGCAGCTTGAGGATGAAGTCATACAGAGCCAGACCATGGGTGACAGCGCCGCCGGGGGAGTTGAGGATGAGGGTCATGGCCTGACCAGGGAAGCGACGGCTCCAGCGCGACAGGTCGATGACGCAAGCCTTCATGCTGTCACTGGTGACACCATCCCAGATGGTGTAGGTGAGATGCTCTTCAGCGCCCGAGATCTCACGAGAAGCATCGCGGCGCTTCTTGGCGAGATCGAGTTCTGCCGACTCGGCCAGAGCCAGTGCAGTGCGCAGCTTGGCATTGGCTTCATCCACTTCGGTGGCCTTGAGCTTCTTGGCCCTGCCAACACGGAGGTTGATTTCAGCCAGCTGAGCAGTCTTGAGCTGTTCGTCGAGAGTGAGGGGCTTCTTGGCGCCGTCGACATCGGAGGCGACAGGAGCAACAGAATCGTTTTTCGGTTCGGTATTCATGGTGTTGTCTTTCTTTAGAGTTGACGGGCTTACCGTCCTTGTTTCAAGAGAAAAAGAAAGGCGGCTCTAGCTTGAAAGAGCCGAGACAACCTTTTCGAGCACCATTTCTTTGGTCATCGAATTGGTTGGAACAATCAGAGCGAAAACACCGGCGGCGGTGCTGCTCTGGTAGTAGTCACTGAGTGGTGCCGACTCTTGCTTGTAGGTCGCGAGGCGCAGACGAATAGCTTCAGGTGCGTCGTCTTTACGCTGATAGAGTGAACTGTTGCAAGCATCGCAGTGGCCATCGACCTTGGGCGGCTCAAAAGTGAGGTGATAAGAGCGGCCGCATGTTTGATTCGAACAGGTTCGCCGCAAAGAGAGCCGTTCAATCAAGTCAGCCTCTGTCAGCTCCAACCATACGGCCTTCTCGAGAGCGACGCCCCAAGAAGCCAGCAGCTGGTCGAGCATCTGAGCCTGGGCCAATGTGCGGGGAAAGCCATCGAGGATGACACCGCGACTGTTGGCTGGAGACTTGAGGGCGCGGGTGAGAATCTGCATGACCAGATGGTCAGGAGCGAGGGCGCCTTTCTCAATCAAGTCTTTGACCTGCTTGCCGAAATCTGTGCCTTGAGCAATCTCGTTGCGAATCAGGGCGCCGGTGCTGAGATGGGTGAGGCCGAGAGCAGGAGCAAGTTGACTGGCAACTGTGCCTTTACCAGCGCCGGGACCGCCGAGAAGGGTGATAAATCGCGGTTTGCGCCAACGCCAGACAAAAGTCCGCGTCAACCAAAACCGCAAATCGGCAAGGCCGAAGTGTTTCATGGTTTACCTCCAGGTGGATCAAAGCTTCTGTCCGTATTCTGCCTGGGTGTGACCCTCAGCTTCCCTGGCAAACACTAGGTTTGCGCGGAGGAAGAGGTAGATGGCTGGCAGGGTTGGGGAATTAGAGCGATGTTTTTAAGGTTGATGAAAAAAGTTGTTGATAGCTCATAGCCTAGTTAAGAACCTGGTTTAAAAGCAATCTCGAAAATCAAGGCAGTTGAGCCATCACAGAATGAGAGCAAGAGCTGCCAAGAGATCAAGCAAATGCCTCCTTTTTTATCGAAACGCCCACAAGCACTAATTCCGGGCCGCTCGCTTATTACTTAGCGCAACCTTACTCAATAATTTGGCTGGAGCTGGCGAAAGCTTGCAGTTGCCAAGATTTGCTAGCTAGTTGATTTGCGATCTGTAAGCCTAGCTATAGAACTCTAGTGATCAAGAAGAAGTTCTTGATAGGTTGAAATTAGCTCTCACCAAAACATCAACAGAAAAAACACCCAAGGAAACACACTACCCAGTCATCTCTTTCAAGAACATGCTTTACTTATCAGAATGATGCATGAGACTGGGTCTTGGTGTAGAGCATTGACAGCTGTTTCCAAAGTTCTAGTTGTTTTCAACGAGCCTAACTCTTCCTCAACCATAGGAACCACAAAGGAACAATCATGACCACAAACCTCCTTTCCCGCGGAGAAGTGCCCCCTCGCAGTCAGGCAAAGACCGAACTGACCTGGGACCTTACTCCAGTTTTCCCGTCTGAAGCCGCCTGGGAAGCAGATCTCACGCGCGCCGCCGACCTCGTCAAGACTCTTCCACAGTTCAAGGGCAAGCTCAAGCGCTCCGGCAAACAGCTGCTCGCCTTCTTCCAGTTGCGCGATACTGTCGGCCAGCTGGTGGAAAAGCTCTATGTCTACTCGCACCTCAAGGCCGACGAAGACAAGGGCAACAGCCACTATCAAGCCATGAACGAACGCGCCTTGGCGCTCTACACCCAGTTCGGCGAAGCCATCTCCTGGGCCGACCCTGAGCTGCTCTCGGCCAAGCCCGAGCGCATCCAGGGCTTTGTCGCCAAGACCAAGGGTCTCGAACTCTACAGCCACAAGCTCGCCGAGCTCATGCTCCGTCGCGATCATGTGCGCAGCCCTGAAGTGGAAGAGCTGCTGGCTCAGTACTCGCAGGTCTCCCAGGGACCGAGCAACACTTTCTCGATGCTCGACAACGCCGACCTCAAGCTGCCGATGGTCAAGAACGAAGAGGGAGTTGAAGTTCAGCTCACTCACGGCAACTACATCGTCTTCTTGCAGAGCCGCAATCCTGAGGTGCGCAAAGCTGCCTATCTCGGCATGATGAGCGCCTTCGACGGCATGCGCAACACCATCGCCGCCAACTACGCCGCCAAGGTCAAGGGCAACATTTTCGAAGCCCGCGCTCGCAAGTATCCTTCGGCTCTGGCTGCCGCTCTCGGTCCCGACAACGTGCCGCTCTCGGTCTACAAGAACCTGGTGGCAACCGCTCACGAATACCTGCCGGTGCTGCGGCGCTACCTCGATCTGCGCCAGAAAGAGCTGGCCCAGCGCAACGAGCTGGTCGACGGCAAGCTGCACATGTGGGATCTCTACGTTCCCATCGTCGGCGATGTTGACTATCAGATCGACTACCCGGCCGCCCAGAAGCAGATTCTCAAGGCTGTGGCACCGCTCGGCAGCGAGTATGTCCAGGCCCTGGACGGCGGTTTCAATTCGCGCTGGGTGGACGTGCACGAGAACAAGGGCAAGCGCTCTGGCGCCTACAGCTCCGGCTGCTACGGCACACCGCCGTACATGCTGATGAACTGGCAGGACAACCTGGAGAACATGTTCACCCTGGCGCATGAAGCTGGGCACTCCATGCACTCCTGGTTCACTCGCAAGAACCAGCCCTACGTCTACGGCGACTACACCATCTTCGTGGCCGAGGTGGCTTCCACCTGCAACGAAGCGTTGCTGGCTCATCACCTGCTTTCGGTTGAGAAGAGCGATGACGTGCGCCGCTATCTGATCAACCATCAGCTGGAAGCGTTCCGCACCACCTTCTTCCGTCAGACGCTCTTCGCTGAGTTCGAGATGCTTGCCCACGAGGCCGCCGAAAAGGGCGAGGCTCTGACGGCAGACAAGCTCTCCGAGATCTTCCTCGACTTGAACCGTAAGTACTACGGCGATGTCGTCGACGACAACGACGCAGTGAAGGTGGAGTGGGCGCGCATTCCTCACTTCTACAACAGCTTCTACGTCTACAAGTACGCCACCGGCATCTCGGCAGCAACGGCTCTGGCTAGCCAGATCCTCACTGAAGGCGCGCCGGCGGTGAAGCGCTATGTCGGCTTCCTCTCGAGCGGCAGCTCGAAGTACAGCATCGACCTGCTCAAGGGTGCGGGAGTTGACCTCTCCAGCCCGCAGGCGATCAAGTCGGCACTGGATGTCTTCAAGGACTACCTCGACCAGTTCGAGCAGTTGCTCGACGCCAAGGCTTAAGCAAGAACCAGAAGGCTTAAGTAAGAGCCACATGGTTTAAGCAAAGGCCAATAGTCGAAGGAACTAACGCTAGCGTCAGTAAAAAGCAGTAAAGGCAACAGCCTGAGAGCTTTTCGGGAGGGCAGCTACGGCTGCTCTCCTTTTTTGCCAATTTATATTATATGAACTAGTAAACAAAATCTCAAGAAAAAAGCATCTTTTCTTGATTCTCTTGCAACAAAGAGCGCTTCATCCAGGCTTGGAGAGAGGATGAAGCGCTTCTTGCTTAATAGATATGAGAACTCAGCCTAAGGCAGAGGCTAATGAAAATCGTATAGCGGTGGTGGAGCCTCATCATCTTTCCAATCAGGTAAAGGTGTCGGGCGGTAGTCTCTCAGCCACTGCTCTGGAAAGGAAATTGTTTTGTTGCTACCACCCAAGGAAGATATAACTTTCCCTGATCTCGAAACTCGGTCTATTGACTGCACCGTCGTGCCATCGGCAGAAAGTCTCTGCACTAATGCACTACCGTCTTTCTGCGGGCAGGAGACTGCTGTGATAGTAGTAACAGCGACATCCATCTGAATTTCACAGGTGACTTTAGCGGCAAAGTCGAAATATTCTACGCGCAGCAGCCTGTGCTTGTTTGCCTCTGGACCAATGGTTTGCGAGAGCGTCCAACGCTGGCGATACTGCATCAGCATTTTGCCCTTCACCTGGGTGTAACCGCGCACAGTTAGCAGTCCTCCCATGCGGCTGCCATCGCGATTCTGAACAAGATTGCCGCGCTCATCCAGAAAGATTTCTTGCAAACTATAATAATCACGCACATATTCAAGAATCATCGATTTACCGTCGAGGGTGTAAACATGCCCTTTTTCGCCATCGATTGGATCTCGGGTAAAATCAGCATAGAGCGTACCATCAGCTCGATAAAGTGAGGTTTCGGTCTTGCTAAAATCACCGGCTTTAGAATAGGTGGAAGCCATAAGTGAACCATCACGACGATAGATTTTCTCTTGGCGAAACTGCTTCAGACCATCAAATATGCGCTCACGACTGACGGTTTTGCCATCCTCGAAATAGAACGTTGATTGATATGAGCCGCCCGCTTGTAGCAATCTACCGAGACGCTCAAGGGTGCCGTCAGGTCGATAGACGGCATGATATGTGTAAGTAACACCATCAGCAAATTGAGAGATGGCGCGCTTGTTGCCCCTGATCACATGGGCGTCGCCCTCTTTGTCGTCCAAGGGGTAATATTCAATAGACGAAACAACAACGTTCTTCGAAAACTTCAAGTCCTCGATCAAACCGCTGTTCCAATAGATAGTGCCTGATAACTGGGTGACACCATCCTTGGCAAAACGAATTAGTTTTAGCCTTTGCTTCGTGGCAGGATCAGGTATATAAGCCACTTCTTCAGTCTTGTCGGCAAAAGCAGCGCGGGCGAATTCGTGCTCCTTACTGGCCGTCAACAAGCTTTGAACTGCGGTCATGGCCAGGGTGAGAAGAAACATAATTACTAAAAACAATACAGTGTGAAAATGCTTTTTCATGGCTACTCCTTAGAGTCCCAGGTGCGCGGCACCAGGCTCTCAATGTCGTTTAAAAGTCGCTCCACCTCAGCCTCGCTCAAACTCACCAGGGTTTCGCTACTTCGATCGGCTCCGCCAGCGAAGACTTCGTCTTCAAAAACAGTTATGACCCGCACAATTGTGGCGAGCTGAGAGGGATCGGCGTCAGGAAATTGAGCGCTAATCTCAGTGATAGTGAGGGCGTCAATGTGCGAGTACTGCGGTAAAGAAGCAAGGTAAACTCGCAACGCATGGGCACAAGCTTTAAGATGCTTCACCCTAAGACCGCTGACCTTGGCTTCTTTGTAATTGCTATCAAAGACAATCCAGGCCCTACGATTAGGGGTGATAACTTTGCGAGGGCGAATGCGACTGAACCACTTAACCAGCCTCACAGCAGAGTGCAGCACCATCAAAATGGCACCGAGCACCAACCCTAAAACCGCTGGCCAAGGAAGTCTTTCGCCTCTTTCACTCAAATCGCCCTCCAGTAGCTCAGTACCATTGTCCACAACGGTCATTTTTGAGACTAGAAAATCGGGAGTGCTAAGAGGCATCCAATTGGGCGTTTTCCCATCCGGCAGCATGGCCGTGGCATAACGCAGATCAAGATTGAACACCACGCTCGGTTTAAAAACCGCCGTCTGAACAATCAAGTTAATAACATAGACCTGGCGCCCCTCTTTCGCTAGCGGGCCAGATATTGACACCGCTGGTGGTTCACCCTCAGCCGCTTTGTAAAGCGTGAAGTCCGAGCCAGCAAAGCCAATGACGCCATGTTCAACCAGAGTAGAAAAGTCGAGTTTAACGGCAGGGTCGAGATCCAACACCACAGTCAAAGGCACTTTATCCATTATTGTGTGGCCAAAGTGGCGGTGTGATGCGGGGTTACCCAGGGCATCGGCCGGAGTGATACCGACAACCATGCGCACCTGGCCGCCAGCACATGATTTGCGCACTGGATTTAGAGGCTTAGGCTCGGCTGGCTGTTCATCACTGTTAGCCCCCGCAGCGGCTGTTACAGCAGGCAACGGGGCAGCAGTATTGCCAGCTAGAGCACCAGTGACAGTACTACAAAGCTCAGCACTAGCCAATGAGCCAGAAGCGTCATCGAGCGTCTCAGCCGAGGCTCTTACAGCCATCAAAGCAGAGAGCAGCAGTATGCCTCCTATGTAGAGAAATTTTGATTTAGCAATTAACATTTTAGTTTTCCTTTAAATCTAATAAAGCCCAAACTGATGAACACTGACATGAGTACCAGGGCTGCTCCCAGTGGGTATTGAAAAGCCGGGTCTTGATGACGCTCGGGCTTGGTACTGCCTAGCGAATGAGCCCACTGAATTTTGACGTCTGGTGGTGCACTTGGGTCGAGGCGAATGTAATCACCACCGGTTTGCAAAACCAGAGTCTGCAGAGCAGCCTCATCAATGGCCGTTTGTACAGTCTTGCCGTCTTCTTCCAGGTAGCCGACCATCTGACCATCCACGCTATATTTAGGGATGGGCGCAGGGTTAGAGGCACCAACTCCGACAACAATTATTTTGATACCGGCCTGTCGAATCTCAGAGAGAACCTGATTCAACTCAGATTGCTGGCCAGTAAAGCCGCCGTCAGTAAAGAGTAAAATCACCTTTTGCAGATGATTAGGTTTCTCATCCTTGAACATTTGCAGAGCCGTTTTAAGGCCTTCGGCATAATCAGAACCGCCGCCGGGTGCCTGATTGACCCCCATGCGCTTGGTCATGATCCAATTCAAAGCAACATAGTCATCGGTCAATTCAGCCTGGACAAAACCCTGGCCTGTGTAGTTAACGATGCCAATTTTATTGCGCTCAAGACTGGGCATAATTTGTCGGCGAATAACATACTTGGCCATGTCCAAGCGCATGCCATAAGGCCCCTTCACTTGAGCGGCAGGAACGGTCTTAATTAGATGGCCCTTACCGTCAGTGATTTCCTGTGCCGGCATCACTGCGCGATAATCTTCCGCAGCCATACTGGGAGAGACATCGACCACAGCGATCAGACTGGTACTGCCTTCTTTCACCACCAGCGGTGCACTACTGAGAACTGGCATGGCGATAGCGACAATGGCAAGGGCAGCGGCCGCCAGGCAGAGTAAGCCTTTGGCCAATTCGCGCCTAGAGCTAATAGAATTTGTGAAGCGCTCAATAAGCTCTTCTTCACCCCAGTCTTGGCGAGCGACAAGGCGCTGCCGATAGGAGACATACAAGAGGGCTGCCATTGGCGGAAGCGCTATGGGTAACAAATAGAGATACTGAGGTTGAAGCCAGTAGAGATTTTGCATAAAAGCAGACATGACAATTCTCCTTTAGATTGTGTTGCGGCGACCTTTACCAGGCTGCGTGCTGGGATCTTGGCCGGGTAGGGGAGTGGTGCCATTACCGCTCTTGTCCTCAGGTTTACCCTTGCCTTGTTTTTGCGCTTGGGGTGGATTGTTCTTGAAGACCAGCTCCAGGTCGTACTTGGTGACCATGGCCGCTTCGTAGTACTGGTGGAATTCAGCCTCCGTCAACTGACGGCCGAGATAGAGATTGCCAGAATTTAGCTCAAGAGACTCTTTAAACGACTGCACCGCCGCTGCCGGTTGATTGGCGCGCAGCAAGGCTTTACCCTTAAGAAAAGCAGCTTGAGCAGCGAGTTCTTTATCAGGCTTGGGATAGACAAAACGCTCCAGCCAGGTATAAGACTGACGGGCTTTGTAGACACCAACGCTTTGATCGGCGTACTTAATCGCCTCCTGCATTTGATTGGCGCGGTAAGCCGTTATTCCTTGGTTATAGAGCGCGTATTGAGCGTCCTTCCACTGATAGAAATAGAGGCCGATTGAAAAGATTATTGCTCCAACAACAGCCGTAGAAGTAACGACTAAGCGCTGAGCGAAAGATTTGTTTTTAAGCATTTGATGCTCCTTAAAAAAAAGAGTTAGCAATTACAATTGCTCGCGCACCATGGCACTAACCAGAGCGAAAGCAAAGGCGAAGAAGAGTGCGGCAAAGACGAAATATTGGTAGATATCGCGATAAGTAGCTTGACGCTCTAGCGTCACTGCTGTCTTCTCGAGCATATTTATCTCGTCAAAACCTGCTGCCATAGCCGCTTCGTCGCCGACAGGTAAAACCTTACCGCCCGAGTCTACGGCCAATTGTTTGAGATCTTGCACCGATCTTGAGTCGATCACCCAACCCTGAGCAATGCCCAAAACATAAACACGAATATTTCCTTCTTTAAGAAGGTCCAATAGCTGTTGTTTACGTTCTGGCTTGATAGAGGCTTCGCCATCGGTGACCATAATCAGAACCTTGGCTTTGGCTTCTCCTAACTCTTTGAAGTGGTCTATAGCGGCCTGAATCGGGCCGGTCTTACTAAAGCCAGCTTCATCCGGGCCATCGAAATTGGTACCACCACCGGAGTAACTACCCAGGTGTGAATTGTGCCGATTGATTAGTTCTAGATCAGTGGTGAGAGGCCAGCTGAAATAGGCTTCGTCGTCAAATTGCATGTAGCAAATGCGGTCACCAGCTCGACTGGGAATGAACTTGTCGATAGCCGCCTTAGCCACAGACAGCCGCGAGTCTTTTGCTTTGTTGTCGACCTTGTTATCTGCTTTGTTATCGAGGGCATCGGTAATTTCCAGCTCCATAGAACCAGAAACGTCTACAGCGATACAGAAGTCGCGGGTTTCGATAACCTGCCGAGTATGCGACTGACCCACCACTGGTCGGGCAATAGCCAGACACAAACTGATGAGAAAGGCAGCAAGAAAAATGAGGGGTAATTGTTTTACCAACGACGCGGTAGGAAGGGTGCGCTGGGTTTCTAATTGGCTATAACCATAGCTGGCACGAAGCCTGTAGGCGAGATAGAGCTGTATTAGTACAACAGGAATGAAGCCCAAAAAGATTGGGCATATAAAGCTGATCATAGTATTTCCTTTTCAAAAAGGTTCTCTCTCTTCTTAGTTGCAGACAATCACCAGCCAAAAATCACGGCCGTGCTCCCGCGCTTAGGGCGCGTAAAAATCAAGGAGAGATTGCCTGGGGGAATAAGGCTTGTCTTGTTAGCAAAGGCCTTTGTAGAGAGTGGGTGCATAAAGCCGCTAAAGCTAGAACCTAGCAATAGTTCAATCGGTCAAGCAATAGCTAGAACAGGCTTTTCAGCCATTTTGACTTGGTTTAGCCGGACAGATGATCAATTTTGCAGTCAATGAGAAATAGCGTTGATGGCGCTGATCCTTTGGCCAAGCAAGACTCTGATCCACTCCGCCCTAGCCAGCCCAGAAAAATAGCGAGTAGTGATTCGCAGACTCTAGCGCTGATCCGCTCCAGCCAGGCAAACCTGATCCATCAATTACTGTTATTGATACTGATACTGATACTGATACTATTTTGCCGCAACAACACAGCCAATTTTGCCACCGCCACTTCAATTTGCTCTTCCTCTAGAGCCCAGTAAGGCCAGAGAAATTCACCTGAGCGATCTTTACTTAGATAGTAAGGAGCAGTAGATATTAGAGAGACGTTGCATTGGGCCGCTAGCGCCATCACAGCATGGTCGCTCAGAGCAGTTCTTAAGCGGAAGGTGAGATGCAGCCCCGCCGATGACTCAGCCACGGTTACTAGTTCTTGCAGAATGGTCTTGAGAGCAAATATAAGTTTTTGCCGGCGGTGGGAGTAAACGCTGCGCATTTTTTCAATATGGCGCTCCCAATGACCCTCACGAATAAAATCATTGAGACAATACTGTTCCAGCATTGAAAGATCGTTACCGAGAACCTGGATCATCTCTCCAAAAACTTTGGTCATTCTCTCGGGCACGACCAGATATCCCAACCTAGCCATTGGCCCCATGGTTACCCAAAAAGAGCCAGAATATATGACCAGATCGTTTCTATCCAACCCTTGCAGAGCAGGCTGGCGCTTGTTGTCATAAAAATACTGAGAGTCAAAGTCGTGCTCCCAAATAAATGTATCCGAGCGCCCTGCCCAATCTAATAAAGCTAGACGACGCTCCATAGACATAATTGCGCCGGTGGGATCTTGGTGTGAAGGGCTAACACAAACCAGAGCGCAACCGTCCATTTGACTGGTCAGACGCTCCACTATCATGCCGTGATCGTCGACTGGTATGGTCACCAGTTTTGGTCCATGAGCCATCAGAATGCGCCTAGAGACCGGATACCATGGGTCTTCAATGGCTACCGTGTCACCGACATTAATGAGCAAGCGTGCCGCTTGATCAGTTCTAGATGTTGAGGTCAAGATTACTCTATCAGGGCTGAGCACCAGGCCGCGCGCCCTTCTCAGATATTCGCACAGTGCTTCTCGCAAGGGCGGAAAGCCAAATGGATCATCGCTATAGCTGAGAAAGGCTTTGTCGGTGCTGTAACAGCGGCGGTTTTTCAAAACCATTTTTTCCCAGGCCTGGACGGGCAAGAGATTACCTGCTGGCACAGCAGCACTAAAATCACCATGCCAACCCACCTGTTCTGACGAGGCTGTAATAAGTCTTTGGGCATACTCAGACCACTTAGTGTTGCGCACCTCAGCCGCCGATCGCGAATCTTTGTTGTTGCTAGTACTGCTCATAGGTATCGCTACAAAAGTGCCTTCTTTAGGCAAGGTTTGCAGATAACCCAAACTGGTCAAATAGGCATAGGCGCGCAGAACTGTCGCGGTCGAGGTACCTTGCTGTTCGGCCAACTGCCTGGCTGCTGGCATCTGGCTGCCGGGCAAGGCCGAGCCAGAGTCTATGGCTTCTCGAATAGACCGTGCCAATGATTTATAAAAGGGTTCGCCCGGAAGCGCATCGCCTCTAATCAAAAACTCCAAATTCTTGACCCATATTGACCAGTTAGCGAGGACCCAGTTTAGCAGACTGGTCTGCTTGCCTATCTATGGTTCTTCAAAAAGCCTCTCGATGGCGGGCTGTTGACTATGCCTGGTGCTCATTTGGTAATTATCAGCGCCATAATCACGAGCGGCAAACTGAGGTTGAAGTCTCAAAGGGTCGGCAATGCTTAAGCTTACTAATCTGTCCCATCCTCGCTCGCAAACAGGATAGAGCATGAGACAGATCGGTAAAGCAATGGGCAGCCTAATTATTTCTTGGCAGTATAAAAGCCATAGGCCATAATCAGCAGGCGCGCAAGGGCCCGAGTCAAAATAACTAGGCAGGCAAGAGCAACGCGAAATAGACGCAGCCCTATCTCAAAAGCAAAAGCGCTAATTGTCTGAATTCCATCAGCCAATATGGCGCCAATCGGTGCACCAGAAGCACCCATAATCGCACTAAACATTGCCACTATCATTAGTGGCAGCATTAGGCAATTGAGAATAGCACTAATGCTACCCCAAAGTAGCCCACTACAAGTTTCTAACATAGTCAGTACCTCAAGAGAGATGCGCCAAGAAGTGACCGCTTTCACAAAGAAAGAGGGAATTTCTCAAAGAGAAGGAAATAGTCTGGGTTAAGAGAAATACCTGAGACAATCTAGGCGCTTGCGAATAGACCTCAGACTAATAAAGAAGGTCGAGCAAACCAATAAAGGCAGCAGCTTTTGCAGCACAGGCAGAGGCAATTTTCAGGGTTTCTCTAGCTCGCCAGTGGTGAAACCACTAATTGCAGGGATTATTAAACGGCTGGCGAAGCTCTTGAAAACACGGTAGCCAACAGCTTTTGATAATAATGTTGCATTTTCATAGCCGCGCTTTTCTTAGCGCCACCACATTTATCAAGAATCGCCAGTGGCGCCTGGTTAAGGCCTATTGACTAGCTTATATTGAGTGCCAACGAATAGCGGGCACCTCTTTTAAACTTGTAAACTTGCTCAAAATCCTGTTTAGTTACAGGTCAGGGATTTTAGATCAGCATCCACATCCGAAAGAAAAAATCATTGGCATGAATTACGAGGAAGCACTGGCATTTCTACAAGCATTTCCAGACATGGAAAGAGCCACTTTTGGCGCCCGCGGACCAACCATGGGCCTGCCTTCGATGAAATCTTTGCTCAATCGCATGGGTGACCCACACAAGGGCACTCCCACTATTCATGTCACCGGCTCAAAGGGCAAGGGCTCAACTAGCACCTATCTGGCCTCCATTCTCAAAGCTGGCGGTCAACACGTGGCTTTATACACCAGCCCTCACTTGCATGACTATACTGAACGCATCGCTTTCGACCTTGAATCAGTGGCGGATGACCAGTTTGCCCAGGGTGTGGCAGAGATTCAGTCTAGTGTTGAAGCCGAACGAGATGCTGGCAACAACACCATTTCTACTTTTGGCATTCTGACTGCTCTATTTTTCCACCTGGTTAAATCAGCCGCCAAACCGGTTCAGTGGCAAATTGTTGAAGTTGGCCTGGGTGGTCGCTATGATGTCACCAACGTTTTTGACACCAAAGCCGCTGCAGTGATAACGCCAATCAGCCTAGAGCATGCCGAAATATTAGGCAGCACCCAGACCGAAATAGCGGCAAACAAGGCCGGAATTGTTGTACCTCATTGCCTTACTATTCTCGCCCCACAGAAAGATGCAGGGGCTCGCACAGCAGTAGGCCGCCGCTGCCATGAAGTCGACTCTGAGCTGATTGATGTAGGCAAGAAGTATAAAATCAAGCCAATTTCTCAAGACTTAGAAGGACAGACTTTTTCTATGGAAGGCCTGGGAGCAAACCTAGAGCTACGTATAAAGATGCTTGGGGCGCACCAGATTAACAACGCCGCCACCGCTGTTGCTACCATTCTTGGCTTACGTCAACGAGGCGAGTTAGAAATCACCGACGAGGCGATTGTCAGAGGTCTCTCCACAGCAGTTATCCGTGGTCGCCTAGAAATACTCTCTCACCCTATTTCTGAGTCGAATAGAGGGCCTGTAATCATTGCTGATGGCGCCCATAACCACGAATCGGCAGCTTCCCTTGCCCTTGCCATAAAAAGTGTCTTCAACAAAAAGCACTGTATTTTTATCGTAGGGGTCAACACCGACAAGAACATTTCGGCCATCTGGAAAGAATTGGCGGCCATGAGCAAACTTGTGATTACTACTAAGAGCACTAATCCAAGATCTATGGACCCCAATCAAATTGCTGACTTACTCAATGTCTTTGAGATTGATAGGCCGGAAGTGAGTGTGACGCAATCGGTAGCAGAGGCCATAGACAAAGCTTTAGCAGTAGCCGAACCTGATGATTTGATCTGCATAACAGGCTCACTGTATGTGGTGGCTGAAGCCCGCGAACATGTACTCAACATAGAAAGCGCCAAAACATCGGCAGCCTCGTTCTACTAGACAACAAGCAAGCTTCAAAGTTCGCTCACTTCACGCGCGCCCTTGGCAGCCCGCCACTTAGAGGGTGCGCTAACCTTCGCCATGCACTAACTCCGCTTGACATCCATTCTTAAGACGGCGCTCACCTGGCTCTTTTTTTGAGCCTAGACCTACTTTTCTCAAAAAAAACAGGCCTTTTTATCACTTGCAAACCCGGCCGTTATAAAAAATCTGGCGCCGGGGCCACCTAGGCCGCAGAAGTAAACAGGTCATGATTAGTTATTAACTATGAGTCTAGGTTTATATACGGGTCCATTATTTTTATGACCCGAACATCTCACCAGATCTTTGATTTCATTAATTTGAAGTTCATGACTTCTAGTCATTAGGTTCAGTTGTTATCCAATTCTTTCTTTTTCAGTAAATCAAAACAAATAAACGACTACCGCGCGCACCTGAAGAGTTTTAAGCATCACCGACCCTCGGTCGAATTGACACGCTCAGTAACGCCCTCTATCACCTGGCCAAGTCAAACATTTGCGCAGCAGTGGCTCAGCAGATAAGTGGCCTCATCAGTCGTTTTTCTACCTAGCTCTTTAACCGGCCACCCCTGGGCTCTCGAACTTGCCTCTGCGGGCGCGTTCGAGCATCCATCCGATGGCCACTTCTATCAACCTTGCTAACACCAAGAGTATTCGAAGAAATCGAGAAATGAAATGAACATCAAACCGCCCCTCGCCCCTGCGGCGAAAAAGGCTGGCATATTCGCACGCCTTTTTTCAGGAGTCCTCCTCGGAGGCTTCAACCTTTTCCTTCTGCTTGTTGCACTGGCCATCTACATCGTGCCCATGCAAGAGCAGGTCACCCCTGTCGAACTTTATCACCGCACCTGGCAGACCGCTGCCGACCATGCCTACGACACCTCCAAGTTGAAAGACTGGGCGGCATGGGAACACAAGTACGACAACCAGATCAAAACCGACGAAGACGCCATCAAGTTTGCCAACGAGATGCTCAAATCGACCGGTGACCACTACGCTTCACTGCTCCCCCCTGAAGCCGTCAAGGCCCAAGACGAGCGCTCCTCTGGCGAATTCGCCGGCATCGGTGTCGGTGTCGAAGCCAAAGTAGATCAAGACGGTAAGCCTGTGATGGCCAAGGACCCTAACGAAGGTCCTCTCATGCTTACCGATGACAGCGGTTACCCGCTGATCAAAGATGTGAAAATCGGCGGCCCAGCCATGCAAGCCGGTATGCGCAATGGCGACGCCATCGTCTCGATCAATGGCGTTTCCGCCAAGGATGCCACCATCAAGTCGATGGTGACGCAAATGCGCGGCAAGGTCGGCGAAGAGGTAAGTGTGGTTGTCACCCGCGGTGGCAAGAACATTACCTTGAAGATCGTGCGCGGTGTCGTCAAAACCGAGGTGGTCTCTTCGAAGATGCTGACGGCTGCCAACGGCAAGCAGGTCGGCTACATTCGCCTGGAGCACTTCATGGAGCAGGACGCTGCTGACGAAATGGCCGCGGCCATCGGCAAGCTCGGCGCCACCGACAAGCTCATCATCGACCTGCGTTTCAACCCCGGTGGTGACGTCAATGTCTGCTTGCAACTGACCAGCCTGTTCATCAACGATGGCAAGCTGGTTTCGATTCGCGAGCGTGACGCTGGCTCTGGCCACAGCCTGAGCACCTTCTCGGTAAATCCCAAAGACCTGGTGATCAGCGTCAAAGACGAGACTAGTGGTCGCGTCAGAGATCAGCATGTCCAGCGCCTGAAGGCTATCGCCGGCAACAAGCAGATCGTCATTCTCGTGAACGGACACTCGGCTTCGGCCTCGGAGATGTTCACGGGAGCCCTGAAAGACAATGGCCGCGCCACCGTAGTTGGTGAGCGTACCTTTGGCAAGGGCATTGGCCAATCTGTGCTGCGCATGCCCAACGGCACCAGTCTGCACATCACCAGCCTGCGTTACTTCACTCCCAGCGGCAAGTGGCTCGGCGACGGAGGCAACTCCAGCGAGAGCTATGGCATCGAGCCCGACCACCAAGTCAAACTCGTGGAAACGCCGAAGACCCGCCTGGGTTCGCCCAACGACAACCAGCTTTCTTTCGCCCTCGAGCTCATCGCTAAGTAAGCGCTAAATCAGCGCCGCCAAAGCGAGCAGAAGACAAATTCTCAACTCTAACAATCCAAACCCGCAGACTGAGCCAATTTCAAGCGAAGTTGGTCAGCCTGCATTAGGAGCAAACTTATGAACACGAACAGCACTGTTGAAAGCCTCGGCTTCGAGAAGATCGAAGAAATCGATGGCATCGTCGAGTATCGCCACAAGGGCAACGGCCTCAAGGTTCTCTTGATCGAGAACCACGCCGCCCCGGTGGTGACGAGCATGGTGGTCTACAAGGTCGGATCGCGCAACGAAGCGGTCGGCCACACCGGCTCCACCCACTTCCTTGAGCACATGATGTTCAAGGGCACCCCCAACTACAACCTGGTGGAGAGCCTGAAGCCGCTCGGTGCGGACTTCAACGCCACCACCTCGTATGACCGCACCAACTACTTCGAGAAGGTGCCGAGCCGCTACCTGCGTGAGCTGATCACCATGGAGGCGGACCGCATGCGCAATCTCTCGCTGCGGCAGTCGGACCGCGACAGCGAGATGACCGTGGTGCGCAACGAGTTCGAAATCTCCAAGAACGACCCGAACTCGCTGCTGCACGAGCACCTGATGGCCACGGCTTTCCAGGAGCACCCCTACCACCACCCCATCATCGGCTGGCTGGATGATGTGGAGAACGTGCCCCTCGAGCGCATGAAGCAGTTCTACGACACCTTCTACTGGCCCAACAACGCTACGCTCATGGTCACCGGTGACTTCGACACCATCGAGTGTCTGACCATCATCAGCGAGACCTACGGCAAGATCCCGCGCTCCGAGCACGAGATTCCGCAGGTCTACACCAAGGAGCCCCCGCAGTCGGGCGAGCGCCGCTTCAAGATCGTCAAGCCGAGCACCAAGCCGGCCTCGGTCATGATCGGCTTCCATGTGCCCGAAGCCATGCACGAAGATTCGTACGCCCTCTCGGCCCTCGGCCGTGTGCTCGGCGGTTCGCGTCAGCGTGCCAGCCGCCTCTACAAGGCGCTGATCGAGACCCGCCTGGCGGTGTCGTGCGATGCCGGTTCGTCCGAAATGCTCGACCCGGGCCTGTTCATCATGAACGCCACCTGCGCTCCCGGCGTCAAGCCTGAAGTGGTGGAGGCGGCTCTGCTCAAGGTCATGGCCAGCATGGCCACCGAGCTCGTCACTGAAGAAGAGCTGAACCGTGTCAAGCAGGCCAACCGCAAGGGCACTGCCCTCGGCTCCGACAACCAGATGGCCCTGCTCGGCCAGCTCTGCCATGCCGAAGTCGTCGGCACGTGGAAGGAGTACATCGACTACGACAACAAGTTCGACGCAGTCACACCGCATATGGTGCGCGACGTTGCCGCTCGCTACTTCAGCGAGAACAACCGCACTGTCGGTACGTTCATTCCCCAGGTCACCCCGGTGGCTGCTACCGCTCCTGCTGGCCAGGTGCACGACCTCACGGCCGTGCCTCAGGCTGACGGTGATGATGGTGCAAGCTACGAAGAGGCGGCCGCAACCAAGGAGGAAGCCGTGTCTTTCAAGTCCCAGACCAATGAAAAGGTCTTCGCCAACGGTGTCGCCGTGCAGGTGATGCCGATGACTGGCGCCAAGACCGTGGCCGTCACCCTCAAGGTGCGCGCCGGCGACTGCTACAGCCCCGAGAGCAAGTCGCTCGTTGCCACGCTCGCCGCCATGCTGCTCAACAAGGGCAGCGCCAAGGCAAGCAAGTCGCAGATTGCCGAGATGCTCGAAGAAATGAGCGCTCGCATGGAATTCGGCAGCGACACCTACAACTCGAACCTGAGCGGCAAGGTGGTGACCTCCGACTTCGGCGTCTACATCGCCCTGGTCGGTGACGCGCTGCGCAACCCGCTCTTCCCCGAAGCCGAGCTGGAGCAGGCCAAGCTGCAGCTGCAGTCGTACTTCGAAGAGGCCATGTCCGATACGGACGAACTGGCTTCGCAGAAGCTCTCGGCCGCACTCTACCCCGCTGGGGCCGTGCATCACGCCAAGCCGCACGAGCAGATGCTGGCTGAGCTGGCGACGATCACCATCGAAGACATCAAGGCCTTCCACGCTCAGTACTACAGCCCGAAGAGCACGATCATCACCATCGCTGGTGGTATCGCCGCCGACGAGGCCTTCCGCCTGGTCGACCTGGCTTTCGGCAGCTGGGCTCCGGTCAACGCCCTCGAGCCCCAGGCCATCCCTGTGGTCCCGGCGGTGGCACTGGAGAAGGCGGTCAAGCATGTGGTGCATGTCCCTGACATGACCAGCGTGTCCATCCTCATCGGTCTTCCCAGCACGGTGAAGTTCGGCACCCCCGAATTCTACACCGCCAAGGTGGCCAACGCTGCCC
This sequence comes from Obscuribacteraceae bacterium (SeqCode), assembly GCA_044378815.1. Taxonomy (GTDB): domain Bacteria; phylum Cyanobacteriota; class Vampirovibrionia; order Obscuribacterales; family Obscuribacteraceae. The sequence goes on along the minus strand of JBIPOV010000044.1, from coordinate 28,712 downwards.
TGGGTGAATCGACTCTGTCTTCCCGCCTGGGAGACGTGCTGCGCAAGGAGCACGGCCTCACCTATGGCATCCGCTCGGGCTTCAACAACCCGATGTTCGGCGACGGTCACTTCGAAATCAGCATCACGGTGAACCCCGCCAACGTCGACAAGGCCCTCAAGCTGATCGACGAGGTGGTGGCCAAGTACGTGGCTGAAGGCATCAACGACCGCGAATTCGACGAAGCGATCAAAGGTGCCGTCGGCGCCTTCGTCGTCCGCCTCGACTCGCCCAACGTCATCGCCAGCACGATCAGCACCTACACCTTCGCCGGTGTCGGTGTCGAGCTGATGGACAAGCAGGCTGCCAACTACCAGGCGGTCACCAAGGAAGCGGTCAACGCTTTCATCCGCGCCAACTTCGACCTGTCGAAGGCGGTGACGGTGGTGGTCGGCACGGTCTAAGCCTGCCAGTACTGTCGGATAGAGCCACTCGCCTGAGTAATCAGACGAGTGGCGACCCAATAGCCAAGGGCTACCCTCAGAAATGGGGGTAGCACTTGCTCGGGCCGATTTCTACTCAGCGAGCTTTTCAGCACTTCCACCATTGCTACTGCTGCTTATTTTGGGCTTGGCGCTTTGCCCTTTGTCAAAGCTACGGAGATGAAACCTCATTACCAAGAGGTTCCTTTCTGAGGCCAAGCAAACTAAAATTCAGTAAGGAGATTTCAAATGAACAAAACCCCCTATAAACTCACGGCCTCCCCGAGACCAGCTCTCGCCCCCGACTTCTTCGCCGGCCGGCGCAAGGAATTTCTCAAGCGCCTGCCTGAGGGTTCAGTGGCGGTGATCGTCACCAACCCTGAGCGCACTCGCAGCAACGACACCGAGTATGCCTACAGGCCCTCCTCGGACATGCTCTATCTGAGCAACTTCCCCGAACCGGAAGCTGTGCTCGTCTTCGTCAAGGCGAAAGGCAAGAGCCGCTTCATCATGTTCGTTCGCCCCAAGGATCGCACCCGCGAAATCTGGACCGGCGTTCGCTTCGGACCAGAAGGCGCAGTCAATCAGTTCGGTGCTGATGAAGCTCACACAATCGACGAATTCGACAGTGTGATGCGTCCGCTGCTGGCTGAAGCCGACCAGGTCTACTACCGCTTCGACCGCAACGAGCACTTCGACCAGCAGTTCCGTGCTCTCTGGGGCAAATCCCAGAAGCCGCTGGTCAGCCCCGAAGAGATCATCCACGAGATGCGTCTCTTCAAGTCACCAGCCGAAATTGCCATCATGCGTCATGCTGGTGCGATCTCGGCGGCGGCCCACATCGAAGCGATGCGCCTCACCCGCCCGGGCATGATGGAGTATCAGGTGCAGGCCTCGCTCGAAGCCATCTTCAAGTGGAACGGCGCCAGCTATCCGGCCTACACCAGCATCGTCGGCGGTGGCAGCAACGCCACTTGCTTGCACTACATCGAGAACAAAGCCGCGCTCAACGACGGCGACCTGCTCTTGATCGACGCCGCTTGCGAATTCGACGGCTTCGCCTCCGACATCACTCGCACCTTCCCGGTCAACGGTAAGTTCAGCCCAGCTCAGCGCGAACTCTACGAGATCGTCCTTGCCGCTGAAAAGGCCGGCATTGCCATGGCTCGCCCTGGTGTCTGCCTGGCCGATGTGCACGAGACTGCCTGCAACACGCTGCGCGCTGGTCTGGTGCGCTTGGGCATCCTGCCCAAGACCCACCTCACCGCCGCTGGCGAAAAGAAGGTCGTCGATGCCTGGACCAAGAAGAACGAGAAGGCCAAGACCGCTAGCAAAGACTCGAGCAAGAAGGCAAGCAAGAAAGCCAACGCTGACAAGCCGCTCACTCTGTTCGACTTCTTCATGCACGGCACCAGTCACTGGATTGGTCTCGATGTGCACGACGTTGGCACCTATGGCACTCGCAGCCAGGTGGGCAAGAAGCGTCCGCTGCAAGTGGGCATGGCCTTCACCGTAGAGCCCGGCATCTATGTCATGGCCGACGAGACCCGCGTGCCGGCGAAGTACCGCGGCATCGGCATCCGCATCGAAGACGATGTGGTGATCACGGCCAAGGGCAATGAAGTGCTCACTGCTGGCGTCGCCAAAGAAGTGGACGAAATCGAAGCGATCATGGCCGCCGGCCGTGCTCACAACGAAGCCGTCGAACAGCACTTCGCCCAGCTCAGCGCTGCCACCACGGCAAAACCCGCAGCCAAGGCCAAGGCCAGCAAGCGGAAAGCCAAGTAAGCCCATCGCTGAGCGAGAGGCTCACAGGTAGCAAACGCTGCTTGTCGTAAATGACTAACGAAGGGGGTCTACATAGTAGACCCCCTTTCTAATTTCAACCCAGAGGTGTGCGGCAACGCACTCCTCGCTTTGTTAATGGAAAAAGCTATGCCAGTTACAGCCCTGCTTCACGACTTGCTAATTGTCTTCGGGCTGGGGGTAGCGATGGTGGTGATCTTTCACCGCTTCAACCTACCTTCAGTCTTAGGTTTTCTCATCACCGGTGTGGTCCTTGGACCTCACGCATTCGCCCTTGTCGGCGAAACCCATGCCATCGAAGTATTGGCAGAAATCGGCTTGGTGCTGCTTCTTTTTGAGGCTGGTATCGAGTTCTCGGTCAAGACTTTCCTGCGCCTGAAGAAGTTTCTACTGATTGCGGGAACGGCCCAAATTGCCCTGACTATTGCTGCTACAGCCGCACTGATAAACAGCTTTGGCATGCCGCTCAACACCGCCATCTTCATTGGCATGCTGGTCTCGCTGTCGAGCACGGCACTCGTCATCCGCATTCTTGAGTATCGAGGCGAACTTGAGTCGACCCATGGCCGAGCAATAATGAGTATCCTGATTTTCCAGGACCTCTGCATCGTTCCCATGGTGCTGCTCACGCCCTACTTGGCGGGAAGCGGCGGCAGCCTGATGGACGTAGCTCTCACCACCGGCAAGGCCCTACTCTTTGTGGCCCTGGCAGGTACAGCAGCTCGCTTTCTTATTCCTTGGTTTCTCAACCATGTTGCTAGCATCAAAAAGCGTGAAGCCTTTGTGCTCAGCATCATTTTGCTCTGCCTGGGAACAGCCTTCGCAACGTCGCACTTCGGCCTCTCCATGGCCCTGGGTGCATTCATTGCCGGCCTGGTCATCTCTGACTCTAAGTTCAGTCATCAAGCCCTGGCTGAAGTTCTGCCCATCCGCGAGATTCTCAACTGCCTGGTCTTCGTCTCCATCGGCATGCTCTTTGACTGGCGCGTGCTAGTCGATCAGCCGCTCTTGGTCTTGGGCTTGGTAGTGGCGCTGATGTCAATCAAGACAGTGGTTGCTTTCGTTGCCACCTTTGCCATGGGTCACTCCTGGCGGGTAGCGCTGCTCACCGGTGTTACCTTGGCACAAGCCAGCGAGTTCTCGTTCGTGCTCGCCAAGCTCGGCTTCAGCGCTGGCATTCTCGACAGCCGCCTCAATCAACTGGTCTTGGCCGTAGCCATTCTCTCAATGTTCTTCACCCCGGCTACAATCGCCGTGGCCGAGAAATTGCAGAAACTGCTCGACCGCGTTATCCCGGCATCGTGGGGTGCAGGCCGTATGGGCAGTGGAGCTGGAAGCAAAAAGCTCGAAGACCATACCATCGTGGTCGGTTATGGCATGGCCGGCCGCAACCTGGTGCGAGCCTTGAACGCCCAGGACATCGCCTTCATGGTCGTCGAATACGACCCTCTGGTTGTGCGTCAAGAAAAGCGGGCTGGCTTGAACATCATGTACGGAGATGCTAGCAGACCTGAGGTGCTCAACCACGCTGGACTATCGCTAGCCCGCAACATAGTCTTCACCATCTCTGACCCAGAGGTTCTGTTGGCAGCTGTGGAAATGGCTCACCGCCTCAACCCCGCAGTCAACATCATTGCCCGTGCCCGCCGCACCACTCAGGTCGATAGCCTGAAAGAGCGGGGGGCGCGTTTCGTCATCACCGAAGAGATCTCCGGCAGCGTGGCAATCAGCTCCGAGGTCTTGACCCTATATTCGGTGCCCGATGCCGAAGTCGAAGAGACTGTAGGCAACATCCATAACAGCAAGTAAGGACCAAAGACATGAGATGCAAGAAATGCATCGGTGCAATTGGTCTCCTGGCCGTCGGCAGCTCGGCCTTCTGAAGGCAGGGCTAGCAAAAGCCGAAGATTAGGCGAGAACCGCTCAGTGTCGAAAAGACCTGGGCGGTTCTTTTTTCAAAGGAAACAAGATGAGAATTACTCTCGATCCCAAGAACCCTCCCAAACGCGAAACCCTCAGCTCAGGCGAATTGCGACAGCGCATTGCTGACCGCCTGATCGTCATGTCTGACGTCGAATTTCGCAACCTCTGCGACGACACAGGCATCACCGCTGCGGCGTTCTTCGACCGTCATCGCTGCGACGTCAAGCAGAACGCTGACGGCACCTACGAACTGACCACCTACCACGCGGCAGAAGCAGAGGCCAAAGCAGCGCAGTAACCAAGTTTTCTAATCTGCCACCGCAGCGTAAGCGTTGGCCGTCTTTTTAACCAGTACAAGGTAATTGAATATGTCTACATTACAACCTCTGATAGGAATCGCCGCCATTCTTGGTCTGGCCTACCTCCTCTCCAATAACCGCAAGGCCATCGTCTGGCGCTCCACCTTCGCCGGGCTGGTCACTACTGTGGTGGTCTGCCTCCTCATTCTCAAAGTGCCGGGCACTCGCGATGCTTTCGCTCTGCTCGGCCAAGGCATCAACAAACTGCTCGACTACGCAGTTGACGGAGCCGCTTTCGTAGTCGGCGATGAACTTGCCCACGGCAAGTTTCTCTTCGTCATCCGCGTGGGCTCCAGCATCATCTTCATCTCTGCCCTCAGTTCGCTACTCTTCTACTGGGGGGTGCTGCAGTTCATCATCTCGAAACTGTCCAAAGTGCTGACCAAAACCATGGGCATCAGCAGTTGCGAAGCGCTCTCTAGCACCGCGGCAGTTTTCGTCGGCCAAGTCGAGTCGCAAACTCTGATTCGCCCCTACATGAGCAAGCTCTCTTCTTCAGAGCTGTTCACCTCCATGGCAGCAGCGATGGCGACCATCTCGGGCTCGGCTCTGGTGGCCTATACTGCCATGGGCATGCCCGCTCCCTGGCTCATGGCGGCCTCAATTATGTCGGCTCCGGCTGGCATTCTCATCGCCAAAATCATGTGGCCCGAAACCGATAAGCGCGTGCTTGCCGGTGAGGTTACCATAAGCGAAGAAGGCAAAGCTGCCAACGCTTTTGATGCCATCGCCAAAGGGGCCATGACTGGTTGGGAGATTGCCGTGCACGTCATGGTAATGGTGATGGTGGCAGTGGCCTTCGTCTCCCTCATCAACGGCATGCTCGGTGCCACTCTCTCCTTCGGCGGTCATGCTCTGCAGATTCAAGACGTCTTCGGCTACCTCTTCATGCCACTGGCCTGGTTGCTCGGCGTGCCCTGGCATGAATGTTTTCATGTCGGTCGCCTGGTGGCCACCGAAATTCTCGTCAACGAATTCGTCAGCTATGGCGAACTAGCAACCGTCATCAAAGGCACCGCCAATTATCAACTGGCTGTTCATACCCAGCTGATTGCCACGGTGGCCCTGTGCGGCTTTGCCAACCTCAGTTCCATTGGCATCAACATCGGCGGTCTTGGTGCCATGGCTCCAGAGCGTCGCGGTGAAATTGCTCGCATGGGTTTGCGCGCTCTGCTCGCCGCGAACATGGGCACCTGGCTGACAGCGGCCATCGCAGGTCTGATTGCCTAGGCATGATTTTTATGGGCTACCAGCCCCAAAAAAAACCTCCTTAAGGGGAAATACTATGTCGCGATCTATCACGGCTAGCGAATACGCGGCCCGAAGAGAACGGCTGTTCGCCGCTCTTCCCGCTGGTTCGCTCGCCATCATCTGCTCTAACCCGGAGGTCTTGCGCAACGGCAGTGACAACACTTTCAGTTACCGGGCCTCTTCTGACATTCTTTATCTGACCGGCTTTACTGAGGCCAACTGCATGTTGGTCTTTGACAAAACCGGTCTTTCTGGCTCTGCTTCCAGCGCTGAACATAGCGCAGGGGAGGGTCAAAATCGCTTCATTATGTTCGTCCAGCCCCACAGTCCGGCCGAAGAAATCTGGCATGGCAAGCGCGCTGGCGTGAGCGGTGCCGAAAGCGATTTTGGCGCTGACCGTGCCTACAAAATCGGCTCAGCCAAGATGGTGCTCTCCCGCTTGGCCAAGAAAGCCAAGGCCATCTACTTCAAGAGCGGCGTCAATGCCAAGCTCGATGCCCTCGTCACGAGCGCACTGGCAGACAACGCCGCGCGCCAGCGCGACCCTCTCGCCATCGTGGCAGAGCAACGCCTGGTCAAGTCGGCGGCAGAACTGGCGATCATGCGCCGCAGCGGCCAGGTCGGCAGCGTTGCCCACCGCGCCGCCATGAGCCATTGCCTGGCAGGCAGAAGTGAGTTTGCCCTCAAGGGTGTGCTCGAATTTGTCTTCGCCACCAATGGCGGTGCGGCCTCCTACGACACCATCGTCGCAGCTGGAGTCAACGGCCTGTGCTTGCACTACCCGGCTGGCTTGAGCACACTCAACAACGGCGACCTGGTTCTCATTGATGCCGGCAGCGAAATCGCAGGCTACGCCTCTGACATCAGCCGCACTTTCCCGGTGTCTGGGCGCTTCACTGTGGCTCAGAAAGAACTGTACGAAGTGGTTCTGGCCAGTCAATTGGCTGCCATTGCCGCCATCAAGCCAGGAGTAACTTGGGACCAGCTGGAAAAGATCTGCGAAGATGTGCTCGTCAACGGCCTCAATTCCCTGGGCTTCCCCATGGGCAAAGGCGGCCTCAGCATGAGCGACGTCATGCCGCACGGGCTGGGCCATTGGCTTGGTCTGGACGTGCATGATGTCGGCAAGTATCGCCAGCGCAGTCTGGTCGAAGCGGCCAAGAGCGGAAGATCGGCAGGCAAGAAGCGTGGCAAAGATGTCGGCAGGCCGTTCCTTGAAGGAATGGTGCTGACCATCGAGCCCGGCATCTACTTGTCGCTTACCGACAAACGCATTCCCGAGCCCTATCGTGGCATCTGCATTCGCATCGAAGACAACATCGAGGTCACCGCCACCGGTGCCTACGTTCAAACCGATGCGCCTAAGTCGGTGCAAGAAATCGAAGAGTTCATGGACTACGCCCGCAACGTTCGCGCCGAATGCGGCGAGAACGCCCTGGGCATTCACATCAAACTTGAAGACTAACTGAGATGCAGGCAGGGCAGCCATAGGCAACCAAGCTGACAAAGCTCTGGTTGTACTGGCTTCCCTGTCCTTCATCTTCCGCTGGTCTTCAGAAAGAGGTTTCAATGAAAATCTTACTAATTGAAGACAGCGTTTCTATGGGTAAAGCCATCAAAACGTTACTCGAAACGCAAGGCCACGTGGTCCAATGGATCATCGGTCTGCGCAGCGTCTCAGCGGATTCTAGCAATGCCATCGGCATTAACGAAGCCGATCAAGACGACCAGGTGACGCCCCAATCAATCGACGTTGCCTTTGTTGACGGACAACTAGCGGGCCAGTTTACCGGCCCCCAAGTCGTCTCTTTCCTTGCTGCCAACTCTGTGCCTTGCCTCGGCATCAGCACGCAGTCTGACATCAATCAAGAAATGGTTACCCTCGGCGCTAAGCTCGGCCTGAAAAAGCCGGTGGCTTTTGTCGCTCTGGTTGCCGGTCTGCTCACTCCAGAGCTTTTGCTCAACCTCTTCGCTGACAAAGCGAAGTCACGCCGCAAGAAGGCCAATGCTCTCAAACTGCAGCAGCTGCTTGCCATGGAAACCAAGCTGCTCACCGCTGAGTTCGAAACAATAAGAAAGCAAGCCGATCAGTACTACCGACCCTTCCTCATGGAAGATTTTAAGTAAGGATCTTGGCTGCACTAATAACCAAAGAGAACAAGATTTGAGTCCGGAGCCTTTCTTCTAAACAAAATTGTGTTGGCCCCTGCCCATGCAATTTTGTTTTTCAATTTTTCTACTACATTCTATAATACGCAGTCAAGCAGTAGGAGAAAACCCTGCCGAACAATTCAATGATTTGACAGCCCAAATATTGATAAGCATTTAGTGAATAGCGTTATCATAAAGCTTTCTCGAGGTCGGCCGTGGCTAAAATTCTCATCGTTGAAGATGAAATCGATGTATCGTTTCTCTTGAAAATCGAGCTAGAGGCCGAAGGCTATCTAGTTGAACTAGCCGAGGATGGCAATTTGGCCTGGGAGCTAATGAGCGCCTACGAATACGATGTCATCATCCTTGATTGGCAGGTTCCTGGCTTTAGCGGTATCGAGCTATGCGCCAAGCTGCGACAAAGTCAAAAGGGAGCCGCTACTCCTGTATTGATGCTAACAGGCCGAGGCTCCATCGCAGATAAGACCTGCGGTCTAGATACCGGAGCCGATGACTACCTGACCAAACCCTTTGACACCAGAGAAGTGGCTGCCCGAGTCAGAGCGTTACTGAGACGATTCGGTGGCACTGGCACCAACCAAATAGTCTGCGGCGATCTGCTGTTCGATCTCAAGTCCAAAACATTTTCCATCGCTGGAGAAGCAGTGAAGCTTTTGCCAAAAGAGCAGGCTTTAATAGAATTTCTTATGCGCAACCCCAATGAAGTCTTCAGCCCCGAGGCCCTACTTGAACGCGTCTGGCACTCCGACAGCCAGGTAGCGATTGGCACAGTCTATACAACCATGAAAACTCTGCGCAAAAAAATTGCCGAAATCAAAGATTCGTGCCCTATCGAGACGGTACACGGGCTTGGCTACAAGCTGGTTAATTAACAGAAAGCAGCAGTGACGACCTAGCCTAGACAGGGCAGAAAATTCTCAAATAGAAACCTGGCCAAGCGCAAGCGGGTCCAGACTATTTTGGTCGCTGTCAAATTGAACTTGGCCTAGGTCTGCTTACCAAAATTTTGAAATTTTTGAAACCGCTCTGAGATTTCAAGAGTTTTTCAGATTGCCCCTCTATTCTCATTGTTACGAAAGCGAAGGCGCCAGTGAATTAACGCCCAACTTTAACCATCCGCAGTCGCCCCCACGATTAACACTTTCCGAAATTGTCGCTATTAAGGAGTATTTACCATGGTTCAAGTTAACAACCTCGAAAACTGCCAAGTCTCCGAGAATCCAAGCAAATCAATTCGTGACAATTGCAACCTCGATTACAGAGAACTGATGAGCGGGCAGTCTTTCAACAACTTCAGCAAATGCAATGATCGCAATGCTATGGTTGCCGGTTGTTTGCCTGCCATGGAAATAGTCGATAACAGCCGCAGATATCCAAGCGACACTCAAGAAGCAGCGCGCTTGTCAAAGGTGCTCCATAGCGGTAGCTTGCTGCAAGAGTTAGATATTGCGAAAACAGGCAAGCATGATGGCAAAATTAGCAAGAATGATCTAGATATCTACTTGCGCATGCATCCCCAAGATACCCCTCAAACTAGAGCTGTAGAAGAAATGCGGGCAGCATGGGACGACAAACATCACCCTAGCCATAACGCTGTCAAACTATTGAGAGCAGAGTTAGCTCACGAACGCAAAGAGATCAAAGGAGGTGGAGAGCATGACCTCGGCAGAAACAGCCTAGGGCTAGAGCGTATGCCTCTGCCTACGCCAATCAGAAGAGATCAAAGAGAAGTTGAAGGCAGATCAGGAACTGGAAACAGCGGTGAAGGCAGCAGTAATCAACCAGAGCGACGGTCACCGGTTCGCCCCGAGCAAAGACAGGAAAGAGCACCCGAGTGCTACGAACCCAGAAACAAGCCTGAAGCTCCGAAAGACATCAAAGAAGCCGGACAAGTAAGACCCGGTGAAGGCTACTACCAAGTAGCAATGCGCATGATTGAAACCACCGGCCACAAGCCTTCCCACAAAGAAACAATGGAACTAGTTCAAGCGCTACGCACAGCAAACGACAACAAAACTGTACTTACCGTCCACGACAATCTATCGACACTCTTAGACAAGCAACTTCCTGGAAATCAGGGCAAAGTGAAAGACCACATGAGAAAGAGCCACTAGGCAATAGCGCTTGATACAATAGATTCCGCTTCAATCGCTGCAATCAAATGTTCAAAAGAAACGCACTATCAGACAACCATTGAGAGGCCAGGAGTTCCTTGCTACCCAAAAAATGCCTACTGGCATGCGATATTCTTGCAATACTGCTGCTGCTAGGCATTCTACTTAATGCAACATTGCCTAGTGCAAAAACCTGGTTTCCTGGAATGACCAACTCTTGGTTGGTCATTCCAGTTATTTTGTTGATAGGTCTGCGCATTTTTGCAGGTCGAACAGCTACATTGAGCCAGGCCGGAGATCCTCATAGACCATCTAACCTAGAGGTTGAACACCTGCAAAAACGCATTGCCGAGCAGCAGCAAACAATAGAGGAAATTTCTGATCGCACTCGTCTTCTGCTAGAAAACATTGGCGTAGGCATACTTATAACCGATAGCCAGGGTGTCATTCGCTTTACTGGACTGCAAGCTTCAAGAATGACTGGCTATGGCCGTTCTGAACTAGCAGACCGAAACCTAGCAAGTCTTTTTATGAACGAGACACCGACTTTTGCCGATCTTGTCAATCGTCATTTTCCGGCCAGACTGCTCTGCCAGGGCAAAAACGGAGAACAATTTTGGGTTGACCTCTGGCTTTCACAAATCATGCTTGAACGCAAAGTCAGCTATGTAATATCGCTCTGTGACGCCAGCGAAGCAGTCGAAGCAGTGCAAAGAAGACAAGAACTAATCGCTCAAATCACTCACGAACTGCGCTCACCGCTAACGGCCATATATGCCTCATTAGCGATGCTCGGAAGAAAAGATAAGCTCAAGCCAGAAGACGAAGTCTCTATTCTGGCAGTCTGTTCACGCAATGCCCAATCAATGAAACTTACTATTGATGAGATTCTCGATTACTCCAAACTGGAAGCAGGCAAGCTTACTGTAGAGCTGAGCCCTACCAATATCCAAGAAATTGTCTATCAGGCCAGCGAGAGCGTTCGTTCTTTAGCCGAAGCAAAAACCTTAACCATAGAGTTAACCATGGAACCACTAGTGGTACTGGCCGACTCTCGGCGCATTACCCAAGTTCTCACAAACCTACTCTCAAATGCAATAAAACACAGTCCGCGCAGCAAAACTCTGACCATTGCAGCGGTGGCAATGGACGACTGGATTGAAATATCAGTAGCCGATCAAGGCGCTGGAGTAAGCGACGAAGACAAACAAAAACTATTTGCGAGCTTTGCCCAAGGCGACGATGCTAAGGCTATTCCTGACAGCAGTAGCGGCCTAGGTCTAGCTTTCTGCAAGCAAATTATCAACATGCACAAAGGTAGCATTTGGGCAGCTGACGCCCCCGGCGGTGGCGCCATGTTTGTCTTCACCCTGCCTAAAGGCTAGTGAGACACCGGTGTGGCCTGGCATCTAAAAAATACTTGTTTCTCATAGAAACGCGTTTTATAGTCTCGCAGCTTCGCACCAGAGATACTCTCAGCAATAGGACCGACAAACAAATTGACTAAAGTACGCTTTTGCAGAGCCCGATCTAGAAATTGCGAATCAATGATACATTCTGGTCCTAAAGCCAATTTCTGCAGACTCGGTATGGTGAGAAAAGCCAATGCAGCCCGCGGAGTAACAGCACAATTATTGAGCTCCAAAGTAGTCAAATTTTTCATTGCCACTATTTTGGCAATACTTTCAGCACTCAGGGGGGAATCAACCAAAGTAAGACCGCGCAAACGCTTCGCTCTGGCTAAGGCATCAATCACCTCTGCAGTGGGCAACATAAAGTGAACATTTAAATGCTCAATCGTCTCCAAGCAACGCGCCCGGGATAGGTCTTGCCCCCAACTATCGCGAATATCTTGGGACAAAGAACACTCGCTGATTGAAAGAGTTTTAAGTGAAGGCAAAGTGCCAATGGCAATGACAGCTGGTCGACCGATATTTACAGCCCAAAGATCAAGCTGCTGCAAGTACTTATTAGTAGCAAGCTTTCTAACAAAATCAGCAGTCAATGTCGCCTGACTATCGGATGTATCACTAGCTACTCTCACTGCCACAAGAGGAAGACTCGCCAAACCGTCAAGCAGCTGCGGATTAGCGAGAACACGCGACGAAGGGCTATAGGAGAAACCTTCATCATCTGGTAGCGCTATTGCCACACGACCCTGTAGCTCGTAGCGACCGCCCTTTTTGTTAGTAAGCACCCCTAGAGAATAGTCTGAGGGAAAGCTCAAGGTCTCTATTTTGCTACCAGATGGAATAGCATTTTTCTGTTCAGACTGAGCCGCTAGGTTCTCTTCAGCCAGCGGTTTTGTTGGCCCTTTCTTTGAGGTAGACAATTGTATTCCGTTGGCATTTTGCCAGAAGAAAGCCATAATCGAAGCAGCCAGCACAAAACTAACAATAGCAACCAAAGCAACAGTTCGACTCACTGCTGCACCAGCTGCAGGCGCACTCTGACGAAAGCGACTCAAATTACTATCAGCACCTGAAGTTAATTTTGCCAGTATAGAATCAAGAGCCAGAACTACTTCCTGAGCACTACGAGCACGCTCATCGGGCTCCTTAGCCAAAAGTTTCTTCAGGAGAAGATCGAGATCATTTGGATAAACTTGATTGACTTTATTTTCAGTCAGACCAGGATAAGACGCAGTCAGGTGTTGCTCTTTGATCTCCTCAATGGTTTCACCTTGGTAGGGCACACTACCGGTCAAGACTTCATAGAGAGAGCAAGCAAAAGCATAGAGGTCAGTTCGAGGCGTAACTTCCTGGCCTCTCCACTCCTCTGGACTCATATAGCTAGGCGAGCCAACAATTAGCTGAGATGAGCTTTTACTAGCTGGATTGTCGTCTCCGTATATGTGAAATTGACTAATACCGAAATCAAGGATCTTTACAGCGGTTCTACCATTATCCTCTCCATCAAGGCTAAGCTTGGCGAGCATAATATTGCCCGGTTTAAGATCTTTGTGCACCAGCCCCTTAAGATGAATGTAGGAAAGCCCCTCAGCGACTTGCTTAAACACAAGCAAAGCTTCGTCTAAGGGTAGCGGCCCTAAGCGCACCAGCACGTCAGCCAGCGTTTCTCCGCTAACCAACTCCATGGCGATAACTGGCCATTGCTCTTTATGCATGGCGAAGTCGAAAACAGCTGTCAAGGCTGGATGATTCAGCGCAACTAAACGCTTAGCCTCAGCTCTAAAAAGCTCTACCTTATTGGTCATGGCAATATCAGCCTTCATCACCTTTAGCGCTACCATCTTGCGCAACCTGGTGTGCTCAGCTAAAAAGACATAGCTCATGCCCCCTTCGCCCAGACGATCTACTAAGCGATAGGTACCCGCCAATGTGCGGGCAGACTCAAGCTCTTCCTGCAGCCTGGCCTTACTGACAGCCGCTTCAGCAACAGAAGCATGGGCTGTCACTTGAGTTGACGAAGCAAATAGATTTGTTCTCTTAACCACCACAGTTCGCCTACAGCGGCAGTAGTCGCGATTCTGCAAAAATGCCGTCAAAGAAGAACTAGACTCATCACTGATCTTCTTAGAACAGCGATAGCAATAGGAAATATCACGCTTAGCTTTAGCCAGCTTTGCTGGAACATTCTCACAAGCACAAAGAGGCTTGCCTAGGACAAACTGCGTCAGCGAACCAACAACAGTTTTTTCTAATTTCTTTCCGCAATTAGGACAGGATACTTGAGGCATGGCTACAGCAAGTATAGCACTGCCAATTGCAAGCACACTGGTCGGTGAAACTTAGGCAAAACTGACAGGAAGACTTTCAGGATTTTTTCAACTGTGACACCTAAAGTATCAAGCAACCAGACTCTAGCAGAGTAAAGCTAAAGCCAGCACAGTTCAAATCGCGGAGAATCGCATATGATGACCGAAGATCTAAACAAGAATCTAAATAGTGACAGCACTAATTTCCAAGTCTTAGATCCCAGCCGCAAAGCAGATTGTACAGAGCAATCGGATTACACAAAGCAATCAGGGCGCCTAAACTCATACAGCGAAATTGCCGAAGATTTAAAAAAAGCAATCGGAAGTAACTACTACACCAATGGCAGCTTCCCTTCATCAAGAGCCCTTGCCAGTCGCTATGGTGTCTCCAGAAGCACTATTCTAGCGGCTTTTGGCGTTCTCGTCCGCCAGGGATTGATGGCAGTGAGCCACGGTAGAACGCCGCAAATAATCGATTCCAATCTATCTTTTGAACCGAATCCACAGGACGATTCTCAGACTCGAGAAGCAACCCCGATGCAAGAAAGAGAAGACACTACCACCTACGAGAAGCTCTCTTCACACATTCCAGCACGCAAGTGGTTTGCCCTGATCTCAAACCAAGCTAGAAAGGCTCACAATCAAGGCTACATAGAGAATCTAGACGCAGCGTTAGAGCTAAAACTAGCCCTAAGAAACTACTTTGCCAGGCAAAGACAAATAAGAGCAAATCTCGATCAAATATTCGTATTCGAAAACGCCGCGGCCGCTCTGCAGGCCCTGGCAAATATATTTGCCATTAATGCTGAAACTGAAATATTAATCGATTCTCCATGCCCGGCAAGTAACGTCCGACAGTTATCGCGCTTCAGCAATAAGATTGAAGCAATTGACCTCGAAAATCTCTTGCGCAGCCAAGCAATCGCTCAAAGAACATTAGCCGGCGGCCTTATCTACACGACGCCGTCCACTCGACTGGGTTCAAATCGCTCACTAAACAAGGCATCTCGTCAAGCTCTAGTGTACTGGGCCCAAAGCAACAACAAGTATATTATCGAACATGACAAAGGTCATGAATTTTGTTCCGGACTGTCGACCAATCCTGCCATTTTTGCCATAGACGAATCTAGCACTACAGTCTATATCGCTGACTTCAACTCAAGTCTATCTCTATTGACCAATCTTTGTGCGGTGATAGTCCCACCAGCTCTCGCCCACCTAATGCGCAGGAACCACAACTTCGAACAATCGAGCAGCACCATCTTTGAGTCAGTTGCCCTAACGACATTACTTAATTCTGGCTATCTTGAACGCCACGCAAGAAAAATCGGTCAACTCTGTCTGCAAAACCTCTCAGAATTAAAGCGACTTTTAGAGAGCGACCATAGAAGCCGCTCGATTGCCTCTCTGCGTCTAGTCAAATCATCAAAGGAAGCGATTCTAGAAATTGCTCCTGGAGTTAACTGTGATTTTCTCACTCCGGTCATTGCCAATAAACTACTAACCCCAACCACAAAAATATTTGGCTTTAATCAAGGAGAAGCGAGCACATTTATGGTTGCAGCTGACTTCCTCAATCAGACAAACCATACACTCCTTCATGCTTGTTTTGCTAACCGCAATAACCAAAATGCTAACAATAGCCAGTTCTACAGCGATTCGCTTGCAGCAGCGCTAGTCACCTAGAGAAAATCCAAAGTGAGGCAAAAGCTGACAAAACTATCCTCAGACTTTCAAGTAAATTTCAAGATCACACAATAAGATAGCTACATTGAAAGCCGACAGACCAAAGGCCCTTCAATGTAGCTACAAATGCATCTGTGATCATTGACTTATGCTCACTAGAAATTTTACTACCAACCTAAAGACATTGAGGAGTGCACATGAAGAACGCTGAATTTGATGCAACCACTGATGGCAAAATAGCCTCTAACAGTGGCTCTACAAGCCTAAACTTCATTGAGGCAATGACTAATAACTCTGGCGAAAAGTTCTCTATCCTCAAATCTTCAGACGATTCAATGGTTAAGGACATGCTCCAACCAATCGACTACTCCCTCCCCCTCGATGGCAGCAAAAGCAAGGCAGTTCCCGAGTTTATAGCCCTCACACCGCAGTCAAATAAGGGCGGGGTAGATGGAATTCTTGAATCTGTCAAAGACACCTTGTCTGGAATCTTTGGTGAACGTGACACCTTACACAGCCACGTTCGCATGCTAGCGAGAGCCGGCATGAGCGAGTCCGAGCGCAAACAGCTAGCCGCCGAAGAGCAAAAAGTGAAAGAATACAACCAGAACAGCGGTGAAGGTCTCTGGAAAACTGGTTTTGCTGTTCCTCCCCAAACCCCTATGCTGGACGAACTAAATAGACGAACAATAGCCCTAGAACAAGACATCTCTGAAACAGCCAAGAAAAACATGACACCACTACAAGTGGCACAACTTGAATCGGGCAATGCCAGTTCGGCTTTAAAGGCACAATACGAAAACCAGCTAATTTCAATTGTAGGTCAATACGAGCGCACCGGCGCCGTGCCAGCCGAGACCTACAAAAATGTCATGGCCGCTGCCAACAAACAAAGACTTGAAGATGAAAGCAATCAAGCAAAAGCAGCTAAGATCATTGACCATCTGCCAAAGATCAAAATCGATTGGGGCATTGAACAGCCAGCAATAGATCCAAAAAAATGGATGATGATGGAAGTAACTAAAACCACGCACTAGAGATCCAGTAGCTCCTCCAGTCAGTTAGCAACAGATTCTTCCAGCCAGTACAAGGTACAGCAGCCATCCACCACTCACATAGAAGCAAAGACAGCCAACCATCAGTATTTGGCTGTCTTTATCTTTTCCTCAATACTTAGTCAGTTGCAAGAAAAACGAGAATTCAGTGTTAACTCCTTTCAACGGCCTTGGTTTTAGCGACTGTTGCTGCTTAATATGATGGTATCACTCGCTCATCCCTCTTTCCGGAAGTTTATCCCTTCCCAAACCCAAGCAAAATAACCTAACAAAATCAACATTCCCGCCTCCCGCCGTGTCACCAAGCGCCTCGGCATCCCCCGCTCGATGCAGCTCAGTGCCAAAGGCATGGCCTTGCAGCCGGTGATTTTCTAGGTAGACCGCTAGCCGACGCAAGAAGAAGAAGAAGAAGAAGAAGAAGAAGAAGAAGAAGAAAGACGAGATCAATATGAACAAGCACGCAGCCAGCGCCAGAGATAATGGCTCGACGATCAGCATGAGCCAAGGCGAAACCCTCACCATCGTACTGCCCTACAAAGAAACTGGGCCAGATCAAACGTACTGGACCTTTGGCGAGACCTTTGGCCACAACACCAGTCTCAACCTAGAATCCATCGCCGCCATTGCTGGAAAGCGCGTCATGGAGTTCGTCGCAACCAATCTGGGCAGCGTCGAAATTGCCCTGCAGCAGTTTCATACAGTGGCACTGCAGACACCATCCAATCGCACCGCCACTTTCAAGCTGAACGTGGTTGTGCTCTAGAGAAATAGTTTAACCCTCACGGGAGAACTATTTCTTCGGACCTGCACTTTGCTATCGGTTTGGAAGTGCCTGCTTAGCGGTGCTTGAGTGTAATGCCTTTCAGAACTGTCAGATTTTCTTCATTAAATCTGACAGTTCTGGAAGCAGCTAGAACAAGTCTTAGGGCTGCTAATTGTAAGTAACGAATTCTAAAAACCACTTTTACACTAATTTATATAGTAAATCGATAGCTATTTTTTTGGAAAAGAAAAACCAAAACGAAAAGTGAGAAGAAAAACTAGAAGGAAAAAGAAGAAAGGGAAGAAGGAGCCTTGCGGCTCCTTCTTCCCAAAACTTTGATGCTACCGGTGAGACTATACTATTGCCAAAACCAATGGCAACGATTCACAAATCAGAGGTCGTTTGGCGCCTTCACCAGCGGAGCAATGTCAGGGTGCGCAGCCAACAGTGAAGCGTGGTCGGCGAAATGCGCGTAAGTGATACCATGCGCACTGGGGCTGGCCACTGCCTTGGCGGTGGGGCAGCAGCTCCAGAGCAAGGTAGCCCACTGCCCATCCGGTTTGCCCCGGAAATATTTGACAGCACCATTCATGACGCAGTAGAAAGTGGCTGATGCACCATAGCTCTCCACCCAGTAGCCCGCAGCTGGCAGACGCGCCAACTGCTTCTCGCTGAATTGCTTCAGTACACCAGACTTCTTACGCGCTGGTACGACATCAGCTCCAGCAGCAGCAGCGGGCGAGGACTCGACCAATCTGCAACTGGCACGCAGTTCGCACCAATAGACATGGCCCTCATACTCGCCGCCTTCAACAGGAAACTTGACGATCACGGTATTGATGCCGTTGCGCTTTTTGGGAGGCGCGACAATCTCAAGGAGGGTGCCAATTCCGACACCTTTGCCACCATTGAGGAAACCGCCGGCTTCGGCAGTTACCAGAACATAGCCACTGCTTGGATCTGACGCGGGGTCATTGCCAGCGCCAGCAACACCTTTCTTGATTTGGAACACTTCGACAATGGCGCCTTTGATCGTCTCTTCTTTCTTAAGCATGGAAGTTCCTTCTCTCATAGTTATTTTTGACTGACTTAGGCCGCCGCTTTGGCAGGAGCAGCCGCGGCAGAGTCAATGTCAACAGTCAACCCGTTCTCCAGTCCGTCCACCAGGGTGGTGCACAAGAAAGAAGCCAGTTCAGGTCCACTGCGCACATTGTTCTGCAGAGCCGAAACACCAACGACCAGATGTTCGACGCCGTGCACCTCCACCACCTGCGGTGCATAGAAATGCTCGCGCAGATTGGGAATGGCGGCAATCAGCGTGCAGGGATCGTAGAGGTTGAACGTCTGCACAATGTCCCAGATCGAATCGCTGGCAGCACGTTCAGTGCCTTGACCGCCGCAGAAGGCCGAACAGAACCAGGCCTTGTCGCAACGAGCCGGCAGGCCCTGACGAGCAGCTGCATCGGCCGGCATGCAGGCACGCGCCCACAGCTCTTCGATGGCCATCTTCTGAGCAGCCAGAAGGCGCACGCCGACCGGATGACCAGTGGCCGCCATGTCTTCGTAGATTGCTCGCGGCACCTTGCCGGCGACGGCAGCATGACGCGAAAGCACCGTGATGGGAATCTGCAGATCTTGCAGCTGACGGTAGAGAAACTCGGTCGACTCCTTGTCGAACGAATGATTCTGAGCCGTCATGTCGGGCACCATGCGACCTTCGCTGTCGAGCACCGGCAAGTCGTCTTTGCTGACGACGCCACCCATGATCACCACCCGCCGCACTTTCGAGGTGAAGAGATGCATGTGATCCTTGAGCACCGCCGCCGCATCGGTCATGCCCGAAATCAGCAGCAGCACAATGCCCTTGGGCTTGGCCGCTTTCAGAGTGCGCAGAATCAGCTCCTTGCCGTCCTGAATATCACCGGCATCGGAGAGATAACCGACGTTGAACTGGTATTCCAGACCGTCGTCATCGGGCTGCTTGCAGCTGGAGCCCTTGCCCACAGCAATGGTGGCCTGACCGAGCTGGTTGAGAGTGCCTTTGGCCAGGCGCGCCCGCTCGAGAGAGGGTGCAAGATTGGCCACCACACCGAGCACGCTGAGAATTTCCAGGCGGATGAAACGGTTGATACCGACCAGTACGTCCTCGTCGTCTTGATCCCGACCGGGGTCCATGATCACGAAGAGGTCGCTGAAGAGTGGCACTGGCAGTGGGAGTTTTTTGCTCATATTGATTTTCTCGTTTCCGGAGTTGGAAGTTGCAGCTCAACTTAGACGATTGACAGAATCGCCTAAACTACAACGTTTTTTCGCTAGAGAGAGAGCGGCGCCAGGCATCACTGCTGATGGCACCGCTCTCATTATCGCCAGGCTCAGACAGCCAGATACTTCTGGTAGAGCGCGTAGGCGACGATGGTCTTGGCGTCGGCGACAGTGACCAGGTCGTCGAGGGGGACGATCTTGAGGGTGATCTGCTCACCCTCAGAGATCAGCCCGGTGCAACGACCATTCATGCTAGCCATTTCCTCTTCGGTGACGTCGCGGGTGAAAGAGAAGAAACGAAGGGTCTCGTCGGAGGCGCCGGGCGAGAGATAGACGCCCTGATTGCAGCCAGCCAGACCACTGAGGTCGGTGAGGTCCTTCTCGGCGATCTTGATGCCCAGCTCTTCTTCCAGCTCCTTAGCGGCGACGCCAGCGAAATTGCCAGAGCCATCCAGCATGCCGGCGGGGATTTCCAGGAAGTCGAAGCGACCAGTGGGAACGCGCGGCTGCACGGTCATCACCGAATACTTCTTGCCCTGGCAGTTGAGCACCGCGAGAATGCCGACCGAGCCGCCACGCATGAAGACGATGCCAGGAATGAACTTGCCGGCCTTGTCGACGACGTCGGCCTTGAACTTGATAAAGCCGACCTTAGTCGGGCCGAACATGTCGACCGACTGAAAGTGCACAGAGCGAATCTGGAACTTGTTCATGTCGACCTGGGCGAGCCAGTTCTGGAACTGCTTGGACTGCACCGCGGTATCGAGGGTGATGCCAGCTTCAGCCGTGAAAACCGGTTGAACTGCCGCGACAGAAGACACTGCGGTAGCAGCTGGGGCTTGATTTGATTGATTTTCGGACATTGTGATGTACCTGCTTTTTAGTTTGAGAATGAGAGAGGGGATGGTGGCACTTGCAACTGAGCAGATGCAGCACCACCCCCTCTCGACTAGAGCCTATTTGCTAGGCCGGACTCTACTTCTTGGTCTGATTCCAGGCCCTGTTGATGGCAGCCTTGGCGTTCTCCCAAGATTCATCCCAGGTCTGCGACAGGCGCCGCCAAACCGGAACGAACGAGGCTTCAAGTCGCTTGTAGACCGCGAGGAACTGTTTCCAGACCTTGGCGACAAAGCCAAACAAGAAGTCGTATACGCCACCCACCACAGGCAGCAACCAGCTCATGCCGCGCACAGCGTTGACCACCGCGCGGAAGAGCACATAGACCACCGGGAAGATGATGCCAGCGGTGAAACCAGCAGCCATAGCGAAGGAGGGAATGGCGTACCAGTAGTTCTGGCCGTGGTGCGCGAAGACCTCGACGCCGACGAAAACGCCAACCGCCAGGCCAACGATGCCGCCAATGAGGTGGTTACCGTAGCGCAGCAACAGCTTGCCGAGGAAGAGATAAGCGAACACCACCGTAGCAATCGGCATCACCAGAGCTGGCAGACCGCCGATGGCGAGCGTGGCCAGAAGCAAGTTGACAGCGAAGTAGCCAGCAACCGCCGCGGTGATGTTGACGAGGTGCACGAACAACGTCTCGAAACCGGTCTTGTCCGAGTATGTATTGCTGTTGGCGCTGAAGAGTTCACGCTGCAGCGAGCGATGGACACTGGCCAGGGGCTCGGAGAGCCAGCTGGCCAGAAGCGGATTGGCCACGAACTTGACGGCACGGTAGGCCAGGGGAATGACGACCAGGCCAGACAACAGAGCCGTGAGAACCGCTTGAATGCCGACCAAGAACCAGCCATCGAACAACTGCAGCGGCGGCATGAAAGCCACAGCAACAGCGGCCAAAAGCGAAGCAACAATGCCGATGAACATGTTGCTCACCTGACTGACAATCGAGCCGATGGCAAGATAGCCAAGCAAGGCAGCAATTGCGGTCAACGCTACAGCAGCGGGCAAGCCGAAGCTCGCCGACCAACCATAGACGTAGGCACTGACACCATAAGTGATGGCAATGCCAGAGACCTGGTGCAAGAAGTTGAGATACTTGCTGTCGTGGTCGTTGTAGAAGCCGTCAAGGAAGCGACCGAAGGCATCGACGAAACCATCGACAAGGCGGCGGAAGAGCGGACCGATGTACTTGCCCACGAAGTTCAAGCAACGGCTGATCAGCACGTGAGCCAACGGGAAGACGTAGCTGGCCACGACGAAGACCACCAGAGCCTGCAGGCCATAGGTGAGACCGTGGGGCAGTTCATACTGCTTGACCAGTTCCGAAAGCGCACCGTCGCACCACCAGGCCAGAGCAGCACCACTGGCGATAGCCAGAGCGGGCATGCCCATCTGAATGATGATGGTGATGATGACGAAGCCGGTGATCCAGGCAGCACCGCCGCCGACAACCAGACTGATGGCAAAAGCCACCAATTTGCCGAGAACACTGGTCCACGCTAGCCAAGCGTAGAGCGCGGTGCCCACCAGCCAGGCCTCGTACAGGCAGCAGAGGACGGTGGCGGCAATGGCAGCGACGTTGAGCAACTGGCTAAACCATACCGGATTGTTGGTGCGGGAATCAGAAGCATCGGGAACGTTGCGCCAGAGGAAGCGACTCGACTGGAAAGCCCAGCGGAAAATCGCCATGTAGAGCGCAGGCCAGAGGTAGTAGTAAGTCGCCACCACAGCAGCCAGAGCGAGGGGTACCCAGGTGGTGATGGAAGCCTTGGCCAGCCAGAGCGGATAGCCCGTGGCGATGCCAGCAGCCATGGAGGCGAGAATGCCGAAGAACCAGGCAGGACCTCCAGTGGAGGGCTGGTCATAGACATGGTGCTTGAGATACTGCGCCGGCTTGATGAAGATCATTGCCACGAAGGCAACGGCGAACATGACACCGGTCAGCAGCTTCTGGAGCAGTCCAGTGTTGCCATTGCCGGAAGGTGAATCAGGAGAACTGCCCGTGTTTTCGGGCTGATCGTTTTGCGGTGTATCGGATTTCATAGGAGCCTTTTTGTTGTCATAACTGACAAGGTTGACTGCAGTTGGAACCAGGGCTAAGTTTCGGCAAACTAACGATTCGGCCAAACAAAGCCCCATGAGTCCCGGCATATCCTCAACAGCGAGCGAAACAAGGCAAAACCAGGAGCAAATGGAGCACAGTCACACATACCAGCCTGAGGAACAGACTTGGTTATGAGAGATGCTTATTTGCAGGCGCTTGCGGTGCTTTTTACTCGGGTGTAGAAGAAAAGGGGATAGCGGTCCCCTAGGCGGAACCATAGCTTCAGTTCAAAGGGTTGTTTACAAAGCTTCGTTCAGATTCCTCTTAGAAACCCTCAAGAGGCTCTAGACATGAACAGTGGCCCACTAGCGCAAGCCTCGCTACAGGACCACTGTTACAACTTTGAGTGAGGCTGTTCTAGCTAAAACAGCTGTCTCAGAACAGCCACCATCTGCGGGCGAACATGAACATGCGCTAATCTGCGCTAGTTGTTTATTGCTTAAATCATGGTGAGGTTACGAACGAAAAAGCTCTAAAAGTCATGTCAAAGAGCTTTCCAGTGGCTTAACTCATTGCGTTATGGAAGCTGAGAAACTGATCATAAATGAGTTCTCTTTTTCTCTCTTCCAAATCAAAGGCTTTTCCTAACCAAATAAGCTGACCACCACCATACCCCCCTGTTTTCCTCATAGATCTTTGATCTGCGTGGTTTGCCGGTGTTTGTGTGTGTATCCGTGGTCCCTGGTTGGAACGAGAAACAAGAAGACGAGAACAAGCCTGCCATCTGTATCAACCCTCAAATCTGGAAACGGAGATTACGATGCACAACCGCGATATCGCTTTCGACTGGCGCGCCACCATGGGCCTCTCCAGCAACGCCCAGAGCGAAGCTGCCGACGTCGTCGCCTACCTCGACCTGATCAGTGAACTCTGCCAGGACGACGGCTCCTATCTCTATCGCACAGCCAATCGCCACACCTGCGCCTGCGACGACCCCATCGTCATGCTGCACCACATTCGCCTCAACCAGCTCTGCAGCACTCCGGCCGACCACCGCCTCTTCGACAAGGCTGTCAGCTTCGTGCGGGCCAACAAGCCGATGTACTTCAGCGATTCCGAGATCGAGCGCCGCATGAAGAACGCCGACGGCGACTGCCCCATGTGCGGTTTCCGCCCCAGCTTCAACGGCCCCGATCACGAAAATCGCCGCAGCATGATCACCCGTTGCAACCACATCATGAACTACAACGTCGCAGGCGACACCGACGCCTTCCTGCGGCAGCCTCGTGCCTGGGAAGGGAAGAGCTGGCCCTACGCCTGGATGCAAGGTCACAAGATCACCGCCGGCGTCAATGGCGAGAAGATCCTGGAGCTGAACGGCAGCGCGCCCTGTCAGGGATGCCTGGAGCTGGAAGCCATGGAAACCATGGAACGGGCCATCTTCAAGCTGATCGAAACGGGCAACCAGCCGCAGTTCACCAAGCCGGGCTGGAGTGCTCCCACCAGCTACTACTGCGAAGGCAGCGCCGACCAGCAGCTGATTCGCGTGAAGAAGGCCGTGGCCGACGCCCACGACTACTTCAGTGGCTCCAAAGAGATTCGGCTCAACGGCGCCGGTCTCAAGCTCTTCATCAACCCGGTGAGGAGTGGCATGCGCATTCGCGAGGTCAACTTCGGCCTGCGCGTTGGCGGCGACCAAGTGCGGGATTACCCGGGCTTCCAGGAGTTTGCGCACAAGCTCTTCGAGGACATGGGGGTGCCGACTTCTAGCTAAACCTTCAACCTAAACCGAGCTTCGCGCTCAAGGAGATCAACATGACAAAAGCCAAACTCAGTCTTGCTATCTTGAGCGCAAGCCAACTCTACGAACGCACCCGCACAGAGCGCTCCAATCGCGATCTGTTCAAGGTGCGAGTCGTGGACGGCAGGGAAGTGAAACGGCTGCACTACCTCGCTCCTGACCCGTGGGAGAAGGAGACCAGCGTCACCCTCTCCCTCGGTAGCCGCATCATCGCCATCGGCGGACTGCAAGTCAATCCGCACGACAACGAGATGTTCTGGGTCACCCATGTCTCGGTGGAAGACAAACACCGAGGCAAAGGCTACGCCCGCATGATTATCGAGGCCATCTACGCCTACGCCGTCGAGCAAGGCAAGGTGGTCTCGCCCAGTGGCTTCTCGACACTGGGACAACGCCTAAAGCCCATCTTCGCCCGCATGAACGAGCAGTTTCCCGCTGCCAATTCGGGCGAGGCTTTCCGCGACCATCTCTGCTGAGAAGCAGCCAGAGAGCGAAATCTGAGAAGAAAATCAGAGAAGGAAATAAGCATGCGATACAGACTCGACGCGCCATTCGACCAATGGGCGAGCAAGCCGGAAGTGCAAGCACAAGCTCGCGCTTTCATCTGCTCGCACATTGACGATGGCGAGAGACTCTTGGCCAACCTCGAAGTGAAATTCTTCGGCAGTCGCCTAATGAACTTCAAGGTGATTGAGGCCATGAACCAGCTCTTCTGGAAGTGTGAAGAAGAGCTGATGCAAGCGGCTGTGTTCTCCCGGGGCGACTTCAACGCCCTGGCGATGCAGCCTGATCCCGAGTGGCGCAAAGTCGTGCCGATATTCGCCTTCGCTCTGGGCTTCCGCCCGGAAGACGAAGGCAGTCAAGCTCCGACGGGAAAGCCACAAATCCTGCCTGCTTGAAAGCCTCAGCTTTCTTCAGAGCAGACAACCCAACAGCCAAAGGCTACAAGCCTCAACCAAGGACCATCATGAAAAACAGTAATCTGCGTAGATTCACTCTGCCCCTCCTCCTGCTCGGCACCCTCGTCCTCAGCGGCTGCGCTGGAACGCGCGTCGGCCCCGGCACCACCACCGGTGCGGTAATCGGCGGCGCCGCCAGCATCCTCAACCGAGACGGTGGCCGCGCCGCTGTGATCGGCACCGGCATCGGTGCGGCAGTCGACATCCTCAATGGCCAACAACCCATCGAGGTCGAACCCTACCCCGGCGGCCGCTACTACCGCGACGACCCCTACTATCGTGGTCCGGTCTATCGCGAACCGCCCCGCGTCTACCGCCCGGCTCCGCCGCCTCCCCCGCGCCACCACCAGCCCCGTCGTTTCTACGACGACCGCTGCGGCTGCTACTACTACCGCTGAGCTCTGGCGGCGCCAATGGACCTAACGTGAGCATGTAAACGTTAGGCCATCAATCGGCCCGGCAGAGAGGAGCAGTGGCAACACCGCACTTCTCTGCCGGAACTATCTTGCGCTTGTTCCACAAGCAAGGAGTATTTCATGAGAACACTCTTGTCACTGAGTCAGATAGGTGTCGTGGCCTATTGCGCCGATGAGTGCCGCCGCCAGAAAAGCGGTGAACTTTCGGTGTGGTGGATGATCAATGCCTACCAACATCTGGCCAATTTCCGCACCGCGGACGCCACCAGGCCCAAGCTCACCGCCGCCCTGGTGGAAGAGCTCTACAGCGAGGTGGAACCGCGCGTCAACAAGGGCGGATTCCGCCTCACCAATGTTGTCGTCGGCGGCAAGGTGATCGGCTGGCAGAACATCCGCCAGCAGATGGACAACCTCATCGCTGCCCAAGACGACCTCTCGCCGACGGAGTTCTACCGCGAGTTCGAAGAGATTCACGCAGGCTCGGACGGCAACGGTCGGGTCGGCTCGCTGCTCTTCAACTACCTGCAAGGCACTCTGGCTGCGCCAGTTGCACCGCCGGATGTCTTTGGAGTAGGAAGTGAGTAGCGTCGCGATTGCAGAACCAGACGGCACACTGATGGTGGAGCAGTCTTTTTAGCAAAACCTGTTTTAAGGAAACCGAGATGAACCTGAAGAAAATCACCAGAGAAGGCCTGATCACACGCCAGCCCGATGGCTCGCACGTGGTCATGGTCAAGGGTGCCAGCTACGTCGCCGCATTGGCAGGCGTCAGCTGCATCAACCCCGATGCGGCGGAAGAGGAGCGGGTCTACAGCAAGACCTTCACCAAGAAGCCCATCTACATGCCACATGAGTACGAACGGGCCACGCGAGAAATTCTCAAAGGTACCGACGTGATCGTGCTGGGCATGAACGGCTACAGCTCTCTCACCAGCCAGAAATGTCGCGAATGGGGCGTGGCGCCGGGTGCCTACGAGGCAGCTTGCGCCGCCATCCTCGAAAGCGTCATCATCGAGCTGGAGAAATCCTACCCTGGCGTCGACATCCGCCTTGCCCATGGTGCCTCTGGCCTGGGTGTGGATGGTGTCATCCTGGCAGTAGCTGCGAAGCTGAAAAAGCGTCAGCTTGGTCATTCCTGCCCGCGCTTCATGTTCTACGTCGAAGACGATGACGTGCCGGTTTACGTGGCCAAAACCCAGGTGGACTACGCCAACGCCTTCATCGACTCGCTGGCGGTGCTCGTCGCTGCCAACGGCCGTGAGCAAGCGTTCAAGCACGACATCAATGCGGTGTTCGACAAGGGCAAGCACGTCATTCCCGTCAACGTGCTGCGCAGCATCTCCACCACCGGCGGCCCACCGGCACTCAATGCCGACGGCAAAATCGAAGATGCCGTGGCCTACTTCGAACAGCGGGTGCACCTCATGTACCACGCCTTCAGCGGCACAGGAGACCCCTTCCGTGACATCGTCAACCACGTCATCGGTCAAGTCAGCCAGATCAGTCGTCTGCTGATTTCACCCGAGCGTGGATTCAGCGCAGCCAGTGTCGCCAATCTGCGCAACAACTAACTGCAACATCAACCAAGGAGAATCACCATGACTGCTTCCATCACCATCGCCATCGTCCTGCTCGCTTCCCTGGCTCTCGCTCTCGCCGCCCGCAAGCGCAAGGACCAGCCGCAGCTGCAGCCCATCCGCATCGTCGCTTCTTCCCGCTCGCGTCGCCGGCCGTTCTAGGCCCATGTCGAGTAAGCTCTCGCCAACGGCAGAGTAAGAGTTAGATGACCCGGCCGGGAATGAAGGGAGGGGACACAGGTCTCTCTCCTTTCATCTCTCCGCCGGGTCATTTTTTTGATTATCAGTTTTACTCTAGCTTATAGTATTTTTCGAGTCTTTTTTTTCGCGAACCAGTAGTATTCCAAACCTGAGAGGCATCGCCGAAGCAATGCCTCTCAGATACAGAGCGTTAATCTAGCGAGCTACAGCCGCCGAGAACGACTCAGATGTTATTGAAGTTATAGTCGTAGAGGTCGAGAGTATCCAGCTCAGGCAGGGCGCTCTGATTGCCAGCAATCTTGTAGTCTTTGCTATTGACGGAGAAAACCCGCTGGCCGAGCAGCTGCCCTGTGGAGCTACGGAACAAGAACTTACCGTCGAACTTGACCTGCCTGGCGTTGAGCAGTTCAATCAGCAATTCTGCTGTCACGCCTTCAGCGGGGCGGATGGTGACGGAGCGCGTGTTCTCAATGACGAGCAAGTTCGAGCGGTTGGTTTCGGTGGTCATCGCCTGATTCCTTCTGGTTGCGATGTTGTTGACAGCGTTCTTCCTCTCCCAAATTCTGTCGGCAAACACAAACACAAACCAACCAGTACAACAATTCGGCATCAGACTTACACCACAAATGGCGAGAGCTGAAAGCCGAATTAATTGGATACTGTGGCGGTAAGGTTAGCACCTGCGGCAGAATGAAGAGAAAAAGGAACACCTAAAACTGCCAGGGAGAGACTCACTAGTCAAGATAATCTGATGATCCGACCAACAATTAGATCAATTTACGGTGACGCAGCTAGCGCCACTACCTGTAGTATCAAACGAAAACGCCAAACAAGCTGATCGCATCGATTGTGCGATCAACTTGCTTAATTCAGCGCAGCAGCTGCCAATCATAAGTTGATCGACGCTGAATTGCTATTTCGACAAAAGTCTTCAGGGCAAACGAAGACTTTCAATGCCCAAAGTAGACTAAATTAATTACGGGTTTATAACTACAGCATGCTACAAAACTCAATAAGTTACCAAGCCATTCTCGCCAAAAACGTAAATATTCACTAGATGGCGTAATAGAGATCAGAAGTTATTCATTATCCGAATTTGTTGATCCTGGCTCCTAGTAAGCGAGATCGCTATGTTTTAAAATTAGCGTATGCCGAAGACGACAGTCAAACCACCTTCAACCCTAGACCTTGAGCGCATTTACGCAGAGGTTGAAGCGCGTGTCAATCGAAGTTGGGAAGAACGT
>JBIPOV010000163.1:0-4751 GCA_044378815.1 Obscuribacteraceae bacterium (SeqCode) | reverse complement strand
CGGTTCTTGAATGAATTTGCATTTCGGTTCAATCGTCGATACAAGTGGTCGGAATTGTTTGACCGAACTCTTTCCGCGGCTGCTCTATGCCCACCAGTTCAGTATGCTGCAATATCCTAATACGCAGGACCGTTTGATTTTTACTAACTTTTTGATTTCTCCCCCTTACTTAGTAATGGATATTTCTTTATGGCAAATACTCGCAGTTCGAAAGAGCGCTCTGTATTGGAAAAGAGCCGCAATATTGTTGATCTAGAAAGCGCTATTGGCAAACTCGATGATGCTCAGTATTTTCTGCAATCATTGATGATTGGGTTAGCGTCCGCTCTAATTTTGAGCCTCTTATTCTTTGTGCCAATTGCCCTGGCTTTCCCTCTAGCGCTTGTTACTGGCCACTCATCTACACCAGCTGATTTGCGTTTGATTAGCTCCTGGGTCGTTTCAAGCGTGATTTGCGGTTCGATTGCCTCTGGTGTGATTGTTTGTTTCCTCAGTTTCGTTCATGCCTGGCAAGTTGGACAATTTGGTAAGCCTTATGAGCGCCGTTCGATACAGCTGCCGCAGAATTTTAATCAGGCCTGTGAACTAGTCGGTTTTGCCCTGGCTGAACTGGATGCCTACGACATTCTTGTGGCGGACACTGCCGCTGGGCATTTGTTGCTTGAGTTGCAACAGACAAGTTCAGCAACTAACTATTTGACCGTTAACCTTTGCACTCTGACCAATGGTGGTACTTTGGTAAATATCACCGCTGCTCCGGCTTTACTGGGACGAGCCAAGTTCTTCAGTGCTTTTTACTGCGACCGCGGCGTTAATGCTGATAATGTTGACAGTCTTATTGCTTTTCTCAAGCCCTTCGCCCGTTTGGAAGACCTCAATCTTAAGCCCAAAGTAGTTAAGCCTAAAATTGGCTATGACCCACAGGTACGGGATCGCTACGCACCGCCTTGCAGCCTTGGTGCGCAGAGAGTGTCATATTGAACACTGCAATTTTGTAGAGAGGGTTATAATCCCTCTCTATGTTGATTATTCGCAAGGCCCGTGAAGTAAGAGAAAAAAGTGAAGGCGAAGAAGCGGAGGCAGAAGCTGAAGCCTCGGACATCAGAGGAATTCTTGATGTGCACTTTGCTGCAGTTCATGGTGAGCCAATTGATTATTATGACGAAGATGTTTTAGACGACTGGTC
The DNA here is from genome assembly GCA_044378815.1 of Obscuribacteraceae bacterium (SeqCode). Lineage (GTDB taxonomy): Bacteria > Cyanobacteriota > Vampirovibrionia > Obscuribacterales > Obscuribacteraceae. The sequence goes on along the minus strand of JBIPOV010000163.1, from coordinate 3,565 downwards.
TCCCCTCGTCACCGATGAGCGCGTTGCCAGTTTCGCGCAACGACCACAGCGCCAAGACGAAGTGGTTCGAGTGGCAGAAATGGACAACGCCGTGGTTGGTTTCGGCATTCTTGTGCCCCGTTTGAGCGAAATTCGCGCTTGTTATGTCCTTCCACGTCTTGCTCGGCAGGGCATTGGCCTGGCTTTGCTCACTGAATTAGAGCGTTTGGCCGGTCAGGCTGGCCTTGATTGGCTCAATCTCAATGCCGCTTTGAATGCAGAGCCCTTTTACCTGGCCAATGGTTATGTGGCTGATGGGCTCGGAAAGCAGCTCTTGCCCAGTGGGCGAGAAATGAGCTGTGTGCGCATGTATAAGTTTCTAGTCAGCGAAAGTTCTAAGTGGAGCCGAGGGATTTTGCCCTAAATATGTTGTCATGAAGAAGTCGCTATATTTTTGCTCTGAAATTTTGATTTAAACCAAGCACAGGCGTAGAATATGCCAGTTGTCATTAAAGCAGCTCTTCAATTTGTAGAAGGCTGCTAAAAACGTGGGAGTATAAAAAAATGGCTCAAGATCTGGAGACAGCTCAGGCAAAATCCAGGGAGGTACTGGAGCTTATCGGAAAGAAAAAGCTCACCCAAGAGGAGCGCGAGAAAGTTATTGCTGATTCTGTTCGTTATTGGACTGATCACGTCAATGCTGGCTTCTTGAAGTATCGAAAATCAGTCAGCACAGACTATACAGCTGTAGAGTGGGAAGACAATGGTGCAGTTTTCCGCGATATCAACGGCAAAGAATTTATAGATATGTTGGGTGGTTACGGCGTTTATAACGTTGGTCACCGTCACCCCAGGGTGCTAAAGGCTGTTACTGAACAGTTGGAGCGCCAAGCAATTCACTCGCAAGAGTTAATTGACCCCCTGAGAACTTATTTGGCTTATTTAGTTTCGTTGATTACACCAGGTGATCTCAACTATTCATTCTTCTCCAATTCAGGCACTGAATCTGTAGAAGGTTGTATGAAAATGGCTATGTTAGCCACCGGACGCAAGCACTTTGTAGGAACCGTGGGTGCTTTTCACGGCAAAACACTTGGTTCACTAGGTGGCACTTCTAAAGCTATGTTCCGCGAACCTTTCATGCCTTTGTTGAATTGGAGCCATATTCCTTTTGGTGATGTCAAAGCTTTAGAGACTACTCTTAGTTGCGCTGATTTTAGTGGCGATAAAGTAGCCGCTTTCGTGGTCGAACCAATTCAGGGTGAGGGTGGCATCAACGTTGCACCGCCAGGATACCTAGCTAGTGCTCGCGAACTCTGCGACAAATATGGAGCCATGCTTGTCTTCGATGAAGTGCAAAGTGGTATGGGTCGCACCGGCAAAATGTTCTACTGCGATTACGAAGGCGTCGTGCCTGACTTAATGGCATTGGGTAAGGCTTTCGGTGGCGGCGTTATGCCGATTGGGGCTGTTGTCGGCAATGAAAAAGCCTGGGCTAAATATGTCGAGAATCCTTTCTTGCATACCACTACTTTTGGTGGCAACCCGCTGGCTTGCGCTGCTGCAATTGCGACGATATCTATTTTGCTAGACGAAGATTTGCCTAAGCAAGCTAAAGAGAAGGGCGATTACATAATTGAGAAAGTGACCCAGTTGGCTAAGCAATTCCCCGATGTGCTCTCTAAAATTCGTGGTGTGGGCTTAATGTTGGGGATGGAATTTACTGGCAACGATACTGGTTATGCCGTGGCCAAAGAACTTTTCAGCCGCAATATTCTCATCTCTGGTACCTATATCAATTCAAGGGTACTGAGAGTTGAGCCCCCTCTGGTAATTTCATATGAGCAGATCGATATGTTCATCAAGGCTCTAGAAGAGTCTTTGGCGGCCGTGTCAAAACTGGCACCAGCTCTAAAATAGACCGGAAATTTGAGTCCTTTATTGGTGATTAGCTAGAGAGAAGTAGTTTCCAGGGAAACTACTTCTCTCTGTTAGAAGAGCTGCCGCTTTATTGCGGTCACTTTAGCAAACACATGGAAGTAGAATTCGCATCAACTTTTAAGAGAGGGTTTGGTAACTATGAAAACCGTCGTTCTGATCGGTGCAAAAGGAAAAATGGGTCAGGCCGCTTTGACTGGCCTAGGAAAGCATAAAGTAATCACAGCAAGTCGTTCTGGAGACGGGTGCGATCACAGAGTTGATATTACCAAGAGGCAGTCAATTCATGAATTGTTTGAGCGAGTTGGGACGTTTGATGCGGTCGTTAATACAGTTGGGCTTTGCGAATACGCGCCGTTTTCTTCAATGACAGATGAGCAGTGGGATGTAACTGTGAAAAGCAAAATGATGGGACAAATCAATCTTGTGAAGATTGGTCTTGAGTACATCAATGATGGCGGATCTTTCACGCTGATTTCCGGAATTTTGAATATTAAACCCATTCCCATGGCTATAGCTGATGCTACTGCTAGCGGTGCAATTGATACCTTTGTCACTTGCGTTGCTCATGAGTTGCCGCGAGGAATTCGCATCAATGCGGTCAATCCTACTGTACTTGAGGAGGCATGGGAGGTCTACGGGGAGATGATGCCTGGATTTCAGCCTGTTCCAGCAAAGTTGGTCGGCAAGGCGTTTGAGAGGTCTGTCGATGGCTTCATCAGCGGAAAAGTTCTTTTCGTCGATGCATAAAGGATTCATCCAGCGTTTTCGTCTAATTTGACCGGCTTTACCTGTGGCGTTTCCTTTGAGGCTCTTTTAGGGCAATTTCTTTAAAGCAAACCGTCCAGCTGAATATTGAAAGAACGCTCTTGGGCTATGGAGTTTTGAATACGCTTAAGCTGGTTTTTTGCTTCGTAGCCAACATAGGGGTCTTGGTCTTCTTGCAGCATTTCCAAAATTTGGCTTGGGCAGTTACTGTTGTCGATTACTCTTAATTTCACCTGTGCCTGGCTGTCTTTTGCTAGCAAAGCAAAGGCTTCGGCCGGTGTATTGATATTCTCTGCCACCGCTGCTCGAATTTCTATGCTCTCATGTTGAGCCAGTTCAGTCAGTTTTGTCGGAGGAGTACTGAGGCGAGTGGCAATCATTTTAAGGAATGCAATCTTGTCTTGGGGTGAGGCATTTTCTGGTGGACTGTCAAAGGCTGAGTGGGGTCTCAGATCTTTGGCTTTGTCGCGTGGCCCATTGGGATTGGTTACACTAGGGTTGAACTTGAGGTCTTTGACTGTGTCTTTTTGCTGCTTGTAAGCCTTTTGGGCGCCATCGGTGTTGAGCGATTGCCACTCAGTATCAGCCTTGCTGCCATCGTTGATGCCGTCGGGAACGACTGCATCTAGGCTTGTGTAGGAGGCAATAAGATGATTCGAGGTAGTGTTGAAGCGGTTGCTAGAGAGTAGATTGTGGCTCTTTCGCTCGGCTTCGATCACATCAACTCTGGCGTTTAAGGCTGCCTGTGCTTCTGACGCTGTCAGCTTGCTGGCATCTCTGGTGAGATTTCTCAGTACGTCTTCTGGTGTATTGGGGTTGGTTGCTACAGAAAGACGCACAGTATTATCAACATCGTTTGCTAATTTGCGCAGAGTTTCTG
>JBIPOV010000162.1:0-4781 GCA_044378815.1 Obscuribacteraceae bacterium (SeqCode) | reverse complement strand
GCTGGAGAATCATTGCGGTTTTCATTGGCAAATGACTCTTCATCGAAAGCCACTAATATGGTTTTCTTGCGCTTTTACAGACAAGCAAAAAAAGGCGGCTCACTTGGTCCTTGGGCTGTGAGAGCAGTTGGTGAAGGGAGCGATGGCGGACTCATAGGTCTGCTTAACTCATACGGCATTGAGGCCGAAGAGGAGATGCTCTATTAAAAGCCTTCATTACTAATTGACCTGGACTAATCAAGGCTTGGAGAATTAAATTTCGCCTGCCTTTGCAACAGACTTTTACTTCGGTTTGTCCTTGTCTGAATTGCCTTGCTTGGCACTGATATGACAATTAAAAAGCTGGTTCAATACTGGCTTTTTTTCTTCCTCGCCACAAGTAGACCGGTTTACTACAACCAAAAAAAAAAAAAAAAGAAAAAAAATGGGGTGGCCCCAAGGCAGAGTGGTCGTACTTGCACACTCCGCCCAAAAAGAGCACCTCCCAACCAGCAAAATACTTAGCACCGCTTCGGCACTAAGCTGTCACAAAGCAGTTTCGGTCGTCAGGCAGCAGCGCCCCTGAGCCGAGTGCGCTTAACACTCCATCCGGAACTGGATAGATGGGTCTTAACCTTGCCTCGCTGACCCTTGGCCAGTCAATGATTTTGACTGCTAGCATGCCTAGCGATGAGTAGTCTTGAGCTGCTCCTTTGATTGTAAGCCGGCGCTAGTGACTAGTACTACTCATTGAACATTGACTATTGGCGAAGAATGACTTTGGCAACTCTATCTAGGCTGCTCACTGTTGCAATGTGTCTAACTCGATGTGAACCAAAGTCTTCCCAGAATGGTGATGAGTAGTGTTCATCGATTTTGTAGGTACCGTCGTCTTTGGCGAGCACTGAGAGCACTCTCTGATAACCGGGTCCAAAGATCCATTTGCTTTTGAGTTCAAGGGAAATATATAGGAGAAAGAGATTTTGTCGATTTCCGGCGAGGTGTGGTTCAGACATTTGAGAACCTGTCACCTGAAAGTCTTTTACTCGAGGAGCCGAGCGGAGGCTAGCTGTAATTGAGAATTTTGCTTCTTCTGGTGTTACTAGAGAAATCATAGTTTTATTGGTTCTTGATGGTTTTGCAGTGTTTACTCGTAAGCATTGAGTTGCCTCTTTGCGATTGGCAATATAGATCAGAACTAGCTCGTTTGATGGTTTGCTTAGTTTGGTTTGAGGTTGCCTGCTATATATTGTCTAGGAGTAATAACTTGTACTAGCATGTTGCTGAGCCGAAATTCCAGATTGCGCTAGATACATTAGACCTCGCTGGATTGTTAGGCTTACTTCTTTCAGGAGAGCCTAGCGTGAGGCCAACGGCAGTCTCTGTAGTGCTTTTTGCCATTGGCGAGCTATGCTAGCGCTCGGCTGCGCCCCCTTATGGTCTTCAGATTTCCCTTCTGTGAAGCTTTTCAACTGTAGCTACTGCCCTTCTGGCAGACTGGAGTATCGACCAGGCAATTGACTGTCGTCCTCTGATTCTGACAGTCTAGAATCACAGATACTTTACTTTCTTCAACTACAAGCGACAAGCACCAACCATTCAGCTAGAACACTAATTCACCACGCCGTTGCTGCGCAATGCGCGTGTAAGTGCCTCGCGTCAAATTGTGAAAATATCGCTTGTACAAGAGAGAAGATATCGACTTGGTTCATTTATATTAGAGAGTTAGATTTATGCACAGTGATCGTTATGCTAGCCTTCGGGCTGCTCTTATCGGTTTAACGACGTATTCTGTGGTTGCCGGTGGCAACACTGAATGCCTTAAAGATGCCATCGAGAGTAATTTGAATGCACAAACAACTTGTGATTTTGCAAGGCGATTTGCTGAATCTCTTAATACCTACAGTAATCTCGAAATGAATCTATTTCTAGTTCAATCCGTAGGCGTCCACTTGATTGAAAGTTTTACATTGTTGCAGCAAGACTGTGAGCGAGAAGGCGTATTGCTGTTACCCACCGAAACAGGTTTTAATGTTCTCGATGCGGATCTGGCATCGACTTTATTTGCGGATAGCGCAATCAAAGTTGACTTGCCTATCGATCGTGATGACGCTTTTTTTGTTAGTGATTGTGGCTTGCCTGCAATTCTCTATTTCGGCACCTCCGGGCAGATAGTTGTAACTGATGATGATGGCGTTTTCAGACTAGTCGCAGAGTTGGGATTCAACGGCTCAGCGCGGTGCCACCATGTCAATATTGAAGATGGACGCGATCAAAGCCGCCGTGTTCTCTGGCGCCAGAGAGACCTGCTAGTGGTTGACGCCCAGCAGATTGCTCGAAAGAAGTACATGATCATTGGTGATTGTGATAACGATAAGCCTACCTTCCTATTCGACGGTGCGGAGTTTGTTTGGTATGAGTTTAAAGATATTTGGGACGCTAACGGCCTTAACCTGAAGGATGTTATCACCAACACGAACGGAGACATCCGCCGCATGGGTGATGATTTGGTCATGGGCGGTCAGCTATTGCACTACATTGCTTGTCCAAAAACATTGAGCTACTTGCCTCTACCTCAAGTTAGACAAGCCGAGTACCTATTCTCGCTTGCTGACGATAAACTTTTGTATGTCAGTTCTGACCGATACGCGTATAGCGATGAATTTTACGAGTCGTTTCGACTTTTCATTGGCCGCGGAGATAAATTCACCGAGTTCGATGTAAGTCTTGTCGACCGCTTACGGGACGGCGGTACCACTTATATCACCACTGAAATCGGCACACTGTATACGCCTCCTCGTTCTTCTGGTGCCGCAGTTGCCAGCTGGCGAGGACAACCGGTGGAAAGATGTCTGCTTGACGATTTCAATATTCAAGACGATGGCAATCAAGTCATCATCACACCTAAACAAAATTGAAAGAGCAAAAACTGTAGCGACCGTGCGCCGCTTAGAAGGAGGTGAGTCAAATGTACTCACTTCCTCTTGATTCTGCAGATTCTTTACTTCAGGTTAAATTGAAATGCCTAATATTTGTCAATCGGTTCCTTCTGTCACTCAGTCTAACATTGAGTTTGGTAATAGCGCTGAACGATTCGTTGCCAGCAATTCTGAGTTCATTTACGGCGACGCCAACGGCGAGATATTCTATCAACCACCTAATGACGGTTTCTATGAAGCTTTTCAGGCTAAATTTTTCGGTTCTGCCCTCAGCCATCGCTTGATCTTTGAATGTTTCGAAGATGGCAAACTGGTTAGCCATCAGCTCAGGCGAAACAAGAGCCTTGTAGTGATCGATGGCGTGAAACTTGGTCGCAAGAAAAACACGTATATCGGTAACGAAGACATTGGGAAACCATTCATAAAAGCTTATGGTGGTGATTTCATCCTTGATGCCGCTGTCTTAGAGTCTTTAGGCTTATCGGTCGAAGATGTGATTGCCAATGCTCCTGGCAATATTCGTCGGATGAACAGCGAGCTAGTGCATGGAGGTTTTGAGTATACGAGCATGGAAGCACCAAGCTCGGTGACCTATAAACCGCTGCCAGAGGCTCGCGTGCCAGTCTATCTATTTAACGTCCCCGATGGAAAGCTTCTCTATTTAAGTGCCGATTGCTATCACTACTCTCCGACCAGCTGCAAATGGTTCTATGGTGAAGGTTATTTGACAGAGCTAGCTATTCAAAATGTAGATAGTAGTGTAACTGGCAAGACCTCCTATCGCGGCCAAGACACAGAGCTTAGTACTTTTCTTATAGAAGATTTCTTCTCTGCATGCTTCTTTCGCGGCCAAAAGCTTGAACGACTCGATATTTCTAATTACGAATTTGTTGAGACTGCAGGGTTTGTTCATGTAAGCCCAAAGAGCGTGTCATTGGATGCCTCTAACTAGGGTGGTTTGAACTTGCTGCAGTAATTGCAAAATAAATCGGTTGGTTTGGTTGGCTTGGAGCTGCTATTGGGACTGCGCTTGCAAATAGTTTTCGCCTGGTTTTCCCTTAGATGCCTGATTGATATTCTGCCCGTAGTTTTCTGCGGGCATTTTTTCTACACTTTATCAATTTCTTCTTGCACACACTCTAGAGATTGTGTTTCCTTACAATTGTGATTACCATGAGCAACTACCACCCTGAAACTGGCGAAGTTATAAACTTGAATCTTGATCACTCCTATAGCGGATATAAACATATATTCAATGATGCATGCGCAAATAATGCTATTTATAGTTTTCTGGGAACGACTAAGCATCACGGACTCAAGGTAACTGAAGAGTCCGTTCGAGCCTTTATTTGGCGAAACTTGGAAAAGAAATACAATAAAGCCAACGTCGTTCATGATTTGGCTTCGTTACTTTTTTTTCAAGAAGCTTGCTTGGGACTAATTTCCCCTGATGAGTCAAAGAAGGAGAAGGCACTCAAAGCTTTTGAACTATTTTTGCCTGAGTTCGAAAGTTGTTTGATTGAGTTTGCGCGAGCCGGTAACGGAACTTGTGAAATCTAGTTCATAGCCATAAAGGCGAAAGTTTTCCTAAACTATTTGGTATCGCGGCAACGTTTGTCAGAATCACTTTTTACTCTCTGTGAATCAGCGATTACTTTAATTTGAATTGCAAAGGCCACGAGGCCTTTTTTATTCCGCCTAGCTATTAGACCGGTCTATTACTAAATTCTGAAAAATAGGATCTTGAGGTCTTGTGTTTGTTTAGCTGCAATCCAACCTCGAGCGCTGTAGCTCCATTAGCATAGAGTTACAGCGCGAGTTGGAGAGGACGCAAAGGCCGATTGGTTAGATCGTTATTGGGCT
>JBIPOV010000043.1:0-54565 GCA_044378815.1 Obscuribacteraceae bacterium (SeqCode) | reverse complement strand
GCACCAAGCAAGTCCAGATCAGTTTGGACCTGCTTTGTGCTGAGAAAAAGTGCAAAAATTCGCAGAAGGAGATTAAATCATGAGGCTTTCAGGGGGGTTGACAGAATTGCCCGCCCCCATGGAAAAAAGGGGGCAAAAGCCCCCAATCAAGTCCGACCCTATTTGGTCGGGATATGGATGCTGTAGCGGGTGGTCTCACCAACCGGAAGAGCAAACCAGCTGAGCACACCGGACTTCTCAGAGGGATAGTCAGCTTTTGCCAACAGTCCAATGATTAGTGCGGTGAGTAGCAAGGTAAGCATGATTCTATGAATTGGGTGAGGTTTTGTTGGCAAATCAATCCAATGTCGAGGCTCTGATGGCTTGAGCTTGGGCCGCTTCGGATAAGTACGAAGAAAAGTGCTCAGGGTAGCAACGAAGATTGCTTACTCGACGCAAACCGAGATAGTAGATTTGCTTTTCAGCAGCAGAGTACGAATTGACAACTTCGTCCGAAGGGCATTCGACTTCACAAGAAGCCACCGCCATTCCTAGCTTGTAGCTACTGAAGAAAGGCTTGGAACCTGCTTCGTAGTCGAGAATCTGGCGAGCGTCAGAGCGCAGATCAAGAAGAAGAAGCTGGCCATAATTCATGCGCCGCTCACTGTAGAACTCTTGATAGCGCTGATAATCAGATTGGACTTGAAAGAATGATGCTTCTTTGCGAGTACCATGGGCGAGGTCAATGGCTGCCAGGTAGTAGAGTTCAGGCTTGTATTGGTAATAAGTCATGAGGGTCAATCGGTGGGAAGATTTCAGTCTTATACTCACATTCAAAGATGTGCAAAAAATGCCTGTGTGGGAAAAGTTGGTTAGGTCTTGGTGTTTTAAGGCCTTGGATGAGAATAAGAAATTGAGTCATCTTGAGCCTAAACAATCGCTGCGCCACTTTGCAACGCGGATGCTATTAACACTCTTTCCATCATCACAAGAACCGCTAACAGCTTGCTGAGATCTAACTAGGCTACTTTGCCATAGAAAAAACTGGGACAAGAAAGCGAAAGACCAAAGGACAATGACATCTGCTCAACTGCGCTATCTGTCAAATAAAGTGCATCCGCCAATGTTTATGGCGTTTTCGTTGAAATTTAGTGGCTCCCTGCAATTTTTACTATTGCTTCAAGTCACAACGATAGGTAGATTAAAGACATGTTCTCTTCTCTATCTTCAAAGCAACACAATCTAAAACCCCGGCTAACCCACTCCAACAACAAGTCTCACCACGTGTCACTGTCACGGAGTACGTTGTGGCTTTCAGATTGCTGCAGAAAAGATTTAGGTGCGAACGAAAACTTTAGGCGATTTGCCTTGAGCACGAAAATTTGTTCGTGTTCGATATTTCACTTATACAGCTCAGCAGAAGCATGGCTATTAAGGCCGTTTAATACTGAGACGAAACTACCTGAGAGTTACCGATGACGAACAATCAATCAACAGTACACCGCACCGCTCACGGTGCTGCTGCCAAACGAAAACGATCAATGCCTTACACCAAACTTGTGGCAACAGACATGGACTCGACCATAGGCCTGTTCTGGTCTTACTTCGTGCCAGCCATGGACATGATCAGTCCAATCCTAGCGGCCAAACTCGGGGTTTCACAGCAAGACTTCGAGCGCGAACTTGGTCGTATCATGCATCTTCGTGGCACTCACGAATGGCCATGGCTGATGGAAGAAACCAAATTCCGCAAGCAATGGCAGGGCACCCCGCAGAGCTTCCGTGAGGAGATCTCGGAGCCATTTTGGGCCGCCCTGGACCAGATGCGAGCCAAGTATCTGCGCCCATTTGATGACGTCATTGAGACAATCGAAGAACTTGTCGAACGAGGCGTCAAGATTGCCATCGTCTCTGATGCGCCCTATTACATGGCCCTTACTCGCGCCTGTGATCATGGTGTTGACGGCCTAATCGAAGCGCTCTATGCACTCGATGCGCCGCTTCCTGACCCTGCTGCCTTCGTCGATGCTTTTGACATGCAACTCGGTCTCGAGCGAATTGAAGCCTTCGAGGCTCGTGCTCACCAGTTCAAAATCGTCAAGCGGATGCCGAAGGAATTCGAAAAGCCCGATCCACGCGGTCTTGAAATGGCCATGAACGACTTCGCTGTCAAACCATGCGAGACGCTTTTCATTGGCGACTCAGCCAAGAAAGACGGTGGTGCAGCCGAATCCTGCGATGTTCGCTTCATCTGGGCTCGCTACGGCATCTACCTGCCACCGGCTTATGTCGAACTGGTCGACAGGCGTTTCACCCCCACAGGTGAAGCTCCCACCAATGGTCACGGCATCACCCACCGTCCCTCGATTCTTCCTCCTATGGTGGAGAAAGCTGCTTCATTCGAAGCAGTTCTAAGCCATCTCAATGAGAGAACCCACTCTCACGAGAAGACGGTGCTCAACCCCTCTGCTCGCCCTGAGGGTACAGAGGAACCTGGTCACTGAACCAAAGCTGCACTAAGCAGAACTACTTTGCGGTGTTTCCAGGCAACAGGCTTCTCAAGCCTGCGCCTGGGCCACCGCAAAGTTTTTTTCATTTTGCCTCGAGCAAAGACAATTCCATTCAAATTTTTCCGACTTTGCAGTAGACCGGTCAGCTACGGCTTCGGAAGAAAAATGGGTCTTAGCCCGCAATCGAGTTGACGCTGGCATCGACGGCCGCAATTTCGAAGCCGTGGGTGAGCAAAATATCAATTGCCTTGGGTGCTTGCAGAGCGGCAAAGGTGGTCAGGGTGGTTTCCTTCCGCGAGGTCTGCGGTGGTAGGTTGAGGAAGGAATGAGTTCCAGAGAGCTGTGTGCCCAGCAACCAGGGATCTGCAGCAATCGCCTCGGGCAATGCTTCAATGTCGCCGAGTCCCTTGAATTTGACTCGCACGCCGAGTTGCTGTCTTTCGTCGAGCAGGCCGCCGGGAAGTGTTCCTAGTTTTTGCAAAGCCTGTTGTTTGTTCATGAGTTGGTCCTTGAAGAATGCTCCAGATTGGATGCTTCGTATAAACCGTCATGATCGCAGTAACGCAAATCCAATTATGATATGGGTCTTTCCGGAAACTGCTTTGAGGCGTCTGCTAACTTGTCTAGTCTCAAGTGACAGAGTTTTCGGGCCCTTTCTGCTACGCGAATTTTCGCAACCGACAGCGCTAAATTTTCTTCTTAATTTATCCTCCTATTCTTGAATTGCAAGACAGACATGGATTCGTCACAAAACAATGACTATAGTGCTGACATAACCCCCCGATGTTGCAGTTTGGACTCTCAACCGGGTTGAAGAAACTAATTGCCGCAGGCTTGTGAAAAGAGAGGTACATATGTCAGATAAGCCAGAGACCGTTAACCCAAATCGTAGTTTCGACACTTTATCTTTTAAAGATGCCGAGCTGAAAGTAACAGAAATTTTGCAGCAATCTGCTTCACCTCAGGAAGCACTGAAAATTCTCAAAGCTATACCAGATCGTAAGGACGAGGGAGTAGATCTTGTACTTGCCGAATCTCCTTCCGGTACAGTGAAGGTCCGCCTTGAGGAAGGCCAGCCTGACACTGCAAGCTATCACCGCAAAGACGTCGGAGTACTGTATTCTGACGGCAGAATAGTGACACGCCAGATGCCAAACGTGCTGCCAGACCTAACGATTGACAAATAAGGGAAAAACTGAGGTTTGCGCGAATAAAGAATAGCGCGTAAATGCTGTAACAGGCATGGATTCGTCACAAAACAATGACTATAGTGCTGACATAACCCCCCCGATGTTGCGATTCGAACTAAAAGAAGCTCTTCTTGCGGGGATCTGCTCACGCTATGGTCTATTTGCGGTAAGAGAATTTTCTTCAAGTAATTACTCATGTTAAAACCCAATGATCTAATCGCCAACCACTTAGACCGCAAAGCCCTTAGCACGCCTAGCCAATCTGATAACAACAATAGCAGCGCTAAACTTCAAGCTGAAGTTCAGGCACAGATTCAGGCATTAACACACGCTGACCGCCCCTCCTACGCCCTAATTGAAGCTACAGCCAGGCAATTGCGCGAAGACCTGCGCGTCGATAAATGGATAACTGATCTCAGAAGTGGAAATGCCGACAAAGTACAACAAACTCTCAGCGCTCTGCCGCGCGATCAAGAGACTATGGAGCGCCTTCAACGCGCTTACGCAGCAGACAAGAAAAATCCTCATGCAAACTTAGCCAAAGATATTGAAGCGCATTTATCAAAAGCTGACGCTGAGAACCTCAAAGTTACTATTGAAAATCCAGAGAGTAAATTCGCTAGATTAGATACTGCAGCAAGTCGAATTAAAGAGGCTCAAGGTAACAGCAGCGAGCTTACCGCGGCCACTCGCGACCTGCGCCAGCAGCTATCAGTTTTAAATAGTGCAGAAATAAATGCGGCCAATCAAGAATCTCTTGCTAAAAACGGCAAGTCGCTAGCCCAGACTCTTCTTGGAATTTCCGATCTAAGGCAGGCAGACAAAACCGCTATTCACATACTTCTCAAAGGCAGCGATGAAAGAGCTAAGCTGCCTCAACTTAATGCTCAAATAGCAGTTGAAGCAGTCAAAGCAAAAGATCTCGATATGCTTAGAGAAGCCCTGGGCAATAGCCCAGAGGCTCGTCAAATCTTCGACGAGCGCGGCCAACTCAAACTTCTCACCGCAGCCTTCTCTGGTAAAGATCTAAAAATAGCCCAAGATATTGCCGTTCACGGCGAGACCCAAATCAGCACTTTAATAGAGTTCAATAAAGGGCTCTTTGGCTGCGATAAAGATGGTGTCAGTCAAGCAATTAAAACTCTGAGCAGCGAGCAGAGCAATAGCCTAATTCGTGGTCATGAACTAACAAATCTAAAGGCCTCACCTGCCAATGCTACCAAAGCAGACATTGAAGCAATCGGCGCCTATCGAAAATTCAAACAGGCAATTGATGCAAACTTTAGCAAGGCTGACGCTGAAGAATTGAAAGCTTTAGCCCTCAAAACTTCTGTTCCATCAAAGACTACGGAAACTGCAAAGACTGGCGTAAGTGCTGCCACGCGCTCACCTGAGAGAACCAATATCAATGAGCAAATCAGTCTACTAAGAGCAGCCATAGTCAATAAGCAGTCATTGACCAGAGTCGAAATAGACAATATCAAAGAAACGCTTGGTCAGGTAAAGCCGCAAGATCGTGGCACTCTGCACGACCTTTATGCAGAGCGCTATGGCGACAACCTCACTGATATTCTGGCAAAAATTCCCAAAGAAGAGCAAGCAGCAGTGGCGGCCTTGCTGCAAAGCAGTCAGCAAAACAGTGCCGAACAAATCGAGACACTGGCGCAACAGCGCAAACAAAGCGAATCTGGCTTGCTTGGCAGTGTTGATTTTGCCGATCGCTACACGGCCATTCAAAGCAATGACACTTTTCGCAAAGCAAATGAAACAGCTAGCTCTAAATTTGAAAACTTAGCACCAGAGAAAGGGCAGCAACTCTTCAATAATGCTTCTGAAACTTACAGTCAATGGCAAAATGAGAAGGCCGACAAGGCTAATCTAATTACAGACGGTGCCATTATCGGCGGCTCTTTGCTGCTAAGCGGTGGTCTTAGTGCACCAGTGGTTTTCGGAGCAGCCGCTGTTGGTGGCAGCGTCAAAGTAGTGGGCAGCAAGACCCTAATTGGTGACAGTTATGGCAGTACAGAACAAGTAGCCATAGATTTCTCTAGGGGCTCGCTCAATACCGTATTTAACACCATTGGTCCAGCCCAAGCGGCACGTTTCCTAAAGCTAGGCAGCAATGTTTCTCGTGAGACCGGCGAAACAGTCATTGCCAAATCAGCAGAAGAGCTTGGCAAGCAAGCCGTCTTCAAGAAAGTGGCCACAGAGCAGGGGCTGATACTTGGTTCTGCCTATGTCGGTGGTGCTGGCAGCGGGACCGTTGAGAGCTTAGCCCGCTGGGACAAAGCTAAAAGCAATGAAGATAATATAAAGCGCGCTTTAAAAGCGGCCAATGAAACCGGCATCGCATCTGGCATTGGCGCCGTAGCATTGAGCGGCTTGATTCATACAGGCTCTCGCTTCTTCAAGAGCTCGGAAAACTCGCTAGGGTATTACACTGGCAAAACCCCGGCCGGAACTAGTGTAGATATAGGCATTAGAGCAGAGCAAGGTGGTAAACCACAAATAGTCTCAGCTGCAGCTCCACGGGCTGCGATAAGCCACGTCATTGATAGACCGTCAGTTAATAAAGCAATCGCCGTGAGAGGATCTGGGAGCGACAGTATTGCAGATGCAGGGAGAAGCTACTCCGCAAGAGAATTACCCGAAAAAACGATTTCGAGAACGAGAACAGCCGATGGCAAAGTAACATATCTGGATAGTGTCAATGACAGAACTACAACTTTCGATCAACATGGAAGGCTGATACACGCAAGAGAAGAAGGTTTTGAGCGCTCATTCTCTTACAGTCCTGATGGCAGGCTTAAGTCGATTGTGGGTGCTAACACAGTAACCTATAGAGAGGGCAAAAACAGTTGGGTATGGCAAGCGAGAAACGCAGATGGAACTGTAGAAAGTGAAGTGAAATTTGGTGGCAATGTAGTAGTAGAAAAGAATGGCTCATATAGAAACACTGATAAAGCTGACGGCACTGATATCACTACAAAGCTAGACAACACTGTGTTCTCGACAAGACTGGGACGAAGGGAATATCTCAGTAGCGATTTAGATTATCAAAGTCAACTTCTCAATAAGTTTGCCAGAGACTCTTTTCCCGATGAGGCACGCTTCGAAAGATTCACAAGGCACCTTGATGAGTTCGAAGAATCCCGCTTGGCGCGTAACATATCAGATGAACAAAAGGCATTATTCATGCTTCAGCTAAATAGATTGCTTAAGCCAAATACAAATGCGGTCCTCTCCCAAGCTGACCGCGCCGATCTGGCTGAACAGATAGTTTGGCACGCCGCCCACCCCAATACTGTTGATCAGGGAAGTTTTGGGACTTGCACCGTTTCAACCTTAGAGGTAAGAAACTATGCTCGAAATCCCGAAAGAAATGCGCAATTAATTGCTGATATAGCAACCAAGGGCAAGTTTGTAACAGTAGACGGTATTACAGTGGACATGACAAAACTAGATTTTGGTCTCAGACCAGACAATGAAGCTCTGAGAGCGCGGAGGTTGCAGCGGAGGGGAAATTCAGATGCTCTTAAAGAAGACGGCAGTCGAGATTGGTCTGGTCAGATTATTCAAACGGCAATGGCCAACGCCCATTGGCAAGGTAGAAGACATTTCATTCTTGATGGGCAAATAATATATGACGGGAATGTCGTTTACGACAGGGAAGGTAAAGTCGCTGTTAACATCGGTGAGTCTCTTGTTGGGAAGCCTCCGCTCAAAGCCACTGAAAAGCTAGAGCGAAGCAAAATAGTTTTGAACACTCAAGGAGAATTTCACCTGGTTGAGGATCATTCGAGACTGGTAAAGATATACGATCAAGCTGGCAATCGCCTAGAGCCTAAGCATATGAACGCTGGAACAAATGGTTACGACGCCGATGGTAAGTGGATATTTCGAGCGACCAAACCTGGTGATGCCGAAATCAAATACGATATTACGACCTCGAAAGCATTTATGACTGATGGCGTTTTCTTCGATAACGGCCAAGAATGGCTAATGTTAGTAGATCCTGAAGGAAGTGTATTGAATGCTGCAGGTTTAACAGATACACAAATTCAATCTACTAACTGGATAACCAACGGTCTTAGTGAAACTGGCTATGTTATTAGAGCTGGCGATAGAGCTTCTCGATTGTCTAACATAACGGAAGTAAGTAGTCCTAGTGAGCTAGGAGAGTTGATTCTAGAGTTGCAAGAGGCTGGCAATCTGCCGTTAATTTTGGGCGTCAATGCTGCTAACTACCCATTTTCTAGAACCTTGGGCGGGGATGCTATAGGCGGTCATGTCATCAATGTTCATCCCGGCTACAACCCCGAAACAGGTCTGGTGCCATTCACAAACCAGTGGGGCAAAGAACATGACTATCTTGGCAAAGGCTTCCCGATAGATAAACTTTTCGAAGCTATGAAAGAACCTAGACAGTAGAGATCGGCATAGTACAAAAAGGTAAATCAGCGCAATGAAATTCGATCTAAAAAATGAAGGCCCGATTAGTTCAATGCAGCTACTAGAAAAGTGGTTGGAGGCTAAGGCAGTAAAAGCCGTAGCAAATGATCATCTAAGGGAATTTATAAGCACCGACAATAAAAATGTGAAGCTTTGCTTCTACTGCAGGGGAAACAGAATTGCAGCAGGTGCAGCCAGGGATTTTCATGGCATTTTGCAAGAGCCAGATCACATACTTTCTGAAGAAGAAATTGAATCACTTTCAATCGTGCTTAGAAATGCAGCTTACACAGAGAGTTTTTCTACAAGCTCTATTAAGACTCAAACAATTAACGGCAAAAGAGTTTTGATAGTCGAAGGGATCTGGCGAGTAAACCAAATCTTTGATCTAAGTATTTTTATCGACAGCGACAATACCGGGTCTGTTGTTCAAGAAATTCATTTCTTTGCTCCAGCACTAAACTCTGACAATTACTTGAAAGACGCTCATGAAGCAATTGAATCAATTACATGGAAGAGTGGCAGCTGAGGCTAATGCGGGTTACGCCATCAGAAGAAATCAGAAAGGTGGTCGGCCCAGAGCAGGAACAGGAATACCGCCGCGCCTTTGAGCTGCTTGCAAGCTTCCAGAAAACTGTCAACGAAAATATAGCCAGCCCTTGTATACAAAGATTTGCAGACCAGCTCGACGAAGTTGAGCGGCACATGCCAAAGGAAAAATTCAATGCTCTTGAGGCAGAGCGCAAAAAGTATGGCTTAGAGTTTGAAGCCTTCGAGAAGTTAATGCTAGAGAAATTAATTCAGGATTATAGAGCCGATGAGGAAACACCGTTCAGTAATCTGTTATATATTGTGCCACCGGAGCCACCAGTTAGGGGCAAAGAGATGCAGGAATTTGACCGCACAGTAAAGACTATTGCCGGTGTTGTTGCCACGGAAATGAAAGAAGATGTTGCAGCAGGGGTAGCTCATTTAACTAAAAAGGACGGTTCACTGATTTCTGCCGACCAGCTAGTGCAAGATTATTACGAGCGTAAAGAAAAGCTTACGACAAGTTCTGATAAGCCAGAAATTTGGATATAGCGAAAGATCGAAGTTAAAGCGAGGCTTGGACAATTCCGCTTTTGGCTTGAGTATCCTTGACCCAATATTGATATGGCGAAGCAGCGGCAGGCTTATTGAAGCTGATACCGAACACTGCTTCAAATAGCGCCAACTTAGCATTGAAAGGGGCTGAATTTCTTTCAGAATAGTAATTGCTTAATTCACTTGTACTGCCCTCTGGTGACTTCGAAAGAGCAGAAGAAACACGTTGCAGAGAGAGGTCTGCTTTGCCGGCACAGTATTCGTAGCAGATTGAATTTGACATTTTATCACTCCATAAGTTGAAACGCTTTTCGGGAAAAGCGTTGCCACCTTTTGCAGGTCGGCTGTCTCATTGGGGGGGGAACCATAGACATTAATCTAGTCGATGAAACGTGACAGATCTATATCTGATCGCAAACAAACTAGAGGCGCAGAAGAGGCACAGGCAAAGGTAAGTGTGGCCTTGGTATACAATATTTTGTCAAACGGGTGTTGAGCAGTAGGCCCTGCTCAAGTAGGAACGTATACCTGAGCTTGGTTTCAGTGCGCAAGGAGGTGCCATGGCCGCAGCGGGATGGGAGGCACTCGATCAGTGGGGTGAAGACGCAATTCGCATCGAACCACTCGCTGGCGGAGTCGCCAACGACGTGTGGAGCGTGCGCGTCCATGGGCAGCTCGCTGTCGGTCGTCTCGGTACCAGGAGCGATGCTGATCTCACTTGGGAGACCGAGCTCCTCCAGCTGCATCGGTTGACGCAGGGCTGGCCGCAGCGCCCAGGTTGGCGATCGTCGACCGACCTCCTGCACGCTGACAGGGGCACCAAGATCGACCTCGGCGCTATGCCACCTGAAGGCGTTGCTCGATGCCGAGCAGCTTGGGCGCGGCTCATCGGACGTCAGACATGCGTCGTCCATGGCAACCCCAATAACCCTGGCAATATCCGCATGACGTCGAATCGGGTCGCGCTGATCGACTGGGACGAGTCGCACGTCGACATCCCTGACCTCGACCTGGTCCTGCCTCACAACGCCGCCGGTCTAGGCAGCGATATGCTCGACATCGCAGCGCAAGCAGCGGCCGCACGGGAAGCCGCCGTCTGCTGGGACGACGAGTACGCAATCAGGCGGCTTGCCGAAGTTCGAGCGGTCTAAGCACCGAAAATGGTGTCACGCTCTACTGAATAGTGTGAGGCGTAATATGCTAACAAGCACACTAACGCGAACCGCTTTATAGAGCAGAAGCTTGAGCATTAGCTCGTGCTGCAGATCTCTGCATTTTTGGAGCACTCCAGAATTAAGCTGTTGAAGTAGGAGTGAAAGCCTTTGCTCCTCCCCAGGCATAGCGATCGTGACTTAGTTTTTGATCGAGTGGAACAATGGCATCATTAATAGCTAACAGCTGACCATTTTTGTCCTTACCGACTACAAAAATGTCTCCATAGTTAGGACATGGTCCCCGCCTAGCCTGCTCTTGAGCATAAACTTCAGGTGTCCAATAAGCATGAACCACCTGACCAACCTTCAGGTCCTTAAACGGAGTTTCTTTGAAGCCATGACTAGGAAGCGATTCACGCATATCGTTAGCGTTACCACCAATTACTTTGCCTGTTGCTCGCTCGATAGCATAACTAACGCCTTTGGCACAATAACCACTACCTGGCAATTCAGCAGCAACTTGCAATGCACTTTCAGCGATTTTAGCTCCTGTCGCGTTAACAGCATCACCTGATGCCGAAGGCACGGAACTCAGAGCTTTTGTTTCAGGAAACTCAGCAGCAATGGTTGGCAATTTTTCTCTCAATCCCTCTAGCAAAGGATCGTTCGAGGCCTTCATCTGTTTCAATTTATTCGTATCAAGCTTGCCGTCGGCACCCAGCAACTTAGCATACAGTTCGGGATAGAGCCTTTTGAATTTTTCAAGAGAGGCTGGATCGTTAAACCACTCAGTCACAAGTTCAGACAAATCGACGTTACTATAGTCTGGTGGGCTCGGGCTAGAATAGCCGCCATCGCCGCTGTAGCCTGCCCCAGAGTCGGCACCACCACCGCCACCGTCACCAGATGGCACCGAACCGCCGCCTCCACCGCCACCTCCACCAGAGTCTCCTGCACTAGGTTGTGCAGCACTCGGTATAGGCACAGGCTTACTTGCTTTTACCTCGGGCGGAGTCGACGAATCAGCCTCAGCAAGTGTCACTTCTTTGTTCTTTTCTTTGGCATAGGCTAGAACTTTCTCTAGAGCATCGTTCTGCTGCTTAGTCAAAGGTTCACTTGAGCCAGTATTCTGTTCCACAGAAACAGTCAGATTTTTATTCTCGGCTTTCTTCGGGTCCATATTAAGGTTCTGCACAATCGTGCCATCGGCCTTAATCACAAGATCAGACTTGTCGCCCTTATCGCCGCCGACAGGTGCCATCTTCACAACAATTTTCTCAGACTTGTCAACCGCAGCCTTCATCTCGCTGGTCAAATTGCCTTTCTCGGCAGCCTCGGCCTTAGCTGGCGCTGGGCTAGGTGCATCTGGCTTGCCCACCTTAACTTCTGCCGATGTTGGTGGCGATGACAAATCCACTACAGCTTCTCTGTGCAGCGGAGCCGCCGCTTCAGGCGCAGCCGTTCTCGGTGTACTGTCAAGGGCTTTAGGTGCCGCTTCAGGTGATTTCGCTTCTCGTGTCATCGGTTGTGCTACCTGTGTGTTTGTGTATTCTTCCAACTACTCTAGTGCTGTCGAAACAAATTTCCCCAATATCGTTGGCAGAGAAATTCCCTAACGTTGATTCTCCGATAACGTTTGTGACAATTCCATATCGTTATTCAAAACAAATCAAATTGAAGGCGGCCTGGAACCCACCACCTACATTAATCTGGCCCAGTTGACATGGCCTTAAGAGTGGCTAATAATGACCATGTCATAGGCCGCGAAGAGACTTTGGTTTAGCAGCGAGAGCTGCCATATCAGTCAATTCGTGGCGGATTCCCGGTAGCATAGGTTCGTTGTAACCCTCCCAACCAAGGCGAGGGTGGTATCTAAGCGCGAATTAAAACTGATGGCCGATTTAAGCAATCGCTTTTAGACGGTCATCGACAGAAAGCTGAATCGTTGTTTCGACTGTTCGAAACAGCCTAGGCCTTGCCGCGCTCAAGATTGCTCACACAAAGATGCAAACTGTTTTAAGGAGGGTATCCATGCAGATGATCCAACTAAGAGCTAACTCTACCTATCGAGAAATAGATCCGTGTGACGCATATGGAGCATGTTCATTTGATCCAAACTTTTTCAAGCCACAAAAGCCTCTCAAGATTAGCTCGCCGATAAAGGAAGCGAGTTCAACCAACAGCATGCTGCTGCTCGACCTCGATAACACCTTGACCGACACTAGGCGATGGTTCGCCGACACTATTCTCGACTTGACCTCAGAAATAGCCAGCGAATTCACAGTAGACAAAAGAATCGTCAACGCCCTATTTGCCGAAGTAGCATCGGCAACCACTCTACATGAATACGCTTTTGTCGTCGAAATTATTGCTTCAAGACTAAGTGCTCACAAGAACCTAACATTCGAACAGATCAAGTCAACAGCTCATAACTTTTGGACAAGTTTTCTAGAGAGACACAATAGTATAGAGCTCTACGATGGTGTAATAGAAACCTTAAAAGACATACGTCGCCAACATCCGCAATTGAAGATAGTTATCCTCACAGACTCACCCGAGTGGATAGCACTAGAGCGCCTGACAAAAGTCGGTGTGTTACCGTTAATTGATGGCCTCATTGCTATTCGCACGCGCACACCAAGGTTGCGCCACAATGGCTACCAGGCTTGCATTGCCAGTTCTTTGCAGCGAATGTCGCAGCATCAAAGTAATTTTGATACCAAGCATTTGCTCTTCAATTTGTCAGTGCCGCACACATTTGCCAAACCCAGTTCGGCAGGCATTGAACTAGCCGCCCAAAGACTTGGTGTTACCTCGGGGCAAATAATTATCGTGGGAGATAAAGACACAAAAGAAGGACAAGCGGCGGCCAACTGGCGAAAAACGCCAGGTGCCAAATTGCACAAAGATAGCAAGATTCACTATGTCAGAGCTGAATATGGCAATCACGACATCAACCATCATCGATACAGTAAACTCTCAAAACATATAAGTTCACTAAAAGTTTCAGCACCGTATAGCAATAGTGGAGTTGAAGTGCACAAAGCTATTGAAAAATTTGCAGAGATGAAACATTTGCTCCATGAAATCATAGAAGCCCGCAGCTAAAATATAGTCGCTAGACCTGAAAAGCTTGCCGCTATAAGAAAATGCAGCGCTGATTTCGCTCATCCGCTGACAGCTCATGCTAAGTGTCCACCCGCTCGCAGTAACAGAGCACTGGCGAAAATGCTAGAATTCGCTCTGGTCTTTAGGTGGAAGGATGAGCGAAACTCCCTGTAAGAAGTGCGGTAAACCAAAGCTCGCCAACCGGGCGGGCTCATTAACATCTTATTTCTTTCAGCATAATTATTGCCAGTGCTCCCTGGCTAGACCTGTCAATGTAGAAAAGTTCGAAAAGGTAGAAGAAAGCGAAGTTATCTGTGGATCTTGTGGCAAAGCGAGATCTACGGGCAAACGAGTTGGTTCTTTTACTTCGTTTCTCTTCAAAGAACTTCGCTGCGATTGTCCAGTTCCAACATCTTCAAAATCAAGCAGAACAACGCGTGATAAACGCACTCAAACTTCAGAAAGGGTGGCTCAGAAGAAGCAGTTTACTGAGTCAGTGCAAAACGTTAGAACAGCATCAGGCGAATCAGCATCACAGATAATACTGCCAATTGGTACCACTATTGGTGGTGTGTTCAAAGCGCTTTCGCTTATTGGCACTGGAGGTATGGCAGCGGTCTACTTAGCTGAACATACTACTATGCCCAGAAAATTTGCTGTAAAAGTGCTGGCCCCCGATTTAGTTAACCAAAAGAACTGGCTGCGTTTTCAAGCCGAGGCAAAAACCATGGCTTCGCTGCATCATCCATCTTTTGTTAGTGTCTACGATCTTGGCATTCATGACGGTGAAATTCCTTTTTACGCGATGGATTACGTTGAAGGTCGCTCTCTCGAAGAGATTCTGGCAGAAACAGGTCCAATAGAACTGAATGGAGCCTTAGATATTTTCCTTGAGGTTCTCAATGGTCTGGCCTACGCTCATCGAAACGGAATCATTCACAGAGACTTAAAGCCTGCCAATATTATGCTGTGTACGACCAATAGCGATTCAACGATTAAAATCCTTGATTTTGGCATATCAAAGCTTGTCGGTACTTCTGCCAGTCAAAATCAGAGTATGACTATGGCTGGTGATATTTTCGGTAGTCCGTTTTATATGAGCCCAGAACAATGTTTGGGCGAGAATGTTGATGCTAGATCTGATCTTTACTCAATCGGTTGCACGCTTTTCGAGACGCTCACCGGTTTCGTTCCTTTCGAAGGCAAAAGTCAACTCGAAGTAGTGATGATGCATCAAGAAGATGAGCCACCTCTTCTCTCTGAAATCATGCCAGAGAAAGGGTTTACGCCTTCATTAGATGCAGTAATTTCCACCTGTCTGGCTAAGCTACCGCGAAATCGCTATCAATCAGCAAAGGAGCTGGCAATTGACCTGGCGCGAATTAGAGAAGGCAAAGATATCCAAGCTAGCTCACCCGCCTTCGCGCAGTTCATAAAGTTAAAGCAACAAGATGAAGACAGCGAAGGTAGAGAAAATGAAGATGAAAACGAAAGTGAAAGGCTTGCGACGCACCAGGCGATATTAGAAAGAAGCGGAATTGCTTCTCTTCTCAGCGACACTGGTTCTGACAAATTGATAAGTACGATACTGACACTAGTAATAGTTGCTAGTGTTCTTATCCTTCTGCGATCGGCAGCCAATTTATATTTCATATCCAGCGGCAAAGCGGAGGTTGACAGTCAAATCGTCAACAAACTGTCGCAATACGGAGCCAACGGTCTAGGGGATATACTTTCGAACAAACAGCTCAAAGACTCACAAACATACTATTCCAAAATTATGGATTCCAATCAAATAGTCGAGTTTGACTTTCCAGAGAATCAATCAATTGGCAAAATAGGCTTACTAGGAGATCGCAAAAACTTCAGGAAAGCACAGGGCAAAGTGTACTTCCCTTGTCATAGCGCAATTGAATTCTGGCCAAATGATTATTTCTTTTCTCTGCCACGAATGTTCGATAAATTTAGATCTGAAGATCTATCTTCACTTAAATTGAACAACGAGATACACAATCGTCGTGACTTGAGAAATTCAATGCCTTCTATAGCTAAGCTTACAAGCCTTGTAGAGCTTGATATTGCAAATACAGCCATTAGCGATGATGAAATTGTATATCTTAATAAGCTGAGGTGTCTTTTTATTCTGAAGATCGACAACACAAAGATTACAGGAGAAGGCATCGCTTATTTAGCACGACTGAAAGATCTAGTTTCTTTGCACTTTGGTGGCAACAAAGACCTCCACAAAATGCTATTAGCTTTGCAAGGCTCAGATAAAATCGATGTTTTGAGCCTGAACTCGGCAGACACGCCTTTGTCTGAATCAGATGCCGAATTAATAGCTACCTGCAAAGACATAAAACGCCTAGAGCTTGACGGCAGTGTAACTAGTGACAAAGTACTGAATATTTTGTCTAGTTTACCAAGGCTGGAATATATAAGTCTTCGAGACTGCATCTTAAGCAAGCAGTCAATCGACGACTTTAGAAAGGCATATTTACCGAGAAAGATTGAGATGGTGTTGTCTGAAACGTCGAGCAGAGATACGATCAACTGAGAGATCTATATCTGCTGCTACCAAACTAAGAGACTGGAAGAAGCCTAGTTGCATCTTCGCAACTGCATTTTGCATAACATAAGCTTATAACGATAGCCTCTAGTGCCTGGCTTTTGGTAACACTTGGAATCCCATTCATTTCACCACAAGCTCACTTTAAGGTTCAACCAATTCAAATTTAACCACCGCAACCCTACCAGATAATCATGAAGGCTCGTCGTATCTACATCGACCGATGCCTGTATCTGGCCTGCGATGACATGTTCCGGCAGGCTAAAGCCAAACAGGCTGAAGCCGACGCCCTAGACGCCTGAAAACTTCGATTACCAACCCTCAATGAACAAACAACAACGTCTAACTCTCATTTCTGCAACTAAAAGCCTTCAGCTGAACGGCACAGTTGCCGATTTCGCCGCGAAGACTGGCTGGAGCCTTTCTGAAACCGCAAGTAGCGTTGCTACTCTGGCAGGCGAGACCGGTGCGACATTGAAAGTCGCGACTTCTGGAGTGATTGTCTACCAGTTCAGACCAGGCTTCGAGCGAGCTTACCTGCTCAAAGGCCTAAAAGCACTTGGTGCAAAAGTCGTATCGGCCACGGGCAAGCTAACCTGGAAACTCTTCAAGCTAAGCTTCGGCGTTGGCTTGATTGTTTGCATCGTTCTGGTTGTTCTGGCACTCATAGCCCTCTCCAGTCGTTCGAACTCCAGCTCTGACTCACGCTCAAGCTCAAGGTCTTCTGGTGCAAGTAGTTACGGCAACTTCAACTTCTTGTTCTCATCCATCGGCGATAGCTGGTCAGGCTACTCAAGCAAGAAGGGGCAAGACGGCGATAATAACTTCTTCTCAGCTTGCTTCTCTTTTGTATTCGGCGATGGCGACCCGAACGAAGGCTTGATCGAGCAGCAATGGGCAACAGCTGCCGCAGCAATTCGCGCCGCCAATGGTGCCGTTGTCTGGGAACAGCTTGCCCCTTACGTTTCTGAGCTAAAAGAAGAAGATGACGTACTGCCTCTTCTCATTCGCTTCGAAGGCGTTCCCGAAGTGACAAACCGGGGCGACATCATCTACACCTTTCCCGAGCTGATGGAATCAGATTCTGCCGCGAGCGATGGTGATAACTCCCCCAGGCCACCCGCCTTGCTCAATGAGCATGAGTGGCAATTCAGCCGCGCTTCTGGCGGAATGCTTGCTCTCATAGTTGGCCTTTCTTCGGGCACTCTACTGCTGGCTCTGTTTCTTATGGCAGCAGGTGAGGCCGCGACAGTAATGCTCGGCGTCTCTGTCTATCTTGGGCTCTTCTTCGTTGTTATTCCAGTGGTGCGCCGTATGGTGCTGGAGCTGCTTAACAGGCAAATCCGCAAGCGCAACGGCCAAAGGAGCAGCGCTCTTGCACTGCTTAGTAGTTCTGAGATTCAAGCCAAACTGGAAAGTTCACATCAATTCGCTTTGCCCATGGGCATTGGCGAAATCATCTATACAACCGACGAAGACATGCTCGCCCAAGAAATTGATCAACTGGAAGGTCGTGGAAGATCCATCCCACTTCATTCCAGTCCAGCCAGTCCCAGTCCATACCACTCCATTCCATCCCACTCCAATGAGAAGTAAGAATCTGGCCCAATTGCTAGAGCGTATCGATTATTTAGAGCAAAATCCGCAGGAGAGGCGGTTGCGAATCGATGACGTGCAAGCTGATTTTTTGCCGGCACTGCCGCCAAACGTCACTAACCTGGTGATGAACCGCTGTCACTTCAGGCTTATCGACAATTTGAGCAGCGCTCTTGCTTACTTGCGGATGTACAGCTGCACAAGCAGTCGGCTCGTCCTTCCTCAACGCCTCGAGCACGCCTGGATCTATGATTGTCGTGGGTTCAAGTGGCTTCCCGATCTCCCCGAGAGCCTTGAAGCCCTTGGCCTGAAAGATTGTGAGATCAAAAGTCTACCCAAGCTCAATCGCAAATTGCAAAAGCTCGAGTTGAGTAATCTTTATCAACTCACTGGCGAACTTGATCTACTAAACTCACAACTCCAGCAACTCGACATCTATGATTGTCCACTGCTGAGGGGGCGCCTTTATTTGCCAGATTCGGCCGTTACCGTGGCTGTAGGCAAATGTCCGGGTATCATTTCAGTGGGCCACAGAAATCTTACACTCAGCCTCTGCGACTGAATTCACCTAACTACCTGACCTACTATGGCGAAAAGATCTCTCAAAAACACGACCAGCAAGCAGAACCGTCAGCCTGCGCAGTCGGCTTCGCTTTCAGCTCTTCTAGACCCGTGGACTGGCAAATACGGGGGCTTGCCGTGTTTCGAGGCAATCAAGCCCGCAGACTTCAAGCCTGCGATCATGCAAGCCATCGCGTTCAAACGGCAGGAAATTTCGGCAATTACCAATCAGAAGGCCTCGCCCACATTCAAGAACACAATTGAAGCGCTCGAAGACAGTGGCCGTCACCTGAGCCGCGCCCGCACGCTTTTCTCCATCTACACCTCGGTCATGAGCAACGACCTAATTGAGGCCATCGATCGTGAGTTGAGTCCGATTCTCTCTGCCGCTGGCGACGAGCTTCTTCTCAACGAAGCACTCTTTCATCGCATCAAAGCCGTCTGGCTCAAGCGCGAATCTGGCAGGCTAACGGCTGAACAAATTCGCCTGACCGAATCTCTCTACGAAACTTTCGTTCGCAACGGCGCCGAACTCGACGCTGACAAGAAGAAGCGTCTTCAGGAGATCAACGAAAAGCTGGCGAATTTGTATACCAAATTCGGTCAAAACCTCCTCGCCGACGAAAGCAAGCAGTCGCTTGTGCTTGATTCCGAAGAGCAGTTGTCTGGTTTACCCGAAAGCCTTCGCAATGCAGCCTCTGCTCAAGCTGAGGAGCGCGGTCTCAAGGGCAAGTGGGTAATCGCCAACGGCCGTTCGTCTATCGACCCATTCCTGACATTCTCAACGCGCCGCGAACTGCGTGAGAAGGCGTTCAAAATGTTTGTCAGCCGCGGCGACAATTATGACGCCAACGACAATAACGAGGTCATCACCCAGATTCTGCAACTAAGGGCTGAGAGTGCGCAAATTCTCGGTTTCGAGAGTTATGCTCACTGGAAGCTTGCCGACAACATGGCTCAGCATCCTGATGCGGCTATGGACCTGATGCTGAAACTGTGGAAGGCAGCCGTCGCCCGCGCCCACGAAGAAGTCGCCGACATGCAAATGCTGGTAGACTCTGAGGGCGCAAACATCAAGATCGAGCCCTGGGACTATCGCTTTTACGCCGAAAAAGTTCGTCAGGCCAGGTACGAGATTGACCAAAATCTGGTCAAGGAGTACCTGCAGCTCGACAACCTGCGCGACGCCATGTTCTGGGCTGCGAACAAGATGCACGGCATCAAGATGGTCAAGTTGGAAGGCGTGTCCGTCGTTCATCCTGACGTGACAGTCTACGAAGTGCGCCAAGGTCGCAAGCGCGTTGGCACATTCTATTTCGACCCTTACGGTCGCGAAGGCAAGCGATCCGGCGCTTGGATGGAGCAGCATCGCACACAGGAGCGCTTTGGCAAGGCCGTAACACCGGTTGTCTCCAATCAGTGCAACTTCGTTAAAGGCAAGCCGGGCGAGCCAGTCTTGATCTCCTGGGACGATGCCATTACCTTGTTCCATGAATTCGGCCACGCCATGCATGGCCTGCTCAGCAACGTCACTTATCCGACTCTATCGGGCACCAGCGTCAAGGCCGATTGGGTCGAGTTGCCCAGTCAACTGAACGAGCGCTGGCTCATGACCAGCGAATTGCTGAAGAAATTTGCTCTGCACTACAAAACTGGTGCACCAATTTCTGACGAGCTGGTAGCGAAGATCAAAAAGGCGAACACCTTCAATAAGGGCTTCGACCGAGTCGAGTTTCTCGCTTCCGGGATCTTTGACCTGAAAGTGCATCTGGCGGCCACTCCAGATGCGCCAATTAACGCTGCCGATTTCGAAAGGGCAACAATGTCTGAACTTGGTTGCCCGCAAGAGATTGTCATGCGGCACCGCCCGACCCAGTTTGGACACATCTTCGCCGGTGACGGATACTCAGCCGGATATTACTGCTATCTCTGGGCTGATGCCATTGTTGCTGATGCTGCCGAAGCGTTCGAAGAGGTAGGCTACTATCACCGCTCCACCTGCAAGCGCCTGCATGACACCATCATCTCCATCGGTAATTCTGTGGCGCCAGAACAAGCTTACCGCAACTTCCGCGGTCGCGATATTGACCCTCAAGCGTTAATGCGCTATCTCGGCTTTGACGTTGCGGCTGGCTGAGACTTCTCTTGTTGATACTGCAGGCGATGCCTGAAAACATCGCCAGTAGTTTTCAGAGAGTCAAAGAACGCTATGTGAAGACCCGATGTTTTTTTATCATCGGGTCTTCACATTATCCAACCTAGCCAAACCCAGGCAAAGTGTCACGCGCCAAGGTATATTGCCGCTGTTTTGCCACGGTAACTTGCCGGGATTTTTGAACATTGATCGGAAGAGGAACGGCATCCGCCGTTCCTCTTCTCCGATTTCTGGCACTTTTTTAGATCTGGCCCACTTGTTTGGAGCAGTTTTGAGCTTTCTCGCTGACACGAGATTCTAGGCTTATGTGATTTCATCCGGCATGAGCTAGCTGCTCCAGAATGGCCGTGATTGTTGCGTCTCCCAATCTGTGTGTTCTTGAGGTCTAGTTGAAAGGAGAGAACATCGAGTGCTGCAGACTGCAGAAAATTTCTAAGCGTTTCGATGGGAGATTTGGTTTCAAATTCATTTAGAAGCTGGTCTAGAATGACAATGCAACGCTGTCTAATTGGCGATGATGTCTTGCATGGCGGTGCCTTACGTTCGGGTGTTCTCAACAATACATCTAGAGGAGTGGCTGTAGCGATTTGCCTGACTGCAAAGTAAGCCATAGTAGCGTTTTGCAGTAGATGCCGGTATGTACGCGCTCTCGTGCTTCTTGGCACTGCTAAAGTCTCTGCCGTGGGCAATCCACCTTCGAGCGCAGCAATCAACGTCTTCGCAGTGCGTCTCTTGAAAGGAACAAGAAAATCGTACAGACACGAGCCTGATGAGCCACACTTACGACATTTAACACGTTGGATGGGAATTACTACCTCTCGATTCTCAAGCTTCAGTCGGCGCCAATAAAGACCATGTCTAATTAGGGCTCTTGATTTACACTGAATACAAATCTTTGGAATTTTCACTAGCTCCAAGAACTCTCTACCTATCTCGTTCTGTTCTATCATTCGCCAAATTTTTAAACCATTAACAACATAGAGCACAACTCAGCCCCCCACAAGTCAGACTTCTATCAAACCCGCTAGCACTGTAGGATTCAAGTGGTGCAATTGAATATACTCGGCAAGATAACTTGGCACAAATATAGCCAAACCTAGCCATAGAGTGTGGCAAGTAACAGCAAAGAGCGTGGCAAGTGACAACTAGATTATTTTTGGCCTCTGATCTACTATAGCATGTAACTGAAAAAGAGTGAAAAATTTAGGGAAAGGGTCGGCAAAAGAGAGTATCACCATTAATGGTGGCACTCTCTTTTGCCGATTCACGAATTCTCTTGGCGAATTCTAGCGAATTCTAGTTGATCACTTGCGCTTTGTCAGGCTAGAAATCAATAGCACTATCAGGGCGCCAGTTGCGGCAGCAACTACAGAGCTGGATGCCGTGACCAATAGAAGGCTCTTCACAAAGGTGAATTGAGCTACTAGCAGTGAGCTTAAAGTCGCGAGAATGGCCGCCTAGATGCCGCTGCTAATTGAGACTGTAGCCACAAGATTACGTGTGGTCATTGGCTTCTCGCTTGCAACCAAACCGTTAGCAATCAAGAAAGACCAAAGCGCTGATGCTGCCTGGCAAAACAGTAGCAGCAGCGCCAATGCCAGAGCTGCAGAGATTGAGGTTGTCTGACTTGTCGCCAAAATTGAAACGGTTGCGACTTGCAGCCAGCCACCAAGGGCTACTGAAAGACCCAGGCCTCCGCTGAGTACCTGGAAGGTGCCGACTAAAAGTGGTCGAACTAAAGATGCGAGTGTATCAAAGAATTTCATGATTTTTCTCCGAAGTGGTGATTACTCATTAGCCAATTAGCCAATGAGCAGTAAAGCCTCAAGATGCTGTTCGAGTACCTAAGTCGCTCGATGGTGCGTCGCTCAAACTTTCATTTTCATTTTCGTACAGGTACTTAAATCGCTCGGCGAGGATGGTCTCCTCTTTCATGAGAGCATGAGCGACGCGAATGATTTTGTCGCGATGTTCTTTTACGAGCTTGTTTGTTTCTTCCCAGCATTCAAACATGATTTTGGTCCAAGCTCTGTCAAACTGCTCCGCCATGAATGGGCTTAGAGGAGCTGCGGGAAAGCCCTGACTGTCGAGCTTAATCTGAATCGGACAGAGCCCCTCCGACATGCCGTAGGCGCCGACCATAAAGCGAGCCAGTTTGTTTCCCTGTTCAAGATCACTACTAGAGCCCGTATCACGAAGCTGCAATAGGTCCAGTTGAGATGCCTGCCCAGCAAGAGCAGTCATGATCTGGCTTCTAATATCTGCTTCGGTCAGACAATATCGCTCCACCTCAGAGTGCGCTTGCATCATTCCTAGTGATTTGCTGCGGATGATGCGCGTGATCTTGGTGACAGTATCGCCACCAGTGGCAGTGGCAATAACTGCATGTCCCGCCTCGTGAATGCAGGTCTTCCAAGCGTCGGTCGACTTTTGCGAACGTGTGCGAGAAAGCAACTCGTCGCCAAACAGCACATAGTCAATAGCTTTGTCGAAATCCTCCAGACTAATTTCATGAGGCAGAGCGGCGAGTTGCTCATAAGATAGCCCAAGAGTTGGTGCTTCTTGACGCTCAGCTGCGATTACGGCCGCTTCGTTGCAGACCATATCGATATGCGCCCCCGAGAAATTGGTGGTGCGCATGGCCAGCTCCCGCAGCCTCACGTTTGGTGCCAACTCACGATGGCGAGTATGGATGGCGAAGATTTTTTCTCGTCCATTAATATCTGGATAGTCAACAGTGACGTGATAGTCGAAGCGACCGGGGCGCAGAAGAGCATCGTCTAAGGTCTCGGGCAGGTTTGTTGCTGCCACTACCAGAATGCCTGAGCTTGGCTTGAAGCCCTGCATCGCAGTGAGAAGCTGGTTGAGCGTCTGATCACGTTCGCCCTCGCCGCTCATGTTGCGTCCGCTGCGCTTCTTGCCGATAGCATCAAGTTCATCAATGAAGATAATGCTCGGTTTGCCATTAGCCCGGTGCTCTGCCTTGGCCTTGTCGAACAGGTCTCGCACACGACTGGCGCCTACGCCCACATACATCTCTACGAACTCTGAAGCAGATGCAGAGAAGAAATTGGCGTCAGTCTCTCCTGCCAGAATTTGCGCCAAAAGAGTCTTACCTGTTCCGGGCGGGCCGACTAGCAATACTCCCTTTGGAATTCTGGCGCGAAACAGTGCGTACCATTTCGAGTGCTTTAACCACTTGCAGACTCTTTTCAGCTTGGCTATGGCCTCATCGCAACCCTCTACGTCGGCGAAGGTCTTCTTGCGGTCCTCGTTATCGTTGTCGTCTTCTCTAGGTGTTACGACTTCCGGCTTGCCAGTTGGACGGCTTTGCCATGGTCTGCGTCCGTCATTGAAACTGCTCTTTGGTTCTGGACTAGATGAGCCTATGTTAGGTTGATTTTGCGCCATTGGATGTGACATGGGTAGGTTTTAAATTGAAATGCGTGGTGCCAATCTTGGTATCACCGTGTTTCTCCGATCATCCCGAGTGGGAGGTGCGTTTCTTCAAGGTAAGGGTGTTTTATGTTAGGGGGAGTTTCAGGAAGCTTTTGGTATCAGTGAGGAGAAGAGATAGTTTGTTCTACTTGACGCTTTAAGAACAAAGCAAATTCTTCTACTTCTTCTTGCAGAAAGTGCTGTGGCCAGTTTAGACGGCCTTCCATGAATGAATGACAACTCGTGCTTGAAAACCATTCTCAGAGCTTTATAATTTGCCGGATTGTGTGAAATACCTTCCTTCGCTAAAGCTAGATACCTTCTGAGCTAGCTATCTGGGCTACATGCTTGTATCCACCCAGGCTCTGTTCGGCTGTGAACTGGGAAAGTGTTCAGCCGAGCTGAAAGCGCAGCCTTTAATTTGCAAGACTGGCAATGTGATCCGCTTTGCTGTGTCGGCACCCCTCTTAGCTTGCTTGCGCCAGCTGCTTCACAAGCCTTGATTAATCAGGTCCAATCGGTCGTTTCCTGAAGATTGGGCCTGACATGTCGTAGGGTCAGGGGCCTCTTCAACCAACTTTTCAGCAAGCATAAAACACAAAAATCCAGCAATCCCTTACTCATTCCAGATAAAAACAGCACTTATGTTGTCTTTTGTCGGAGCACACTCTGTTGTGTGTCCAGCTTGAGCCAAGGTTTGACTGTGTTTCTTGTGGGTTTGTTTGTCTACTGGTTCGGTTTCGTTTAGAGGAAATTACCCATTCAACCCGAGAAGAGAACTCATGAACACATCCGCAACGACCCCCGCTCCGAAGTCCAACGTCACCATTGGCTTCGGTCTGTCTCTCCTGAAGAAGGAAGCAGCTGCCTCCACAGGCAAGAACGTGCTCGTGTCGCCGGCATCTGTTGCCATCGCCCTGGCGATGACCCTCAACGGTGCCAAAGAAGCCACTCTCGCGGCCATGAAGGCTACCCTGGGCTACTCCGAGTCGGAGAGCGTCGAAGCCATCAATGCCAGTCTCGCTGCCATCATTGCTGGTGTCACTGACCCCAACATCGGCGTCGTCCTTAAAGTTGCCAACGCCATTTGGGCAGAAAAGAACATCGAATTCAAGGCCGACTTCTTCGGTCGCGCCGGCGACAGCTACAACGCCCAGGTCAACACCGCCGACTTCCTCGACCCCAAGACCATAGATGACATCAACGGCTGGGCCGAGAGCAACACCAACGGCAAGATTACTACCATCATCAAGGAAATTTCTCCGGACATGGTCATGTATCTGCTCAACGCCGTCTACTTCAAGGGCCCCTGGACCACTAAGTTCGACAAGGACCTCACTACCACCGGCACTTTTGCTGGTGAAGCTGGCGCCGAAGATGCGGACATGATGTTCCGCAATGGCGACATGCGCTACGCGCGGGGCGAGAACTACTCGGCCGTGGCCTTGCCTTTTGGCGAGAACAAGCGCGTTCAGCTCTATGTGCTGCTGCCCAACAACGGCGTCGACATCAATGCCTTCGTTGACGGTCTGGACGCCTCGATGCTCGCGGCCATCAAGGCTACCACCTGGGAAAGCGAAGTCGACCTCACCCTGCCGCGCTTCGAGCTCGACTACGACGTCGACCTCAAGGACTCGCTCTGTGCTCTCGGCATGGAACCGGCCTGCCTGCCTGGCGCCGACTTCACCGGCATGGCCGATGAAGCCCTGGTGATCAGCACCGTCAAGCACAAGACCTATGCCAAGTTCGACGAAGACGGTGGCGAAGCTGCTGCTGTCACCGCTGTCGGCATGGCGCTCGAGTGCATGGTGCACGCGCGCAAGATGCTCGTCAATCGCCCCTTCGTCGCTATCCTGATGGACGAAGGCACTGACACCCTGCTCTTCGCCAGCAAGATCGCCTCGACGAAGAAGTAAGACTTCACGCCTAACGCCTCTGCTCTGAAGGGCTGCTCGGATATTTTTCCGGGCAGCCCACCTACACTTTTAAAAAAGCTATCCTGGGTCTTTTAACAATGCAGCCCCGTTACACTTCCCAAAAGCCGTTTTTTACTAAATGAAATAGTAATAAAATTTTCAAGAAATAGTGAGGAGGATGAGTCATTAAAAGGCACAGGTAAATATTTTTGGAAATTTGTGTACAGCACTCTTGAACGTCAAGAAAGAGATAAAGAGAAGCAGGATTTTCCCTGCTTCTCTTTATCTCTAAGCCGACAAGATCTGCTGTTAGAGTTGGCTCAAAGCCTCAGCTAAGCAGATTACGGCGAGCGAACTTGCGAGCACCGGAGCCCACGCCGAGCAGACCGCAGGCAATCAAGACATAGCTGGCAGCGGCAAAGCCAGTCGCTTGAGCAGCTGGCAAAAGCAAGGCGAAAGCGCCAAAACAGATCCAAGAGAAGCCACCGATAACGCGACCGAGACCGCGAATCGACTCAGTCTTAGCCAAGAGTGAAAGAGCGTTCAGCACTGCCAAAACGACGGCGGCCATGAACAGCAGGGTTAGATTTTCCATACGAAGTACCCCTTTTGTTGTTGTGGTTGTTGTTATTAAGCGCCGCGAGCGCTCATGTCGCCGACAACCTTCAGGTGCGTGAAGACAGCTTGCATGTAGAGAGCAGCAGCCGATAGCTCTTTTTCGCCGGGTTGGTAGGTGCCGGAATTGTCGTTCATGTGAATGACACCGTCGGTGTCCTTCCAGACCTCGCCAGCGAAGAGCACATCAGGGTCGTAGCCTGATGCAAGTACGTGTTTGCTCAGCAGCCAGTCGATAATTTTGATAGCGACAGTGGTGCGAGCGACGATGATTTTCTTGGCCGTGATTACCAAGTTGTACTTGTTCGAATTATTGGCACTGTCAGTGCGCAGCATGTCGTAGATGTCGCGCTCGCTCTTCAGTCCAAGATCTGCGTATGATGGCGCCAAGACCTTATGAATGAGCTTGATGACGAACTTGGAGAAGAGCAGTCGCTTCTTCAAGCGCGTTGCAAAGTTGGGGTTCTTCTGCGGGAAGGGCTGGAGCCGCTCACTGAAATAGTCAAAGGGGTTAACTCGCGACTGCTCACTGGTGAATAGCGCATGGGAGTCCCAGAATTGACGCAGAATCGTGCCAGTAGCAGAGGCTTGTGAGAGCTTAACCGTGAAGTCACTGTGATAGTCAACATCGGCGGGCAGCGCCGGGGCGACCTCACGAGAGATCACCTCAGGGGCCGACTTGAAGCCGACCAGTCCGCCCACAGCACCGATCAATTTGAAAGGAGCGGTAATGACAGCGCGGGCGGCGGACCAGAGCTTGCTCTTTTGCGACTTGGCATCAAGCATGCGCTGGCCATGGCGGCGGAAAGTCATCAGCTCAGCGGCGATAATCTTTCGAGCATAGCTCTCCATGTTGGCCTGGGTGGCGCGCACCACCTGCAGCTCAACGGCCTTACCTTCAAATTCAAGACCATGGCTGAGCAGGTACCTGAGCAAGCCATAGGGCAGGTAGATGCTGCTCAACTTGCGCGTGCCCGAGGTGAAACCAGCGTCTTCGAGAACACGCAGGTTGGCATTGACGCAAGTCATGTATTTCGTGCCGTGATGCACGCGCATGGCTGCACGTAGCTTTTCGGCAGCATGTTCGGGCAAGTTGAGCAGGCGCAGTATGATGCCAGACTGCACAAAGTTACGCGTGTCTTCCACCACTGAGGGTGCACGTTTGAACGACTTGGCCGCAAATTTCTCGTAGCCGCCTTTGCCATCAGGCACAGTCAAGTAGACGTTGGGCAAACCAAAACCAAGGAAGATTTCGTTCTTGCCCGAGAAGAGATCGGAGATGCGCATGACTCGCAAACCTTGAACAGTTTGCTGTCTGATGCTAGAAGCGTCAACGACCGCGTCGACATGTGAGCCAAACAGAAATTCGGGGCGACGCTCAAAGCGATGAGCGAAGCCCTCATCGGTTTTCACTGCAGTTTTGTTCATGTGTTTGTAAGTCAAGTTGCAAGAGGAATCGAATGGTTGTGGCGACAGAAGACAAATCAATAGTCGACTTGGGCTCACTTGATATTGAACTGTTGCACCACGGTGCCGACAGGCACGCGGAACTCTTGGCGGACAGCTTTTGATCTCAGTTCGGCGCCGATAGACCAGGGGTAAAGCGGCGAAGACTTGTCGGGTTCAGAAATGGTTATTGACCAGGAGCCGGTGTTCTTCAGCTCAGGATCTTCGATCAGATGCACCAGGCCATTGGCAGGCACTGAGCCCGGTACCATGCTGCCATCTTGCATGCGCTGAAGAAAATTGTATGTGTTGACGCTGTTGATGCTACCGGAGCCAAAGATGAAGCTACCGGAGATGCCGTCTAGATTGCGCATGGCCACGAGTTTGGCCGGCCCGTAGACCACGTCTTTCATGGGTACGGATTGGGCAAACATGAGGGCCGCTGCCATCCCGCAAAGGCCGAGCGCAGAGGCGATACCAACGCCCGAGCTTGCGATGTACAAGGGGCCTTTGCCTTTAGAGGAAGGAAGAGTGAGGCCGCGGGCCAAGCCAAGGAGAGTTAAGAGGATGATTGTATACATGATTGGTTAGAGTGGTTAGAGTGGTTGAAAACTGAAAACCCTTTTGACTTGCCAGTTAATTGAGCGAGGCGATAGTGGCCTCGTATCCGAAATCAACCATGTCATGGCAGGCTGCGTCGGACAGGCCAAAGGCAAAGTGCTGGCCCTTGCTTCGCTCACTCAACTTTGAACTGTTGCAGCACGGTGCCGACAGGCACGCGGAACTCTTGGCGCACAGTGCGTGAGTTAATTTCGGCGCCGATAGACCAGGGGTAGAGTGGCGAAGACTTGTCTGGTTCAGAAATGGTGGTCGACCAGTAGCCGGTATTCTTCAGCTCTGGATCTTCGATCAGATGCACCAGGCCATTGGCAGGCACTGAACCTGGTACCATGCTGCCATCTTTCATGTGCTGAAGAAAATTGTATGTGTTGTCGCTGTTGATGCTACCGGAGCCAAAGATGAAGCTACCCGAGATGCCGTTTTGACTGCGCATGGCCGCGAGCTTGGCCGGCCCGTAGACCACGTCTTTCATGGGTACGGCGGAGCCGACCACCATGAGGGCAAGTACCAGCCCAATAACGCCGCCAGCAGCGGTACCCACACACGAGCCTGTGATGTACTTGGAGGTGCCTTTCTCGTCGCTAGAGGAAGCACGTTTGATGCCGCTAGCCAAGCCAAGGATAGCGAAGAGGATGATTGTATACATGGTTAGTTTCTATTTCAGGTTAGGGTGATTGGACGAAGTTGAGGTTTAAGAATCCTTTTGGGTTGCCAGTTGATTGAGCGAGGTCAAAGTTGCCTTGTATCCGAAATCAACCATTTCGTGGCAGGCTTCGTCGGATAGGCCAAAGGCAAAGGTTGCAACGGTCGGGTCACCGGTTTCAATCACCAGGTGTTGCGGGTCCGAAATGCGGTTGAGATAGTTTTTCACCGGACTGCAAAGCATCTCGCTCAGATGCACGGTCAGGTCAAAGGCATTCATCTGCAAAGGCTTCGCCGGTAGTTTTTCGGCAATGCCGGGACGGCTGATGATGGCAGCTCTGGTGCAGAGCTGATAAGGGGTAGCGTGAAAGAGCCCACCATCCATCAGGCGAATTGGCTTACCACCAGCGCCATTGGCCACTGACGTAGAACTGATAAATGGCGGCATCGCGCATGAAGCGACAAGTGCTGATACCAGATCATAATCCAGACCCTGAAAGAGGTATGGGCGAAAGCCAAAGCCAGAGAACTGCGCTGCAACAATTTTCAGATTTGGTTGTGGTGTCAGGTTGTATCGTGCCACCATTGATGCAAACATGGGCTCGACGGTGACCAGCCCACCTTGTCGCAGCGCAGCCAAGGGCCGCTTAAAACCCTCTGAAAATGACGACTTACCGAACCGGCCAAGTTCGTCAAGCATGATTTCCAGAATTTGCTCCGGCGCAAAGCCATTGGTATACAGAGCGCCGACCAAAGCACCAATTGAGGTACCGTAAATGTCGGCGAATTTTATTCCTCTCTCTTGAGTTGCTTTGAGGAAGCCGGAGTGACAGAAGCCCTTAATGCCCCCTCCGCCAAGCACACAATCAGGCTCCTGATTGGGTTGGTCAGCTCCGAATTTATTTCTGTTCATGGTTGTTGTTTGGTAATTTTGGTAATTGTCCAGCTCGGGGATAACAACATAGAAGTTGCTACGTTTTCTCCATGTGGAGATTCTCAATCAACTGTAGGCATTTCACCAACTTTCACAGCCCGAGCGTCGGGGTACTCGACTTGCTTGAAGATTGACACCGGCAGGGGGCGGTCACAAAGAGACACGGCAATTCCTGCAGGAAGATGAGCCGTTTTTATCACCTCCTCAGAACGCTTAATCCAATAGACGAATGGTTTGAGTTTGTCTTCAGCGGCCGTACTCACTCCAGTCATGGTCACACAGTGTGTTTGGGGGCCAAGGGGGCCAAGCCAGCCTTTAGTGCCTGCTGTGAACCTTACTTTGGCTCTGTTGACCACTTCAAAGTCGCCATTGCTTGAAATGGTATCAGCGGCAATGGCCTTCCCGTCTTTGAATACATAGAGATAGCTGGCAGCTTCGGGAGCATTTGGTTCTTGGCTGAGATAGCGGGTGTGAAGACTTTTTCCTGACCACAGAAGCAAAGTTGATACAGCAGAGACTGCCGCGATTGTTCTGACCTTTGAAAATTTCATGGCTAATTACAAGGGTTGCGAGTAAAGCATCTTCAACGACAGATGATATCGCTGAAGATGCTCTTTTTTTCAAATAGAGTCGGTCTTACTCAATGCTCACTGACCAGCAGTAGCGCTAGGAGCAAGTTGGATCACGGCCGGTGGCACGCGCAGTGGCTTCTCAGTAATCACGGTCAGAGTGCCACCGGTAGGATAGACTTGAAAATATTCTGCGGCTGGCGTAAACCAAAAGATGCCTGCTACGCTTGGGCCGAAGGTGCCATCTTCACCCGCCACTTCGGTGGTGCGTTTGATTTGATTGCCGACAGTGAATTGAATGCCCATGCTCTCTTCACCGACATACTCTCCGTCGGAACCCACGACTGTGGTTGGGCGAAGTCGTTTGGTTGTCGAGGTAACTTTGCCGCGAACCGTAGAGAAAACCATCAAGCTGTTATTGTAAGCACTAAAGATATAGAGAAACTTTGTTGCACCAGGCTTTGAGTCACGCTCAGTCCTTTCGGCAAGGTTGGCCTGCTCGGGGGTCATCCCGTTTGAATCGAGATGAACCTTGGCGTTCTGCAGAGTCGCGCCGGAATTAGTTTTGACATTCTTATCGGGATTTGGCGGAGCAAAATCACCGTTACAACCAGCGAGCGAAAGGCCAAGGAGGGCGATAAGGCTAAGGCTGAGGACTTTTTTAGTGTTGTTTGTCATGGATCTTTTGGAGGTTTTTTTTGGGCGAAGCTGAGTTTAGGCCGAGATCAAAGCAGATTCGGCCGGTGTCCGACTACTTGATAGTGGTCACGTAAGCGCGAACTTCACGCGGCAGAGGCTCTGAAGCGCCTTGAGGAAGTTGTCCCACATTGGTGAACGCATACTGCGCTTTTGCCATATCGGCATTGTACCTAGCAGCCAACAGGTTGTAAGCCTGAATTTTGCCAAGCAATTCGTTCTTGGTTTGACTGTAGTCAAAGCGAATATCTTGAGGCCACTGACTCAGTGGAATGGCGTCGCCAGAAGCATTGACCTGCTCCTCCTTGATGGATTTGAGCTTTGACTGGTACGCCTCGATATCTGCCTTGATAGAATCGAGACTTGCCAGGATGTCTTTGAAGTCGTTGTAGCGCTTCTGCAGAACCGCTGGTGCAACTTCTCGCCTGATCACTGAACCGGTTTCATGGGCGTAGTTGCAGCCTTGCATGCTGAAGGCGCTGACGCCCAGCAGCAGGGCGATAGAGGCTGTGGTAAGGAGTCTTTTCGAAAGCATTTTTTTGAGCTCAGTTGTGTTTACTTACTGCATTTCGTTCACTGCTTTGCCACGTTTACCGTGGTATTAAAAGCAGCTATCCACCCCCACGTGAGTTATCACTCGGACGCACAGCATTAGGGGCATGACCGGATTGGCAGGCTTCAGAAACCTGATAGCTGAAAGCAGGGTAAGCAAATGCTCACCCTGCTGTTTCAAACGTCTAATCGGGTAGTCCTAAAGCGCAAAGCTCTAGGCTCTACTTGTCGCCGTAGTCACCAGATTGAGCGAGACGCGAATGCTCAATCACCAGATAGGAACCGCTTGCGCCGTGAGCCTTGACTGAAAAACACCAGTTTTGATTACCCTTGTCGCTGCGCAGGCTATCTGCAGCCTTCTGAGCATCATTACCAGAGTAACCAGAAAGCCAAATCTTGCAGGGTTCGCCTTTGAACTGTTTTGCTACTTCTTGCAAGATTGCATCAATACTCACCGGCTCGTGCCTGCGGGGGACGACTATCGAAACGAAATTGACTACTTGGTTTTGGTTGTTGTTCAGATCGTTTAAGTTCATGACAGATTCTCGGTTGGTGGATTTAGGTTGTTGGTTGAAGTCAGAAGCCTGCCCTGGGGTAGGAGTCGGAGTCAACAAAGCTGAGGTTGCGGCACTTGCGCCAATTGGCAATGAAGTCACGGCCAATCGCCTCTAGGGTTTCTCTTGAAGCAGCTTTGCCGTATGGCTTGGCAGATGAATTAGGCAAGTGCGAATAGGAGACCATGAGTCTTCCGATTGCCTCTTGCGGTGTGCTGCCTCTTTCGCATATAGGGTGCT
Organism: Obscuribacteraceae bacterium (SeqCode); assembly: GCA_044378815.1. Classification (GTDB taxonomy): domain Bacteria; phylum Cyanobacteriota; class Vampirovibrionia; order Obscuribacterales; family Obscuribacteraceae. The sequence goes on along the minus strand of JBIPOV010000043.1, from coordinate 21,982 downwards.
GGTCTTTTGACAAGATGGCTTTGAAGTAGAAATTTCCGTTCTCACCTGTAAGGCGATGAACGTTCACATAAATGGTTCGCGTGTTCATTGCTTTCAGGTAATGAAGGAGCAGTTCGAAAAACCGGACCAGTGATGTCATCCGAAGATGTTGGAATGACGTTCACTGTGGAAACAATGGTGCCGATTAGGTGTTTGGAGGAGCTCTTTGGAGGTTGTGAGAGAAGGGACTATTTCAAACTACTTTCCGCTTGACAAGAATGCAAGCCTACTATTGTTGACCTTTCCTCGCTGCTAAGCCCAGCTGAGCTTCTCCTCAAAGCTCTAAACCGAGTTTTTTGGGGCAATTTTAGTGCTAAGCCAATTTCTTTAAAGAGGAAAACGCGGAGAAATATTTTTCGTATTTACCGCAGGTAATCCATTTGCAGCGCTTGATCTAGGCCTGCTAAAGCCGCACAAACTGAGTTATGAGCTTCTCTGATTCTAAACAGCGAAACCATGTGTGAGCATTCAGAATTGACTTGATCTGGAACCGCTAGAATACCGCTCGGGTTGAGGGAGACGTTTTGTGCTTTTGGATATGGATTCGTCATAGTTGGGACAGTACTATGTTTTGACTTGATTTCGTGCCAAATTCGATCAATTCCTGCGATCGACACGATAAGGTACCCCCCACACTCTGAGGAGTCGGCAATGCCAGAAGGCTATGGTTTTTCATTCGAATATGATGGTACAGAAAGACGCAGCAATTGGCCACCTGAGGGGCCTCGGGGTCATAACAATGGGCGTGTGCTCCGAAGTCCTGAAGAAATTGATGGCTGGAATGGCGTCGTTTCCACCTCGATCTTTGATAACCCCGAGCTTGCGGCACAGCATTTGCGAATGTCTGCGGAGCGAGATTTTGCGCATCGACCGATGAGAGGTGATCTGCATACCTACGCTGACAGTATGCTGAGTATCGAACTCCAGGGCATTAGTCGCGAGCAGTTCGATCGGGTCGCTCGCAGTCTTCAAAAGACAAACCATCCGCTTGGGCTGAGCGATCTTCCGCAGGTCAAGGTGGTCTATGACAAAAGTGGAACAGCTGAAGAGATTATATTCACTGCCGGGCTCCTGGATTCTGAGGCGAAGTGTGCGCGTGTTATTGACTTGGATCCGGTTGACTTATGCGCGGAAAGGAGCTGGGTGCGAGTGCGCGCGCCGCGATAGAAAAATTGTGGCGTTTGGCGCAAGCCTGTTAACCCATCCGTTAAGCGTGTGCGCAGAGATTGTTATCCAAGTGCAGAAGATTTGGTTTTGAGTTTGGACAGAGCTGAGACCGCATCCAGAAAGTAAACTGCTGCTGTTGCAGCTTTGGATGCGGTCATGGTCTGTTCCTATTCAGCGACTAACGAGTCCTGAACTTACGCCACAATCTCGGACCGAACTTCCAGGCCGTAGCAAAGGTTGCGCCGACCAGTAACAGCTTCAAGCTCCAACCAGCGAGTGACAGCAGAGCGGCAATGATGATGAGCTGTACAGCGATTTTGGCAATGAGTAGGCGTGTATACTTGCGAGCCTGAGCTTCGTTCTTGATTTCGATTTTTAGGTCTGGTTTTAAGAGGTTGCGATTCATGGATTTGACTCCTTTTTGTTATTGGAAAAACTAAGCCGAAAGTGACGCATGCAAAGTTCATTGCAGCTGTTATAAAATCTATTTGCCGACTGTCTAGCTGGCAGGGCAGGACTGCGCATCAATTATCTGATCTTGTACCTTGAGGTCGAGACAGACAAGTATGTTCTTCTGATTGACGCCATAAGTTATTACGTCGCCTTCACGGACCACAGCAATTACGTTGTTGAAGTCAGCAGGTAATTTGAGCATGGTTAGCTCTCCGCTTGGCTTTTGAACTATGAGTGAGATCATGTCTGTGGCTGTGTATGGGTATACCGGTTGCATCCACTTCTCGCGACGAATCACTGTTGCAGTGATAATGTTTAGCCGCTGAACATTGGTGCTAGAGTTTGACTTGGTATTTGAGTTGTGCGGGGGGACAGCATTCTTCTTTCCTGCTCCAGGATCAGTAGAGGCGCCACAACCCATCATTCCGAAAGCAATGGCCAGCATTGCTATGGTTGAAAGAATTGCTCTATTTGATTTAAACATGAGGATTAACTCGCGATTGAACGATTGAATGCTTCTCGCAAAAGTCTTTGCAGACCAAATAATTTGTCCGAGAAGTGAAGTTGAAATGATGCCAGTAAGTCGTCTGAAAAGCACCGAATCTCAAGGATAACGTGGCGGTGGATTTGGCTCCCCGCGTCCTTCTACAGCCTCTGGCTGATAACCGAATCCGGAGGGTAAGCGATAGCGAGGTTCCTTAGTTGCTTTCTCGCTGCGAATTGGCTTTTCTTGATTTTGACTTTGGCCAAAGAGTTGACGGAAAATGCTAAACATGATTTTTCACTGTTGTTATGGTTATTGTTGAAGCGAAAGAGGGGTTGGCGTTCAGCCATCCCCTCTGCACGTTGAAGGTGCGCCACCACTAGAGGTGACTGAAAGAGCCGGAGGCGACCGGTGAAGCCGTTCAAACTAGACAACTAGGTAGAGTTCTTCATAGTACCCTGTTTCAAATTCATACTTTATCCGGTACTCCAGTTTATAACCAAGCTCGATCAGAGACTGCACAACCAATTTCTTCCAATCTAAGAGTTGGCTGACTGGAAATTCACTAACATTGGCACACTGAGTAATATGACTATACCTATCGTACTTGTGGCCGAAAGGAGAGAGAATGGCGCCTAGAATGTGTGGAATCAGGTTTAATCTCGGCGGATCCTTGATCAAAACTGCCTGAACTCTTGAATCGCATTTGCTGAAGTGGGGAGCGTGCCACACTTTAAAGAGTAAAATTGAACCGCCACCAGACAACCACTTTTCTTTATAGAGCTTCAATGCCTTTTCGAGTTCCTGCTGCGCCTTTTCCTCGGCAACCTGCTGCGAGACAAGATTGAATTCAGACCTGGATAGCAAGCTGCTGCCGCTGGCAGTGATTGACACTGGCATAAGGGCGAAGAAGCGGCTGCTGTAGTTAGTGTGCAGACCGCTGGAAACTTTTGCGCCCAGGTAAATCAACTCGGCTCGTTTGAGCGCCATGTCTGGTTCGGTCATGAGCTCAGGATCGCTCAGCAGCGTCAGAGCATCCTCAACCAGTTGCTGGCCTTGATTGCGCGCCAGTGAAATTTCACCAGCCATGCCGTTCAACTCATTGCCGTTAGTTCCGTTGGCCCTTTCGAGCAGGTTCGCAGCCTCGATGAACTTATTGGCTCGGTTGAGGAGGTCTTCGACTTGCGAAGCCAGATTGACAAATTGGTCTTGCTCAGACAGCCGGAGAGCGAGCGCTGCAGTAGTGTTCGCCTCATAAGCACAGTCCACAAATGGCGTGATGCCTGTCTCAGCGATTCTAGACATGTTTTTTTCAGTGACTGTAGTCATGATTGATTCACTCAACCCGCTGGTAATCGTCTTCATAGCGAACAATGTCGTCTTCAGCGAAGTCGTCACCCACCTGCACTTCGATCAATTCCAGGGGAACGTCTCCAATACAAGCAAGGCGATGCTTGACTCCTCTGTTGATGAAGCGGTGCTGTCCGCAGGTCAGCTCAACGGTTTGGTCCCCAATGGTTGCCAGGGCTTTCCCTTGGACGATGATCCAGTGTTCGTCGCGAAAGCTATGGCTTTGCAGGCTCATACGTTGGCCGGGAAAAATCACAATCTTTTTCACTTTGGTATTGCTCTGGTCGCAGAGCACATCGAAGCCACCCCAGGGGCGGTCTTCATGGATTGTTTTCATTTTTTTGTCCTGGTAGTTTTTTCAACAAATGCAACAACGCTGTTTTCAAATTGCCTACTGTCTTTGTCACTCATGAAGCCATGCCTTGACTGCGGCAGAATGACGAGCTCTACGTTGTTTTTGCCGGTTATTCTGCTCTCGCCTGCTTGCGCTGCAAGAAGACGAGCGTGAGAAACAGGCACCATTCGGTCGGCCTCACCATGCACCACCAAAACGGGCATAGTGCAAGCAGCAATAGCCTTTGTGTTGTCCAAGCTAGGTGCCGCCATGAGGCTGTCAGGATAGAGGTGCAACAGCGGCAGCTGCTTTCTGGCAATGCGATTGAGGCTGGCGAAGGTCGATTTGAGAACTAAGCCTGCCGCCTCTCGCTTCAATGCCAGCTGTGACGAGATTGCGCCGCCAAGCGACTCACCAAAGAGGACGATTTGCTCTGGCTTGAAATCAAGCCTTTGAGTGACAAAGTCATAGGCGCTTACTGCGTCGTTAACCATGCCATCAAGGCTGGGGCGCCCTTGGCTCTGGCCGTAGCCGCGGTATTCGTAAATGAAGATACTAAAACCCCGGTTGAGAAACTGGTTAAGCATAGTAGCTCTGCGGGCGATGTCTCCATCTTTGCCCATAGAGTAAAGTAAAAGGCGCTCGTCTTGATGCGCATCATCATTTTGATTTGAACCAAACAACCAGCCATGAAGGAGATTGCCCTGGTCGTTGAGAAAGAAGCACTCGTCTCCACTATGAAACTCTAAGAGCGCGCAGATATCTTCGGGAAGGCCCTTGGATCTTTGAGGCTGAAAGATAAAGCGATTGTAGATAAAAGGACTTACTCTAGGCGAGAGGCCTAGCCAGGAGACCAGGCCTAGAGTAAGTCCTAGCGTAAGTGAGGTAGCAAGAATCATCGGAGAATTTTCGGAAGAAAAGAAATCAAAAGCTACTGCCAAGAAGCTGCCTCAAAGAGATAGCAGCTTCCAGAACAGGCAGCTTCAAGAACAAGCAGCTTCCCGAACAAGTAGCTCAGGCGAAATGAGCATCCCACTGCGCCACCCACTGGTCGCGCAAAATGGTTTCGCTCTCAATCAGAGTCGGCACCATCGCCTTCTCGATGAATTCGCGCATCTGTGAGGTGGTGAGAATACCCTCGGCCTTGGCTCCGCAGTCATCCAAAATCTTCTTGATCTCGCGATCAATTTGATCTGAAGATTGCTCGCCCAAACCATAACCTTGCTCGACGCCCATGGCGCGACCTAAGAAGGGATTTTGCTCTTTGCCACCCACGGAGATAGGACCAAGAGCGCTCATACCCCAACGGGTCACCATCTTTTTAGCGAGCTCATAGGCCCGCTCAAAATCGTTGTCGGCACCAGTAGAGGTCGTACCGAGGAAGAGTTTTTCTGCCTGATTTCCAGCAAGGAGCATGGTAATTTGGCCCAGCAGCTGTTCTTTGGTGTAGAAAGAGCGATCTTCCTCAGCCAACGAAGCAGTGTAGCCGCCCGCGCCACCAACACCGATGATGGTGATCTTCGAAATGGCATCACCCCAAAGCTGATTCCAGCCAGCATTCTGACGGAACAGCGTTTCACCAACGCAAGCATGACCAAGTTCGTGAGTGGCAATCAAGCGCTTCACATCATCTGACAGACGACGCGATTTGCTTTCATTGGAGGCACCCAACTGCTGAGTCCAGACCGCCTTGTCTAGATCTTCTTGAGTGATCTCTGTTGCCTTACCATCACGCCGAACAGCGCTCATAGGGGCGTGCACGCAAAGAAGGTTGCGCAGTTCAGCACCGCTGCAACCAGCAGTTTGATTAGCAACCAGCTCAAGATCAATCTCCGCAGCCAGTTTAACCTTACCGGCATAGAGCTTGATAATCTCCAGCCGGCCGTGTTTGTCGGGCAGAGGCACAGTCAGTTTGATGTCACCAAAGCGACCTGGGCGCAGAAGCGCCGGGTCGAGTTTGTCAGGACGGTTGGTGGCAACCATGACGATAACGCCTTCGCGACCGTTGAACCCATCAAGCTCGGTGAGAATTTGGTTGAGAGTCTGTTCTCTCTCGTCATTAGAGTTGCCGATACCAGCGCCTCGATGTTGGCCAACGGCATCGATTTCGTCAATGAAGAGAATACAGGGCGCACTCTTTCTTGCTGCGGCAAAGAGGTCACGCACACGGGCAGCACCGACGCCCACGAACATCTCAACAAACTCAGAGGCCGAAATATAGAAGAACGGCACACCGGCTTCACCTGCCACAGCCTTAGCTAGCAGGGTTTTGCCTGTACCGGAAGGCCCCACCAGCATGATCCCTTTGGGTACCTGCCCACCGAGTTCGACCAGGGTGCTCGCTTCTTTCAGAGAGCTGACGAAAGTTTGCATATCTTCCTTCACTTCGTCAAGGCCAGCCACATCTGCAAATGTAGTGCGCCCAGCCGCAGGCTCAAAGCGTTGGTGCCTTGAGTTTTTGGTATCTGTAATGCTGCCTTGCTTGCGCATGCTCTTGATTCCCATGATAAGAAAAGCAATCATCAGAGCGTAAACGACAGACTGTGCAAATAGACCGATGAACCGTGTTGAGTCTTCCATAATTTTTTAGGGGTTATGCCGCCCCGCAAGGGACGGCTTTGTGGTTTTGAAGGGGCAGATTATTTCGAATCTGCCCATTTGGTAAGAAGCTACCTTTGCCGACAAGTTATTTGGAACCGCCGAAGCGATCGAGAATGCTCTGCCATGTAGTGGCAATGGTTTTGGCCACGGAGCTAGCAAGATTGAAGACAGCGCTTATTGCTGGCGCAACGACGCCATAGATCGCTTGGTATACAGAGCGCCAAATGGGAGCAATGAATTTGTAGATGGCAGAGAAGATCTTATTGAACACCTTCTCAACGCGGACCAAGACCCTGAAAAACTGACGCCAGAAAGCATCGAAGATTTTCCAGATTAGAGCAAAGAGCTTGCTCATCAGCGGGGCCAGCCAGCTAGTGAAGAGGCGATTTGCCAGCGGGCGAACGGCTAGGTAGAAGCCTGGAGCGAAGACAGATTTGAACAGATAGCCAACAACTGGGGCTACTAGCAATGTGGCTAGCACGCTGCCACCAGAGGCGGCATATACCCAATGGCCGCTGAGCAGCAAGGTAAGCAAGCCGCCACCATAGGCGAAGGCACCAAGACCGAAGTAGTAGAAGAACCTGCCGCAGATAGCGAGAAGATTGAAGGCAACGAAAACCACTAAGGCCAGACTGATCCAGAAGCCGAAGCTGAGGTAGCTCAGGGCCAGAGGAAGAGCGGTCCAGGCAGCAAGACCAACCACTACAAGGCTGAGAACGTGACCGAACAGCCCTGCGTAAGGGCTTGTGTCACTGGCAGCTCTGTATTGGATTCGGTGCACAGCATCACCCAGTCGATCATAAGCTCGCGCAGCACTGTTGTGCATTGCTTCTAGCCTTGCACCGAGGGGTGCAGAGGCCCAAGCTGTCAGTTTGCGTGTGAGCAGGTAGGCAAAAGGATGAACCAGCAAGCCATAGACGAAAGTGATACCAACACAAAGGGCAGCCAGAGCACCACCAGCTAGGCCCGCACCAGCAAAACCAAAGAGAGGCAACGCCAAAAACGAAACGAAACCAGCAACCAAAGAAAGCAAGATGCCAATCAGCGCATTACCTGCGTAAGTGTCCAGGTTTTCTCTAAGCGATTCAACGTAGCTATAGAGCAAAGCAGCCGCCACCACGACACCAACAAGAGCTGTTGGCAAATTGATCAGCAGAGCGACATAGTAAGCCAGCCCGGATGAGAGCACGGCAATGACGATGTTGAGCAGGTGATGGTAGAACTTTCTAAAGTCTTTATTGGGTTCATCACCGTAGACTTGGCTAAGAAGGTCTCCCCAGCGGCGAAGAATATTCTTGATCAACTTGCCAGAGATTAGCGAAATCGCTCCTGGCACGATGTAAGCAAAGGCGACGACCAGCAGCAAAGCAGTGGCTGCCCAAAAGCTCACACCAGTCAAGCCTGCCAGCAGGCTGGTCTTGCTCACAGTAAGCCAGGTGGCACTGCTGCTCAGTGCCGCAACCAGGTAGCCCTCTTTGCCTTCAATCTGCAGCTGATAGAGTGGTCCCAAAACAAAGGTTGCTGCTGTCAGAGCCAGCAAACTAGCCAGTGCCTGATTAACGAGGGGGTGCCAGAGCACAGTGGTAACTGAGGTAAGCAGGTAAATGTAGCTGCTGTAGGCAACGAAGACCCCAAAGGCGAAGGTGGCAATAGCGAGCACCGCCGAAAGAACTTCAACAACCCAGCGGTTGCTTCGTGAGCCATCGCCAGGTGGTTCATCAAGTACATTGCGCCAAAGCTGCTCTGCGCCTGGCAATTTGCTGGCCAGCGAGGCCAGACCACTGAAAATTGGAGCAGCAACATTCTTTGCCACTTTGCCAGTAAGATCAAGCAGCTTATCGCCTAGCTGCCATATTGGTTTGAACAAGCCGAGATAAAGCAGCGGCCAGAAAATACCGAGGGTGAGAAAGAAGCTTGCGACGGCCCCTGGCCCCCACCAGAGTAAAGACACCTGATTGGCTAGAGCAAAGCTGCTAGTGGCAAAAGCAGCGAGAGCTGACATTGCCAGGCCGACCAAGACGTTTACAATGCCCCAGCCGCCTCCATAGGCTCTTTCTGACAGATAGTTAGCCGATTCCCGAATGACCAGGTATAGGGCGACAATAGGTGTAAGTAACACCTTTAGGATTTTCATCAATCCATTTTCATTATTCATGATCTTTTGATCGATTAGTTTGTTGAATGCTTGTTGAGCCGGTTTTCACCGGCTCGAAATTTTGCCTAAGGCTTGCTTAGCGCAAACCTTGACTCTTAATCACCATGAGCTTTTCTTGGCTCATCTCACGGGCACTATGGGCAATACCGCCAAGGCCCATGCCTGAAACGCCACTGCCACCAAAGGGCATCCAGTCAACCCTGAATGCTGTGTGGTCATTGACCATCACGGCTGTAGCTTTGAGGCGCGTCACCGCATACATAGCGGCGTCAAGATCTTTGCTGAAGACTGCAGCCTGAAAGGCGTAGGGAAGGCTATTGCTGGCGGCAATAGCATCATCGAGCCCTTCGTATGAGTAAACACAAACCACTGGGCCGAAGATTTCTTCGCAAGAGACCTTGGCGTCGCTGGGCGGATTGAGCAAGACAGTCGGTGCGTAGTAACTCGTGGGCAAGCCCGCCGCATCCACTACTTTCGTACCGCCACAAAGAAGTTGAGCGCCAGCGGCAACAGCTTCTTGCACCCAAGAATGAACCCGATCGGCCTCTTGCATGGTGATCAAGGGCCCAACTGCAGTGCCACTGTCGGCAGGGTCGCCAACTACCAGCGCATTAGCGGCATTGGCGAGCTTCTGGGCAAATTCTAGTGCTGACTCTTTGGGCACATAAATGCGCTTGACTGAAACGCAAACTTGACCAGCGTGATAGAAGGCACCCTTGACCAGGGGAGCAACGAGCTCGTCGAGCTGTTCAGGATTTGCACTAGAGCGGTCAATCACCACAGGGGCGACTCCACCGTGTTCAAGACCGCAGCGAGTTCCGGCAGCAAGCTTCGAGCGCAGATGCCAGCCCACCTTTGCCGAGCCGATGAAAGAGAGATAAGCGACCCTGGCATCAGTGGCCAACTGTTCCGCATCTTTGCGCTCAAGAATCAGTGCTTGGCACCACTCTTGCGGCAAGCCGGCTTGATGCAAGAGTTTGACGAAGGCCAGGCAACTATAAGGCGTTGCCCCGGCTGGTTTGACTATCACCGGACAGCCAGCTACGAGAGCCGGAACAGTTTGATGAACAATGAGGTTGAGGGGATGATTAAAAGCAGAAAGTGAGACGACCACGCCAATTGGTTCTTTGATGGTCATGGCCAAGCGTCCGTCGGCTGCTGGGGTCAGACCCATGGGTACTTGCTCACCATGAGTGTTTTGTATGGCCGCTACTCCCAACTTTACCCCCTGAATCGCCCTTTCCACCTCAACCACGGTGTCTTTGTAGGGCTTTCCTCCTTCGCTGATGGCTGTTGCTATCAGTGCGCCTTTATGCTCTTCCATGAGGCCAACAAGGCGCTCTAAGATAGCAATGCGACGGTGAGCAGGCAGCCACTGATCTCGGTTGAGATAAAGGGAGTGGGCGCGCTCCAGAGCGGCCAACATTTCCTCATTGGTTGCCAGAGGCAACTGACCAATCAGGCTTTGGTCATGGGGCGAGTAGACAGAGAGCATTTTGTGTCCAGCAGACAGAGGTGCTGCGGGTTCTACCGTCGCTGCAAGCTCGGCCCCAATTGCCGCAGCTTCAGTTGTCTTTTCTTCAGGCAAAATCTCGGCCATTGAGTTTACTTTGATTTGACTATTGGTGCTCTCATACTCAAAAGGCACGTCAATCAGGTGCACACCTTTGCCATTGAGGCACTCGGTCAGCAGGGGGATAAGCTGATCAGCATTGCTCACGCGGTGGCCCTGGGCCCCGTGTGCTTGCGCCAAGGCAACGAAGTCGGGGTTAGTGAAATCAAGACCAAAGTTGGCCTTATGTCCTTCGCTCTGCTTCCATTTGATCATGCCGTATGCCGAGTCATTGAGAACGATGATGACAAGGTCAAGGCCAAGACGCACTGCAGTCTCAAGTTCTTGGGCATTCATCATGAAGCCACCATCACCGCAGACAGCCACCACTTTTACTCCGGGCTTAATGGTTTTGGCCGCAATAGCAGCCGGCAGACCAGCCCCCATAGTGGCCAGGGCATTATCAAGCAACAGAGTATTGGGCTTATGGGCCCTATAGTTGCGGGCAAACCAGAGTTTGTAGAGACCATTGTCAAGGCAAACAATGCCGTCATCGGGCATCGCCGCTCGTAGGTCTGCCACTAATCGTGGTGGCGTCAAAGGAAAACTACCAATCAAAGCCTGCTTGTCAATCAGGCTGTCTCCGTAGTTCTTTACCCGGAGAAAATCACTGAAGTCCCAATGCTCCGACGGGCTCACTCGCTGCGACAATTCCCGCATGGTGTTGGCAATGTCGCCCACTACCTCATGCTGGGGAAAGTAAACAGCATCTACCATGGCCGAGGAGAAGTTGATGTGCAAAACTTTGCAGCCGTCTCTCTCCATGACAAAGGGCGGCTTCTCAACAATGTCATGTCCGACATTGATGATTAAGTCTGCATGCTCAAGGGCTTGGTGCACAACATCATTAGCCGAGAGAGCTGCTGTGCCAAGATAGAGCGGATGCCTTTCATCAATTACCCCCACACCCATTTGGGTGTTGAAGAAGGGTATGCCTGTGCTGTCAATGAAATTGGTCAGGGCGCGCCGGGTGCGTTTGCGGTTAGCCGCAGCGCCCACCAAAAGAAGTGGTGCTTTAGCATTTTGGATCATCGTTGTCGCCTTCTCCAGAGCAACTGGGTCTGGATAGGGCCTTTGCACACGGTGGATGGGCAGTGGTATACAGCTATCTTCTACCTCTTCAGCCGCCACATTCTCAGGCAGCTCAAGGTGAACAGCACCAGGCCGCTCTTCCATGGCTAGGCGGAAGGCTTCTCTGATGTTGGCCGGGATTGTCGTTGCGTCTCCGATTTGCCTTGTGAATTTGGTCAAAGGGCGCATCATCTCCACTACATCGATGATTTGAAACTGGCCCTGTCTGCTTTTCTTAATTGGTTTCTGCCCGGTAATCATAACCATGGGCATGCCACCTAGCTGAGCGTAGGCCGCGGCCGTCACTAGGTTGGTGGCACCAGGACCGAGAGTGGAAAGGCAGACGCCAGGTTTTCCAGTGAGCCGGCCAACAGTGGCAGCCATAAAGCCCGCGGCTTGTTCGTGCCGAGTGAGAATGAGCTTGATGTTGGACCGACTGAGAGAGTCAAGAAGGTCAAGATTTTCTTCACCTGGTATGGCAAAGATATATTCAACGCCCTCGTTTTCGAGAGCTTTCACAAAAAGGTCTGATGCTTTCATGATCGTAGCCTTGATAGGGAGAAAGGTAAGTCAAGTCAAATTACGTCGAGTCAATGACTCGAATCGTCAGCGGCGCTGTGTTTTAGCAAGGCATTTAAGTCAGCTGGCGAGGCACAGCTGTTTTGGATGCAGGCTCTTCTCAAGGCTTGCGAGAAACCATTGCCTTCACCCATGAGTTCATCAAAGCCGATGATTGCTCTTTGGAAGTAGCTATTGGCCATAGCCCATAGATTCAGTACTTGACTGAGCTGACCAATTTGCATGAGCACAAAGGTATGCGTCTGAAGACCAAGATGTTTATGAACTTGATCCACTTGCAGAAGTTCTTCACCAATCTGTTTAGCTTCGGCGAAGCGCTGCTGGAGGCAGAGATGAGTGAACAAGCACAAGAGTGTGTGTGCATGTATTGACGCATTGGTAAGGTGCCCACGACATAGACCCAGTGCCTGTCTGAAGCTCTCCTCAGCCTGCAGCGGTTGGTCAGCCAAGCTGTTTAATTGAGCAAGTTGCAGGTAGAGCTTTACCAGAACTGTAGTATCGCAGCCAGCTTCCACCTCAATCTCGATTACTGTTTCCAGAATATCAACTGCTTGAGTAAAGCTGCGAAGGGTAATCAGATAGACTGCGGCGCTATGGAGTCGAGGGCTCTTTGGCGAAGAGAAAAATTGAACGTCGTTGAACATGGCTTGTGTGTCTCGTTTGGTAAGTATCTTGAATGTTTAAACCTAGTCAACTAGGTGACTTTGGAAAATCTGCTTAGAGCAGCGAAACTGTCAGCTTTCGGCCCTGAAAATGCGGATCAACGCGCTCAATTACCACGGGCCCAACTGCGGGGCAATCCTTTACACGAACATCAGTCTGAGACTCACGCAGATACAATGGCCCGCTTAGCCTTGCGAGGTCGCAGAGCAAGATGGTGTCGAGTGAGCTTATCGCCTGAGGCAAACTAGTGAGGTTAGGCAAGTGACTGGCAATCAAAACTTGCATGCTTTTGCTAACTGGAGGCAACTCAATGACTCCAGGCAGACGGCGGAGAGTGAGTTTGTAGAGTGAGTCGGGCAATTGCATAGGCAGGCCCTCCAGCTGTGGGCAATTATCCACCGTTAGTGAAAACAAGCCCTCGGGAAGCCCTCCTATGTGCCGCAATTGATGGCAGTTGGTAATCTGCAGGCTGTGGAGTTGATCGGCACCTTCGGTGGAGATCGAAGTGAACTGGCAGCTAACGATCACCAACTCTTTCAAGTGACTTGGGAGTGGGGGAAGTTCTGCGAAAGGGCAATTTGTCAGAGTAAGTCTTTCGGGCGCGTGAACGCGCAGATAGCGAGTAAGTGATTCACTGGTTTTGAAGAACATTCGTATTTCTTATTCATGATTGGGGTGCTGCAGCAACTGCCTCAAGGCAGTAAAGTTTAGGCTTCCCGTGGCAAGCCCTAGAGCAGCCCGAGCTAGCGTGCGCTAGGCTACTCTGGGCGGAAGCCACTGGTCTTCTTCGAAGCAAAGCCTCTAAGTGCCGATACGACACTGAGCGCTTGTTACCTACTGGAGCTTAGCGAGCAACGCTTGCGAGAGTTCAATCAAATGTTGCGTTGAGTCGATCTGCGCTTTGTGTGCGGCGGCACTGCACTTAAGGCAGTCGGTATAGGCCGCAGCCAATTGCTGCCTGGCCTCGAGTACTCGGGTGAATTCCTCTGCCGTCAGATTGCCGAGGTCGTCTTCGCACTGAAAGAATCTCGTTACCCGAGCCTCAATCAGGAAAGCCATGCCCAGAACTTCCGCCGCAAGCGTTTCGCGCAGCGAGTGAGGTGCCGAGCTGATCAGTCGAAGAATCTTGCCTTTAGTCGCACCAAGGACTGGCGAATTGGACGATTTATCGTTCTCTTGAATTTGAACAATTCCAGCGTCAACCAGCTTCTTCATGCCATTGGCAAGATGTTGCGCTTGAGCTGCGAAAGTGACAATATTTTCAAGGTTATTCACCCGATATGAAACACCTCGATAGACTGCCACAGCTGTTTGTTCGCTGGTCTGATCTTTGCTCGGCGGCAGGGTAGGTGGGTGCTCAAGCCAAAGATTGACGAGTTCTTCTTGATATTTCAGGGCTTCGATGCGTCCTTGAAGAGCCATGGTGCGGCCCTGACAAGTGCGAATGAACGCCGCAAGCAACTTAGCCGCAGCTTTCTTCACATCGGTGTTTTGATAGTCAAATACGCGTGGTCTAAACGGCCGCGAAAACGAAGTAACATCGAAGAAGACAGTGCCAAAGTACCGGCTACAGGCGTCGACCTTAGAAGTGTTAGCGGAGTTAGAGCTCAAGAGTCTGGCAATGCGGCTGTTGGTCAGCAGCTTGCGGTCGTAGCTTCCTTGCAGAGACTTGCACTCTTGCAACACTCGCGAGCCATCAAAGGCACCTTTGTAGGCAAGCTTCTCTGCTCTGCGCACAAGCGGTTGAAGCTCTTCGAGAGCTGCTTCAGCGCGCTGCTGTTGAATGAAGCCGTAGAATTTTCCAAAAATGAGATGAAACGGAGTTTTGTTTGTCATTTGCTTCAAGTGTTTGTTTTGAAACGTTGTGCTTAAGCGCTGTTTAGAGCCTGCCGGCAAACACTCCAACCAAAGAGCCAATCAGGGCACCAAGGATAAGAGACCACCCAGAACTCAAGCCTGCGTGGCTGAGAAGGTAGAACAGCGGTGAATTTCGGACTTCATGATTTTTGAATTTCGGTCGTGACAAAACCTTGGCAGTTCAAGAATCTCAGTACCGCAGGGCTCTTCACACAAAATTTGTGCTGAAAATGAGAAGCATGGCTTGTGTTAGAGCTGTTGATAAAGCTGAGGCGTGAAATTTCCTGAGGAAAGAGAATGAAGTAATGGACAGCTTTAGTTCTATCAAGGTCATGTACTCATAGACAACAGAAGTTAGTTAGTAAAGACTAAGACGCGCGTAGCTGTTCTGCCTAGCACCAGCGATGACCTGACGAGGATTAAACTAGGTTACTTGACATCGATAATCTGGCACTGTTTTGGTCAAGGCTTATTTTCGGCGTTCTCCCGCTCAAGGTGAAAATTTGTGGTCAAGTTCCTGCTAATTGCCTATATTGTCTGCTACCTAGCGTTAGCTGCCGGAGGGATCTGGTCAGACCTGCGCAGCAAGTACATTTGGTGGATTACGCTAGTAGACTTGTTCAGCAGTGTTCTTTCGCTATTAGGTATGATTTTATTCTTGGCTGAGATTCGCAGCCCTCAAATAATCTCAGCTTTCGCCTATGGCTTTCCGTTGATCGTTCTGTGCTACTTCTTCGTCACAGTTATCGATATTTACGATGAACTAAAAGAAGATCCCGAAAACAAGCTTGATACAGTGATCGGCTTCCTTCTTGCCTTGCTCTTTGAAATACCCTGCCTATTGATTTTGTTTCAGTACACCTATAGAAGCTAAGCTGGCGAAGATGAGCAAGAGAAGAAACAAGAGAAGATTGGGTTTTCGGCACTTTTGGTAAAGGCTAATTCAATTTTTTCGCTCATTCATGCAGACCTATGCTTAGAAAGTTGGATATGGAATTGACACAAAAGCAACCTTAAACTGGGTCACAGTTAGTATCGCTTTTAGGAGAAAAAATCATGGAAGAGTTATTCTCAAACAAATCAACACGAGCTGCGAAGTCTGTCTCAGAATATTTTGACGATCTGCCGGACCACGAAGATAGTATTCAACTTGCCGTAAATCGTTTAGCGACTGAGGTCTCGGAGGCATGGTCGGGCAAAAATCGCGGTGTCGTCACTAAAGAAAATAGAGAGGTCTTATCCAAGGCCGCAAACTTTGATAATCCCACAAGAGGTCTGAATCTTGATGCACGAACCCATGGCGACAGCACCTCAATTTACATAACTGGTCTGGGACCCCTTAACCTGAAAGTTCTTGAATACAATAGTAACGGAGTGATGAAAGCTAGCCCGGAACTTTTGGCAGCAAGGAAAGCGCAGACCGGTAAATAATTATCGGTGAATAGTTATTGGAATTCAGGCAAACTGATCTCAAGGAACTTATGATCTCGAATTGCCTTTCTTTAATCGCACTTCCGGCGCTTCCCAGTTCGCTATCCTCTCTTCGGGTATACAGTTGCCCCTCAATCGACGGACTCCCGTCTCTGCCTGCCGCGCTCACAGAGCTGCGAGTACACATCTGCCCGGGTTATCACCCGAAGCGGAGGCCCAAGGGGGGGGCAAGCTTGGTTAGGAGATCCGTTAACGATTTTCGAGCCCGATCTTTTTCAACTGTAGACGGCTGGAGTTGGTCAAACCTAGATACTTTAATGGAAAGGGTGGTCTCTCAACGGCCCCTAGTTAGACTGAGTAACTAACTCTACTCAAGGCTTGTTAATTGCGAGGAAAGTTGAACTTCGAAAAACGCTTCAGTTTATCGTAAAAACTACTTGCCGCAATTATCTTTTCAAGCTTCTCAGGATCGTCTTTGAACATTCTCCTAAGAAAGGATTTCAAACGCTGCGGCTTCTCACCAGCTTTACTCTCCTGACGTGTTCGGCAAGATCCGCCTTCAGTTCTTCAGCTGTGAGAGCACCAACACCTACAAGAGCTGCACCGACGCGCGAAAAGGGCTTGGAGAGCCATCGATGAACATTTTTTATGTATCTAGGTGCGATACAAACAAAATGCATTTGCACTTGCAGACGCTACTTCTTTTCCAACTCAGGGGCTGGAATCGGCACTTGAAATTCTGAAGGTATGGCAATGAAGATGGACCCATCCGCCTCCGGTAGTGCGTCGATTCCTTGCCCCTTTTTATCCAGACCGGCTACTTTTCTGGTGAATGCAAGAGCCTCCGCATCCGTCATGGGAGCGATGACATCACCTAGCAGTTTGGCACTTGCATCTACATCCTCCTGTGTTCTTACACCGTCAAAGGCATCGGCCAAAACCTGAGGAGTTACTTTACCGTTATCTACCTTTTCCAATGAGAATCACCTCAATTCATGGGAGTTGTATTGAGCCAGGAGTCTATACAGTAGAGTGAGACGATTCTATGTCAAAATCTAATGCTTGTTACGAGCATCAGAAGCAGAAAATCAAATGTTGCCGTATCAGCTCTGCTACCTGTTGCGGGGTCCGCTAATCAATACCTTGTGACCGTTCCATATCCACACAGCGACAGTGCCAGCGACTTCGGTCTTATAGTCAGCTCGATTAGTTGCTTGCGTAATGAAACTTTCACCCTGTCATAGACAACAATGGCGCCTCTGGCTCAGCAAACTAATGCACCTTCTCTTGCTCAAACACCTTTAACACAGTGAGCTTCTCACCCTGAACCCACCTTCGCTCTCCAGGCTCTCTCAATCACCCATATATGTGTATCGATTGCTGCTCTCGCCAAATTTGCTTTTCCATATTGTAGTTGCGCAAAAAAAAAAGAGAAAAGAGATTTTTTCGCAGACATGGATTCGTCACAAATTGGCGCCTAAGATAACCACATTGAAAGGCACCGCGTTCAACACCCCCTTATGTAATCAACTATTTTTGGAGTCACTCAAGATGAGTCAGAAAGCAGAGCAAGCTATAAGCGCAAAAGATACCTGGAAGCAAGTTGACCAAGGAACAGCTTCACCTCAAGATATTCAACGCATTTACGATTCGATTTGGAACGATAGAAAGCCAGTTGCTGGAGCTGCGCTAACCGATGCGGAACGCATGCAGTATGGCAGACAAAATTCGGCTGGTCTTCCCGTCAAAAATTTAGATGCTAGCCACGGTCAAGAATCGCCGAAAACCGCAGCTTGTGCCGAGAAAAGCCTGCCTGATGTTACCATCAATATTGATGCTCGGCGCGAGAAAGGGCTCAGAGCAAACGAGCTTCCTCATTCCAACGCCTGTTCCAATAACCTTCCAGAACGAGCTGCTAAACATGCTATTCGCAGCATCAATGACCGCAATCCTGGAGCTGAGCAGCACCCACCACAGATTGCTTTTCCAAGCGAAAACAGCTCTTTTGCCCGTTTAGCAGCAAACAATTATTATCATGGTGACCAGGGTGTTAGAAGAGCTGATCTTTTAAACCGTCATGGATATCGACCGCTAGAACTTCTCACCGATAGAAATGATAGACGGCCAGTTCTTCGAGCTGACGCTGCTCCGGTGAGATTTGAGCCGAACTTGCCAGTGGTTACAGATCTCACAAAAGCAAGATTTGAGACGAATTGGCCAGTTGGTGCAAAAGCTGGTGAAGTGATACAGCATCAGAGTGAGAAAGACAAGCTAGAAGACCGAACCCAAAAAGTCTCTTATCCAGACGGCAGTTCTAGAGTAGTGCTGCGCGATGAACATGGAAAAATATCTGCCGTAGTAAATCCAGATGGTTCCCGCCTTGAGCGCAAACCTGGCAAACCTGGTGAAGCACCTTTCTGGCAGGCCTATGGTCGCTATGACACGCCAATCACCGCTGATTCATTCCGTGGCAGCGTAGAGATGACTGAAGACGGTACCTTCAGAATGACTAAAACTTATCCTGTGCCACAAATATATGAGCAAAAGCCGAACGGTGACTACCGCAAAGCTTATAAAGGTGGTGCCGCAGAGCAATGGACAGTAGCTACTCAAACAGACACAATGCTCTATCCAACGGACAAAACAGATAAAACAGGCAAAACATTCAAGGCACGAGAAATCAAATTCGCGCCTGACGCCAACGGCATTCTCAAACCGACTGCTGTCACTGATCGATAATTGAAGTTTTACTCGGGGGGGTAAAGTGGGTAGGGCGGTCCAGCGGACCGCCTTTCCTGTTTTCTTTCAAGACATTGTTTCGTGATATTTTTGACCGATTACAGGGGACGCGTCATTGAAAACACTTATATTGGGGGCGGGTGCAACAGGTGGATATTTCGGGTCCAGACTGATTGAAAATGGAGCCGATGTCACTTTTTTAGCGCGCCCGGGTAGATCTAGGCAACTGCGCCAGTCGGGACTTTCTGTGACCAGCCAGTTCGGTGATTTACATCTCAGCGATCTCAAGGTGATTGAGCAGGTCCATCAGCCCTTCGACCTGATCATTCTTTCCTGCAAGGCTTATGACCTTGATAGCGCCATTGACACGATTCGACCTGCTATGGCAGCGAATTCTACAGTTCTGCCATTGCTCAATGGAATGCGGCATATCGATGAATTAAAGAGGCAATTCAAACCTGAGTGCATCATCGGCGGTTTGTGCATTATCTCCTCCACGCTGGCTGATGATGGCAAGATCATGCACTTGAATGATTCGCACACGCTCAAGTTTGGCGAACTGTCTGGTGACTTGACTCCACGCATTGCCGCAATACAAGACATGATGCAGGGATCGAAAATAGCCTGGCGAGCCAGTGAATTTATTCAGCAAGACATGTGGGAAAAGTGGGCGATGCTGGTGCCCCTGGCTGGAATTACTTGCCTGATGCGAGGCAGCATTGGTCAGATTGCCAGGTCGCCTGGTGGGGCGGAAACGGCTGTGCAACTCTTCGAGGAGTGCCTGGCGGTATTTCGAGCCAGTGGATTTGAGCCAAGAGAAGACTACGTAAAGTCAGTGCGGGCTCGATCCATCGATCCGAAGTCAACGCTCATGGCTTCGATGTTGCGTGACATTGAGCGCGGTGGCAAGGTGGAGAGCGATCATGTACTGGGCGATTTTATTGCCCGTGCAGATGCGAAAAACATTGCTGTACCAATTTTGAAACTCGCATACTGTCATGTGAAAACATACGAAACTCGCAAGCAAGAAGAGCTAGCCAAAGCGATGGCGACCGCCTGAAGTTATCGAAGATTGCCGACTGCTTTCTCCTGACCTATATCACATTGAAGTACTGGGAAGTGCCGCCGGTCTGCGCCCGGTCAGACCATCAGTTAGATTGGAGCTTGAGCGGATTGAAACAGGCACCATAATTCACAACTATGGCCACGGGGGAGCCGGAGTAACCTTGTCCTGGGGATGTGCAGAGGAAGTGGTTGAACTAGCGCAAGAGAGTACCAAGCAATGACCGCCGCCAGTCAGTAAAGCAGAATTGAGGTTCGCATTAAGCACACGAGAGCATGATTGAAGACTCTAGATGCGCCACCGAACGTAGATATTGGCGACCTAGAGTACTTACCCAGAAGACCGTGGGCGCTCTAGATTGAAGCAGAATTGCTCAGAAAGAAAGTTTTCTCTTCGATATGGAATCGACACAAATTTTTTCGTACCTTGATTACATCACCCCCGAGACAGCATTTGACTGTTTCACCCGCCAATTAACTAATTGAGCACCATTTATAATAAGGAGTTTTAAAATGGATTCTGCTACTAGAACAAAAGAAAAACCTGCTTCCAAAGAGCCTGAAAAAGCCGCTTCTCCAGCGGAAGAGGTCAAAGTTAAGGCCCAGGCTGACAGCCAGGCTGCAGCTGAGAAACTAAGAACCGAAGGTAGTGAAGCTGGATACAAGAGCGTTGTTAGTAGTCTAGAACAGGCAAAGAAGGCTTTAAAACCCGCTCATTTTGGACTATACAGAGATCAGCTTGCTACTGATTTAGAGAAAGCTGGTACTTTGCCACAGTTATCGCTAGCTTGGACTGATAAGGTTGCACAAAGCGGCAAGCTTGGCCTGAAGCAGCCTGGAGTAGTCGGGATGGCGGAGTTAAACTCATTCAGTACCACAGCTGCCTATGATCCGCTTACTCGAAAGCTCGCCTCTGCAGCTGTTGAGCGCCTTAACCCTGTAGCTCAAGCCAATTTATCGTCAGACGTGTCTACAGCTCAAATTAAGGGGCTGATCGACTCTGACTCACGTGAAGCAAAACAAGAATCACTGACGACAATTCAGCAAGAAAAGGCTCTGGAAAATGTCAGTTATATGATTCGGCCCAGACCTGAGCTGCAGGGCTATTCACTATTGGGCGCTGCTGACATAGCCGGTGCTGGTGGAGACCCTACTCTGATGGACGCCCGAGTAGGGAAGCAAGACTTTGAAGCTCTGCTTAAGAACCCATTTGCTAAACTGTCTGAGGACGACGAAGTGTTTGTGAAGCATGTGCTTGAGAATTGGGATGCTCCCCAGATTT
This sequence comes from Obscuribacteraceae bacterium (SeqCode), assembly GCA_044378815.1. Classification (GTDB taxonomy): domain Bacteria; phylum Cyanobacteriota; class Vampirovibrionia; order Obscuribacterales; family Obscuribacteraceae. The sequence continues at coordinate 1,103 of JBIPOV010000043.1, read as the reverse complement.
CTGGCATGACAAAAGACGGTTTGATTAGCAAAGACTCAATCGAAGCACTGGCAACAAACTATGCCAAAGCTCAAAAGCCAGAAGCGAAAGAAGTCGAAGCCGCCGCTAAACCCGAAAATGAATTAGGAACACAGGCCGAAATTTTCACGTCTAAGCATGCTGAGTTGAATGGAATGTCAATCTTCGAAGCGGCTGACAAGGCTGGAGCTAAGAACCCGTCACAAATTGACGGTCAAATTATGAAGCATGACTTGCAGGCTCTACTGACCAACCCTTTTGCTAACATTGATTCCACAACCAGAAAGCAGCTAGGCGATATGGTTAAACATTGGGATGAGGCTAAGTATTCTGCTCTTCGCGACGGCCGGGCAATCACGGCAGATTCGCTAGCAGCTGCAAATTTGGGCTTGACTTTAGAACAACATCGCCAAAAACAAGAACTAGATTCACAGTCACAACAGGCCTTGATAGATAGAAATGCCGTAGAAAACAATGCAGCTTATTTGTTAGATGCTAAAGTTGGTGACCTTGACTTAATCACCGCAGCAGTAAAGCATGGAGGTGCCGATTCTGAGTCAGCAAGCAGAGAAGATTTCCAAAAATTGTTAGAGAATCCTTTTGCCAATCTCAGTGAAGACGATCGCGCATTTGTGAAGATTATGGTTGAGAAATGGAATGAGCCTCCCTTCGCAGGCTTAAGAGGAAATGGAAGCAATCTTTCAGTAGAGGATGTTCAGAGACTGAAAGCAGCCAGCTAAGCAAAAAACAAACTGCTTAAATAAAGAAAAGCCGATGGGTCTTCACTCATCGGCTTTTCTTTATTGTCAATTACACTGAAGAGCGCAGCCGTCAATCTTTTTGAGAATGGCACCGCTGTTACAACGCGATCAGCGTCGAATGAAATTGCTGAGACTCTTTTTTTTTTCTTTGAGATAATTCTTTTGACGGGCTTGAGTTGGAAGTCTCTTCTTCGTCTTGTTCTTGTATACGAATATCTGCCTATCACCTTAGCTAAGCCGAAGTTTGGATTTTATATTAATGGGGTAGGTTAACTATAGAATACAGTGTCTTGATGAAAAAGCTTAGGAGGTAGGTATGAAGAG
>JBIPOV010000042.1:0-55100 GCA_044378815.1 Obscuribacteraceae bacterium (SeqCode) | reverse complement strand
ATACGTCTCTTCATACCTACCTCCTAAGCTTTTTCATCAAGACACTGTATTCTATAGTTAACCTACCCCATTAATATAAAATCCAAACTTCGGCTTAGCTAAGGTGATAGGCAGAGCTCAACGCCATTAGTCGACCGGTCAACTAGTGCGTGCATGAATTACGCAGATGGACCTTCAGCTATTAAGCTTCGAGCCGAAGAAGTAACAACAGCTATAGCTATTTTGCTAGCGCAAAGCGCATAAATAATTAGCTCTCAATGTAAAGCCACTAGCGATTTTCACTGACTCGATAAGACTTCACAAAATCTACATCATGGCGATGCTGTTGCGCTTGATTGGCAATGATATTAGTACCTAGACTTTCCTTTTGTCGGCTGCTCTTAATCTCGGTAACTGCCAACGCTCGTTTATAAAGGATGCCAGCCTCTTCATATTTGCCACCACATGCAAGCACCGCGGCCAGATTGTTCAGGCTGGCTGCTAAGTCTGCTTGATTGGCACAAAGTTCAGACTCTCTAATTGCTAGGGCGCGCCGATAGAGCGACTCAGCAGCGGCAAGATTGCCGCGATCGGCATAGAGTTGACCCAAATTATTGAGACTAATAACCGCACTATCTTTATTGAAACTAAGTTTATTTGCTGACCGCAGGCCCAACTTGAAAAAACTTTCCGCCTCTCCGTATCGATGACTCTCAAAAGCCTTTAGACCTTGAGTCTCGTTCGATTGCCATTCAAAAAAAATTGCCCCATAACAAATTGCAGAAACGCCAACAATCATTGCTAGACAAGATACAGGCTCAAACTTGGTATCCATTTGGGTTCTGCCACTCCAGACTCAATAACTCGTGACCTGAACAACACGTCCACTCACCGATTGGGTTGTTCGGGAAGAACTGTTTGCAGCTGGTTTGACGGTGCCGGCTATGTTGGAATGATAACCAGAATTATTGCCATCATATGAAAGACTAGCTCCAGTTGAATTAACAGCTGTCGTGAAATTAACGGCTGTATTTGAAACAGTAGTAGCGCTAGAGACACTGCCATAACTAGAATTATCTAGGTGAACCAGCTCGTCCGGAGAGTGCTTACTGGAACGCACCACACTAGCTATCACACTGGGCTTTTGATAATGAAATGGCTTTTGATAATGAAATGGCTTTCGCGAATTAGAAGCTACTGCCGACTTACTGGCACGCGTCAATATTATGGGTGTCCAGTTGAAGTTCTTAGAATTAGGATACTTCGAAACAATTTCAGACTGCCAATTGTAGTTGTAAGTGCGGGAAACTTTCACTGACTCTCGGACAGAAGTCTTACCGGAGGCTTGAACATCACGGCAAGTAAGGCAGCTACTAACTAAAGCTGCAACTAGCGACGATGAAATTAAATCGGTTGATCTCATTATTTAAACTCGCGCAATCATTGGTGGCAAGCTAAACCAGCTTTGTAGAAGATTTACTCCCGTACCAACCTTAATCCAGCCTAGGGACAAGACTACGCAAAAAAATGTGACAAATACATACCTAAACTGAAACTGCATAAAAAACCGTTTTTTTAATGTACAAAGCTATAAAACCAAGAACTATTCAGATGGCCATAAAAACTCCTGGCTGATAAGGCACTACTGGAGAATTTGGATTACCTGGCTGTTTTTTCAATGCAAATTGACAAAGTTTAAATTGCTGCTGGGCCTCAAAGCTAAGCGAATTCAAGGCCAAGGCTGACTCAGCGTCACCAAGTGCAGTGCGGTAGAGAGCCAAACCGAAGGCTGCCTTGCTGCGCTCGAGATAAGCTTGAATGCTAGGTCTACGAGCAATAATGAAGTCTAAGTCACGCATGGCTTGAACAAAATCACCCAGCTTAGAGTTAGCTTCCGCCCTAAGTAATCTAGCATCAATACTATCGCAGATTCTCAGGCCACCACTTTCGGTACTACATTCAACCGATAGAATGCCATACTCATCAGCTATAATTTGCGTCAGATCATTCAAAGACTTTTCATATTGTGCGGTATGAAACAAAGCAATTGCACGATAATAGAAGGCACTCTTGCATGCTTCATTCGAAATCACAATCTCACTTGCAAGTTCAATGGCATCTTGATACTTCTGCTCACCGACTAGGCAGCGAGTATAGAGCATACGAGCAAAATTCATTTCCGCTAGCTCCCTAGGCATAGCATTAATACACTCTTCTGCAGCACGGTATCTCCCGCCCAAGTAGTACGCTCTGGCCTGATCAAAGAGCTTCAGAGATGCAACAGTGTTAAGGTCGCTCTTAGCTTCAACTGTTCGACCAAGGGCTTGGAGAGATTGAGCCCTACCGGAAAAATTCTCAGCGATGGAAGGATCGATAAAATTACCGTAGTTTCGCTCAATTGCCTTAGTGTAGTGTCGAATACTCTCTTCAAAGCGGCCTCGGATGAAACTTATAGAGCCAAGGCAATGATAAAGGCCCGAGCTGTGATAGCTATTGATCATCAGACTAGTTAAGATTGTGGCAGCCTCATCGTAGCGATTGAGTGCACAAAGAGCCCGGGCTTGCAAAAATAGAATACGTTTATCAAAGAGAGCGAGGTTTTGCAATTTAGCAAGCTTTTCTAGACAAACAGACCAATCGCCTTGTAATAGAACAGCCTCGAGAGATTGCTCGGCAAACCAGCTAATTTCTTGATTTACAAATAAAAGAGAATCACCAATGACCACAATCATCTACCTCATCTAATTATTGAGGTAGCGCAGAGCACATCGCCTACCTAATCAAGAATATACTGATTGTTGTGTGACAGATACATATCCAAATTACTCAAAATAGACTCTGTTGAAAAAAATCTCATTATAGGCAGATAGAAGGAGCGTTGGGTTAACGCTCCTTCTATCTGCACTAGGTTTTTAGGGGAATATCTAGAACCCTAGGGGACTAAAACCGTTAGCATCTAATGCGTCCCGATTACCTTCATCAGGGGAAGCTCCTTGGTTAATACAACTGAAGAGAACGGCCGCTCAATAGCGATGATTCTCGCCAATAAATGTAAGAGGTCAGAATTATTAAGTGCAGCGGAAAGAAGCACTTCAAACACTCATCAAACATCTTTTATTAGTAGACCAGTCTACTGGATCCTCTCTCAAAAAAAAGAGAAGAAGGGGAAAGAAAGCAGCGTGGCGAACCACACCGCTTTCTTTATTCAAGAGAGATTAAACAGAAACGAAACCGACTAAGATACGCCTAAGAAATACCCCGGGCGGAAGTGGCTTCAGCTATGCGCTTGTGCGCAATAACGTAGGCACTCAGCCGTTGTGAAATCTTAGCGTGAGAGCTGAGAGCAGACACTGTCGTATAGGCGGCTGTAATCATTTTCTCTAAACTCGCTCGCACTTCATCCAAGCCCCAATACTGCTCTGTGCGATTCTGCACCCATTCAAAGTAGCTGACAATCACTCCACCAGAATTGGCGAGGATATCAGGAACAACGGTGATACCACGACTTTGCAGAATGACATCAGCCTCGGGCAAGGTGCAGTCATTGGCACCTTCGACAATCAGCTTGGCTTGTACTTGAGCAGCCACAGCAACTGTAATGGCTCGTCCCAAAGCCGCTGGTATTAGAACATCGCATGGGGCGCAAAGAAGCTGCTCATTGGTCATTGCAGTGCTTCCTTCAAAGCCATTGAGAGAACGAGTCGACTTATAGAAGGCCTGAGCCTTTTCAACATCGATTCCACATGCTGAATCTGAGTAGATAGCGCCAGAAGAGGTGCTTAGACCGACGATCACAGCCCCACATTCTTCTACTAACAGCTTAGCGGCATGATAACCGACGTTACCAAACCCCTGCACAATGACTTTGGCTCCTTTTAGCTCAAGGCCAATCTCGAGCGCTGCAGCGCGAGTGGTGTACATAACACCTCGGCCAGTAGCTTCATTGCGTCCCAGAGAACCAAACAACTCAACGGGTTTGCCTGTGACAACGGCTGGTTGCTCACCATGCCGTTTGGAATACTCGTCAAAGATCCAACCCATAATTTTGGGAGTGGTGTTAACATCCGGTGCGGGAATGTCTTTGTCTGGACCAATCTCCGCCGCGAGCAAGTTGAGAAAATTACGGGTAAGCTGCTCGAGTTCACGGGCAGAGAGAAGTTTAGGATCGACAGCGATACCACCTTTACCACCGCCAAAGGGAATGTTTACCAAAGCGGTCTTTTGAGCCATTAGGCGAGACAGGGTAATTGCTTCGCTCAAGTCAACTTCCGGATGGAAGCGCAATCCACCCTTGAACGGCCCACGCCGATTGTTGTATTGCACGCGGTAGCCAGTATATGAGACGATCGACCCATCATCGCGCTGCAATGGCACTTCAACGATAATTTGTCGCTGGGGCTTGAGAGAGAGAGCCAGGATGTCTGGTGAAATGTGTGGATAAAGTTTGGCAATTAGAGCAAATGCCTGAGCCTCGTAGCTGAGGGCAGCAGCTGCTGAATATTCAGAAGTATCTAATTGGACTGTTTCTGTTGCAGGTAAGTCGCAAGAGAGATCAGCCTGAATGGTCAAACATTCTTGCAGTTGACCATCAACGCTCTTCTTGCAGAGAAACTCAATTAATTGAGAGGATGGAGAGGATGGAGAGGAAGAGAGTGGAGATAAAGTGTTCATAAAAACTCCTTCGAATTTTTCGAAGTGATTTCGGACTCTCTTAAAATAGGTGGAGTCCAAGTATTACCTGTGGCAGGTTGCCTGATTTATAGAATTGTGAGCAGATATCAGCGCTGCTGACGACAAGCTTGGCTGGCCTCATCAGTCCGTATAACCGCCTCAAGAAAATAGACGACTGCCTGGCGATATGAGCGAAATTCTGGCATACCAGGAAGACTTGCTAAGTTTAAGTCCTCATCACATTTCGTCTCAGAATAAGAAGCAGGTGAAGTAGAAGAACTCGCGGAGGAAAAATTAGTGGAAGTAGATCCAACGTTTCTAGAAACACGCATAGAGTGATGGTTCTGGCAAGCTACACGCCACTCCACCGCCAGCCTGAGTACCTTTGCCGCTGCAGCCAACTCTGCAGTAAGTGCGGCAGAAACGTTCGGGGGCTTGCGCAATCGCGGCTTTTCTACCAATTTTCTATCATCGGCCATGTTCAAATATCCTTTTGGAGAAAGTGGAGGCTACAGAGAAGAAGCAAGCATGGCAGCTCCAAGCACGCCAGCATTGTCACCAAGAGCAGCTCTGACGAATTTCAGATTGCTTGCTGGAAGCTCAAGCGAGTGTTGGCGAGCATTTACTTCGATCTTCTCAAAGTAGCCATCAATTCGCTCAATCGCGCCGCCACCAAGAATTATCATCCCAGGATTGAGAAAATTGACGACATTAGCCAGACTGACCCCAAGCATCTCGGCGGTCTCTGCAATCGCAGAGCTGGCAGCCTCACGTTCTGAAGTCAATCGACTACCAAGTAGTTCAATAATCTGTGTGTAGTTCAAAGTTGCTGGTCGTAAGCCTGGCGAGTCAAGACGCTCAAGAATCAGGCGCGCGATGCCGGGTCGCGAACAGTGAGACTCAAGAGTGACATAACGCTGCCCTCTAGAAATGCCACCATTCAAAGGGGGTAATGAGCGAACCAGGGTTTGTCCCAGCTCGCCGGCGGTGCCGCAGATTCCACGACGAATTTTTCCTTCTTGAACCAGTCGCGCTCCAATGCCGGTGCCGATAAAGGCGATGACAAAATCATCGCAGTTGAGACCGGCACCAAATTTGAGTTCTCCAAGAGCAGCGGCCTCAACATCGTTAGATACATGACAAGGCACACCAGCGTATTCAACGACACGCTTGGCCAGAGGAAACATTCTGACATTAAGGTTGTTAGAAACGATGATTTCACCAGCATCGGTGTCAATCAATCCAGCACAACCAATACCGATAGATGAAATATAGCTACCGTAAGGTATTTTTTCATTGATTCGGTCAATCATCTCAAGCAGAACAGTGAAGAAATTATTTCCTTGATGAATTCTAGTAAGCCGGTCAGAGACAAGCTCTCCTGTAACAGGATTAGCAAGCGCTGCACTGCACTTAGTGCCACCTAGGTCAATACCTAAGACCAGAGGGATATCACCCTCTATAGATAGAACATCATTTTTCATAAGATTCTTCCATTAATTTATCAAAGTAGTCTTGCCGCCATAGAGGGTTCTATGGCGAAGCGAATCGAGAGAAGCAGTTGACTAAGCCACAAGAGAGACACCCGGAAGCCTCTCGAAGGCCCCCCAATCATTCTCCATGCAGTGATCGCAAGCCGACTTATGTACAGCTATCTCTGCGCCCTTTACTTTGCGGCTAAGGCCAGCGACTGTATCGTAAACACAGGCATAAGAATACAGGCCACCAACTTCAATCTTGATGCTGACAGAAGCTGCCTCTGAATCTAAGCCCATAGCTTTTATAAGATCGCTTGAGCCATCGGTGAGTTCACTACGCAAGTAAGTGACTTTAGCATAATCGGCAAGAATCGCTTTTAGCCAGCCGCAAGTAGCCTCATAACCCTCAAGTTCAAGAATCAATATTGGTTGAGCTAAGAGCATATACTGTCTGACTAGCTCTGTGACTTTATCAATCAGAGCCAAAGGTGCCCACTCGAGTATTCCTGGTTGAAGGTGAATTAAAACGAGAAAGTTTTTCTCCACGATCAAGCTCCTCCATCACGGGATGAAATTACTTTATTAACAGCATCAGCCAAAAAGAGGACAAGCGATAAGACTCCGATTACAAGTAGACCAACTAAAACGGCCATAGCAAATCCTGTAAAAGTACCAATTGAAGTGCCCAACCCCAGAAAAACGCAGACATATAGCAGAAAGCCAACGAGAAAAGACCAGGCCTCTGGAACATGAACATAGGGCATGAAATACTGAAAAGTAAATATCCAGGCCAGTACAGCCCCAGCAAAGAAACCTGGGAACGCCCCGATCAAACCTATTTGAAGCAATGTCATACAAGTACACCGGTGAATGTTTATCGACTAATTTGACAGCGTGCCTTAATTCGACAGGTAAAACTGTCGAGTGAGATGGAATAGAGTTGTATTAAGGCTGTTCTTTAAAAGTTTGGTCCGAAGTCAAATTGAGTTGAGATAGATTCTAGTCAAGCAGAATTCAGGCAGAGGAAACAAGAGCAGCAAATGCAACTAATAACCGCTGAATCATGAGGCAGAACGGATTTTCACAATAGCTGGTGGAACAAATAGAGATCAGTGATATGGTCAAAAAATGATGTCGCGCCTAGCGCTAGCTATTGACTTAAAGACGAAAAAGGAAACTACTGAATGCGCACTGCACCAGCCAAAATTGCCCTAAGAATTACCCTGCGCTAGCTGCTACAAGGCTCTAGAACAGCACCGTCTTAGTACAACGAATGCCAAAGCAGCACTAAGATAGAGACCACAAGTTAGCGTTCAGGTTGGTTTTTGAGAGAAATAATAATAACTAGCTTAGTGCCTCAATTTATGATTGCCTAAAGAGTATCAATTTACCAATTCAATAACCTGTCAACAAACAAGCCTATACCAGATACCTCAATCAGCAGAAAGACAAGAAAGCACCACAAGGTGCTTCGTACCAATTTTTAGATTAAGCATGAGCATTCTTAAAAACTAAACACATTTTTGGTAAATTCACATGAATACAGTTCCCGATGAATTGACGTATGGATTTCTCGGCAATATTGCTGATCACACACGAAATCTGGTCTTCGGCCAGTTTTACCCAGAGCCACCTAAGCAAAGACTAAACTCAGAAAGCTTACCGGAGACCAATCACCAGCGCGACGACTACCATCAGAAGAAACTGGCCTTAGTTAAAACTCTAAAAGATATAAAAGCTGTCTATTCTGCGGCAAAGCCGACCTACGAGCCGTTTTGCCTTGGCATCATTGACGGCGTTTCTTATCTACTCAACGCTTTGTCAAAATTGTCTCTAGACGAAGGCATTCAGCTGGCGAAAAACACCCTTGAACAGCGGCTATCTGCTGTAAATTACATCAAGGTCGCCTTTCTCAGTCACAATGTCCTCGCACCAGGCACTCGTTTACACAATCAAGATAAACTCGAGGTTAGCAGCGAGGAAGCCTATGTATATGGCTGTCGAGAGGGTCTTAGTTTCGTCTTGAAACTAGCGAAAGCAGTTAATCAAATTGAAGACGAGAACCAAGTGCAACGCTCGTTAGGCAAACGCCTTAGCCAACTAAACAAAAGCTCAGTTCAGCCAAGTTTTGACCAGATTGATCTGGTCTGGCAAGGATGGCTGCGCAGTGATCGATTTATTCGCTACTGCTCACAGCAAATAGATTCAGAGTCACTCGACCCGACCAGGTATGAAGAGTTATTAGTGGAAAAAGAACAAGCTATTTTTTTCATCGAAGAATTGAGAGCGAATCTTGTGATGTTCTACACCTTCAAGTTGGGGTTCGGCTTCATCCAGTTGACTCCCAAACAATCGAACAAAGTGCTAGACACAACGGTTGCCGCTTCTTCTGTGCCAAAATCAGACATTATTGAGCTGCTTAACTTACATGCTCAAGCAGGCAGCCGGCCCTCAGCCATCACTTGGTTGCGCTAGAGGCAACACACTAGAGACAATATAGCGAGGGTGACAAAACACCTAAACTGCAATTTCATACAATCAAGAGCAGGTGCAAACCTGCTCCTTTTACTTTTCAGGCGAAATAATCGACTGGTCTACTATGGATTACAAAGAAAAGAAGTTCAGTCAGCGAAGGCAGCAGACTGCGGCTATAGATATGTAAATGTCACACTATTGACTCTATAGTCTTTCTAGCGGATCAAAACTTGTAAGGGGCTCCCATTGAGTAGCGAAATTTCACACACCCACACCAAAGTGGTTGGATTGAAGGACAGCAGTTCTTCTAAGCAAACACTTTCAATGGTGCAGCCCAAAAGCGAAATTTCTCACTCAAAGTTTTTTCAATTGGAACCGTTTCCTCAAAAAAGACCGAGCAATTCTGAAATCGAAAGTCTCATTCGTGACTATTATGATGCTGCAGCATCAACCTATGATCAGTATACGCAACTGACTCCCGAGTTATGTCACTACAACAGTACTCTAGATTGGTTGGCAACCCAGCTAGTTAGCGAATTGGTAGGTAATAACACAAAATCGACAGAACCTACTCTTATATTGTCAATCACCCCTGGCACTGGCCGTCGCGAAGAGCTCCTAGTTCAAAAACACAAAGAGTGCGTTTTAAAAATAGCAATAAGCAATGCTTCCACGCAAATGCGACGGCTTGCAACTGCTAGGGGTTTACATACAGTTGATTATTGGCAAGATATTCTAAACCAGAATCTTTTAGAACAATACAACTTAACTCTGGCGCTAGGCTGCAGCGAGCACTGGTCGAGCATTAGCGCTGCCAATAGATTTCTACGCAATGCGTTCACCACCGTTGCTCCTGGCGGATTAGTGCTCATTGATTTCTTCAACATAGATGACAAAAATGGCTGGGGGCCTCAAGTAGAGAGACTATACTCTCAACATAATTTAGAAGAGCAAGGATTCGAGCGTGGAGAGTATTTTTATAGACGGACAGATTTGCCTCAAGTGAGTTATTCAAGATATTTTTCCTTTTCCCAAATACTTACTCTTGTTATGGGCAACGGTTTGGAAACACTTTGGATCAAGCGCGTAAATCAGAAAAACGGCGAAATACTCAACTGTTCTGCAGAGGGAAATTTCATTATGTGTTTGCGCAGAACAGCTAGATAGAGAGATTGGTTAATGGTCTTTATATTCCAAACGGCTTTAGACAATAGAAAGCCACAGCAGCCAACAAAGCCGCAGTTGGCAGAGTCAAGAACCAAGCAAGCAGAATCTTGCGTGTGGTCGTAAAGTTAATTTCTTTGACACCAGCAAGAGAAACAGTAGCACCGGCAACGGCACTACTTAAAGTGTGGGTAGTGCTAACCGGAAATCCGAAATGGGATGCCACCATAATTACACTAGCGGTTGCAAATTCAGCACTGAAACCGTGAACCGAAGTAAGAGTAACGTGGCTAATTTCTTTGCCAACAGTGTTGATTATTCTCTCTCCCCCAATCATAGTTCCAAGTCCTATTGCTAATGCTGTAGCAATCTGCACCCATAGAGGAATCACCTTAGCGGTGTAACCTAATTGGCTGGCAAGAATCAGGGTGATGATACCCATAGTTTTTTGACCATCGTTCGAACCATGTGCGAGGCTAACAAAGGCACTCGAAGCAATTTGCAAGACTCGCAAGTTGGCGGTGTGCGGAGCAGCCGGTGGACTTTCAATGGCAATTTTTGTAATAAAGGCAACTAAGGCTGCCGAAATGAAGCCTATCGCCGGCGATATTAAAAGAGCGAGAAAAACTGGGTCAAGTTCTGCCCACGCAACTGAACTTAGACCAGCGGCCGCAAAGCCAGCGCCGAAAATTGCGCCAATGAGACAGTGGGAAGAACTGATAGGCAGTTTAAACCACCAAGTTAAAAGGTTCCAGATTAGTCCCCCAATTAGAATAGACACTACGAGGTGCAGGCTCACCAAATCTGCCGATATGATCTTGGTGATTGTCATCGCCACTGTCGTACCAATAAATATGGCACCGACAAAATTCAAGACGCCGCACATAATGATAGCGGTCCGCTTCGGCAAAGCACCGGTCTCGATCACCGTTGATACCGCATTCGCCGTATCGTGAAAGCCATTTACGAAATCAAAGCCCAAGGCTAAGACAATCGCGCAAACGGCAAAGAAAGAATGTGTATCCATAATTTTGAATTCTTACTCGATATAGAACTGTCACAAAGACTCTATTAAACTGCTCTCACAGGTTGACCAATAACACAGACAACAAGAACGGCAAGCGCACTGCACTTTTTCTACACAAGGGGCAATAACTATGAACGACGTGTCTACAATTTACGGTCAAGCAGCCCCAGTCGTCAGTGAACGCCATTCTTCCAATCGGCTAGGCCAAATTTGCGTTTCTTACTCATCAAGAGAAGCAAACGCGGCAGCTGACCCAAACAAAGTTTCAGAGTTAACAGCGAATTTTGTAGCCAATATCCAGGCAAAATATCTTCAGCTGAAACAGCGAGATATAGCCTAGTTTCTGTCATCGAGAACAGCAATAGACATAAGTCTACTCTTATGCATGTGCGCAGAATGGAAAGATCAACTCAATGCGCGACTTAGAGTTGACTGGTCTAATTCAAAATCAAGAAAGAAAAAAGCACCGCCAAGGATGCTTCAAAATAATTCGCTATTGATTACAGCGCAAAATCAGTAAATATCTCAACATCAGAGTGGAGCTGTAAAAAACTAGCAGGGTTGCCGGGGCTCATGGGCCCAGTAAATGCATCAATTAGAGCCTGCCGTTTAGATTCACCATGAACAGCAAGAATAATCTTCTTCGCCTCAAAGATAGTAGCAATGCCCATTGTAGCGGCACTGAACGGCACACTATCCAGAGAGTTGAAGAAACGACTATTTGCCGCTCTGGTGACACCAGACAGTTCAATCACCCTGGTAACAGATGAAGCAACGCTGCCAGGTTCGTTGAAGGCAATGTGTCCGTTATCACCGAGTCCTAGCAAGACGAGATCAAGGCCATCACAAGTCTTTATGACCTCATCGTACTGACCTTCGTATTTCACATATTGCTCTGGCCGATGACGATACGAAAGAGCAATTTCGTTGGGTTCATAGAAATGTTGGCAGAGGAAATAATAGTAGCTCTGCGAAAACCCTACATCAAGATACTCGTCTAAACCAAAGCAATTGAGCTTCTGTTTCTGAGCATGAGAAAGAATTTGCGTAAGCTCGCTATAAATACCAATGGGAGTACCACCAGTGGGTAAACCAATATTGAAGCGTCGCGCTGGAGACAGTAGAGAGTGATTATCTAAGCATTGAACGGTGATTTGAGCAATGAATTTGCAGAAATCTTTATAGCTTTCAAAAGTGACCACTGCGGTACTACCAAGGGAGCACGTTTTTTTTGTGATGCTACTGTTCATAGTTTTCACTAGATAATTTGACAACATTGAGAAATCTGCAGCTAACAGATTTCTCAATGCTTAGATTCTTCAGTTTGTAGTCGCTCAAAGCCTTCGATTGGATGTGCAATAAGAAACTATTCAGCTACTTAGTGGGTCCTCACGAGCGGCGGATTCTCTAGACGAGAGAGCCTGGATGTCGTTAACTTAGGGGCGATTAAAATTAGTATTAGTGCCAAAAACATGGTTAGAACAAGATCGCAGAAACTAGCACGAGAGTGTAAGCCTAGCGAAGCAATATCACCTCTGCTTTCTTCAACTTGAGCGGAGGCGACAGCAGAGATCAGCTGATCCGGCTGGTCAGATTGCTCAGGCTCGCTCAGAACCTGCACGTTAGGAAAAGAACCGAAATGGGTGAAATCACGCCCTCTCTCACAATTACAACCGCGGGCGACCACTTCGATGGCAGTTTGCTGAAGAAGAGCAGACAAACCGGTCACTGTTGCTTTGACACAATAGTTGATGTTTACGCCGCAAACACGCAGACGTTGAGGTGGCGCAATTCCGGCCTGAGTCAAAGGTTGAGCAACAAGAGCTGAGCCGTCATCGGTTGTCTTTTCAACAAAGACTATGCTTACCTGTGAGTCTAACTGCTCGACCAGTTCTTTGACGCCAGCAACTAGTTCCCCCTGACCTTTAAAAGTGACAACCATTACCGGATTGCCAAAGGCCCAGGCAAACTGAAGTTCCTCAACAACAGAGTTGATGGTGACCGGGTCTTCGGCAGTGTAAAAGCCGGTTTGCATATCAATGATTAAAAGCAGGCATTAATAATCATGCATTTTCTCCATGGCGTTTACAGATAAATGTAATTTGACTAAGCAGCTGGATTAGCTTTTGCAGCGAACCGCCGATCGGTCCAGGCTAGTAAAGCCTCTTGAAAGGCGCGTTTATGTGCCGGTCCGATCCAACGAATTGAGCCGTCGAACCAGTCAGGCTTAACGCAAAGATTGAAGTCTTCAGAGATACATTGCTCAGACTCGAGCACTGCCATGGGAAATTTCTCCCCCGTGGCTAGAACCTCAAACCAAGCATTGTAGACATGTTCGGCTGAGTCTAAGCAGAATTCGCCGGGCGGGAAATACTCAAATTTCAAGATACTAGAATCTAACATTTGATTGATGTTAGAGGCAACTTCCTCCATATCACGACTCAAATGCTCGGGAGCCACACCAGAGAGTGGGCAAACCAAAACACAACCAAGAGATTCGGTTGTTGGATTTTTGCTTTTGCTGTCCATACAATTGTCCTAAAAATAAATGGCTAGAAGTCATGGCCTAGCGCCAGATAAAGGGATCTTGAGCAGAGTCGCTGCTAAATTCGCCACCAAGGGCATCAAAGTAGAAGCGATTGGGGCCACTGCGAATGGCACATTTGGCTGTGACAACAACACAATTGTTGCCGTCGCAATCAGCTAGTCGACAATTTGCCTCACCACCGCGCTTGGAGAGAGACTGGGCAAGAATATCCTGTTTCCCGCCAAGCAATGGACTCCAATAAGCAAGTAGGTTCATTAGCGCTCGTGCCGACACGGGGTCTTCCCATTTGCGCTTGCCTTCAGAAGTGAGAAAAGTGCGGTAAACAAAACCACCACGATCTCCTTTTGCTGTGACAATATAGGCCACGTAGTTGGTTTGTACCAACTGACTGAAATCTGGATTCATATCGCGAATCTCATCTTCACTATCAAAGACCATGATGAGATCCTGCTCCCCAATAAGGTAGCTATGAGGTTCATAGCCACTAAATGACTGAGAAAGGATATAACGAAACTCAGGGTTGATTTGAGTTGCCGATACCGATGGTAATACCACAGTAACTAAATCATCTTTTCGCTCAGCCCAAGAATCTAGTTGCGAGAAGCGACATGTTAAGCGAACACGTGCAAGCTCAGGCTCTATCAAGTTCAACAAAACATAAGCCAAGGCCACAGTGCCGTTACCACCAGGAGAGATAGAGTCACCAGCCGGAGTATACCAGCGTAAATCCCATTCTCCGGATGCCTTCTTGCGAGCGAAAACAGTCTCTGATTGGTTTAGATACTGGGCAATATACGACATTGTCAGATCGGCCAAGGGCATATCGACATCGACAATGCAAACAGCTGCCGGGTTGCCGCTACCAGGCTCATCAGTTAAAAACGGGTCGACATAATAAACGTCAAGTTTAACCTGTTGGTTCGTTTTATAAATCGAATTCGAAACCATATTGTTCGTCCTCTGGACTCGCCAGATAATGTTTACTGTAAATCGACTATAGGGGCATGGCGCAGCCTCACATTGAGTACGTTTTCAGGGCCCCAAATTGCTCTTGGAGGCTCACCAAAGAATTGGCGATAGCTCTGAAGAGTCTGCTCATATTGGCGAACGAAAGAGAGCTTCTCATCATCACTGCCATTACCAGGCTTGTGATGAATGAGACGGTCGAGTACATTAACGCAAAAATCTTCCCAATACGACTTGGTATAGATCAAGTGCAAGTGCCAAACTTCATCGACAGTCACTGACGGAGTAACCGGATGACCAGCCGCCACAGCCAGGAACATAAAGCGCTTGTACTCTTCAATTGCTGCCAAGGTCAGATTTTGCGTCCACCCCTGTTCGGCAGCTAAGCGTGCCGAAAATGGTTTGGGTGCATGGGGCTCATCAATTTGAAAAGCATCTACCTTTGCCCAAAGCGCTCTTGCACTTTCAGCCGGCAGATGGCGATAAAGATCTGTTTTCATAGAAGAGACTAAAATTACTAAACTTCAGCGCCAAAGGAAGAGATGGTTCTCTTTCCCTTGGCTTAAACTAAACGCCTGAACTAGACGTTAGTCAGCATAATCGGATCAACCACCACCGCAACTACCGCCACCACAACTGCTACCGCCACAGCTGCTGCAAGAATGCGAAGTTGTACTGCAACTCGAAGCTGGCGTGTGAGAAGTCGTCGAAGTATGACTAGAAGTGTGGCTAGAATCAGAACTACAAGAAGAAGCTATGATGATGGGGGTTATATCGGCACCATCTGAGCTGGTATCACGCGTATTAGCAGAAGTGCTAGAAGACGAGCTTTTACCTTTTTTGCCTTTGTCGGCGGACGCAGGAGCCTTAGAGAGAGAGATGGGCTTTTTAAACTCACTGCTAGGCGTAAAAGAAGAACGCAAGCGCGTCTCAAAATCTTCGCCAGTAGTCTTTTCAGCAGAATGACGGGGCTTAAAAAGAAAGTAGAGAAGAGCAGGGATACCAATAACGGCTCCCCCCAGAATCAGAAAGAAGTAGACAAAGGGCAAGATAGAACTCTCTGTGCTGGATCCTTCTTTCGATTCGTTGGCACCATTGACACTGGCATTATTGCGATTATCGGAACTAACACTGGCACTAGAAGCGGCAACCAAATCGCTCATGTTGTTGACAATTTTAACTGGCACAACTGCGGGCGACTGCACAAGGTACTCTTTCAAGACGGGCTTTACTGGACCGTTTGGGTCGTTCATTGTCGCTCGGTTTATGCCTACACCGTTGAGAGTCTCGCCAGCGCGCACACCAACAGAGACGAGCTTGCCGTCTTGGCCGCCAGTCATTAGGATTATTACAGCTCGACTAGATGCAAAACCACTGGAGTCACTGTGCCAATTTTGCCAAAGCTTACGCACAAGCAAAGGGCCAGAAGCAGTGAGATTTTCGCCAGTATCGCTTTCACTGCGAGTAACAACGACATAGACATCAAGCTTTTGCTTCTTAGCAGCTTTGGCCACTTCATTTTTAAAACTGGGGCTTATGAAGTCACTGCGCAGTCCATTGTTAATAACTGGCGCTACATAAGTGTGCTGGTCAGGGACAAAAACTGGCAACCATGAATCGGCAGCGAGAGTTGGGCTAGCGAAAGCAATTTCGCCCAAAAAGATTGCCGAGACAACGAACAAGCATAAAGGTTTCGCTTTCATAATTCCTCTTGATTTTCGGTTTGCAAATGTATTTTTTAGTGCTGCTGCGATTGCAACGGAGAGTGTGATTGAGACTATCTCAGACAGAACGGCCACTACCAGAGAGAATCTGGCAGAGGCTCGCAAAAATGCCATTGATGGCTCAAGCGATTATTGCGCTTCTTCGGCAACCACAGGAGTGCTTGGTAAAACTTGTTTAAAAGCAAGCACACCGTCTGACCCATCTACCTCAATAACCGTACCTGGAGCAGGCTGGTCTTCAAGCAGTAAAATCGCTAGTTCATCGTCTAGTAAGTCGGTGATGGCGCGTTGCAATGCCCGGGCACCAAATTGAGCGCTGTAGCCATGATTAATCAAAATATCGCGAGCACTGGCAGTCAGTGAAATAGACACTCCCTGCTCAGCCAGAGATTCTTGAGTCTCAAGCAACAAGACATCGATGATTTCGTAGAGCTGCTCTTTCTCTAAAGACCGAAAGACAATCGTCTCAGATATCCGATTAAGGAACTCTGGGCGAAAGTATTGCTTGAGAGTAGTTAGAACCTTCTCCTTGATTGTCTGATACAGGCTCTCGACCTTGGCCTTAGCATCTTTGCTTTCAAAGTCAAAACCAAGACTTTGATTCTTACCTTCAATGATCGTGCTACCAACATTGGTAGTCATGATGATCACTGTATTTTTGAAATTGACTGTGCGCCCCTGCGAATCGGTCAGGCGTCCATCATCAAGCACTTGCAAGAGAATATTGAAGACATCTGGGTGAGCCTTTTCAATTTCGTCGAAAAGCACAACCGTATAAGGGTTGCGATGCACGGCCTTGGTCAGCTGACCGCCTTCATCATAGCCAACGTATCCTGGAGGGGAGCCAGTCAGCCGAGAGACCATGTGGCGTTCCATATACTCCGACATATCGAGGCGGATCATCTTATCTTCGGAGCCAAACATAACCTTAGCCAAAGTCTTAGCTAGCTCAGTTTTACCGACACCGGTTGGTCCAGAGAAGATAAAACTTGCAATTGGTCGACCTTTAGCTTTGAGCCTTGTGCCCGCACGGCGCATAGCAGCAGATACTGCCTTAACAGCTTGCTCCTGGCCAATAACCCGTTGGTGCAGAATTGCTTCAAGACCAAGTAGCTTTTCGCGCTCACTTTGTGTGAGCCGAGTTACTGGTACCCCACTAATGCGAGAAACCACGGCAGCTACTTCTTGCTCAGTCATGGTCAGCACAGCATCATCTACGGCAGTCTGACGCAGGTGAGAACCGGCCTGATCGATGACATCAATGGTTTTGTCAGGCTGATTGCGGTCTGAGATGTATTGATCTGAAAGTTTTGCGGCTGACTCGATTATGGCATCTGAGATTTTTACAAGATGATGTTCCTCGTAGAGGGGCTTCAAAGCTTTTACAATCTCAATCGTGCCGCTAATATCAGGCTCTTTTGCCACAACCGGTTGAAAACGTCGCGCCAGAGCTTGATCTTTTTCAATGCGGCGATACTCTTCTAGAGTGGTAGTACCAACCAGACGAAGACCATCCTGCAGCGCACCTTTTAGCATGTTGCTCAGGTCAGACGTACCTTGAGCCGCCCCAGCGCCAACCACAGTATGAATCTCATCAATAGCCAGCACAATATTGCCAGCCTTTTTCACCTCAGCAATGACAAGCTTGACCCGCTCTTCAAACTCACCACGAAGAGGGGTACCAGCTTGTAGTGAACCAACATCAAGCAATACCATGCGCGCATTTCGCAGCACTGGTGGTACTTTACCTGAAATGATGCGGCAAGCAAGACCTTCCATAATGGCAGTCTTACCCACGCCTGGCTCACCGATAATGATCGGATTATTCTTCTTCAGTAAACCAAGTATATCGATGATGCTAAGAATTTCAGCATCTCGCCCATAAACAGGATGAATCTTACCCAGACGAGCAAGCTCTGTTAAGTCAGTGGTGTACTTGTCCAACTCGGTAGTGCGAGCCACAGGAGCAGTCAGAGAGTGGCTTGGGTTACGGCCATGACTTGGTCCATAGCTTGGGCTGTAATTGTCGTTAGCAAGAGCGGCATTATTACCTCTCAACTTGGTCTTTAGAGCGGCAAGGTCAACACCCGCCTTGATCAGAAGCTTACAGCCCAAGTTAGAAGAATCAGATAATAGAACCCCAAGCAAGATTTGCTCTGGACCAACCAAAGCAGCATTTTGCTCTTTGGCAATATTGAAAGCTTTTTGAATAGCCTCTTTAGCAAAGCTGTTCAAATCAGGAACTATACCTCGACGGCCTCGGCTAGATTGAGGTTGGGCCGGAGGGTAACCATTGGACGGAAAAAGCAGGTCCTCAAGTTTGTGATAATCGCCGATGAACTCAAGAATGGCACGTGCAGCAAAGGATTTCTGCTCCACCGCAATTGCATAAACTAGATCATCAGTATCAACAGTTGCTGCTCCGCGTCGCAGAGCAGCCAATTTAGCAAACTCAAGTACACTGAGTGCGGCTTGGGTGAAACGTTCGTTAGCCATAATTATGCCTCCCATGGGCGATAGGCGAACAGAATTTCGAAACAAGGCAAATGACCTCGGTTAATTTACCGAAGTCATTTAGCCTCTGGAAGTTACAGATCAGACTTATGCTCTATCTGACAATCATGTAGTTGCGCCAAATAACATCTTTCATGGCGACAACGCGCCCCTCAGCGTAAGCCTTGTAAAACGCCTCTACAACGGTGGCGTATTCTTCGGGACGACGTTTGATCAGATCCGCAAACTCTGGTGGAATTTCTTCTTCTTGCGCAGCTTGAGACGCAGCTTCAGTTACAGCTTCAACTTCGGTTGCAGCTTCAGGTGCAGCTTCAGTGGCAGCTTCAGTGGCAACAGCCACAGCGGAAGCAGAGGGGGATGGAGAGGAGCTAACTTCACCGGCCTCGTTGGCAGCAGAAGCGCGAGCCTCGGTTAGAGCCTCGGCCGCAGAAGCGACAGCCGCGGCTAAATCAGCGACAGCAGCGGTAACACCCGGATCACCAAGCAGATAGGAAGTGGAATCCGTGAGCATGAAGTAGCCACTATCGAGTTGCTGTTTAGTAACGCGATAGGCAGCGTACGCCAACACTGCGACAGTGATGGACGGGAAAAGATAGGGTTTGATTTTGAGTGACATTTTGACACCTAGGGTATTTTATTGTTGATAGATCTGGCTTACGAGCTGCGAATTGCTAAACGAAAGCTTGCTGCAAGTAAAAGTTAGGGCAGAACAGAATTGGCTAAGGGGCTCGGCGAACTTCTTGTCACCTGATTCCAGCACCTGTTCTATCAAGTCGAGCTTCAGTAGACTCACAGTCAAGATTACTTCGGCATAGTTAAACAGAATCAGCAAATCGAGCCCAGGGAGCACACCACTTTCTTTGAGAAAATCAACTAGAGCAACAAACTCAGGCACTAACAGAAAGTTATCTGGTAAGTACTGACTACTCTCAGGCATATCGAATCTGTTAGTGTCTTTGCTCTTAAGAGCAGCAACATAGGCGGTGAAGATATCGGGCAAGGCATCGCGAAGATCGCTTAGATCGGCTTTTGTAGCAAAGAGCTTTCTGGTCGAGGGAGGAAGAGTTCGAAACGCCTTGAACAGGCAAAAGTTGAACAATGGCATCTGAGCGTCATTCCAAAGATTGGCAAACTCTAAAAGTGTTGGAGATCCAGTTGCCAAAAGGTTCTCTTTAGCAGCGAAAAGCGTTGGCAAATAGCCCCGAATCAAAGCAGCAGCGATATTGTGGCACTCGGGAATTAATTCGTCATGAATGAGCTTTTTGAATTTCTCTGTTTTATCCTCATCTGCATCAGAAAAACGGGTTGATTGCCGACTAATCGACAAAATGAACTCACAGTAGCGGTTCGCAGCAAGCATTAACTGAGGGTTCCAGGCCTGGGTCGACCAATCAATCTTCAAAACTTGAAGCATAATTGCTTCAACTTGAGATCGAGGAAAGAGAGCACTGTGAATAATCTCAGCTCCAAGGGGACGAAAGCCTGCAATTTTAACTCGCAATTGATAACAGAGAGCCAGGGCCTCTTCATTACTCAGCTGCAGAGAACCAAGCTCAATAGACTCTTTCTTGCCAAGTTTGACATCGAAAGTCTCGACCTTAGGCTCTGCTGTAGATTTTTTTGCTGGTAAAAGTGCCAAGGTACTTCGCAGCTCGGTCACGCCATCAGGCGTATGAGGGCGCAGATAGAGTTGAGCCAACGATTGTGAGAAGTTCACAGCTTGATCGGCAATGCGGCCTGCCAGATTGAGAGAAATAGCATCTGGCTGTGTGACTGTATTGGACATAAATCCTCCAAAGTTTTTAAATGGAAGAGCAAGAGGAGTGATAGGTATCGACACCTCTTGCTGTGGGAATGGTGTGCAACGAAAAGCAATCAGCAGTAATTACTTCGAATTGCAAGTTCTACATCAATTAACTGCTTCGGGTTTGCGAGAATTAACCGCTTTGGGCTTGCGAGGGACGAGGTAAGCCTTACCTTCTGGTGCAGGAAAAATCCCATCAATTAAACCCAGTGCAAGAGCTTCCTCCGCAGAGAGAAAATTATCCTCCTTCATTGCTTCTTCAAGCTCCTCAAAAGAGCGATTACAATGTACAGCCATTGTGCCAATCAAGCGGTTATAGAGATCCTTAGCCCACTTCATATGCGCGGCCATATGAGTAATCTTGCCATCAGTGCCGTAGGACGGCTGATGAATCATTACAGTTGTTCCAGGCAAAACGAAACGCTTACCAGCATCACCCGTAGACAAGAGGAAGGCTCCCATGGAGCCACACATCCCCATACCAATAGTGCTCACTGGGCTGCGCAATTGTTGAATAATGTCATAGAGGGCAAAGCCAGCAGTAACACTGCCACCACCAGAATTAACGTACATTGTGATGTCCTCGCTGCCAATGCTATCGAGGTACAACAGTTGATTGCTGATTTGCGTCACTACAGTGTCGTCGAACGGATAAGCGAAAATCACAATTCGCTGAGCGAGCAGCTCGCTAGTGGCGTCAGTAGGCATTTCGCCACCACCAGGCAAAGGTTTACGAATAGTGGGGTTGAAGAACGGCACTGATTGTTGGCCGTTGCCAGAGGGGCTAGCATCGCCGTAATCAATTTTAGTTTCCCATCTCATGGTAAAAGTCTCCAAAAATAAATTGAGCAAAAAGAAAGTGGGCGCCCGTAAAGAGGAGCGCCCGCAATTAGTGACTAGAATGTGATCATTGAAAGCTAAATTCGATCGACTTTCTTGAGAACAAGTTCGTCATTCTCAACTACGACAAGCACATCGCAATCGATGAACTCACCGCGAAGAATTCCAATTGCAAGAGGGGTTTCGATCAACTGCTGCATGGCACGACCAAGGGGGCGAGCACCATAAGCAGGATCACCGAGCTTGACTATATAAGCAGCTGCTTTACCATCAAGCCGCACTTGCAGATTGTGTGTAGTCAACAAATCAGCAAAACGTTTTTGCACCAAGAGACCAACTATCGCTTCAAGCTCTGACTCTTCGAGCTGTTGGAACTCGATAATTTCATCCCAACGATTGAGAAGTTCTGGAACGAACTTTTTGGCTAACTCTTTCTCTAAGACTTCGCTCTTGCGATCACCTTTGGGTGCAGCTGGTTGAGCAGGCGCGACTTTGATGCCAATTTGGACGAGATTACCACGAATCGCTTGCGAGCCAACATTACTCGTAGCAATCACCACAACATTTCTGAAATCCACGGTACGGCCGGCACCGTCGGTCAATCGACCGGCGTCTAGCACCTGTAAAAGCAAATTCCAAATAGAAGGATGCGCTTTCTCAAATTCGTCAAGCAGTAAGACCGAATATGGTCGGCGACGAATGGGCTCGGTCAACTGACCAGGGTCTTTGTAACCGACAAAACCAGCACTAGTGCCTATCAATTTAGAAACACTACTGGCGTCGGTATACTCCGACATATCAAGGCGCACCAAGGCATCTGGCGAGTCAAATAAATACTGAGCCAAAGCGCGCGCCACTTCAGTTTTACCAACACCGGTAGGACCGATGAAGAGAAAAGAAGCAATTGGACGATCGGGTGACCTAAGCCCAACGTGTAAGCGCAAGAAAGCAGCGTGAATAGAGTCTATCGCCTTCACCTGACCAATAATGCTCTCATGGAGAGTATCAGCCATGGCAAGCAGCTTTTCTGTTTCTGTTTTGGTCAAGCTAGCAAGAGGAAGCCCAGTCTCGCCAACGACAATATCAATGATATCAGCCTCATCCACTACTTTATTGGCACTGCGAGCATTCTTTGTTCGAGAACCGGCCTGGTCAATCAGTTGAATCGACTTCCCTGGCAGTTTAGTTCCGTACAGGTAGCGCTTCGACAACATAGCAGCAGTTTTCAAAGCTTTGTCGGTGTAGGTGACACCGTGGTGGGCTTCATAGAGCCCCTTAACCGCTTTTAGGGCGACCACTGTGTCTTCGACACTTAGCTCTGCCACTGGCACTTGTTGAAACAGACCATTGAGGTTTGTATCGCGCTCAATGTGAGTACGATACTCATCAGGCGAGGTCGTACCAATGCAACGTAGCTCACCTCGGGCAAGAAGTGGCTTAAGAAAGCTAGTGGCGTCAGCACCACCATCTTCAATGCGGCCAGCACCTACAATGGTATGCAGGTCTTCAATAAGCAAGATGATATTGCCAGCGGCTTTGACTTCGTTGACAATCTTTCCTAGCCGTTCTTCAAATTCACCACGATACTTAGAGCCAGCGGTGATTGAACCCATATCTACTTGGAAGATTCGCACGTCCTTTAGACTATCGGGCACCTCGCCATTGAGAATGTTTAGGACTAAGCCTTCAACCACAGATACTGTACCTACGCCAGTTTCACCCACTAGAACTGGGTTATTCTGCAAGCGCATGCCTAGAATTTCAATGATTTTGGCGATTGCAGGTCCGCGCCAGGTACAAGGGGCAAGCTTGCCGTCTCGTCCCCAGGCATTGAGGTCACGAGCATATTTCTCCAAAGTAGGAGTAGCGACCGTGCCCTGAGCCAAAGCACCAGAAGTTGCTGAGCCTTCTTTCTCTAGCTGGCTGAGGACGGCTTGGCGCAATTGCTCAGCATCAATTGTAAGAGAGGTAAGAACCGCCATGAAATCGTCGCTGTCGAGCACTTCCGCTCCTTGGGCTGGCAACAACCCGAGCAGAATATCAGATGGAGTGACCTGCTCAACCTGGCGCTCTTTAGCTACCTGAGCGGCACGCTCCATAGCATTACGCGCTGGACCAGCATATTCTTCAGAGCTGGCATATTCTTCAGGACCGACATCTTGGCGCTGTTTATCAACAACAACAACAGCCTTTCGAACATCATTAGCCGAAATTCCAAAACTCTTGAAGATACTAGTTAAGCTTGTTTTGGAACTAACCAAAGCATAAAAAAGGTGACCGGTGGTAACAGCACCACCGGCAATGCCTTTAGCGTATTCCTTAGCAAGCTGCAAAACTTTTGCAGCTGCATCATCATTTCTCATTTTCATTTGTTCAGACATGGAATTTACTCCAATAAATAAATAGGCAATGGAAAAAGCAGACTGGACAAAACACTCCAAGCCTGCTCAAAAAACGTTATGCAATCAACTCTAGTTATGCAGCACCAGCATAGACTGCGCACCATCAACCTCTGCTACTTCGGCAGCCACTATCGGCTTCGAACTAGACATGGAATAGAGGAATGTGGACTCGAACTTGATTTGCTCTTCACCGGTGGCAGAGCGCTCAACAAAGAGTGAAATCTGAACGACCTCATCTTCAGTAGCAACAACAATGCCGCCTTGTGGCGTGAAAGAGAGCGAAATCACTTCTTTTTTAGCATCGACTAAAGCCAGCTTTAGCGCCATACCGCTTACGAAATCGCGGATGAATAGGTCACCATCCTGCAGAACAGCGGCTAGAAAAGGCATAGCTGGATGGTGCTTAACCAGCTTGAGATTTAGGTGCCCGCCGTCGACATCAAAAACCTCAAAGGTCTCAGAGGGAGTAACGCAAAACAACTGACCATAATCGTTGTAAGCAACAAATACTCCGCCTTCTTCTGCAGGTAAAATCTTCAGCACTGGAGCTTCAGAGGGCAGCTGATAAGTGCGGGAGTAGTTAGAACCATCTTCTAGAAGCGGCTCAACATACTCAAGAATCACTCCGTTAGCCAAGCCAACGAGCAATTTGTCACCATCATTGGTATAGGCAAGTGTCGAAGCCCCGGCAATTTGCACCGCTGAGTAATTCACTGAGGTCAGGTTGCTTTGAGTCAGGTCAACAAAAATCACTCGTGGATTTAAGTCATAAGTAAGAAGGGCCAACCCGACGCAAACTCCATCTACAGTCTTAAAGGACGCATCGGCACACCCAAATTCAGGAGTAAGAGCAACACGCAATAAAACGTTGCCAGCCTCTCTATAGAGACGAAAATTTTCTGCCGGTCCACCGATGCAGATGTATTGCAAATCGGGGGAAAAGCGCAGCCAGCCCATGGGCGATGGGTCGATGAAATGTTGAGATATCATGCTTCCTCTTTTGGAATAGTTTGGTACTGGTAAAAGGTTAGTGTTCACCCAATGGCAATATCAAATCGAGTAAAGCTAGTGCGGCTAGAAATAGGAGCGAATAGCTAGTGAATTGACCTCGATGAGAATGGTTGGGGGAAATCTCTGAATATCACTATGCAAGCATTGTCAGGGGGGTAGTTGCAACAATAGCTGAATAAGGTACTAGTGAATGAATTGTTGTCTGGTATAGGATTGCGGCATAGAGACGAGGCTGCCAAGCGGTTAAGCGGCGCTTAGGTGAAAGAATGATGGGGCGAAAGCTTGCGCGACCACGCCACACCTCTTACCTAAATTACGAACCTAAATCTATCAACCCGCTAGTACTATTCAATTGGGCTTTCAAAGACGCTTTCAAAAGCGGTTTCCAAAGTGCTTGGAAAAGCACTATCAGAAACACTCTGGGCAACCGTACACAATTTAGAAATACGCTCACTTGGTGAAAGAAGATCAGGCGAGACCCTCAAAGAAAGAATCGACGGTCCGTCATAATCAAGGGCTGCTTGAAATGCTGCAGCGAATTCTTCTGTGCGTGAGATGCGTTGCCCCAAGCACTTATAAGCCTGAGCTAAGAGCAAGAAGTCTGGATTGTCGATATCAGTACCAAACTTGTGGCAGGGATAAGACTTCTCTTGGTGCTGGCGAATAGTGCCGTAGACGCCATTTTCTACAATAATGAATAGCACTTTTAGCCGCCTTGAGGCCGCCAAAATCAATTCATTAGCGTTCATCTGAAAGCAACCGTCACCATTCCATGAAACCACCGTAGTTTCTGGGCGAACAAGCTTAGCGGCAATGGCCGCAGGTACACCGTAACCCATTGAACCGCAGACAGAGGTGAGCTTAGTGTGCAAACTACGATACTGATAGAAGCGATCTAACCACTGGGCATTATTACCGGCACCATTGGCGATAATGGCGTCCACCGGCAGCATCGCCTGCATGGTCTTAACCACTTGTGAGAGGTCAAGCTCTAAATCACTACCGTCATACTGTAAAAAGTTGAGGTAGTCTTGGTGGGCAGAATCAAGCCAAGCCTTGCGAGCTTCAAGGTTAGCCTTGTCGTACAAATTGTTGAAGCCAAAGAGGGCCTTGCCCATCTCGGCAACGCCAGCATTGATTGCCAAATCAGCCTGATAAACTCGACCTAAATCAGCCAAACCAGGATAGATATGAATCAGTTTCTGGCTTGGTGTTGGCACTGATAGTAGACTATAGCGCGCCGTCGTCATCTCATCAAGGCGACAGCCATATGCGATCACCAGATCGCTATTTTTAATACGCTCAGCCAAAAGAGGATTAATGCCAACCGTTGCGACCCCTGCATAGTTGAGATGATCGTTTGGAAAGAGATCATTGCGACGAGAGGCGGTCACCACAGGAATGTGATTGTTCTCAGCAAAATCAATCATTTTAGACTGAGCCTTAGACGACCAAGCGCTGCCCCCAACAATCATAATTGGCCGTTCAGAGGCACGCAGCATGATGCATAGAGCACTTATATCAGCCGAGGTAGGACTGGGAGCAACAGACTGATAACCGCGCAGCCCAGAAGAAGAAGAAGAAGAAGAAGTGAGTGTCACCTCATGCAATTGCACATCATGGGGTAAAACAACGACCACTGGTCCCTGACGACCAGATGTAGCCAATTGAAAGGCAGCAGCTACTGTTTCAGGAATGCGAACAGCATCGGTAATTTGCATGACCGCTTTGGTCATATCCCCAAAGAAATGAGAATAGTCAATTTCTTGAAAAGACTGCCGTCCCATAACCGCTTGATCTACTTGACCAATGAACAAGACCAAAGGCGAAGAATCTTCACCGGCCACACCGACACCAATACTGGCATTGGTGGCACCAGGAAAGCGAGAAACAAACAATACTCCAGGCTTGCCTGTAACCTTTGAATAAGCATCAGCCATGAAGGCAGCTCCACCCTCATGACGATTGACCACAAATTGAATCTTGTCTTGATGCCCTCGCATCGATTCTAGATGAGCAAGAAAGCTCTCACCAGGAATGCCAAACACGGTATCAACACCGTTGGCAATAAGGCACTGAACAAGAAGCTCAGCTCCAGATAATTTGATTAAGCTTGAACTGTCCATAAGAAACTCCAGTTTTATTGAATGAAACAGCAATGGTTGTTTCGAACGAGACAACCACTGCTTTGGTAAATAGAGAATTTTGGTAAGTAAGAGAAGCATAAGCACCAACGCAGGCATTAGCTACGCCGCAGCAATGCGCTTCTCGAAACGACCTCGTACTTGTTCAATCATGCTAAGGGCATTACGCTGCACAATTGCAGCGGCGTTGCGAGGCTGATAGCCTGACTTACAAAGACCCCAATAGGCATAGGTAGCAGCCGAAATAACGTAAGTGACATGAATATGGCCCTTGTCAGTGGGCAACTCAGACTTATCCTCCATAATTAAACGAGCCAAGCACTGCGCCCGTTCTTCGCGCTCCTCTGTCCAGTTAGTGATCTCAACAGTAGAGACACCTCCCAAAGACTTAAGTGGCGTGCGAATCAGGGCCATAGCGACAACGGGTGCGAGAGCCTTGATATCTTCAACTGAAATAACAATGTCTGAGTGTTCAGGTTGATCACTTAGGCACTTCCATGTAATGACCTCAGGCAAATTTCCCGCTCCTACTGCCTGATCAGCTAGTTTGCGGCACTGTTGAGCTTCTTTGACAAATCCAATTTCGTCTAAAGCAGCAGCCACTATGTATGCGCGGATGTAGTCTGGCGGATGAGGCAAAAAGCTCAATGCCTGGCCACCACCACTACCTTCACTAAATTCATAGTAAGACTCCGTGCGCAAAAGCTGCTCTGTATTGAAAATGCCCTTATCTTGCGAGTTAAACGCGCAAAAAGTGCTGACCATGTTATAGAGGTATGCTGGTCCACACAATAAGACGCCACCAGAAATGTCAGCATCGACTTCGCCGATAGTATCGACGAAAAACTTGATTAGCAAATTCAACAACGGCACTTTCTGATTGCCAATACTTACACTCTTCTGAGAGAGCACTAATTCACCCTTCTTAGAAGCATCGCTAATTGCCCGCGCCAAAACGGCAATCAATTCTGAGCCCAAACCAACCACATCATGAAAGATGTCGTGGCGGAATTCATGCATATACAGAATAAGCATGATGCCAATGACATTGCGCTCATCATGAGGCACTTCAAATGCATGTGCCCCAACTGGGCCAGCAGGAAGGGTAGCGGGCCCAGCACTGCTGAAACGAGCAACATAAACACAGCCGATGTGAAATATCAGACTGTTAAGCCGGGCTTTTACCTCAGCCGAAGCCGTAGACGATGGATCTGTTCCCTCAAAAAGATAGTGAGCTTGTTCCACGCAAAATATTATGGAAGCAAGCTCTTTGTACTTTCCACTGCGGGCCTGAGAGAAGGCATCAGTCCAGATACGCAGAATATCAATAATCGGTGTTAGCTCCTCGTCTAAAGCATCGATAGCGACTTCAAGCAATTGACTCTCAGGCACTTCTGGATTATATGCACGCAAGCCATCAACTGCCCGAGGAAGCGATGCGAGATAAACGGTACGTAATTGCTCTAACTGTTCAGCAAGGCTATCAATGGCGGGCCAATACTTGCTATGCATGTTAGCGCGGGCCCAACTGACGCGAGCCGATTGAGCATCAAAGCGCTCAGCGACAATGGCATCAAACTTCCCGTCATTAAGAAGAGCACTTAAACCACCAGCGGCAACAAGCAATGTCGCATCGACACTTTCTTCGCCTGGCAAATTCAAACTCGGAATAAGTGCCTGCACTTTCCCTAAGGGTAGGTTCTTAGGAGAAATCTGAGACTGTTTTTTTCGCCGAAGAGTTTTCAACTCGAGACCACTAATAGCAGGCGCGAAATCTACATCTACATCTTCATCAAGCTCTTCATCCGAATTTTCATTGAGAGAAGAACCGTCTGCATTTTCACTGACAGCAGCTTGCTGGTTCTTAATGCGCTCCAAGGCTCGCACCACCAAGGTGGCAGCATCAGGGAAGGGAAACTTTTCACGACCATAACCAGGGCAAACCACAATATGGGGACGACAATTACCGCCTATGCAACCGCCGCGACGATCGGCTCCCGTATCTGCCGATTGTTTAACATCAAGAATGATTTTGCTGACCAAAGGTTTTCGAGTAGTCATATCTTTATTCCAACCAATGTTCCAAACGAAAGGTTTGCAGCCTTCACCAAAACTGTTTCAAATCAAGAATCTCAGTCAGTAAAACGTCCAGCAGCCAATTTTGAACGACAAAAGTAGCCAACCAAAGAAATTCCTTGATTAGCTAGAAAAAGCGAGCGGCAGTGGGATTAATACTGGATAGACTGAGACGACCGAAAATGAAGAGTGTAAAGTAAATAGTGAAGATTAATAGCTAAGCCTTATCAAAGCCTGATCAGGTCATACAAGGACTTAGCAAATGCTTAATAGTGTAGAAAAAGCCAGAAGGCCCAATAAGGGCGGGCTTTAAGTAGATCAGCAAAAGTGTTAGCGCTAGCACGCTAATACTTTTACATCAGAGTAGAAAGGTAAAACAGATAGCGACCCTTGACACCCCCTTGCAATCTAGTAGAACCTACTTCCTTTTTTGAGCAACCGCTGCGCCTGTGCAGATGAACGCCCTTCCTCTAAGCGTGTAATCTCACCACCAGCGCCTTTAATACCCTCTTGAGACACTGGCAAATTCGACTGATAGACAACTCCCTTTTCATCAATTTGCCAAAAGAGGCTGACATAAGTTTCCTTGCAGTTCTTCGCAGAAGCGGCCAGATCACAGTTGAGAACATCAAGAAGTGATTCGATATTGAGGCGCCCACCAGTAGTACTAAGCCAGTTGAACAAAGCCGTGCACAGTTTACGGTCTTCAAAATCGGTTTGTAGTAACTGAATCGGTTTGACAATACCATTCAAGTCAGAAGTGAGCGCGATGGCAAAAGGTACTGGCCCTGGCTTATAAGCACAAGACTTGGGCTGAGCGCAGGCAACCTGAGCAGTTTTGCGACCGTGACCGTGGCTACTAGGCACTTCGGCGTATACCAGACTACTAAAATGTTTGCCATCGGCAGGTTGCAATTCTTGAGGTGAAAGAAGCAATGGTTGTGAACCCACCGCAGCAAAGTAAAAGTGGCAGTCTTTGTAGCTAGCATCAACACCAGGCAAATAGCAATCATTTGATTCTTGACTGGATTCACAGAAAGCAAACTTATAGGGTGCCGGAATATGAGTCAGTGTGCTGCCTTGCTTGGCACTCCAACGCAAATCAAAAATAGGTAATTGTTGATGAGTCTGAGAGTAAGCTGTCTTCGCACTTCGAAGTGTTTTTTTGTATGAGTCAATCGCCGTGACATAAGGTCTAACCCGTCGGCCAGAAGCGTCTACAAAAACGCCATTGCTGGCACTACTAAGTGACGAAGAAAGCTCTCTCTCTAGAGAAAGAGCAGCTCTGCGCACCTGTACATAATCGAATTGGGCACGCTCTCTAAACTCGCTGCTGCTCAGCAGGTCAGCTACGATTAGCTCAACTCTTACTATTGCCAAAATTGTATTTATGCTTCTAACTGTTCTACCAGTAGAGCAATCACTGAGGCCGATTCGGCCAAAATAAGGATCATCTATTACAATAGCCGACAGCCCATCAGCAGCTGCCAAAGCGGCAATTTCAACTGGTGAGAGAGCGCGTTGGTAAGACAATTGCTCAGCAGCAAAGAAACATGACAGGCCAACAAAGGCAAACAATAGTGCCAGCAGTTTTTGCTCTTTGCGCGCCCAATCAAGCCATCGTCTATTCCTTAACTGCATAATGCTTCACATCACCTAAAGACAGCAGCCTAAGCTCAGAGAAACTAAGAAATCTCGACCGAGGCAATAATGAGAATAACAGTGCAAGAAACAGAAGAAAATGGTGAAAACCGCTAGCGATACCACTCTAAAAATGGCTAAACTTAGATTTTCTCAACCGATATGGAATTGTCACACAAAGTAATTTATCCTTTCCCCTTGAGTGTTCACTAAGAAGAGTAAAGAATTAGTAGATATCAGCAGTGGCTTAGAGACTGGCGGCGGTTTTGCATTAGCTATTCTTGGCCTAGTTAGCCAAAGAATAGCTAATGCAAGATGCAAAAATGGGAGCGAAAACCAATCAAGCGGCGCTGGTACAGTAGCAATCAGCGCCAGCCAGATTCGACTTTTCTTGAAGAAGGCTGATAGAGAACTGCAAAACACTATTAGCAAATGATTGATCAACTTCAGTAGACAGAAAGGAAAGCTACTTCGCTACTGAAATTGATCAATCTAACTATATTCTAGCCCTCTGGCACACAGACTCTTACTGGCGTCATATCCCCTGCGCCAATTCGAGAGGCTGCACCATATGTCAAATCTACTAAGCGCGGTTGACCATCCGGGGTGCCATACTTGCGCGGGTTACCAAAGCCACCATAATCTCGAACCCTCTGGGTTGTAGTTTCATTGTTATTGAGATTAGTAATAACTAGCTTTGAACCAAGATCAGCACCGAGAACCGGTTGCTTTAGATCAACTGCCACACCCTGCTCACTACCTGTGTAGCGAGAACCATCAGCGGTGCGGTTTCCTGTTGGGCCGTAAACAGTAGCCCAGCCTTTGACAAAAGCGGCACCAGCAACTAGCTGGGGCTGATGCCCATCTAAAGAAAAGCCCTCAATCATAGTTGATGCAGGTGTTTTCGAAACAGATGCA
The DNA here is from genome assembly GCA_044378815.1 of Obscuribacteraceae bacterium (SeqCode). GTDB lineage: Bacteria > Cyanobacteriota > Vampirovibrionia > Obscuribacterales > Obscuribacteraceae. The sequence continues at coordinate 23,718 of JBIPOV010000042.1, read as the reverse complement.
TGGCTATCTAAATTCAGTTGCCGAAGCACCCCTTGATCAGCTGTAGCCTGGAGTGAGCCAGGAAGTGCCGGTTGAAGTGCTTCTATTGAACGCTCCGCGCTTGGCGGCGCGCCAAAATCTATCTGGTCTTTCATGATCATAGACCTCTCTTCATTGGAATATTATTTTGGTAATTTTGCGGACATACGATTGGCAAGCTGAGTGCTTGTTGTCAACATAAGCTTATTAGTGTGACAATGACATACCAGAAGTTTTTCTCTTGATATGCTCAAATTACCATCCAACTTGAAATTACAAATAATAATTGCTCTAAAACTATCGACGGGATAGAATCAGCACTCAGAGCTGGTTTCAGCAATACTACATAATACAGTAACCAGTCCCAAAATAATAACTTGGTTGAATAAACCGGATGTGGGACATTGCAAAAAAGAGTGACCGGACAGAGGCAATGAAAATCACTAGCTCTGCCGATCACTTTGAACAGATCAACATGTTACCGTGCGATGCTTCTTCTATATTGCCTCGAGCGCTCGGTCTGTGCACAGCCACCCAAAAGCTCAGCCATCTCTTTGATGAAGTCTCTTGCAATAACCAGTTGCTCCAAGCGATCTTGGCTGCTCTGGTCTCTGCCCATATGCGGACTCCACACATTCGCTAGAATCTGGGTTTCGTAGTCGTCAGCCTCGCTGAAGTACCATTTTGTGATACTTACATCGATGTTCCAGCGACGTTTGGAGTCGAGGCAGAGTGGAGTTCCAGCAAAGTTGCCCCTATGGCAGCTAGATTTCCATGTCCACCGAAATGCGCAGGACCAATATCGACAGTACTGTCGATATCAGCTGAGTGAGAATGGTGCCCACAGAATGAGCGCTTTACAACCGGGGAGTCGAAAGTTGTACCGCCTTCATCAAATCCTCCACCTGTCACGACCAATCTCCTGTTTCACTTAATTGCTCTTTACTTGTGTTGATTTGACGCTGATGTACATCATAGACACGGCGATGAAACTCGAGAGCTGTCTGTTGACCGCTCGGTGTGTTCAGATCAAGATTTTTCTCCGCGATCATTTTATTCAAAGACTGGCAAGCCAATAAATCAGCACCGCCTAAATTAGTGCAGTCCATTGCGAATGTTGTTTGAGATTGTTCAGTCGACATAAATACTCCTTATGTTACTAGTTGAGCACTAACGACCAACCCACGGACAGGTGAAAGTAGCGCCTTGATAGCAGGCCTCTTTCAGGATCGAGTTAACTACCCAAGCTACGTGGTCACCTATCTGGATGAACCAACGGGTCGCTTCACGTGGGCTGGTAAACAAAAATACAACTGCTATCAAAATTCCAAGTGCTACAAACGGGTAGAACCGGTATGCAGCAAAACTGAGAGATTGCTGCACAAACCAGATAATGCACAGCAAAATTAGACAGAGAATGACTGTAGAGATTTCTCCCATAACTTCCTCTTTTAATTTAGTAAACAGCAATTGCTCTTCTTCACTCATGGCATTGCTAAAGCGTCATTGCCCCTAGCTCTAAACTACACTTCTCCAAAGACTCCGCCCAAAAGCTACCTAGACCTTGGTAAAACGAGTGCTCAGATAGCCTTACCTAATTGCCACCTAGACAGCAAGAATTAGATAAGGAAAGTTGAAAGCTGTGGGTTTTAAACGAAAACAAACCGATGAAAGAGAAGAAAGTGGATAACCAATAAGGAACACAAAAGACCTTTGACAATCAACGAAAATAGCAGCCGGTATTGTTAGCGCCAGCAAATATACGAGATTGATCATGTGCGAGCTGCGCTCATGCGTCTACCAAGATACCAAAGCCAATGCTTACATAGCAGAGCCAGATGCGGGGGCTGCATATGAGATACAGCCAACATGCAAAAACAATATAGCGCAGCCCCGCAACAGGGCTACGCACCATCAATAATTTCTACTTGGACGCCTACATTTTGGAAGCAGGCTGGTCTGGTACAGAATTTCGCTTATCATCGAAAATATTTTCATTGTTCGGCTCAGTCGGCGCATCAGGACGGCTCTGTAGTGGAGCATCTAACCGGCTGGTTGTGCCATCACCAGTTTGCGCCGTCGGCTTCTCGCCTGTATTGGCTTTTTCTTCTGGCTTTTGCTTTCCGTCTAACTTTTGCTTTTCATCTGGCTGTTTCAAACTGGGAAGAATGAACTTTTGACCGGGATAGATCAGATCTTCGTTTTTGATCTCTTCTCTATTCCTCTCTACAATTTTGTCGACATAATTTCTTATACTTGCGTTCGTGACCTCGCCGGATTGGTCATGGGCGGCTTTCAATTCAGCTTTAGCTATGTTCCAGAGACAATCACCTTTTTCCACAACATAAGTTTTCTCGTTAGCCTGATCGGTCACGTCTTTCTTTTGTTCAACGTTTTTCTCAGAAGAAGGAGGCGCAGTTTGGTCTGAAGCAGGAGGCAACGACTCAGGACTGCCATTAGCGTTAATCGAATTAGCATTGGCCTTCTCTTCAATAGCTTTATCAAAAACCGATGCAAGAAATTCGCTGGCTTGCTCAGAAGTTACTTTGTTTTCTTCGACCTTAGCCGTCATATCTTTTTCACCGACGACAGAGAAGTCTTCTGCGCTTCTCAATTGCACATGATTGTTAGTTCTATCAAAAACTACTAATGCGTCCTTTTGGCCTTGAGCAGACTTCAACTGATCTTGACCAACTAGATCAAGAGAAGGAAACCTCTGGTGCAAAACCTCATTGAAAGCAGTGCGTTCCGCTTTCTGCTCTTGCGCCGTGGTGTTATTGCTCAGTTCTTTATAGACTTCTGTGAAATTCGGCTTCTCGGCATTGCTTCCGATGGCAGCCTCACTAGATGCCTTGATCTGATTTACTTCGAGGGTCATGTGCTTCTCCTGCGAATTTGCGTTTCTCATCAACGAGCGCTCGCAATTTCTGTGTTTGTGCCAACTCCTTTAAGTTAGAGACTACTCTGTGACAGGTCCATACGGTTTTTCAGTCTAAATACGTACAATCACCATGCCTTGAAAAAGCTCTTTTCTACTTACAAAACTTTGTAGTCACGCGAACTGTTCAACCATGTTTTGCATTTTTGAAAGGGAACTAAGGCTGGGAGTCGCACTCTCTATGACAACTCAACTGTTCTGTTGGGCTCATTTGGAGCAAGTTTCGCAATCATTTATAGCAACAAATCCGAGCAGGGGGCCGGTTGATTCCATTCCATCCCATCTGCTTTGCTCAGGGTATCTTCCAATTCACTTTTCTCGAGCAACCCGCAAATACCGCAACATTCGAAACTTTCCTCACTAACAAATCCATTTATTAGCTATGCGTATTGCACCAGCTATGTGTATTTCATTACAAATAGCTATTGGCGCTGCGAGAGGTCCTCCTCAATGAAACTCTTGGATCTCTAACAGTCACGTCTACAAAGCGCAAAGCACTGACGACGTGCACAAGTTCCGCTTCGAAAACAATACAAATTAAGGAAACCATCATGGCAGTTAGTCTTAGTAAAGGTCAAAACGTCAATTTGTCTAAAGTTGCGCCAGGCACCACTAAATTCATCATTGGTTTAGGCTGGGATGCTCGTGCAACCGCAGGAGAGCAATTTGACCTCGATGCTTCAGCATTTGGACTTGGAGCCGACGGTAAAGTCACATCTGATAATGATTTCGTCTTTTACGGCAACAAAGAACACGCAAGCAAAGCAATTATCCACTCTGGCGATAGCCGCAAAGGAGAAGGTATAAACGACGATGAGACCATTGAAATTCAAGTCTCTCTGCTGCCAAGCAATCTCTCTCGTATAGCAATAACATGCACAATCGATGAAGCCCAAGCGCGTCGCCAAAACTTCGGTATGGTCAGCAACGCGTATATACGTGTTCTCGACGCCGAAACTAAAGCAGAAATTGCTCGCTACGACTTAGGAGAAGACTATTCAGTTGAAACAGCCCTCATTTTTGGCGAGCTCTATCTCGTTGGAACAGAGTACAAATTCAAAGCCATCGGTCAAGGCTTCCCTGACGGTCTGAAAGGTCTAGCCACTAACTATGGTATTACCGTCGGCTAAACCTCCACGTCGGTCTATATGCAGACTCGACTCCTCTCACTATACCTATGCCTGAGCAAGCTTGAGCATGCCTAGGTATAGGTTTCCAAATTCAACTCAAAACTCTAGGAAGTAGAAACATGTCTATCAATTTGTCCAAAGGTCAAAAAGTCTCGCTCAAAAAAGATGACGGTCAAGCAATTACTTCTATATTGCTAGGCCTTGGTTGGGATGTCGGCAGTCAGCGAATTGATCTAGATGGCTCATGTGCCACCTTTGACCAGAACGGCAGCCTCCTTGAATCTATCTATTATGGAAATAAGAAAAGCAAAAACGGAGCCATCAAGCATAGCGGCGACAATTTGACTGGAGCTGGCGCAGGAGATGATGAACAAATCTTAGTCGACTTGAATTCATTGCCAGCGGCAGTTCAGAACGTTGTTCTCACAGTCACCAGTTACAGCGGTCAACGCTTCACCTCAGTCAAGAATGCCTACGTGCGTATTGTCAACCGAAACGACTCGCAAGAGCTTTGCCGCTATAACTTGACAGAGAAGTACGATACCACCGGCATTATCTTGGCTCGTCTCTATCGCCACAATGGTGAGTGGAAGGTCGCAGCCATAGGCGAACCAGCCAATGGCAAAACAATCTCTGCCTTGGTGCCAGCAATCAAAGCAATCTTGGGCTAATCACTCGCTCTAGCGAATCAAATTTCAATCCAAATCAAAATCAAAATCAAAAATAAGGAACAAGCAGATCATGGCTATCTCACTCAGTAAAGGTCAAAACGTCAACCTCTCCAAAGTATCTCCCTCTAGCAAAAAGTTCTTGATTGGTCTCGGCTGGGATCTTCGTGCCACCGATGGAGCTGACTTCGACTTGGATGCCAGTGCCTTTGCCCAGGGTGCCGACGGAAAAGTGACTTCAGATGACGACTTTGTCTTCTATGGTGCCAAAGAACATCCATCTAAAGCCATCATTCACAACGGCGACAACCGAACTGGCGCTGGCGGTGGTGACGACGAGAGCATCATCATTGATGTATCACTTCTGCCTGCTGCGTTGACAAAAGTAGCGATTGCCTGCACCATTTTTGAAGCCCAAGCACGAAGCCAAAACTTCGGCATGGTCTCAAATGCCTACATTCGCATTGTTGATGCCGACACAAATACCGAGATCGCTCGCTATGACCTCTCAGAAGACTATTCTGTGGAAACAGCCTTGATCTTCGGTGAACTCTACCTTCACAACAATGAGTGGAAGTTCAAAGCCGTTGGCCAAGGTTTTGCTGGGGGCCTAGCTGGTCTCTGTGCAAACTATGGCATCACCGTCGGCTAGAAACTGTCTATCAGTAGATTCCTCGTCTGACTAAAACAACTGCCTGGGCATGCTTGAGCTTGCCTAGGTATTTGTTCACTCGTAAATCGCAAACGAATTCAATCACAAACTCAAATTAAGGAAGAAATGACATGGCTATCAATCTGTCCAAAGGTCAAAAATTGTCGCTTAAGAAAGATGACGGTCAAGCAATCACTTCTATATTGCTCGGCCTTGGTTGGGATGTCGGCAGTCAGCAAATTGATCTAGATGCATCATGTGCCACTTTCGACCAGAACCGCCAACTTCTTGAAACTATCTACTTTGGCAACAAGAACAGCAAAAACGGAGCTATCAAGCACAGCGGAGACAATTTAACCGGCGAAGGCGAAGGAGACGACGAGCAAATCTTAGTCGACCTCAATTCTCTGCCAGCGTCCGTTCAGAACGTTGTTCTTACTGTCACCAGTTACCGCGGTCAACGTTTCACCTCAGTCAAAAATGCCTACGTGCGCATTGTTAACCGAAAAGATTCGCAAGAGCTTTGCCGTTATAACTTAACTGAGAAGTACGATACCACCGGTATTATCATGGCTCGTCTCTATCGCCACAACGGCGAGTGGAAGGTAGCAGCCATGGGCGAACCAGCCAACGGTAAAACAATTTCTGACCTAATTCCAACGATTAAAAAAATCCTGGGCTAATCTCCCGCTCTTGCGCTGTTAAAAGGGCACCGAGATTCAAAAATCATTCACTGTAAACAAAATCGAAAACTAAAGCTATGGCAATTCAACTTTCGAAAGGTCAAAACATCAACCTCAGCAAAAGCGAACCCTCTCTAGTTCGTATTCTTGTGGGTTTAGGCTGGGATGCCCGAAGCACAGACGGTCAAGACTTTGATTTAGATGCCTCAGCCTTTCTTCTTCTTGCCTCTGGCAAATGTCGTAACGACCATGACATGGTCTATTACAACGAGGCCTATCTCAAGCATCCAGAAGGATCAGTAACCCACACCGGCGACAACCGCACGGGTCAAGGTGACGGAGATGATGAAAGTATCAAAGTTGAACTTAGCAAAGTCAATGCCGCCATTCAAAAGATTGTCTTCGTAGTATCAATTTATGATGCAATCGCCCGCAAGCAGTCTTTTGGACACGTCAACAATGCCTATATTCGCTTAGTCAATGAAGACACTGGTGTTGAAATCTGTCGCGCTGATTTATCGGAAGACTTCTCAACTGAAACTTCCCTCAACTTTGCAGAACTCTATAAAGTTGGAGCAGACTGGAAGTTCAAAATTGTGGCTCAAGGCTATAAAGCTGGCTTAGAGAAATTTGTCACTGAATTTGGCCTGTCTGTGGAGTAGCCATGGTTACCGGCCCATAAGATCAAGGGCCCACCGCTATCGGTCGGGCTCTCACATGCGACGCAAGTCACAGCCAGCTAGTCCGACACACTAAACAATGCCTCTAGCAGCGCAGCTAATTACGAGCTGCGCTTGCAATCAATGGCGCTCGCCGCAATCAATTTGCTCTCTAAACAAAAATCAAAAATAAGGAACAAACAGATCATGGCTATCTCACTCAGTAAAGGTCAAAACGTCAACCTCTCAAAAGTGTCTCCCTCTAGCAAAAAGTTCTTGATTGGCCTCGGCTGGGATGTTCGTGCCACCGATGGGGCTGACTTCGACTTAGATGCCAGTGCCTTTGCCCAGGGTGCCGACGGAAAAGTGACTTCAGATGACGACTTTGTCTTTTATGGTGCCAAAGAACATCCATCTAAAGCCATCATTCACAACGGCGACAACCGAACTGGCGCTGGCAGTGGTGACGACGAGAGCATTCTTATTGACGTATCACTCTTGCCTGCGGCAATTACAAAAGTCGCGATTACCTGCACCATTTTTGAAGCCCAAGCACGAAGCCAAAACTTCGGCATGGTCTCAAATGCCTACATTCGCATTGTTGATGCCGATACAAACACCGAGATCGCTCGCTATGATCTCTCAGAAGACTATTCTGTGGAAACAGCATTGATCTTCGGTGAACTCTACCTTCATAACAATGAGTGGAAGTTCAAAGCCGTTGGACAAGGTTTTGCTGGGGGACTAGCTGATCTCTGTGCAAACTACGGCATCACCGTCGCCTAGGCTGCCTAGGTTGGCACCATAGGTTCTAAACCAAGAACTAGCTAAGACTTACTGGAGAGCCTCCTGAGAGGTTCTCCGAAGTCTTTTGGAGCTAAAGTTCTAACTCTCATTCTCACTCTTTTTTTTTGATCTTAGGTAGTCAGGAAGTTATGAGTTTAACTCTTGAACAAGTAAATAGAAAACTTACAGAATGGCTGAATGACCGCAAGGCACTGCATACAAACATTCTAGAACTACAATCGCAAACTGAATATCAATTAGCAGCCGATGGCAGTCAGTTTAAAGGCTCAACCTACCAAAGGTTCATCAGTGCAAAACAAGCTGAAGACAGATTGATTAGCGATATGGAATCATTTGATCAACATCTTCAAAAGATCGCACACAAACAGTCTCAAGTAGGCATAATCAATCGGGGGAAGGACCTGGATGAACTGACGGAACTTATTGAAGGCACCTCTGTTGCCTTACCTGCTGAAACCGTTGAACTATCGTCAAGACAACTGTTCGACAAAACTGAACGGTTAACCTTTATTAGCCCGCAGCATCTGCGGCAGCGCATGCAGAAAGACTTCGCGGAACTGCGTGACTTTTTCTCTCAATTATCCAAAGCCTGGCTCGCTTTCGGAGAACAAAGTGAGCTCGCTAAAGCACAACTAACAAAACTAAAGCAGAGCCTAAGAACCTGCGGCAAAGATAGTTGTCCAGAAGTCGTGGCGCTAGAGGCCAGACTAATTTCTACCACCAAACGCTGGAAGTCAAATCCGTTTGAAATTACAGCAAATTTGCAGGAAGACTTACGACCCTATTTCGCTCAAATCAATCAACAGATTGTATCGATTGAACAAGAACAAAATCTAGTTGAAGCCCGGGTGCATAAAGCTGCTCAACAGCTGGAGCTTCTTTTGCAGCTCAGAGTATCTGCACTTCAGTCACATGCTTCTTGTTCAAACTTGATTGACAGTAGTGATGCAATAAATGCTGCAAAGGCTCCGCCATCTCTGAAAGTCCTGAGAGAGTCTCTCTCAAAACTTCAGGCTCTCTATCAGGAAGGGCACAAGGCAGAAGCAAAGATCAGCCTTGAATCTTGGCTCTTGGATTATCAGAAACTTTGGTCTGAAACAAATAGAGCTCTTGAATTCAACTTGACACTACAACGCAAGCTAGACGATCTAAAGACGCGCTTCGCTCTTGCTAAACAGTCCTGTCTTAATATGGCCCAACAAGAACTAAATGTACCGCGCTCGGTTGTCCAATTCAAAGAGAGTGCAATACAAATTCTGGAATCGGGCAAGATTGATTTAGCTAAATTAGACCTAATGGTCTATTCAATGGAGGTCAAGCTCGGCGAATTAAATGCTGCCAGACAAAAAAGCAATTAACGCAAACAGCAGCAGTCAGAAATTGATAGCTGCTGTTAGCGTCTGTTTTCTCAGTTCTCTTCTCTCTCAGGGCCCTGCCTATCACCTTAGCTAAGCCGAAGTTTGGATTTTATATTAATGGGGTAGGTTAACTATAGAATACAGTGTCTTGACGAAAAAGCTCAAGAGGCAGAAATGAAGAGACGTATAGCACCAGCAATCGAATTCGGAAATCGCTTTCGAGCGGAAGAAGACTGTATCGCATATTTGCGACAGATGAGCTGACCAAGGGGTTTTATCTGTCCGAAATGCGCTCATACAGATTGCTACGATCTAACTCTTCGACTCTATCAGTGCAGTTCGTGCGGGAAACAACCTTGTCGGCACATATCACGGCGTTAGCCCAAAGCTGCTCCAGCTCTACCTCGATGTGTTCGCATTTCGAGCCAACCGAAGATTCGGACAAGCACGAATTCGGCAAAGCCTTATCCGCGCTTGTTCTTTTGCAAAACCTGCCACTTTAGCTGAACTAAGGTGATAGGAAGGTTCCGCGCTTACTAGTTGACCAGTCGACTAATAACATTTAGAAAAAAAAGGCTTTGTGACCCTTGAAGGCCTTGTGACCCTTGAATGAAATCAACTCTACAAGTCGAGCATAATCGCAAGGAGGCTAAATTCCCTTAGCCAGCTCCACAGCCAAAGTTAAATGCTTGTCGTGACTTTCATCCTCGCGCGTGATCGGGCGAAAGATGTTAAACATGGCAGTCAATTCATTAAGTTCAAAGCTGCACTAGATACTGCATATATGCGAGAGCGAGTAGATAGGCTTGAAGAAGAGTTCAATGTTGATCTCCTCTTCAAACCTTCTCTTCAAAGCTCCTCGAGGATCAGATAACTATTTCGGTTTCTGATTTGCCTGGTTCAATTGCTGTGGCGTTAGCACCGATGGAATTGGACAGCCTAAGGGAATTCGAGTAGTTAGCACATCATTAGAACTGATTGCAATGGGACAAGTCGTCGGCGGGGCAGGATAAACATAAGTCTCGCTCCAACCAAATGAGAGTGTCAGTGAAATCACCGTAGTGTTTGAGTCTGACTGGTATGACGCCCCGGAATTTGCAGGCAGTACGTTGTAAACCGTGCTGCTGTTAGTATTGTTATTAAGATTCGAGCTAAAGGGATTAGCCTGACTGGAAGAAGCGGCTACTTGAGCTGAAGCTCTCTGTGCGGCTCCCAGTGGAAGGAATAGCAGAGCCAGTGAAGAACTGACAACAAATCCGAACTTCAGTAGTTGTTTCTGTTTCATAAGTTTCTATCTGCCAAAGTATAGATATAGAGGATAAAGATTGCCGAAAGGTACTTGTCGATACTCGCACTGCCCGGGCTGACAGTAGAGAGAATAGGTTTGACAAACACCGTTATTGCAATTAGCTCTGTACTGCAAACTGCCACTATTTTGAGTTGAGTACGAGGAGTTCTGCTGATGCAAGACTCCTCCCGGCAAAACCGTTGTGGTATTAGTCTGTACGTAGGTTGAACCATTCTCATCCACGTAAATAGTAGTCTGGGTCTCAGCCTGATCTGCTGAATTAGCAGCACCAACCTGAGCTTTTGCAACAGACGGGATAGCAAGCAACGCTAGAGCAACAACCGGCATTAGACGGACAACTAGTTGACTCATCTATCTCCCTATAATGTTGTAATTGTTGTTGTTATTGATTGAGGTCGGATTAGCTTCCGAATTAGAGACGTTCAAACCGCCAAAGCTCGGAGGCAAAATCAAGTTAACATTCTGCTGCAGTGCCCAGTTGTTGTTTCCTAGCTGGAGCAAGCCCTGACCACCTGGAGCTGTAGATAAAGGATAGTTACCAGCACCATACTGAGTGGCTCCAGTAAGATTCTGAAGCTGCCCAGCAGAATTGCCATAGCCGAACTGACCGAGACACTGATTTTGATAGAGGGGTACAACTCCTCCACCGGCAAAGATAGAGTTCTGGATCTGCGAGGCAATATTGCCGGCTCCAAATTGAGTAGCGCATTGTACTTGCTGAGCACTTGCCTCGGAAGCAAACAGCGAAATGCTTAGCAGCAGACCGGTCGAAGAGACGAATAATGGCCTTAGGAGTTTGATTGTTTTCATTATATGCAAAGTTCTATGGTTTGGTCTTTACTGAAACGTGCTGGTAGGCCCGCCAGATAATTTTGTTCTGACGGACCTAGCGCCTTAAACTCAAACTAGACTAGAGCTAAACTAGAACAAGATTAGAGCTAAGCCAAGCTCTAGTGAGCCTGAAGGAAGTTTTGGGTTTGACCCAATTGATTGCCGTTGCCGTTTTGAATAGCACGCTGAATTTGGGTAGGGTCGTAGTTGCCGCCCTGAATTAAGTTTTGCTGCTGCAGAGCGCCGTTGCCGATTCCGTTTTGACGCAGATATTGGTCTTGAACCCCGATGTTACCAGGGCCATACTGAGTGATGTTCTGCAGTTGACCACCGAAGTTATTGCGACCATGCTGTTGCATATACTGGTCTTGAGCGCCGAGATTATTATTCCCGAATTGGCCAAGCTTCTGTAACTGGTTACCCAAATTACCAGCACCTGACTGCTGCAGATATTGGGTTTCAATTCCTAAGTTGCCGTTGCCAATTTGGCGGAGAATCTCAGTTTGATTACCAAGATTTTGTCCGTGTTGACCGAGCCATTGGCTATTGTTGCCGGTATTAATACCCCCATTTTGAATTGCATCTTGAATTTGAGTACCGCCATAGCCTAATGCTGACTGCGCTAGCACAGATGGAGCCACGGCAAAAGAAGCAACAATGATACCGAAGGCAGAGATAGCGCCTAAGGTAGAGGTAGAGGGAAAACGAACACCACTTGTTTGCAATTTCATAAGTCTTCTAATTGTTTTTTTTGGTTTTGAATTTGTCAGTCGAAAGCTCGGCAGCGCCGAACTATTAATAGATAGATTCGGCCAGCTGCACGAGCACATCTACTTCACTCGCTGTCATTTCAAAGGAATCGAATCGCAACGAATCGAGCTAACGAACTCAAGCAGCACTACAAGGAATAGGTAGTTAACTACTAAGCTTGAATAGCTTAAGTAATTAATTGCTGGGAGCTTGCAGTGGCTGGTCTTGAGAGGATTCCTGAGATGAATTGGATGAACGAATGTAAGTTGAACTTACACCATCATCGGTGCCGTTGGCAAAAGCACAAAAAAGAAACAATTCGGCCCGAACTCGCCAATTCAGGCCTTCTTCGCAATTGCGCGAGGCCAGCTCACAGCTTACGGTCATCTCATTTCTACAACTGCCACCATCGAAGCTCGCAGATTTGTAGTGTTTTGTATCCAGGTTCTCAATAGAGTCTTCACGAAGACGTCAAAAGAATTCACCCGAAAAGAATTGAATAGAAGAAGAAGAAGAAGAGAAACAGCAGCTAAACTACTGTTTCTCTTCGGTGCGACACAGTTATATATGTATCGCCTGTGTGTGTGTGTGTGTGTGTGTGTGAATTAAAACTACAGATTTACAGCTACAGAAATCTAGCGACTAGAACTGTGTGCTAAATCTGATACCAAAGCGCCGCTCTGTACCTAATGGTTGTAGATATATCTGAAGTCTAGTATTTGGGTTGGCATATTCAGCACCAACGCCAACACTAACATCAGCACCTCCATTTTGTTCAGGTGCCGAGCTTGAGCGGTTCGAAACAGTTACAGAAACACCTGCAGCATAACGATCATAATAAGGCTGAGGCGAACCCTTACCTATACGGTGTACGATTGAACGAGGGTCAATTCGTTTCGGTACCAGTGAACTTGGATCGAACGAGCGCTCAATTGGTGCCCCCAAATCGCTAGCAGACTGAGAGTAACTAACTCTTTTTGAAGAATCATGTATCTCAACAGCAGGAAGATGATCTTTCGTCTTTGGGTGTGAACCCTTATAACTACTAACAGTAGAATCATTTAGTTGAGCTACTTCAGAAAACTTCTGCGCCGTCAAAACCTCTTGGTCATTGAAAACCAGATCAGTAGCCCTACCAGAAAGTTCTTTCATCTTCATATACGCTCTCAATCTTGTCTAAAGCGGAATTGCCGCGTGTGAAAACTATTTTCAACGCTATCGCCAGACTTTGAATATACAAACCTAATTGTGACAAGAACATGACAATCACGAGATTTGACAAAATGTATCACGTCTTTTCATCACTACAGACAGATGATTAACCTGCTAGATTTACGCATCGCTAACAGCGCTAGCTTTTCTTGAGGCCTTTGACTGTGCCCTAGAGCTATCTCTAAAGCCAGCTTAGGCAATTGAATCAGCGTTGAAATGCTTGACTGCTTGTTCTTATTTCTGGCAGGGTAAAAGTATCAACTTTATTTCTCACAAATTTTTCGGTTCTCAACCTAAACATCACCACTAACATCACAGCGGCACTTCTCTTCTGCATAACGAGCAGAGCAATAAGTGTTGTCTTGATGTTTTGTAACTTCTGGAGGCTACTATGTTTACCTTCTTTTTTCTACTGTGCGTTGCAGCATTCGCGAAAATGGAGCAAATCTTTGTTCCCAATTCGCTAACAACCCAAAAGACATTCCTACGCAACTACAAGTTTGTCGATCCAAATTCCTGGTTTTGCAAACTCTGCAAAAGCATTCCCACTGAATGTCCGGCAAAGAAAATTGGACTACCACCAATGTGCAAAATGAACCCGCTCTATGATGAATGCGTCTTTCTCAAGATGAAAGCTGACGATGTAGGCCACCAAGACGATGTAATCACCCTGGCGACCGCCATGCAATGATGCTTTCCTTTATGACCCTGACTTCGCGGGTTCTAACTAAAAGAAGCCGTCTTGGAGAGATCGAGATTTGAGGATTGCCTCTACTCAATCGGCTCCAAGCGTTCCGGTATAACAACCCGGAGTAAACTATCGCAAATAAAATCAAACCACTATGAAAAGATGGCACAATGACGCAAAAATGATGCGCAAAAGACAGTTGCTTAATGCAACCGAAGTACTCGAAGTAGCTGACTGCAAAGATGGCAGCTGCGCACTTGGCCGCTTTCGTAAGACGAAGATCCATGCCTGCCTTCGCCCAAACTGTCACATCTGCCATCCTGGCAAGAAATACCAGTTGAAGACTCTAGCTATAGAAGTTGCTGACGAGTCCATGGCGGAGCAATTGAATGACCTTATCGAAGGTAATGACTAATCAGAGAGCAATCTACGGACACAGTCTTCGTGGAAAATCTTCATGGAAAACATTGTTTGGGTCGCAGCCCTAATCTTGGGCTACGCCTCTTTGGTCAACATAAGCAATCTTGAAAAAGACACGGCTTTTTGTCTTCGGCTTACTATTCGCCGCACTAATTACCTTGTTTCTCAGCGACTCGGGCATCGTTTCACAGATTGGCTGGATTGTAGTATGTCAATTTGCCTGGACGCTGTTCCACGGTGTTCATATGGGCTTTAGACGCTTTAGAAACACTCTAGTGGTGGCGATTGCAATTACCGTAGTTCTCAGCGCCGCGTTCTTGCTCAAGGTATCAAGCCCACCAGGCTTTGCGGCCGTAGCAGCTGTGCTACTAGTCGGGCGCTGGCTGCTCAGCTTAAGAACCTCATCAAAAACAGACAAAAATGCTGCAGTAAAGAAAGATCCTAACGAAGTAAGAACAGTCCAAGAATTTAGGGAAACAGGGGAAGTTAGCGAAATCGGCAAGGGCAATAAAAGTCACAAGCTGGCAACTAGCACTTCTCACAAAGCTGCGCTTATGAGTTTGTTGAAAAAGAGCGGTGAAAGCCGGCCTATGGCATTAACCGCTCTTCTCCGACAGACTAAATCAAACAAAATGAGGAGTGATTCTGAATGGCTGAATTTTTGCCTGCCACATATGGCCATCTAGCCGAATTCGGTAGCATTGTCATTGCTGAAATTCTGTTCAGCCTAGACAACATAATTCACGTAGAACACTTTTCCAGCGCTCTACCAGCGCGAGAGCGAGCAAAGGCATTGAGGTGGGGTCTTCTTGGCGCCCTCTTCTTGCGAGCACTCAGCCTCGTTCTCATGACTCTCGCCAAGTCGTTCTACTGGATCATGCTACTTGGGTCAATCCATTTGATCGTCACTGCGAGTATATGGTTTTTCGGGTTGATATCAGAGGAAAAAGAGAAGCAAAGCCTTGCTGCTCCTGTTACAAAATCTATGAGCCTACTGAAGGCCGTCGTCTTGATTGAGTTAACAGACATCTTCTTCTCCGTCGACAATGTCGCTGTAGCAGTCTCAATCAGCCAGAATATCTGGGTGTCATTTGCCGGAGTGGCCATGGGTCTTGTAATCGTGCGACTCTTATGGCGCAACTTGAAATACTGGTCAAGACGCTACCCACGCCTTACTGACACCAGTCAATTGGTAGCAGGTATGCTCGGCTTGCAAACTCTAGCTAAGTTGCTACTTCATCTGAAGGTATCGCCCTGGCTAGACTTAGCAATTGTGGCAACAGCAATATTGCTCGGGCTAACTTTCGATACTCGAGCTTTCGGCACAAAGCTCCGAATCAAAGTGACGCTGCTTTTGATAGCAACATTGATGTGCCTATCAGTATTGCTAGAGATTTTCTTCAAATAGCATTGAACACTTAGCTGATTACATGCCTGACTCAATTCCTGCCCAAAACTATCCGAAATAAAAATCGCAACCCTATGCTCCACATACAAATCATTCTGCAGACCTTGGCGTTTCTTGTAATTTTTCCCGCGCTCGGGGTAAAGGTATTCGCCGGCTTTTCAATAATTGCAATTCAGATTGCCGTCTGCTACGCGGTAGCCGTGGTTCTAATAGTCAGGTTAGTAAAAGTCAGTTGGTTTCTGACTCGACAGTTGTCTGTCACCCAAACCTACCTTCTCGCCTGGCTCATCCCCACAACGGCAATCTATGCCTTGACGTGGTTAGTACCGCAATACATCGCAGTGCTAAGCCCCATCGGAGCCCTCATAGCAGGTTTGGCAAGCATGCTTATAAACAAATACGCCGGCTAAATAATTAGAGTCAGCAATTCTCACCGTGCACTACTAGCGGTGCATACCACTGTCAGTAGTGCAATCTCACCTTAAGTTTGGAGGGAAAAACAATGTTTCTAAAAACAAACTTTGAAAAGCTCTGGTTCCCAATTGAGGGTACCATCAGACAACTCTCGATGCTCCTCGCTGAGCAGCAGCCATTCTCTGCCCTAGGGCATGCTTTGGAGATCACGCGAATTAAAGAACTGGTGCAAGAGAGTTTCGACAATATTGACCCTTTTGCAAAACACTTCACCAGCAGCTTAGCCCTCAAAGCACCAAATGCAAAGGCTTTGAAAATACTCAGCCAACGCATTGAAGCACTTGCCAAGCTCGAAAGTCGCTTCGATGCAAAGACTTCAGGCAATCACACGGCGTTCGACCTAAGTTCTGCCTGGGAAAATCGGAATCCCGAACCAGATGACATTCTCTACATGCAAATTCTGCTCGAGCGCCTAGACATCGCACTGCTTAAAGCTCAGGCAAAAGGAGCAACTGAAATTGGCGAAGTGATCATCTCTGTGAAAACTGTATTAGCAGAATTCCTTAGCCCTTACCAACAACCGGACCTCAGTTCTGAATTTTACGAATTACAGAGCTAACTTCTTGGCTTTCCCGCCGAAACCTAACACCTTGTGGCATAAACGCAAGGTGTGATGGTCTGTCGTGAGCTTGTCACTCCGACACTGATGAGGCAAACACATTTGTGGCCTAGACCTTGTTAGCAAATTTCAGAAAACGACTACCCAGTTCAGTTCCAGTTCCAGTTCCACTTACATTCAAGATAAAGGTGAACAACCATGGCTAAAATTGCAATTGGAAACTCTGCATCCGTCTCCAGCAACCTCGCATGGATGCTAAAGCCTGAGTTATGGCAGCACGCTTTTGCGGAACCCCAAGAACTCGGTAATCGCGCAGGAAACATCACCGATGCGGCTCAACCTGAATTACTATATGTCGGTGCTAGTGCCGCACACGGGGACGACTGGACTAGTATCTTTGCTAACGGTCCTTTCGCCGCATGCGCGCACTTAAATGCATCCCTGCCATACAGTTCTCCTGTAATGGGCGAGTGCTACTAGGTCATTGGCTACTAAGCCTTTGCTCCTAAGCGTTAACTAGCGAGAAAAGGTGTCGTCAATTTGACGGCACCTTTTCTTTTCGTTCTTCTCCGGCTTTCTCTGTTTTTTTTATTTTACGGATTACCAGACGACCGGTCTATTACAATACTTAAGTTTCGTATCTCTATACATTCTCAATCCAAATCATCGATCTATCACTAGATAAAGCTCTTTACACTGCATTGATAGCGGTTGCTCCATAACAAATTCTCCTCTAGTATCTATATCCTGTTATTGGGTGCCACTGAGCATCACTGCGCCATTACTAGGGCAGCATCAACGCAGTATTAATGCAATCAATGCCGAGTTGAGTTTCGAGGAGAAAATGTTAAAGCCGCTCGAACCGATAAAGCTATTTGTCACCGGCACCGGTACCGATATTGGCAAGACTGTGGTTTCAGCCATACTGACATACGGCTTAGAGGCAAATTACTGGAAGCCAATTCAAAGCGGCCTCTCTGAGCCACCTGAGTTCGCCACTGATTCGCTTTGGGTACGCAACAAATTGAACCTGGAAGCCCAGCGTATCATTCCTGAGTCTTATCTTTTTACCCTGCCAGCATCACCGCATTTGGCAGCCAATCGCGAAGGCAAGACCATAAGCACAGCCAAAATAATCGATCAGTTTGAAGCACTTCAATCTTGTTCCAGACTAATTATTGAAGGCGCTGGGGGAGTAATGGTGCCATTAAACGAAAGAGAACTGATGATCGATTTAATGGCCTGCCTACGAGTGCCGGTAGTCATTGTTGCCTCAACAAAGCTAGGCACAATCAATCATACTTTGCTAACAGTTGAAGCATTGCGCAGCCGTAATATCAAAATAGCCGGCATAGTCATGAATGGTGAGCGCAATCAATCTAACAGAGAAGCTATTGAAAAATTTTCAGCAATACCAGTAGTTGCCGAAGTACCAGAGCTAAAATCAACTGATACCATCTCTCTGCAAAATACATTTAGACAGTGTTTTTCCGATTTAGAAAAAAAACTGCTGGAAAAAGTATGCTAAGCAGATAGTTAGTCATTAATGTAATTGCTTGCTCTAGCTCAGTGCATTTTCTCATGATTAATTCGCGCTGCTCGTTGGACAGCTCGCGCTAGCTGACGGCCCATGATCGTTAGCAGAAGAGCATGAATTCATCCAATCAACATTGACTAAATACAATTGACGATGTCAACAATCAAATATATCTAGTCAATTCATCTGCTTCTAAGAAAACCATACAACCAACGTAAAAACCATGTCCAAACTTCTAATCCAGCCAACTCGATTGGTTGATGCTACAACACCATTCAGACTGAGCCTCGGCGACCTCTGGGCTTATAAACAATGTCCGGCGCAATACTTTCATCGGCAGGAGATGAGAAAGACCAAAACTGTCTACACTCCTGCAAAAACAGAGACAGAATTTACTGGTCAAATTTTTCACGCAGCAATCTCCGCTAGCGTAGAATCACGCAAACCAATAATTCAAAAAGGACTAACTGAAGCAAGGGCGGTCGTTCCCGACAGTGTTGAAACTATTGAGGAGCGTTGCCTTCAAATGCTCAAATGGGGCGACTCTGTTCTGCAACGAGAACGGCTTCGCTTTCACTGGCATCAAAGACGCACAGAAGACAGCACAGGCATTGAACTAATCACTATCTTCGATGCCCTAAGGGTTGGTGACGTGCCTACCGTGGTTGAATTCAAAACAAGAAATGCCACTAAAATATCTGCTCGTGATCACTTTCAGACAGTTGTCTCCTGCTGGCTTCTTGCTGACGAAGATACGAAAATCGTGAAGCGCAAAATTCTGTACTTTGGCTCTGGCAAAATTATAGAAGAGCAGTTTAGTCGCGCCCAGCTCGACAACTTCATGGCTCAACACGTCAGACCAGACCTGCGCCGACTCAAAAATGCACTTAAGAGTAATGAGAATCTTGCCCAGCAACGTTCCATTGGCAAGAAATGCGATTTCTGTCGGCACTTTGCGCAATGCCAAGGCACAGCCGCAAACTAGTCGAAATTCAATACAGACCGGCAAAGAAAACTCAACCTGCCCTCAACAAATACCATGAATAATAACTATTCACTTTCAAACTTCGACTTCGCCTTCAACAACCTCAATCAAGAAGCGGTAAGCGCTCTAGCCACAGCAGCCTTCGTCCAGAAGGGAGAGAATCTTCTCTTGGTTGGTGGCCCAGGTACCGGAAAAACTCACATAGCAAACGCAATCGAGGCAAGCGCAAAGGATTTTGGCTTGACCAGTCACTATCAAAGTTTGCATTGGACAAACTACTCTACTGCAATTGAGCAATTAGAATATGGCAGTTCAAGTCTCAACGATCACCACCCAGGTTTAATTCGTGAAATTCAAGAATGTGACCTATTGATCGTGGATGACGCCGATCTTTGGTTCAAACAAACACCGATGACCTTCTTAGGTATGCTCTGCCAACGTATCGAGCGCGGAAAATCAAATGTGCTGGTCATGACCAGTAATGCTTGGGCTCGATTAGTGGAAGAGACCGATGATAATGAGCGCTTATTCAACCGAGGAGCGTCACCGCTCCAAAAGTGGCTCACAAAGCTCACAGAAGTAAATCCTGACCTATTGAACTTGGGCAACTTCACTTTCGCAGAGCAATTAGAATTACTGGGCGTAGGTTGCCTCAACATATCCGCAAAGAAGCGGGCAGCGGATGATAATGGAGAGCGACGACGTCGCCAATCTCCGTTTAAACTAACGAAGCACATGCTCCCAACGGCAAGCGCTCAGGAGAAAGCTATAAACGAAGTGCTAGGACTCTACTTACCTTCGCAATTAAATGTCGTTGCCTCACGAATGACCGCGCTCTTCAAGAAGGCTCCAGTGTGGCACGTGCTCTACACCGGCGAGAAAAACTTTCGCTACAGCCACTAACAGCTTGAAACCAAGTACGGCTAATACTTAGCGCTAGCTCTAAACCCTGATTTCGCTCTCATTGGCTGCTCTTAATCTATTCTGCCTTATTAGAGTTGTTAGATTCTGCAACCTTTCGCCATTAAGACTAGCCCAATCGGTGAGGATAACAAGGCATTTCTCATCACCTCAACTTCATCCTGTACAAACGCCCCCCAGCAAGTCCCAAACTCAGCTACATTTACGAAGTCTATTCATCAGCAAGCTCTGCTGAAAAAAAACAATCACAACAAAGCCCATGAATCTAATCAAGCGCTGTTTTCTGCTCAGCTTTGGCCTCGCCATAGCAATGTTGCCCCTTGGTAGTGCATTCGCTACTCAACCAGGCGAAGGCACTGCTTTCGACACACTGCAACGTGGCTGTCGGCAAGCATTTCCGCATCGTAACATTGACCTTACGCGCCCGAAGACCATTGTCGTTGAAAAATCAACTTTCTGCGTTTATGTTCTGCAGCGAGACAGCAGCGGCATTGTGGTATCAACCCTAGCTACTGCTGCAAGCTTCGGACGCGATTTGTCTAGCAAAAATGGCAAGTACATCGTTAGCGAGATAAGTTGGCGCTCGAAACTACCGAATACTGGGTTGCCAAATCGCCGACAGTCGCCCACGCGGCAGTCAAAAGACCCATTGTTTTCAATAGACATCACGCTGCTATCGGCTGAAAAAGTCAATTGCCAATGCCGCTTGCAGTCGGTAGTTGTGCAGAATGTGCAAGATCCCTTAGATGTCGGCGGACTAATCTGGAATCTACCAGGAGTTGCCCTTCGCACCAGCGATGCCAGCAAGCTAATTCGGCAGATTAATCTCGGAGACTCGGTTTACGTGGTCAATCGGCTAAGCGACATCGGTTTGTAAACCACTCATTCTCCTGATACAGGAGACAAATAAATGAAGGAAGAACCTGAACAAATTAATGACCAGACTGCTGAAACTCCAGCAAAAACTGGTTTTAAGACACGAGTAAATTCACTAATTGCTCGGATGCGGATACGCATACCTGAGTTCAAACCCATCGAGTTTAGCTTTCGACTCAATTCTGGGTGTGATTCATTAAGCAAAGCGCGATTTCTTGGAGTAGCGCTGGTAATCGCCTCACTTATCTACTTGATTGGGGTACCCTTAACCCAGCCATACTTGGTCAAACTCTGGCAATTAGCACCGGTTTGGCTAGTGCCTCTACTGACAGTGCCACTGTTGCTTACACTAGCGAAAAAGGATTCAGCAAGCTGGGTCAAGAAAATTGCCCTTTTATCTGGCACAGCTATAGCTGGTGCTGCACTGTGCGCTTTTCTACTATTAGCAAATACGGCCCCGTGGTTTGTACAAAGCCAAATGGCCGCGTCGCTAAAGCCAATAAACTTGACTGAAATTCCCCAAACCGAGAACTTGCGAATTCTCGGCCAAGGCACTGCTTCGTGGTACTTGCATAGCAAAAACCCAGACAATCGCTTAGAAACGGTCGGCTTGCCTCAACTTGTGCGGGAGCGTCAGAGCGACGGCTCTTATTCAATGTGGTGGCAAGGAGCTTACAGTTTCAAAACTGGTCGCCTAAGCAGTTGGCTTCCTCGTCTTCTTGGCTCAACCCAGAGCATCCTGCGAATCAACGCCTCGGAGCTAGAGATGAGCAACGAAGGCAACAGTGGAGCCAATACCAAGTTCGTATTCGGCGAAGAATCACTCTTCACTGAAACGCTCTTTCGCTGGCACCATCCACTTTCTCAGCGCGCCGAAGCGACCTACTATCGCAGCAATGATGATAAATGGTCTCTTCTAATTCCTTACATCAGTTACCGCCCTACGCTCACAGGAACCATGTTGCCGGTTCTTGGCGGAGTAATGCAAATAAACCAGTGGGGTTGGGTAGCCGATTACACAGTTGGGGATGCTGCTCGCTTATTTCCTGGCTCGGTTCTCTATCCCAGTGTTCTTGCCCGTCAGTATGGTGAGGCCTATGGCCACTACCGCACCGGTCTATTGAATGTCTGGATCAATGAATCAGGCATCTATCAAATCAGCGAAGATACGCCCAAGGCTGGTGAAAATCAGCAGCCTTATATTCAATCTTTTGATATGGGCACTAAGGGGCATGCATTGCAAGAAGTATTAGCGCTCGAGCCTGCTGGTAAACAGAGTTTTGCCTTAGCCGAATTGCTATTCGTTGATGCTCAAACTGGCAAGACGCATGTTTACAAAGTACCAGCAACAAGTAGTCTAAATGGTCCTCGTCGAGCGTTGAAGCAGGCGACCAACGCCGACCCTGAGACCGACTGGAGCGCCTATTCGATCCAAGAGCCACGGCTCGTGGTGCGGAACAACTCGAATTCAGTAAAAAAAGCTTGGCTAATGACCGAGGTTAAAAATGAGGGCGATGACCACACCGCAGTGCGGCTCATTCTCACAAACATGGAAACACTAAAGACTGTGAGCTTTTCCTCGCGAAGCGAGCTAGAGAAATTCATTAGTGGTGGCACCATAAGTGCAATTGATTAATCGGCCGCACTAATACCACGAGCCACAGATTCAAACAAACAAACAAACAAACAAACAGACAAACAAGAGAGCGAAGGCCAGCTTTGCTACCTTCCTCCTTGTTTTCAATCGATCACTAAATCAATCATTCGTTCAAGAAGGAAAAAACAATGAATAACAACTTTTCGATTACACCCAAAGCAGTCGTCAAAACAATTGCAGCCATCGCGCTAATCATTCTTCTTTTTGAATTTCGCGTGCACATTGGATTCTTACTGCTTTTACTTGCAGTACTAGCCCTTCTGCTAGGCCTCTTGTTGTTGTACCTGGGCACTTTTCACCCAGCGACCTTGAAAAAGTACGCGGAGCAAGCTGCAAGTTCGTACGCCTATTTGAAAGCTCTGATTGATAAGACGTTCAACAAGCAAGCTGAATTAAGCTCCGATGCTAGCGCTGATACGAATCAAGTCGTCGCCCTTGTCGAAACACCAGTGACAGACGAAAAAACAGCTGCAGAGACTCAATTAGCTGACACGAACAACATCTCTGAAGAAGAAGAATTTCTAGTATAGACCTGCAGCGAATTCAATTTCTCCGCGCCTGCACTTGGGGGTGCGGAGGAAAGTCAGTTTTCAATATTTCATTGAGATTTCTCATGGACATTTTTCTCAGCCTTTTGTTTCGTTGTGCTGCTTTCTTCGGCTATCTTTCTAGCCTTCATCGATTAGTCGAAGTCCAAGACAACTTCTATATGGGCCTTGGCTCCTATGTGCTGTCGACCATGCTAATCGCAGCATTGACTCTATTTGTTAGCGGAACATGGGCTTGTGCGTTGGCCGCAGGCTTCGCTTTCTTTCTCACCCCCGTTTTCCTCTTCCTCTTATTTGCTATTAGTTGGAAAGACTGAGCAGTGGAAGAGCTTTAGAATGACCATTTGGTCCGCTGACTTGACTGTATAAGTTATTGCCGGACATCAAAATTATCGCAAGAGGAGCGGCAGCCCGTTCCTCTTTTCGTATTTCTTATCCTCTTTTGAATCTCGACAAATTTTCTTTTAGAAAAACACAAACAGACCGGTCTAATACAATCATAGAAACCTGCCTATCACCTTAGTTCAGCTAAAGTGACAGTTTTTGCAAAAGAACAAGCACGGATGAGGCTTTGCCAAATTCGTGCTTGTCCGAATCTTCGGTTGGCTCGAAATGAGAACTCGTCAAGGT
>JBIPOV010000111.1:0-16588 GCA_044378815.1 Obscuribacteraceae bacterium (SeqCode) | reverse complement strand
AAGGCTTAGACCTTGACTGGTTTGCAGTGGAGCACAACAACACGGACCACCATCATATTCATGTGGTTGTATTGGGCCGGGACCGCAACGGCACAGAGGTTAGCATCAACCTGAAGGACATTGACAGAGCGAAAGAGTACGGGGATCGGTACTTAGAAAGGGAGCAGCCTAGGGAGTTTGAACGGGCCAGGCAAGCAAGAGAAGAGAAAGAGCGGGAGCGGTTGGCCGTTCGGAGTCAGGAGCGGGAAGAGCGAGTTAGAGAGGGTATTGAGCTTCCTTGGATGAAGAGAAACATCATCAGGGAGCAGCTTGAGCCGTATAAAGAGTGGAAGAAGAAGCAAGATCGGGAGCGCAAAGATGAGGCTCCAGGGCGTGAAGAAATCGAGCGGCCCTATCACAACGACACGATACAGGCAGCGGGTCGGGAGTGGTCGCGAGCCAACAGCCTGGCGGAATTGCGGGACCTCAATGAGCACCTGTGGGAGAACTATGAGGACCGGATCTCAAAGGAAGACTACAAGAAGCTCATGGGCTGGATGCGAGACAAGGAGCCAAGTCGTGAGAAAGAAGGCAAAGAAAAGGGCCGAAGAGAAAAGATAGACCCGAGAGACAGAGACAGTTTTGAGCACAACGGCAAAACCTACATGAGCCAAGACGGCTACGAGAAGCTGACAGAGTTGGCCCGCGAGCTGAGAGAGAAAAAAGAGCGATTGCCGATCGACAGCTACAACAACCTTCGGAGCTGGATAGAAGACCAGGACCGGGCAAGGTTTGCCGGGGCTATGGAGAAGGGCATGGAAGACGCTCTGAAAAAGAGCGAGCGGAGCAAAACATCAGCAGACCTCAAGGCCCAGGAGGGCGGCAGGGTGCTTGACCCTATGCAAGACGCCATGATGAGAAACCCAGTGATGGGTCTATTCATGTCAGCGGCCTCGATAGCGAACACCATAGTTAGGATGATCCCGCTCACTGAAAACAAAGACCACTTGAAGGACCAGCGCGAAGACCTAGAGAAATCGCTGATAGAGCTTGATAAAGAGCCGCCCAGGGAGAAGAACAGTTGGGATCGGTATGTTGAAGAGCTGCAAAGGAAGCAGGAAGAAGAGCGAAAAGAGCAGTTGCGAGAAAATATCTTAAAAGCAATAGGGCGCAATGAAGAGGCTCAGAAAGCAAGAGAGCGCAGAGAGAAAGAGAAAAAAGAAGAAAAAGAGAGAGAAGACCGAGATAGAGACGACTTTGAAGGTGGCTACTGGGGCCGGTAATTGAGAAGGTAGAGAGACATGAAAACCAACGTATTATCAATTAGGCTGCCAGAAGACAAGGCAGAAATCTTGCAAAAGATGGCTGATAGCCGGGGTCTTAAGGTATCTGACTTAGTGAAAGAAATGGTATTAGCTGGTATTGCTGGCAACCAAAGCAGCTCTGGTGATAACAGGCTAGTTCTAACAAAGCTTGAGCAGGTCGAGGCAAACTTGATAGGGGCTCAATCTTGGTTGGCTGATGTAGTGATGACTGGTGTTAAATATGCAGTCGAAGCTAAGTACCAGGCTGAAATGGGCACGCAGAACACTGATGAAATAGTCAGCTATTTGGCGAACAAAGAGCCACTAGCGCCAAAAGCGAAGAAGCAAATAATTTCCAGTAGAGAAATAGAAGAGGCAAAGAGATCAGCAAATGTAGCCAGGGATTTATTGCCAAATCAGTGGAGCGAGAAATAGTCAAAAAATAGCG
Source organism: Obscuribacteraceae bacterium (SeqCode) (assembly GCA_044378815.1). Taxonomy (GTDB): domain Bacteria; phylum Cyanobacteriota; class Vampirovibrionia; order Obscuribacterales; family Obscuribacteraceae. The sequence continues at coordinate 14,857 of JBIPOV010000111.1, read as the reverse complement.
AGATGGTCACGGGTGCTAATTAAAACCTAGTCAAAAATTCAGAAGTTTTGGCCCGAATAATTACCAACTAACTGTTTGGATGTCATATTTATCGTGCAAAAAAGTGTCGCATTTATCGTGCAAAGTCGCACTTGGTGAGGTTTTTAGTAGACCGGTCTAATGAGACAAATAAATCATCAAAAAATGGGACATTTAATTCCTCGAATTCACTTGCTCTGGCGAATAGTTTTTGTTGTTGCCCTTGGTTTAGTCCCGGTCGTTGCTCTCCAACCAGGCGGCATTCTGAAAGGTCGGGCATGCCGTAAGCGGTGCAGCGTCAAATACTTCGATGATATGACCCAAAGATCGAACTTACTAGAATCGGCAACCAGTGACCATAGCTCCTGGTCGCACCTTGGCTCGCCATATCGACCGGCCAATTGTCGGCAAACAGCAGCTTTTTCTCGTTCTAATAGTGACCAGTAGGCAACAGGATCATTGCCTTCACCAAGATCAATTACAGCGGCATCCATCATCAGATTTTGTAGGGCCAGATTTATCAAATCAGAATGCCTACTCGGATCTGTCAGAGACAAATACCGCTCTACGTCTTGATTGACAAGGAAGTATCGTTTCTCTTCACGTTCGCTCATTTGCAAACCCTGTAGTTTTTCTTACGGCTTAAGTGTAACTCTTGGCGCACTGGATTAGCAGACCGCCTAAGTTTTGGTGTGTTCTGGCTATTGCCAATGCTGGTTTTGATATAAATGACAACTAGTGGTATTGTAGGCGGCTTCTGGTACGATAAAAGAAAACCCCGAGAACTTGCGGCAAGCTTGATCTCGGGGTTTTTAAATTAGGCGTCAAACGGAATTGGCATAATCAGACTTATGCAGAACAACGCCTTCGGCTGAGGCTACCCGCCCGCCACCCCTAAGACCTGGAGCCTGTTAGACGTCATAGAAGCTAGTTGACCGGTGATACGAAATCACGGATAATCGACTTAAAAGCGAGGGCTAATGGGACTAAAGGGAGTCGAGTGGGTCAAAGGAAGCCGGAAAGCTATACAGGAGTTTTCCGAGGAGGCCAGAAATATAGCTGGCAACCAACTTTGGCTGATTCAGTTAGGGCGAGAGCCGGACGACTGGAAGCCGATGAAAGATATCGGAGTTGGTGCATTCGAGATTCGAATTCATAAGCCGCACGAGCACAGAGTTATCTATGTAGCGAAGTTTCCAGAGGCAGTGTATGTGCTGCATTGTTTTGAAAAGAAGACACAAAAGACATCACAGAAAGATCTGAATATAGCGAGGGCGGCATATGTCGAGATGCAAAAAATCCGAAGGGGATAAAGTGGAATTCGATGTAGAGCATGGCTCTGGGAATGTCTTTAAGGACATTGGCTACAGTGATAGCGAGGCCGCAAACCTGATGGCGAGGGCGGAGCTGATGCTGAAGTTGAGAGACATAATTCAGGAGAATGGTTGGACGCAGAGGGAAGCAGCCAGGATGCTTGGTGTAGGACAGCCAAGAGTGGCTGAAATAATGAGTTTTAACACAAAATATTTTAGTGTCGATTTGCTTTTGAAGTATTTGTCAAAGCTAGGGATGCAGGTAGAGTTCAGTTTTAAAAACACTGATGTGGCGTAGTTTTTGGAAGGTTTGTGTGGTGGCTTCCAGATTCAGATCATGAGATCTATTAGTGTGGAAGTTATGGTGCCGATAATATATCTTATGTTTCATCGATTCTAGATTGGCTCAGGGAGAGCGTTTTAGCTACTGAGCTGGATGAAGGGCGCGGGAGCTTTTCTCTTGGCTTCTTCGGCTAACGCTAGATGTGGATTAACGTTGCTGCAAAAGGTTGAAAAGTAGTAATTACGCCAAAACACTACCGGTAGTGTCTCTCGATTGTCGCTAAAGCGGACACAAATTTTCGGGAATAGCTCCCTAGACGGCTCATTTGAAATTCTGGGTTGCCTTTGCAGCCCGCTCCTGTCTTATGAACTGAGCTGTATATGAGTAGTGGTTTAATTGGACTAGCAGGTCCTGAAAGGCCCGTGGCGTGAGCTTCGCTAGCCCTTCTTGTTGCCTCACTTTTTATCATAATGGCCCAAGGAGGCCAGTCTAAAGGTTTGCCTAATGAAGATCCCGCAACACTGGGCGAATTGGAGCCGCATGAAAGGTGATGGTTGGAGGACTTCTCATCTAATCAAATCCCGTAGGCAATCTCTTAAAAACTCAAACAGGCTCTAAATCTTCCAACTTTTCTAGACACCGTTGTGTCAGAGAAGTCTTGGTCGCCTGCGCCCTGGTGATGAGAAGTTCCACTCAACCAACTAAGGAAACACAAAATGAAACGAACAATATCAAAACTGCTGGGCATCGCTGCCTTAGCAATGGTCGGTATTACCGGACTAGCTCCAGAGGCGCAAGCACAGAGCTGGACGCCGTACTCTCAGAATGGCATCAGTTGCGAAAGACGTACTGGAGGAGCAAACTATCCAGAAAACGGCAAATTTTATTACTGCGGTGATCCGAACCTTCCAGTCAACAAAGCTCAGCACAGAGATGGCTACCTCACAAACATACTGCAAACAGTACCAGCAAGTACCAGAAACTCCATGGCAACCGCAACGCTAACTAACGGCAATCCCGGCGTGGTGGAGATTCTGGTTTTCTGCACAGTCTATGAAGCGGAAGACTTCTTCGGCACAAGTTTTCCAGTTGGTGCTGATGAGTCTGCGTTCTTCAACAAGCCCACTAACACTCTCATCGTTTTTCAATGGCTCACAGCTAATGCTTTGGGATGTGCGGCGCCCGGAAAAAAGGTTGCTTATGAAAAAGCCTATCAAGCAATGGACCACGAAATTGGTCACTTTGTTGATTGGCGAAAGAATGTTCCCGCTAATCAAATCAGGCACAGTATTGAAGATGCATTACCTCCGAACCCAGCAAACTGGAAGCTTTATCGGAAATATCTCCAGAAAGATATTGATTGGATCAATTCACCAACCAACGCAGCTTGTGTAACTGGTCCAGGTGTCCAGCGTGTCTTCTTTACCACTCCTGCGAGAGATAAGTTTCGTGCTGCAAATGGAACACTCAAACAAGTTTGCAATGGTACAGTACGAGACCCTGAGCTAGTGGGACTCACAAACTTTCAGATCATGAAGAAGATGATGCCGTATTTTGTGACGGAATATACAGACCTTGATCCTGAGACAAACGTTACTAGCAACAGTTGGCGTGAATTATTTGCTGAGACCTACCCACGAGCAATTGGTACAACAAGTTCTCAACCAGCAGGCTCACCGACTGACTTTTATCTTGGACAGAATCAAGAATTCTTCCGTTGTAGTCGTCGCTATGTTGAGATGATTGGCAAGAATGGGGCTCCTCCGACCCCAGCTCAGCTAGCCTCACCTTATAATCGCTGTGTCCTGTAACTAGGCAATAAATGAATTTGGGAGCACAGAAGCAGAGTCCTCGCTTCTGTGCTCCTTTCATTTCTTAGCCGCGCTGGCCAAAAACAAACAAAGCAGTTAAGCTTTTTACTATCTGGTATTTTCGAGGTAAAGAATGAATCATAGAACGGTGGTCTTCAAAGCGCTTTGTTTATCACTGTTAGCAACTAACATAGTTGGAGGTCCATGTATTGCAGTCGAAAACGATGGTCCTCGTCCACTTTGGTTTAACCAGTACGATCTTCCAGAAAGTGCTGGGCCTGGGCAGGTAACCATCGATCAAGATTATCCTCTCAACGCAGTATTTACTCGTTTTTACAAAAACTTGGAAATCTCAAAAGAGCAAGGTTTACAGACAATTGGAACAACCATCAATTTCCAAGTTGCACCAGATGGAAAAATCTCTATAAGTCAGCCAAGAGGGAATGACACAGACAAACAAGTGTGGTGTACATTCCTCGATGCAGCTGTCATGGCTTCATCTGTTCCAGCAAAGATTCCACCGAAATACAAAGTTTGGTTTGATGAAAATGGTACTAGTGCAAATCTATTTTTTGAACTTCAGCCAAAGCTAAAAGAAGCAGCTAAAGGTGCCGAAAGAATTGAGCAGATACACTCGCAGTTGCCAGAAAACAAAAAAAACTTGGTCGTTATTCGTGCGATTCCAAAACAAATTCTTGAATCATATCCGGGTCTATTTACAGCTGAAGAGTTTGATGAAACAAGTAATTTTAGAACTCTTGATCCATCTAAGGCCAGTTTGCAGATAATAGAATCACTTCGAAAACCTTGGTGCGAAATACTTTCAACAACAACTGAAGTCAGTAAACAAGACATACAAAAATTGCGAGAAAAAATAGATAAAGAGTTTAGCTCAGTAATTTCTTCAATAGAAACGCCTACTTAAAGAAATAGCCCTCACGCATTATCTAGATGGATTCGAATCAATTGGCGTTTATTGCACACTAAATTTTTATCGCAATAATACTATACGTATTAGTATTATTACTGTCACGGTAGGCAACCTTTTTGAATCCACAAAAGCTAGACAGGTTTAGCCTCTTACCTTTATACTCCTTGGCATGAGTGATACCGCCCGTGATTACCAGACACTTGAACCAGCTTCTACGGAAGGGTTGGATGATTTATTTTCGAGTGGGACTAGTCTTGAGACAGTTGAGATTCTCGGTGAGACAGTCAATGGTAAAGCTGAGACAGTCGAATATCTCACCGTCTCAGCTTTGGTAAAAAGACTTGAAATTCCTCGGAGTACTGTTTACCGGCATATACAGGCAGGTAAGTATGAGACAACCATAGGGCCAAATGGGAAGCTTCTTGTCTCGGTGAGACAGGCTGAGAATCCTGTTTTGTCTCATGAGACAAGTCTGAAACCTGTTGTTGGGACACCTGAGACATCTTTTGAGACAGTAATTTCTTGTGAGACAAGTCCTGAGACAGCAGTAATTCCCACTGAGACAGTCCATGAGACAAGTCTAGTTACTGTAGATATCGATGAGCTTTTACGAAAACTTGAAGGCGCTACATACCGCATTGGCTATCTAGAAGCTCAGCTTGAGTCAGAACGTCAACAAGTCAAACTACTTACAGATAACCAGCATAAGCCAGGCTGGTGGGCCAAATTCTCTAGCTGGTTCTTTAAAGGCCAGTAGTTTTTTAAAGCAAAAAAATCTATACTAGTTTGGCTGCAATAGGCACTATATTCGGTGCTTGGCGCAAAAGACATCTAGGTGATATCTAAGTACAAATAGAGAGCGGTTTTTGAACCAGCCCTACTAACGAAAAAGCCCTGACCGAGGTCAAGGCTAGACGTTTAAGACATTTGAATCAGGTTTTCCTTGCCGGGTTTCCTGAAGACAAATGAATAATAACGGATAGCTCGATGACGGTCAAGCTTGCTTTGCAAAAAATGCAAGGAGCAGAAGACGACCGGAGCATTAGCGGTCCAGGAAAGCCAAACAGGGCTTGAGGATCTAAGACTATCTAAGAAAAATATTTATTGCCTGCCGGTATCGCATGCGGTGGCTCTGGATATATGCGTCCTGTTTCCAGAGCGTCAGCCGTCGATTTGCAAGAACCTAAATCAGAAGCGCTGGCGGCCATGGAACCAAGCTCTGTCTGATTCCCAGATACTTGGGGTGATGTCGAATGAAGGCCGGGGGCTTTACAGGGGCTGTCATTTCGGGAGAGAAACCAGGCACGGCGTTATTGATATTGACATCAATAGCAAGTACCACAACGCCCAGGAGCTGGCAAAAATCAGGGCTAAATTTGCTGCAGTCGGCTTAGAACTATCCCCGTACCAAAGTAGTGAAAGCGGTGGCTGGCACCTCTATTTCTTTTTTAGTAGCTTTGTACTAAGCCAAGAAGTAGAAACAATAATAAAAAGGTGGCTGAAGGTCCAGGGCTATGAACTAGCCGGGGGAACTCTTGAAGTGTTCCCGTCCGGTAATGCCTTGAGGCTGCCGCTTCAGAAAGGTTTTGGCTGGCTAGATTCTGCTGGGAAACTAGTAAGAAGACGAGAAGAATTAACAGCAGATGAAGCTATATCCTCATTTCTAAGTGACTTAACTAAAACCCAAGCAAATTGGGATGAAGTTAGAAGCTTTATAGAGAGCCAGATTAGTGAGACCAGGGCGGCCGCCGGCATAAGAGCCCAGGAGCATCGAGAACGAGTCAGCGCCGATGGCCTGGAAGAACTGTATACAAGTGGCCTAGATCATGAAACCTATCAAAGAGGCCGTAATTACTGGCTAAACGGACTCACTGGACCTAGCCAAAGACACAGCGCAATTCTCAGCGTGGGCCATTACCTTTGGTTCGGGGACACTTCACAAGGGGTAAGGGCGCTACCAGGAGTAAGGAACGCAGGGGCGAGAGTTGAGGCAATTAGCCAGTGGCTAAGAGAGAAGCATAACGGGCACTCAGAGACGATAAATTCTGGCAGATGTCGTGACGTACAGTCGGATATCGAGAGTGCATGTTATTGGACACCCAAGGGCTCTCTGGTAAGTGAAAGGGAAAGCTATCCGCTAACAGATCGCCTAATAAATCGGCTCTGCCAAACCAAGGTACTAACACCAGACCAGTACGCCAAAGCAAACAGAAGAAGAGAGGGCGCAGCCAGGGCAAAGATCAGAGCCGCTCTAAACCAGATGCTGGCGGAAGGCAAACACCCGACGATAAGGAACTTGGTACAGGCGACAGGTTGCCGGAAAGAAACAGTCAAGAAGCACTCGGATATCTGGGCGATATACGCCACGCGAATCGAGACGAGGTTGTCAACCGGGCTAGGCGATCTTAGTGGGGGGCTGGGGGGGATCTCTTTGGCTCCTGTCCTCTTGGCTGGTTTTCTTGTTGAAAGTTCTGATCAGCCTCTGTCAGGTATTAGCCACATAAACCAGAATAGTTCTCCTAAGCTACTTGGTATTTGCGGTAGTAACAGCTTTGCTCTTTTGGATGGTTCTCGTTCTGAAGAAGTTGAGTTAATTAGACAGTCCTATTCGTACTGGGAGTCTTTTGATCTCCGCTCAATTTGTTCTAGTTCTCAGTTAGATCAAGCTGGGATTCTGGATGAGCTTGTCCAGAATGAGCAGGAAGAACAAAAAATAGAAGTAGCCCCCTTTGCTCATGCCTGGCAGACAAGCCAACCAGAGAGCCCCCTTAATCAAGCTCAAGTCCTGGGGATGCCGTTCATTCATAGCCAGGTACGCTTGACTAAGGGACCCAGACTCTCCGGTAATCAGGCATTGCGGCATGGGCAGGCGGGGGGTCTTTTTTCTATTTCGCCGGTGTGTTATTCTGTTGGTATCACTGGTGGTATTAGGGAGCGGGGGCAGGCAACTGCTGAGACTGGCTCCCTTTCTTATTTGCCGGGGGAAGATCCAAAAATCCCGACAGTATTCGACGCTATTAATTCTATCTTCTTGACAACTAGATTTGGTGGCTCTGGGACTGGATTAGAAGATAAAATTTTGACGCCGTTTTCTAACCTGCAAAATGCGGAGGGGCTGGAATCTCAAGCTGGGCAAGCGATAGAGCTAGAACCGCCTGATTCTATTTCTTCCCCTCTATTTTCTGTTTACAGTAGATATTGCTTTGATACGGGGTGACATTGGAGCACCTCAGTTGCCGAAAGGTGAGGCTATTTTGAAGGTGTGCAGCGCTGTAGACAGTAGATATATCTGCTAAAAGCTTCGGTGTGCCGCACAGAGCTGAAAAGTGTAGACCAGTGTAAACAGCTCATATTCAGTAGGTTTTAGTTGATTGAATAAAAACACAACTAATTTAAATAGAAATTGGTAAACCGCTAATGCTATGTCTAGCTTAGTGTTTACAGCTTTGTGATCCACGGTATTACAGTGTAAACCGGAGAGAGGCGAAAAAACTGAATCTGTAAACTGCCCGTATAGGAAGTATTTTAGGGCACGGGCACTACCTTGCAACGGTAGAGCCGTAAGGCAAGGTGAAGCAATCCGCTCTAACGAGCAGGATTGGCTATATGGCGCTGTAAACGCGCCGGTAAGGAGTGATTTGGACGCAGCAAAAGCCGGTTTGAGGGTGTAAGATGATAGATATAGCTAGCTAGAGGCGCCGGTAGATTATGGAAGAGAAAAAGAGAGGATTCAAGCCCACGCTAGAAACCAAGCTGACCCGCGAGGATTTCAACCGAGTAGACGCCATGGCGAAAGCGGAAGGTAGAACGAAGTCGGAGATAATGCGCGAGGCGCTACTTTGGTATCTCGACCACAAGGCAGAGCTGGCGAACAAGCCGCGAGAAACAGAGACAGTGCAAGCAATAAAGGAAATGACCAACCGTGTCTGCGCCATGTTGGCCCGACAAGGCGGCCAGGTCGGTACGTTATACGAACTTACGTATATGAGCCTGCCGAATGAGGAAGCTAAAAAACAGTTCCAGGCGGCCAACTCGACAGCAAAACAGAAAATGCGCACTCGGCTAGAGAAAGACGAAAAGGATTTAGCGGAGAAGCTTGGCGGCATAGTTAGAAGCTAATGATTGTTGTAAAACACAAGTACATAGCAGCTAGGGGCAAGGGCGGAGTCGGCAAAGTGGCCGGTATCGGCAAGGCCATGGCGCATGTCAAATATATTCAGTTTCGGCCAGGGGAGGACCGAGAGCGGGGCTCCCCTGGCCGGGATATGTTCAACGACAGTGAGGATAGGCTGAACTCAAAAGACATGAGAGCAGCTATCAGAGAGCTAGGAGACGCGAAAGTCATAGCGCACAAGTTGACGTTGGCGCCGGAAATCAGCCCAGAGGACAAGAAAGCGTTTACTCGGGACGTGATGAAAAATCTCAGTCGTGACAAAGGCTTAGACCTTGACTGGTTTGCAGTGGAGCACAACAACACGGACCACCATCATATTCATGTGGTTGTATTGGGCAAGGACCGCAACGGCACAGAGGTTAGCATCAACCTGAAGGACATTGACAGAGCGAAAGAGTACGGAGATCGGTACTTAGAAAGGGAGCAGTCGAGGGAGTTTGAACGGGCCAGGCAAGCAAGAGAAGAGAAAGAGCGGGAGCGGTTGGCAGTTCGGAGCCAGGAGCGAGAAGAGAGAGTTAGAGAGGGTATTGAGCTTCCTTGGATGAAGAGAAACATCATCAGGGAGCAGCTTGAGCCGTACAAAGAGTGGAAGAAGAAGCAAGGTCGGGAGCGCAAAGAGAAGGCCCCAGGGCGTGAAGAAATCGAGCGGCCCTATCACAATGACACGATAGAGGCAGTGGGGCGGGAATGGTCGCGAGCCAACAGCCTGGCGGAATTGCGGGACCTCAATGAGCACCTATGGGAGAACTATGAGGACCGGATCTCAAAGGAAGACTACAAGAAGCTCATGGGCTGGATGCGAGACAAGGAGCCAAGTCGGGAGAACGAAGGCAAAGAAAAGGGCCAAAGGAACAAGATAGACCCAAGAGACAGAGACAGTTTTGAGCACAACGGCAAAACCTACAAGAGCCAAGACGGCTACGAGAAGCTGACAGAGTTGGCCCGCGAGCTGAGAGAGAAAAAAGAGAGATTGCCGATCGACAGCTACAACAACCTTCGGAGCTGGATAGAAGACCAGGACCGGGCAAGGTTTGCCGGGGCCATGGAGAAGGGCATGGAAGACGCTCTGAAGAAGAGTGAGCGGAGCAAAACATCAGCAGATCTCAAGGCCCAGGAGGGCGGCAGGGTGCTTGACCCAATGCAAGACGCCATGATGAGAAACCCAGTTATGGGTCTATTCATGTCAGCGGCCTCGATAGCGAACACGATAGTGAGGATGATACCGCTCACTGAGAACAAAGATCACTTGAAGGACCAGCGCGAAGACCTAGAGAAATCACTGATAGAGCTTGATAAAGAGCCACCCAGGGAGAAGGACGCTTTAGACAGGTATGTTGAAGAGCTGCAAAGGAAGCAGGAAGAAGAGCGAAAAGCACAGTTGCGAGAAAATATCTTAAAAGCGATAGGGCGCAATGAAGAGGCTCAGAAAGCAAGAGAGCGAAGAGAGAAAGAGAAAAGAGAAGAAAAAGAGAGAGAAGACCGAGATAGAGACGACTTTGAAGGTGGCTACTGGGGCCGGTAATTGAGAAGGTAGAGAGACATGAAAACCAACGTATTATCAATTAGGCTGCCAGAAGACAAGGCAGAACTCTTGCAAAAGATGGCTGATAGCAGGGGTCTTAAGGTATCTGACTTAGTGAAAGAAATGGTATTAGCTGGTATCTCTGGCAGCCAAAGCAGCTCTAGTGATAACAGGCTAGTTCTAACGAAGCTTGAGCAAGTAGAGGCAAACTTGATAGGGGCTCAATCTTGGTTGGCTGATGTAGTGATGACTGGTGTTAAATATGCAGTCGAAGCCAAGTACCAGGCTGAAATGGGCACGCAGAACACTGATGAAATAGTCAGCTATTTGGCGAACAAAGAGCCACTAGCGCCAAAAGCGAAGAAGCAAATTATTTCCAGTAGAGAAATAGAAGAGACAAAGAGATCGGCAAATGTAGCCAGGGATTTATTGCCAAATCAGTGGAGCGAGAAATAGTCAAAAAATAGCGAGATGGTCACGGGTGCTAATCAAAAACTAGTCAAAAATTCAATGAACAAGTGGCAACAAACAAAACTCCCGAAGCAAAAGCCTCGGGAGTTTTGTGCACAATCCATAATTCCTATTACAAGTAGCCCTTCCAAAAGCTACAAGTAATCGAGAGCTGCAATAAGCAGCGCTGAAGATAATAGCGATGATTCGGGATGGTGTACTTAGAGTGGCTTAAGATATCGGCTGTGGCGTGCAGGGGATATACGGGTGGCGGGTCTGTCACCAGGTGCAACTCCGCAGTGGTGAATGCTGGTTTTGATATAAATGACAACTGGTGGTATTGTAGGCGGCTTCTGGTACGATAAAAGAAAACCCCGAGAACTTGCGGCAAGCTTGATCTCGGGGTTTTTATATTAGGCGTGAAACTGAATAGGCATTATCGGACTAGCAACTTATTGAGCGACATTTGCGCGTCTTCGCTGCTCTTTAGCGTCTTCGCATGCAGCTATAAACGCTATAACCCGTAGATCCGTAAGCGGTCTATTGGCCCAATAATTTGGTTTCCAATCATTCATAAAATCGGGTTGATCAGGGCCTGGTCCATCATCTTCATTGAATTCAGGATCTTGTAAAAGGTACATATCAAAATCGGTAAAGGTCGTTTCAGCAGTATCGTTGTTCTGTTCTGCTCGCTCAGTGCCGATTTCATGTCCGGCACGATAGGCTAATTGGAGTGATTCGGCTTGCTGTTCCCAATTGAGGCTATCCCATGGCATTGCAAGAACCCTGTTGTATTCCATTTGGCGGTAAGCTCCAAGTGATGTGAAAATAATGGCTAGTATAAACACTCAAAGTAAGAGCGATTAAGAATCTAACTATCAAATGTTGAGTGTCTTAGAATATCGATTATGTTTCGTAGATTATAGATTGGCTCAGGAAGAGCGTTTTAGCTACTGGGCTGGATGAAGGGCGCGGAGATTCTGCTCTTGATATCCCGAGGAATCACTAGATGTGGATTAGCTTTGCTGTAAAAGGTTGAAAAGTAGTAATTGCGCCAAACACTACCGGTAGTGTCTCTCGATTGTCGCTAAGGCCGTCCCAAGTTTTCAGTAATCGCCCCTTGGATGGCTCATTTGTGATTTAGGGTTGCCTTTGCAGCCCGTCTCTGGCTTATGGACTGAGCTGTATATGAGTAGCGGTTTAATTGGACTGGCAGGTCCTGAAAGGCCCGTGGCGTGAGCTTCGCTAGCCCTTTTTGTTGCCTCAGTTTTTATCATAATGGCTACAGGCTGCCAGTCTAAATGTTTGCCTAATGAAGATCCTGCAACACTGGGCGCATCGGAGCAGCATGAACGGCGAGGGTTGAGGGACTTCTTCTTTCACCAATCTAACTCAGGCAATCTTTTAAAACCAAAACAGGCTCTAAATCGTCCAACTTTTCTCGACACCGTTGTGTCAGAAAAGTCTTGATCGCCTGCGTCCTGGTGCTTGGAGAGGTTCCACTCAACAACCCCAAAGGTAATCAAAATGAAACGAACAATATCAAAAATGCTGGGCATTGCTGCATTGGCATTCGCAGGAGTTACAGGCAGCTTGATTGCTGTCACTCCAGCTCAAGCCGCTTATGTAGCACCCTTCGTACCAACAGGCTGTACCGAAGTCTCAATTGCGAGCTATCCATATCCGTATGAGCTAAGTACAGCACCAACAACCACCGGCTGGTATGTCTATTGCGGTGCTAACCCAACAGTCTTTAAGGCTCGTGCCGGTGATTTATTGAAGAATCTGCCAACCTCAAACCCGCCAGAACTTCGGCAGAAGTTTCAGGCATACAACTACACATTGTATGTTTTTGAAACGGCTGCGCAAGCGCAGACCTTGATGGGTGCAGCTGCTTTTCCTGCTGATACGCAAGTTAATGGTGTGCTCGGTGTGCATAAGCCATCAGCAGTTGGTAATGCAACAACTGGATTTGTATCCATTTTTGAAAAGCCCAAAAATGCCAGCGGCACTCCAACGGAGTATACAGGCAGCGCGCTCTTCAACTTTGATGAGGTTCTCTATCACGAAACAGGACATGCGATTGATAATCTCGCTACAACCTCAGGGTCCAGTAGTAATGGTGCAAACCAGTTTCGCCCGCGTGTAATAGCTGACATCAGCGCATTTAATGCGAAGAATGGTTGCGCCTTGTCTGGACCTGATTCTACGCTTTGGAATACTTGGGGTGCTCGTAAAACCACTATCTGTGATGGAGCTGGTAATAAACGCACAACTCCTGTTAACTATGCAGCAAAGACTAATCTGCAAATCGTTCGTGAGTTTTACCCAACATCTACCGCTTGGACACAGTACTTCCAGAATACAGCGGTCTATAACGAACTATGGTCACAGTTGATTGCCATCAAGCGCGGAGGGGCTGGACTTGGCGCCGTGTTTGCTGAGACTGATGCTTGGATCGTGAAAATCTATCCTTGTGGAAAGCTGTATACAGACCAGATCTATACGAACTGGACGACTCCTACCGCAACCTGCCCATAATTCAATTCATCCGTGAAGTGAATTAAACACCAGGACGGCAAGACTTCATTTATGAAGTCTTGCCGTTTCTTCTAATTTTTTTCTTCTACATTACTACAAGGTGTCGTTGATGCCGCTGTCTAATGCTAGCAGCTTCTTTTAAAATTTGTGCTTTAGTCGCTGTCTTCGTATGAGTAATAAATGCCTGCCAATCATCAAGGAATGGTTTTAAGGCCTCATCTGGATCTACATTTCCTTTTAAGGCAATGAGATTATTCTCTGCTGTTAGTTCATTATCTGAAAAAAGAGATGGATAGTGCTTATTAATGCCAAGCGGAATCAAATGCAATAGATAGCAGCGGTTCTTTAACTGTGGATGCTTGTTATAAAATACCTCGGCTTCTGGACAAGCCTTCGGCTGAGCATCCAGGCCACCAAAAGTTATAATACTTTGGTATCTATCCGGTTCAAAATCATTAGCGATTGAAGAACCCGGTTCCAAATCAGGATAATTATGCCGCTTTGTTGGCATCGCTTCAAATGGAGCTTCGCTGGCTATGCTTTCTAAACAAGAAAAATCAGCTACAGGATCACCAGAACTTTGAGCAACTGCCAAGAAAGTAATCATGCCATTTGGAGCTATTCTTACTTTCATTGATCCGGCATAGTTGAAAGGCTTTACCGCTTCTTTAGGAAAATTAGAAGAGCGCCAATTTCGGTGGAAATTTAGTTGTTTCTCCCATTTCGTATATTCAGTTGAATCATGACCAGCAACAGGCGAACAGGCTTGTCCAAGAGCTTCTGTAACGGAATTTCCAGCCAAAATCACTAAAGAAGTGACCAAAGCAAGATTTCTAATTTTGTGCATGTTTAGAATCTCCTAGATAATTTCAACAGACTAATACGGGCAAAAATATTTTGCCAATATTGAAAGGCTATGCCGCAAAGCATCTTCTAAAAGTCTAAGTGCAATGAACTAATAAAGCGCTATAGGGGAATTACTGATTTTTCTTGACTCAGTAAGAAGATTTCTTCTTTGACTTGAGCTAATAAACTTTAATTATCAGTTGTGTCGTTGAGCTGCAAAGCTAGACAGGATTAACATCTTGCAGCTATACTCCTTGGCATGAGTGATACCGCCCGCGATTATCAGACTATAGATTCCGCCGCTACTGACGGAATGGAAGATCTCTTTGATGTTGTGCCGACAAGTGCCGACAGTCTCAATCAAGATGCCGACATTGTCGCCACCGTCAGCGACAGTGGCTCATGGGTTTCGGTTATTGAAGCTGCAAGTTCTATGCGGAAGTCAGAGCGTACCATTCAGCGATACGCAAAGTGTGGAAAGCTTCAAGCAAAAACAGATAAATATGGTCGCTTATTGATTTGGTTGGCGACAAGTGCCAACACTCCTGTAAGTTTAACTGACTATGTCGCGACAAGTGCCGACAGTAATGCTGGGTTGGCAACAAATGTTGGTAGTGTCGCGACACTTGCCGACAATAATCCGAATCTAATAACAACCACCGATAATAAGCACCTGTGGGACTTGTTAAAAGAGAAAGATGCGAAGATAGAAGCACTACTAATGCGCAATGGCTATTTACAAGCACAAGCAGAATCGGCGCAAGAAACTATAAAGCTCCTAACTGACAGTCAGCATAAGCCTGGCTGGTGGGCAAAGTTCACTAGCTGGTTCTTTAAAGGCCAGTAGTTTTTTTAAGCAAAAAAATCTATACTTGTTTGACTGTAACAGGCACTATATGCGGTGCTTGGCGCAAAAGACATCTAGGTGATATCTAAGTACAAATAGAGAGCGGTTTTTGAATCAGCCC
>JBIPOV010000161.1:0-4948 GCA_044378815.1 Obscuribacteraceae bacterium (SeqCode) | reverse complement strand
CAATCAAGTGCAAGCTGAAATCAGTGGCATGAAAGCAAGCTTTAACGACCTGGCAGCGGAGTACAACGCGGCTATGGTCAAGATCAACTTTGCCTTTATCAATGTTGGTCAGTTGCCTCAAGGCGCTACTGAAGCTCTTCCTCGCGAATTCAAGCCTTACCAATAAAATTCGAGCATACAACTACGGAGTAAAAAGTCATGCAATATCAATGGACCCCAAAGACGGTTGAATTTCTCAATGGTGGCGCCGCACTTTGGGGCGAGAACTTTGCCCAAGCCATAGAAGACCCTTATGGCGTTGAGGTCGAAAGTGATATTGAGTCGCTCTCTCAAATCGAAGCTATCGACCAAATCGTCCGCTTAGAAGGCCTGCTTAACCAGACCGCATCAGGTAGCTCCGGCAACTAATGCAGTCTTCACCTTAGCCCGCCGCTTAAGGTCCTTATTGCCACTCTCCCTGAAATTTCATGTGAGCACCAGCTTCTCTCCGTGAGAAGACATGGTGCTCTTTCATTTCAATGGCAGAGAATTATCGATTTCGCAACTACTTTTCTTCACTATTACCTGAAGCCATCATGAAAAATTTGAAGAATTTGAACAAGAAGAACAGCGGAATGACCTTGATTCAACTACTCGTGTGGCTCGTCATTTTTGGCGTCCTTGTTTCGATTTTATTTCCAGGCCTGCACTACCGAGTTTTCGGGCCGCAGTATTACCCGTCTCGTTATGGCAACTCCTTTCAACCCGGTTATCGCCAAACGCCTTTTTTCTGGCCCCGTTGGTAGTAGTTCGCGGTAGCTGATTCTAAAGTTCTTCTCGCGGCGTTCTCGTCCGGCTCATTAGTGCACTTCTCTGCACTGGTGAGCATTATGTTCTGACCGTTTAATTGTCCATATAAAAGGAGTCCCACTATGTCTTTTAAAGTTCCCCCTATCGTCATCATTGCTGCTGTTCTTGGTGGCGGCTGGTTCGGCTACAACTATTTCACGCACCAAGGTAGCCATCCGAGCCAGAATTTCTCTAACCCTGCCGCACAGACCAGTGCACGACCTGATGACTCTGGCACTGCTAATAATGGCAACGGAAATCCTGCGCCGAGCAATTCAGCGGTTCAGAACGGTACCGCAGTGAACAGTCCTTTCAACGTGAAGATTCAAGGCAGCACCTCGATGGTCGTGCTTTATCGCGACTTAGCAGCTAACGTGCCTTCCGGCAGCAAGATTGCTTGGCAGACCACAAGCTCTGAGAAGGGCATCGAAGATGTTCAGAAAGGCATCATCAATCTGGCTGGTAGCTCGCGCGTTCTAACCAACGATGAGCAGAATGGTCAACCTCGTCTAGCCGCAGTGCATGTTGCTACCGATGAGGTCGCCGTCATTGTTGGCAAAAGCAACGAATTCGGGGGGAGTCTCACCAAACAGCAGGTGAGCGACATCTTTTCGGGCAAGATCAAAAACTGGTCTGAAGTGGGTGGAGCAAATAAAGCTATTCGGGTGATCAATCGCGCCGAAGGTTCTGGCACTCGCGATTTCTTTCAAAAAATCGCGATGAAGGGTGAGAGCTTTAGCCTCACTGCTACGACGATGCAGCGTGATGAAACAACCGGCATTATCCGAATCCTTGGTGATGATGGCGTTAGTTATGCGACCTTCCCGCAAGTAGAACCTCAGCAGCTCAGCACTAAATGGCTGCCTATTGATGGTGTCTCTCCCGGAACCAGCAACAAGAGCTATGCTCTGTCGCGTGAACTTTTCTTTGTTTATCAATCTGACACTGCTTCGGCTGATGTGAAGGCTTTCATTGCCTTTGCTACCGGGCCAGTTGGTCAACGAATCGTTCAGAACAGTGGCTTTTCACCAGCACACTAATTAGTTGCTGCTGTCTCTGTCTGTTCGAGCACTTTAGTCAATTAGTCAAGGCGGTTGCAGCTTCTTGCGCCGCTTTGGCTAAAGCAAACATGTCCATCTTTACTGAGGCAAGATTATGAGTTTACCATTGAAAAAGACTGTCTATTGGCTCTTCGGCCCTAGCGCCGGTCGAGTTCTTGTTTCAACAGTCAACTGGCTGTTCACCGGTCGCTACATAGCCGAAGGTGGACAGATCGCAACGAATGTTGCAAAAACGGCGGTTGAAGACATAACTGAACAGGTACGCTTGCAAGCTCAATCAGTTGCGCAAGCCAAATCTGCGCTTGCTGAGATCCAGCGCCTATACTCGGGCATGGTTAAGCAGCACGATGATTACGGAAGTCAAGCCAAGCTCGCGGTTAGTCAGGGCAAGGATGCACAAGCTGCTGTCGTGTTAAATGCACAGATTCAGCTCGAGGACGCTATGGAGCAAGCGCGTCAAGACGTTGACGGTGCAGAAGAAGCGGTGTCCCAAGCAGAATCTGCATATCGCCAAGCCCAAGAAGACTTGGAAAGTTACAAGCTGCAACAGCAGAGCATCGAAATTCAAAATCAAATCAATGAAGCGCGCAAGCAGATCGCCGAAGTTGCCGCTGGTTCAAACAAAACTCTTGAATCTGCCAAAGAACAATTTAAACAAGCAAAGGATGCGGTGCGACGCCGTGGTGATACCCAGAAAGCCTATCTCGGCTTGCAAGAATCTGAGACAGGTAAAGCTTTTAAGGATCTTGGCAAAGCTTCGGCTGATGCGGCTGTTCAAGAGCGCATCGCTAAATTGAAAGGCGGTCAGACTCCATTTCAGCTGCCTGTGAGCTTGCCTGACAAACAGAAGCAAGACAACAGCTAGTTAGCGCCGAAATAGCCTAAACCCGATGCAGGAAAAACACGCAGGCATAATCTTGCCTGTGTGTCTGTTTCAGGTTCAGTCATGACTGTATCTCCTCTGATTTTGTCCGAAAAACAACTCAATCCAAAATATTCCAAATGCGAAATTATGAAACTTAAGTACTTGATTGAAGCTTCTGCCTCTATTGCTAATGAAGGCGGAGACAATTCAGGCATTGAAGCGATTATTAATGCTGAATTAAATGAAGCATTCAGTGCAACATCTGTTGCGACAGATCAACCCAAAAATCAAAACTATGAGGTTAAAAACGGAGAATGAAAACTAAAAAATTCGAAGCTTTTGTCATCGGAGGGCAGCCCGTAGCCCAAAATTTCCGGACGCTGTTTGAAATAGCAGCCGCTCGTCATGAGAATGGTCATCAACTACACGTCGGGTTGATTGCCCATGCAACCAACAAACCTATAACAGGTGGTGCTGCCAGCGCTGAAGACTTTCTGCAGTTAGGAGCCAAAGTTACTGTGATTACTCCAGGTAGTCACAAGACTCTGCCAACCGACTTAGACCTAGTCTGGATGCGCGGTGGTGATCAATCGCTCATGATTGAAGAGTTGAAGCGAGATGGGCTATATACTCAAATCATTGCAGCTGCAAAAAAAGGTATTCTCATTGGCGGGAACTCAGCAGGTACTGCGTCACTTGTATCAAAAATGATTGCCGGTGGTATGGGTAATGATAAACTCATCGCCTGTGATCAGCTTGAGTATGGTCCAGGCCTGGGTCTTATTGACGGAATAATTCTAGACACCCACGTTGATAGTTATGTTCGCTGGACGCGGTTGATGGCTATCTGTGCCGAGAATCCTGGCTTTATCGTAGTCGGTCTGGACGAAAGTACCGCCGTTTACATTGAGCCCGAGGGTGCATATGACAGAGATGGGGCTTTTATCATTGAGGTTTCAGGTACAAGCCATGTCTATATTGTCAGTCAGGGGTCTCGGTTTTCAACCAATCTGAACTCTTGCGAGCGAGGTGAGGGTGGTCGAAGAATCACCGGACTTGAATTTGACGTTTTTTCCAATGGCGACAGAATCCTAATTCCCGCCAGTCGCAAAGCAAGCGACATCAAATTGCTTAAAGCGAGATAGTTTTAGCCTCAACCTAGAGGCAAGAACAGTAGTTAATAGTCGTAGCTCAAATGGTTGAGCCCGCGCTCTTTAGCGTATGACATGGGTTCGAATCCCGTCTGTTCTTTTCGCGAAAACTCAGTACCTGAATTCCAACAGGTATTTGAACTGGTCTGCTTCAACAACAAAGAAGCTGAACCTAGCAACAATGCTCGCCTACTCTGGGCAGCCTGCGAAAGCAGTTACAAAATGGAAAAAAGATCATGGCACGTGTTAACACAGTTCTGTTTACTGACTTGCTAAACAATCTCTTTGCTCGGCTTTCACAAGCCAAAGCGGAAGATGTCTCAGGGGGCATCGTTAGCTACACTATCGGAGGAGAGTTGGTTGAGCACCCGGTGCACATTAAGCTCACTTATGACGAGCGCGAGTATTTTATAAGCTTTGCCTATGACACTCCCATCTCGATCGAAAAGAGCCTTTTCGTCGCCGATCCGAACTTTAGCACCGAGCGCGCCCGCATTCAGCTAATTGTGCAAATTGACAAAATTCGTCAGTGGCAACGAGACCGCATGGAGGAAGGAATTGTTCTAACGTTCTCTTACCCACAGTTAGGTCGCAAGCTCGTCAAAAAAGTTGCACAGGAGGCGTCGGTAATTGTGGAGCGACCACTAGTGATTCAGCGTCCGCTTCCACCTCGCCCGGTTCCAAACAAAGCCGAAGTGTCACCAGCTCTGCAACGCCACCCCAAGAAAGTAGCTAATAGCTAAGCACGTCATTCTGTTTGCACGGACTGAAAGTTGTTTGGTAAATAGCAAAACGATAAACCGAGATGAATGCGTCACCTTGGTGATGCGTTCATCTTTTTGTTCCTTGGTTGGGGCCTTTGGTTTTTCCAAAAACCGCCGATTGGCAGCTAGAAAAATAGCAAAAAACTACCACTGGGCTACAGAGCCCTTTTTTTCTTCGCGGTCCTGCCTATCACCTTAGTTCAGCTAAAGTGACAGTTTTTGCAAAAGAACAAGCACGGATGAGGCTTTGCCAAATTCGTGCTTGTCCGAATCTTCGGT
>JBIPOV010000041.1:0-56581 GCA_044378815.1 Obscuribacteraceae bacterium (SeqCode) | reverse complement strand
ACCGCAAACGAAGCAAGCTCAGTCAAACCTAGACGGAGGTCAGCTTTCCGGAGAAGTAATAAACCGCCATCTGAGCAAACTGCGCCGCCATCGAACTTTGCTACAACTCGCTTTAAACCTGGCACATCAAGCTGCATTTGGCCTTGCGAACCGGAAGTAACCTGTTTAGACTTAGACATATCAAAAGCTCCGTTATTGGTTTGGTCTGGGTCTTGGTAAACACAGATTCTGAGCCAACTGACAGGGCTTTTGTGCTTTTTAAAAGATTACTTTGGTATCACTCCCGTGAATAATTGCGGGGTAGCTGTTTTACTATATGTTTTAATATAACAGATTTGGCTCAAACACTCTTGGTTAGCCAAATCAGAATTTATTGCTACTATTAGCGCATGATTTTTGCAATCGACAATTTAGTTATTAGGCCATATCGCTCCAGTGACGCAGACTCACTAAGCCATCATGCCAACGACCGCGACGTCTGGTTAAATCTGCGCGATCGTTTTCCCCATCCTTACAGCAAAACAGATGCTAGAGAATGGGTTGAATTGGCTAACCGGCTGCAACCAGTGACTAACTTCGCCATTATCGTTGACGAAAAATGCGTAGGCGGCATCGGTCTTGTAATTAATCAGGATGTCCACAGAAAAAGCGCTGAATTAGGCTATTGGCTGGGCAAAGAGTATTGGGGCCAAGGGCTTATGACCAAAATATTGCCTCCGATGACTGACTATTTCTTTGCCCATCATGATCTCGTTCGCATCTATGCCATGGTATTTGACTGGAACCCCGCCTCAGCAAAAGTACTAGAAAAAGCGGGATATGAGTTTGAAGGACGCTTGAAAAAATCAGCTCTTAAAGACGGAAAATTTTGCGATCAGCTTATTTACGCCAAAATTATATAGCTATACCGAGACCATCCGTCAACAAATTAAAAAAGCAAGCGAAGATGACTAGCAACAAGTAAATGCAAAAGCTCACGACTGGCACTATCATCGACAACAAGTACTGTGTGCTCGACTTTCTTGGCATTGGCGGCATGGGTATTGTCTACAAAGTAGAACAAATCTCACTAAAAGCCATTCGGGCCCTAAAAATTATAGATACAGATAAGCTGAGTGACGACTCCTGGCGGCGCTTTGAGCTTGAAGCAAGAGCAGCATCAACTTTTGAACACACCAATGTGATCAAAGTCTATGACTACGGACTCTTTAACAAGCTCACACCTTACTATGTCATGGAAGTAGTAGATGGCATGACCCTTGGTGAACGCATCAACATTGAGGGGCCGATAAACATTGATCAATTTTTCGCGATCTTTATTCCTGTAGCGCAAGCCTTGGCTTACATACACAGTAAGGGCGTTCTCCATCGCGACATCAAGCCAGCCAACATAATGATTGTTGAGGCTGGCAATGGCAAAATTAGCCAGGTGAAAGTTCTCGATTTTGGCCTGGTAAAAATGTTTAGCAACAGCGACGCAAGCGCTGGAGCACTAACAAAAGCTGGTGCGTTAACCAAGGCCGGCGAAGTAATTGGCAGCCCTACTTTTATGAGTCCCGAACAAACGGCTGGTCACAAACTAGATCAACGCTCCGATATCTATTCTCTGGGATGCGCCATGTTCGAAGCGCTTACGGGCAACCTACCTTATCTCGATAGCAATCCAGTCGAGGTTATGATCATGCATCAATCCGCGCCTATTCCCAGCCTGACCGATAAGTCTAATGAGTGTGAATTCGACGAAAGAATAGAACTACTTGTGCGGGTAATGCTGGCGAAAAAACCAGGTGACCGCCATCAAAAAATGGATGAGGTAGTTCATGACCTAATCTCAATTCAAGCAGGCCGCAAACCTCTCTTTGCCAAAGAACATTGGCAAAGCACCAACAAAAGACAGTCATATGAGGCCATAGAAAGCGACAGCAAAAGAGCTGACAGCAATGGTATCAATGATGAATTCAACAATGAAGGCGAAGAATTAGAAGAAGAATACGAAGAAAAAATAGAGAGAGTCCACAGAAACAAAAATGGAAAGAGCAAAAGAGCTAGACTAAATTTGATCACTTATGCCTCTCTCGCTATCACTGCAATTCTCACAGTGACAGCTGCATCTGCGATTGTTCTAAAAAAATTGAAAGAGAAAAAGCCAGTTGTCAGTTATGCCTCGGTTCGCTCATTCTCGCACGAATCGACGACGGCAGACGGATCAAAAGTTCTAGTATTCGATTTTCCTAAAGAGTACTCAATAGGAGAAATATCCACGACCAACTATGAACGCAAAATCAACGCTCAAGGCACTGTTACTTTGCCCTCTAAGGAAATTTTCCGCTTCTGGGCAAACAAAGCCTGTATGAAAAATCCTAAGCTGCTAGAGCAATTCAAAAGCAACGAAATTGGAGAGCTCGATTTAAGCGTACTTCCTGGAGCCAGCGATGAACACCTTGCAGCGATAAGACATCTTAGCAAATTGGGCAAATTGAATATCAGTCATTGCACCCTTAGCCCAAGCGGAATTGCAGATTTAGACAGCCTTACCACGCTTCAAGATCTCACTATCAATGGCGCCACTATCGATGATCAAGCCTTTTCAAAATTGAAGATATTGGGCCAATTAAGCACTCTCGAAGCAAAAGAAATACCTGCCTTTAGCCAAACAATTGCAGCACTCTCCGGTTCAAAAAAAATACAAAAATTGGTCCTCTGCAACAGCGCCATGACAGATCAAAATTTAAAAATGATCGGCAAGAACACCTCTCTCATCTATCTCAATCTAGCTTTAAACCCCTCTATAACCGGTGAAGGAGTAAAGCCACTGATAAGTTGCAACCGACTAAAAAACCTCAACCTTATTCAAGACCCTATTACCCCCAGCGCCATACCAACTCTATTAAGCCTAAAAGAACTAAACAACCTAAAACTATCTTGTTTAAACTGGAAAGAAGAAGACGAGACATTTTTAAGAAGAAATTTGCCGCAAAACTGCTCACTACAAATCATTCATATAAAATCATTCAAAGCTGGCAATGACCTAGATAACCTAACTAGAATCGGCCCTTAAGCTGAGGCTCGATGTTATGGAACAGCTCAAACCAGACACAATAATAGACGAGAAATACCGAGTAATTGATGTACTCGGCATAGGCGGTATGGGCATTGTTTACCGAGTGGAGCAACTCTCTCTGAATAGCCAGAGAGCGCTTAAAACAATTCCTACGGACAAATTAGACGACAACGTCTGGCAACGCTTTCAGCGTGAGGCTAAGGCGGCTTGCAGACTAGAACACTCTAGTCTCGTAAAAGTTTTCGATTTCGGTTTGCTGGAAACAGTAACTCCCTACTATGTGATGGAAATCGTTCAAGGCCAGACCCTCTCTGCTCGTATCAAAATCAAAGGCACACTCACTCTAGAGCAATGCCTCTCAGTTTTCATTCCATGCGCATTTGGATTGGCTTATGCCCACGATAAGATGATCATTCATCGCGACATGAAACCAGCCAACATCATGTTTAGCGAAGACACTAATGGCAAAATTACCGATGTCAAAATTCTTGATTTTGGCATTGCCAAATTAGTCAGCGATGAGAATCTCACCAACGCACTAACAAAGCCAGGCGAGGTAATCGGTAGCCCTCACTTCATGAGCCCAGAGCAATCATTGGGAGCGAAAATAGATGCACGCTCAGATATCTATTCACTTGGCTGCTGCATGTTTGAAGCCCTTACTGGTTTACCACCATTCAAAGCTAAAAATGCCGTACAAGTGATTATGATGCATCAAAGCTCACCTCCTCCCAGTTTAGCTCAAACCGCACCAGATAAGACTTTTAGCAATAGTATCGAACAAGTAATAAGAGTAATGCTAGACAAAAACCCTGATTATCGCTATCAGAGTATGGATGACCTCGCTCAAGATTTGATATTGATCAAGAGTGGCAAGCAGCCTCGCTTCGCTCAAGTACAAGAAAAACTCTCCGAACAAGAATCCAATTTAACCAGGGCCAATCCAGCCGCTAAAGTAATAGCACCAATAACAGTTTCGCTAGAAAAGGTTGCGGCTAAACTAACACCAAAATCATCAGAACTAGACGATAGAGGAAATGAAATATCCGATAACACCTTAGACAAACTCTCTGAAAGCCAGACTATTAAGACTAAAGTATGGAAGAGATTCAATTATCACGCTCTAGTCCTGGCAGCAATTCTTATTACCGGAACTATTAGAATCCTATTTGAATTGCGGCCAAACCAGCCTGCTATTAAGATTACAAAGAACTCTACCAATCCTAACCCTGCCAATGCCAGCCGTGAGCCTTTAGTTTTATCGAGCGAGCCATTCAGTCGTTCAAGTCAATTACCAACTGGCCAAAAAGTGATTGTCTTTGACTTTCCCAAAGAGGTCTCGCTAGGAACGATCTACTCTTTAAATGGCGAGCACATCATTGAAGCTCAAGGCGAGGTTACTATTCCCGAAGGTGAGCTAATCCGCTTTCGACCAAGCCGTGATTTTATGAAGCACACAGAATTGTTCAGAAAATTCAAAGCCAATCAAATAGGCGATCTCGACCTCAGCAATCGCCTGACATTGACCAATGAAGATTTAGCCAATATCAAACATCTAGTAAATATCCACAAGCTTGATCTACGCGATTCCAATTTCACACCCCGCGGTTTTACTTATCTCTATGGCATGAAAGACCTGACAGAACTCAACGTCACAAACACAGATATAAATGACGAAGTCCTAGCAAATCTACCAGCACTGAGACACCTAGAAGTGCTAGAGGCAAGAGAATTGGGCCACATGAGCACGACCCTAAAAGCCATCGCTGGCTCAACCAGACTGCATAAACTAACTCTCTCAAATAGTGCCATAGACGATAATGCGTTAAAACTGATAGGTAAAAATCACAATCTCGAATATCTCAGCCTTTCGGAAAATCCGGCAATAACAGCCAACGGCGTCAAGTACCTCGCCGACTTAAAACGCCTTGGCCACCTCAATTTACTTAATTGCAACGTGGGTCCAGAAGTGATTGAAACACTAACTAACTTTAGGCACCTGCAAGAACTAAAAATCAATACAGCCAAATGGTCTAGAGACAAAATTATCAACCTGAAGGCTTCACTAGCACCGGGCTGCAGCCTCGACCAAGGAGCAAGAACCACAAAAGATAATAAAGACGCGCTTGACCATTTTAAAAGCCTGGGAACAATCGGCCCCTAGACAAAATAGGCTCGTCAAATACTTGGTACTGACCGGTTGTCTTCGGGAATGCAATCTTTAACTTCGCCTGACAAATATATTGGAACTAAAGCCACAAACTAGATGTCATGTGTGTCTATAAGTGTGCATTTATCGAGGTGGCAGGCTAATGAATCAGTTAGAACAAACAAAAATAGCTTTGCTACGCGAAGCTTCAAAGACTCTCAACACCATTAGTAAAGTGAAGAATGGTGGCGAAGAGTTTGTCAAATGTAAGCACGCCTACGACCATCCAGAAGAAATTAGATCGCTCTACCTGCAAGCTCTAGAATCACTGATAGAAGATGGCGCCACCGAGCTTGTACTGACCAATGAATATCTAGATTTGTTTGAGCTCAAGCAAACCTCTCCGATTTCGACACTAGCTGCGGCACAAGAAGCCTTGCTACGACAACTAAAACAAGACGGCCGCATCTATAAAATTCACAGCCCTCAGGGTGAATTTGTGCAGTGCAAAAAATTTGCCTTAGGTGGAGCCGATCGCCCCGATGAGAACGAAGAAGAGTCGCGCATCATGTTCTTAAAAGCCCTATCTGAATTGATGCGCTACGGCAAAATCGATCTGGTCTCAGAAAACAAAGAAATGACTGTGTTTGCACCAGCCATGCAATATAGCAGCGCTGCCAATGCCACTGAAATTTATGAGGATTTGCGGCAGTGTAGTTAGGGTGGTCACACTTCAGTCCCAACTTTGTTTCATACTCATTTTTATAACCCCCCCAATTGTGCTGTTAGTAAAGCGTTTCTGCCACTGAAACGAACATAGTTTCACGTGATCTTCACAAACTTACTAGTATCTTCAAATCACACCCCAACTAATCCATCAACAAATAATAGGGAGTGTTCTTACTATGCCACCAACCAAAGCCATAGTCGAAATTGGCGAAGCCATTTTGACAAGCCCAGCAATAAAGTCTGCTGCTGAAGCCGCAATTAAAGCTGGTGCCTCGTTCATAGATGATTTTCTCTCTATCGGCGGTCGCTCTATGGCAAAGTCGGCAGCCGGCACAGCAGAAACACAAATGGCGACAGCAGCTAAGTCGGCAGCGCCAAGTTGGGGTGCGAGCGCCGAAAGACTTTTTGCCAATCCTAATGACGACAAAGCAGTCACAAGCCTTATCAATACACTTGAATCGCCCTTGCAGAAAGCCGCTGCTAAAACTACAAAAGAATTGGGCGTGCCTTTAACAGAAGCGCATAAAACAGCCATGACCGAACTAGCACAAGATCAAGTGCTAACAACTCGCCTTGGATTGCTATCGGGAGAGCTTCAACCACGGTCCGTTACCGAGCTACAACAATACTTAAAGACTTCAGTGGCAGCGGATTTCAGAACAACTTTTCAACGCTTTATACCAGGAAGAAGCGAAGCTGCTGAGAATTTCGGGCTGCTGCGCGGCAACGTTTCAGATCCATTTGAGAATATGGTATTCCAAGACCGACAACGAATCGTAGAAAAGGCTTTGAAAGCGCTACCAGAAAGACACGCAGAAGCTCTTCAGAAAAGATTTTTTGATGGTCTATCTGTCAACCAAACAGCTGAAAGCATGGCAATATCAAGGAGTAGGGTATCGCAACTAGAAAATTTTGGTATTGACAGATTGCAACGGCCTATTCTACAAGAGCTTACCCCTTCTAATATGTACAGCCATGCTCAACTACTGCGTGGCAAGCCTTCTTGGAATGACTTAGTCTAGTGACAAAGACAGATAGTCGGGGAGTAACCCTTACTTCACCAGGGGCATATCAATGATTTGTGCTACTGATAGTTCAGGAGCGGCTCTGCCACTCTCTAAATGAAGCAAACCAAGTTGCTCATATTTAGGTCTAATTCGCTCTGACATCAGACCTAGGCGTTTCAAATTTGGAATAATCATCCGGAACATCGAACTTCTGAAGAAGCCCATCAAAGCTGACTCGCTGACAAATTTATCCCAGGCCTTAGGGGTGAATAAATGAGTGTAATACTCATCGTAAATTTCATGAGCAAGAAAGCGTCTTTGCAAAAGCAAGCAAACTTCAAAGGCCCACTCCTCGCGCTCACGCAATTCAGCTTCGTTCAACTCTGTTTTGTAATAGCGCTCTAAAGCCAATACACCATAATGAACATGACGGGCTTCATCACCGATGACATACTTAAGACAGTCTTTGAGAACCGGCTCACCGGTGACTTTACGAATGGTTGAGAACGATCCCAAACCAAAGCCTTCAATCATAATTTGCATACCGAGGAACTTAACGTCCCATCTTGGATCTTCCATCAGAGCTTCAGTTAGCACATACAAGTTCTCATTGATCTCGTAGACCTTCTCCATTTTTTCATGGAGATAACGGTGAAAGACCTCAATGTGTCTGCCTTCATCCACAACCTGTGTGGCACCAAAGAGTTTGCCATCTAGCCATGGCACTGCTTGCATTACTTGTGCTGCGCCATAAAGAGCGGCTTGCTCACCATGCAATATCTGACTCAAGAACCAACTGAGCAGTGAATGTCGTTGTTTTGACTTTTCTAGTGGGCTAAGTTTGCTCCACATGGGCAAAACATTGGCTGGACAAAATGCATCAGGCAAGAGCAGCCCGGTTAAATCTAGTGGATCGACTTCTCTACTCCAGTCGATGCTCTCAGTGGCATTCCACTGCGAAGAATTAGCAGCATTATAGAGTTTGGCTAATTCAGGATAATCCCGAGTGTACTGCCAGTCAAAATGTACTTTATGTGATGGGTCCATGACCGAAAATGGAGCACCTTTGGCACACTGTTGAAAGAGGCCACGATAAGCTGGACCGAGAAAAGACTTGAGCATTTTGATGTTGCCACGACTTGTTGCATCAGCAACAACTGGCCAGGTACGACCGACAGCCGTGATTAGTTGGGGGAGAGATTTGATAGCCAAGTGATACCGCTTTGCCTTTTCTTTTACAAGAATGAAATTGCCAAGACCTGAGAACTGTGAATGCTAGTGACCGGCATTCAGCAAATAAGTTCCACCTTGAACAGATGTTTGTCAGTTTAGTTGCTTAAGTGCAGCTATTGCCCTTCATTTAGACTGGCGCCTGCTAATTGATCCAAATCAAAATATGGCCACTGGACCAGCTACGAGCGCTGATTGACGTGCTGCTTCGATCACTTTCATGCAAACTAAAGCATCTTCAATTGGCACAGGCACAGGGCCTTTACCGCGAACAGCATCGCGCATTTGTTCATAAAAGTTCTGATAAGAACCAGGCTCTGACTCAATATTTATCTTGTGTTTGACGCCGTTGGTATAGGTAGTCAATCTGCCGTGATGCTCCGCATGTTCACGGCCCCAATGCCAAAGACCCGGTCTATGGCCATCCTTAAGCGAGTTCTCCTGAGGGTCCAGGCCCCATTTCTCATAGGTCCCCTCAATTCCTATCAAACGAAATCGCGGGCCAACCTCGGGTGCCAGCATGCTTACCCATATATGGACAACCACAGCATCAGAAAAGCGCAACGCCACAAAAGTATCATCATCACCCGCCACACCTGGGCGTCTGTGCAGAATTTCAGCATAAACCTGCTGGGGTTTGCCAAAGAGAACCAGAGCCTGGTCAATTAGGTGACTGCCTAAGTCAAACAGTAATCCGCCACCCTCTTCAGGCGATGTACTTTCGCGCCATCCACCTGGTTTTGGTTCCAAGCGATAGCGCTCAAAGCGCGACTCCATACGAGTAATTTTTCCCAGTTGACCGCGTTCAATGAGCTTCTTGATCGTCAAAAAATCATTGTCCCAGCGCCTATTTTGAAAAACTGAAATGGCAACATTTGCATCAGTACTAGCAGCTATAAGCTGTTCAACTTGGTCTGAAGAAATAGCTACTGGTTTATCTATTACAACGGGAATTCCAGCATAAATGCTAGCCAGGCCCAAGTCCATGTGCGTATCGTTGGGCGTAGCCACCACCACAAGGTCATACTGGTCAGCGGCCTTAAAGACTTCGTCGACCTTGCAACAAATTTTGGCGTTGGGAAAATCAGCTTGTGCTTGCTCCTGCCTACCCTGACTGCGGGTGACAATAGCTGACACTTCCAAGCCGGCAGTAGAAGCAATCAATGGTGCGTGAAAAGCGGCACCGGCGAGGCCATAGCCAATTATGGCCGTACGAACTGGTCTATCTTCAGGCACTATGATGCTCCCTTTTTTTTGAATTTAAGATAGCTTCGCCCCACCCAGTGGTCAAGGGAAGAATCGCTAAACCATAGTCAGAAGACTAACAGTGTTGCGCCGAATACCCTATGGGCTGTAAACTGTCTCGATTAATAGGTTTACACTTGGTCAAAATAGGGACTGATTAACTTGTTAGGACCTATTACTACCGACTGATAATTTTTTTTGAACGAAGGGCTATACTGGCTTTCATGGATCAAGACTGGGACAGATACAGAATTTTAGGCGAGCAAGCTGAGGCTTCCTCCAATTATCCCTACGCGGAAGCGATGTGGGCGATGACGGTTTTGATTGCGCAGCATTTCGGCGACAAGGATCCGCGGACACCATACAGCCTAGACTCTCTCAGTCGCTCGCTTATGAGACAACAGAAGTTTACTTTAGCCGAACATTTTCTCAGCAAAGCCTGGACAATAAAGACCCAAGTAATTGGCGCCAGTGCCCTCGAGATAGCTACTACCATGAACCTTGTAGCAGAGCTCTACTACCGTCAGGGCAAGTACCCAGATGCCATACAAATGTGCAAGAAAGTACATGGAATCTATGGCAGCGCTTACGGTCCAAATCATCCCAAAACCCATGAAATAGCTGGCAATATAGCCATGTTAGAAAGAATGGCTAATCCCGCCCCAGCTCCTCAGGCGGTCGCAGGCTCTCCTGAAGCCAGTACCGTCAGCCAGCCATCAGTACAGGCACAGGTTCAGGCACAGGTTCAGCCACAAGGTCAGGTACAAGCACAAACGCCAGCGCAAGTAGCTGCACCAGCTACCGCTCCCGCAGCAGTCAATCCAGCACCTTCAACTAATAAGAAGCGCTCAGGTATGCCCCGTTGCGAAGTTTGCGGCTCAGTTATGGAAGCCGAGTGGTGTTTCCGCTGCACTGGAAACAGCGTCAAAGCCGTTAATCCTGGTCAACAGCTTACTTAATAACTATTGCAAAGTGTTCTTATAATTTTGTATAGCTTTTCAACAGGCAAAAATAAGTAATCCTCTTGGAAATTTGCAAGCCAAGAAAATTTGCCTTAAATTGCTAAACACATAAGCTCTAATCCAATTGTTGTCATTGACTATCTAGCTGATTACGATTTTTCATTGATACTATATATGGTGCCAAACATATTATTTCTTGCAGAATTGTTTTGCCCAATAATTCGTGGACCAAAAGAAATTGGACCCATAGGTAAACAATTAGTCGCTAATGCAACTTGGTAAATGTATATTAGTAGAAGAATAGCTCATGCAACAAATAACTAATCGGTTTGTAAAACTCTTCAAAATAACCAGGAGAGAGGAATTTATAAATGCCTTTACGAAGAATCAAGATTGAAACTTTGACTGAAGCTCCTGATATTCGACAGCGAACGCCGCTTTCTGAGGAATTTCCTGAGATAGCGGCGATGTGGCATAAAACGAAGAACCGCAATTTCAAACCAAACCAATTCTCGGTTGGTTCCAATATCGAAGTTTGGTTCAAATGTCCGGAAGGGTCAGAACACGTTTTCCAAAAAGCAATTTCATCAATGGTTTTGGCAAGACGCAAAGGCGCAAAAGGTTGCCCTGCCTGCAAGGGCGATCTCGTAACCAGAGACAACAGTCTGGCCAAACGTTTTCCAAAGCTGGCCAGGGAATTTCTCGAAAGGAAAAACGGTCTATCACTTTCTAAAGTCAGTTATGGCTCAAGTCGCAGAGTGTGGTGGCACTGTTCCAAATGTGATCATGAGTGGCAAACTGCCATTTCTAATAGAACCCAACTGGGCTCCTCATGTCCGAATTGTCGCAAAGCACCACTACTCAATCTGAAGCACATAAACAGATACTTGCGCTTCTTCGACAAAAAAGCCAATAAAGGCATCGATCCAGAAAAACTACCTTCACGCAAACCAATTTGGTGGAAATGTAACCGCGGGCCAGATCACGTATGGAAACAGGCCTTTAAAGAAAAAGTCGGTGAGTTTTGTCCATTCTGTCGAGGCTCGCGTCCATCAATCACCAATAACCTGACATTGATGCCTGCATTGGTGAAGGAGTTTCATCCCACTAAAAACAACAAGATGAAGCCTAAAGATATTTCCATTCGCAGTTTCAGAACAGTTTGGTGGAAGTGTCCCAAGGCCCCCGATCACGAATGGGAAGGCCGGATCTATGAGCGCACCTACGAAGGAGCTGGTTGTCCTTTCTGTCGCAACCATCGCCTCTCCGTCTCAAACAGTTTGGCTAAACTTGCTCCAGATGTTGCTAAAGAATGGCATCCCACAAAAAATGGCAAATTAACGCCCAAAGATGTAGTTGCCTTCACAACTAAACCAGCCTGGTTTCTATGCCCTGCCGGTCATGAATACGAAAGACAAGTGCACCTGCGCATTCGCTTTGGCCTAACCTGCCCAGAGTGCAAAAAAGCTGGCATTAAGAGAGCAAAAACAAAAACACTGAAAACGCCAGAAACAGCTCAGCACAAGGATAAAAAGAGCAATAAGTTCAAACGAAAATAGCTGTCACGAGTAATTAGCGCTAGCAATAATTAAATGCATGGCCCGAAACGGCCCAGGAGCCTGTGGTATACTCCTGCATCGGTGCATGACAACATATTGGAACGCGGATGAACGGAAACAGTTTTCAGCTCAAAGAGCCAGCTCTCAGCGACATCAAAGCGGAGCTAAAAGAGCAATCAGACCGCCGGCGAACGTTTGCGATTATTTCGCACCCTGACGCCGGTAAGACCACTTTGACTGAAAAGTTATTGCTTTTTGGAGGCGCCATTGAAGAAGCTGGTGCTGTTAAATCACGTCGTGAGCAAAGAAGCGCCACATCTGACTGGATGGAGCTAGAAAAGCAACGGGGCATTTCAATCACTTCAACCGTTTTGCAATTTGAATACAAAAATTGCTGTCTTAATCTACTTGATACACCGGGCCACCAAGACTTCAGCGAAGACACCTATAGAACTCTAGCAGCCGCCGATAACGCCGTAATGCTAATCGACTCTGCCAAAGGTCTTGAACCGCAAACAAGAAAACTTTTTGAAGTTTGTCGCTTGCGTCGACTGCCACTATTTACCTTTATAAACAAGCTAGATAGGCCAAGTCGAGAGCCTCTTGAGTTGATAGATGAAATCGAAAAAGAGTTCAACCTTGCCACTTATCCAGTCAATTGGCCAATTGGTACGGGCGATCAATTTAAGGGTGTTGTCGACAGGCATTCTCAAACAGTCTACTTATTTGAACGCACAGTGGGTGGCCGTACCCGCGGTGAAGTAGCTACCTATAAACTCGACGATCCGAAACTCAAAGAGCTGATTCCAAAGGCACTTTATGCTCAGCTCAATGAAGAACTAGAGATTCTAGACGCTGCAGCGGCCCCACTAGACCTAGAAAAAATACACAGAGGCGAACTGACCCCTGTCTATTTTGGCAGCGCTATGAATAACTTCGGTATTGAACTGTTCCTAAAGTCGTTTATTCAGTTGGCTCTCCAACCTGGCTCCTTCCCTTCTAGCGAAGGTGATATTGCACCGACATTCACTGACTTCACTGGCTTTGTCTTCAAACTACAGGCCAATATGGATCCGCGTCACCGCGACCGTATTGCTTTTGTCAGAGTTTGCTCAGGCATGTTCGAAAAAGATATGAGTGTGATCAATAGTCGCACCCAAAAGAGCATTCAATTGAGTCAGCCAAAGAAACTTTTTGCCAAAGAGAGACAATCAATCGAAAAGGCCTATCCTGGAGATATTGTTGGCTTTAGCAACCCTGGAGCTTTTGCTATTGGTGACACTATCAGCAGTGGCAAGCGTCTGTCTTATCCAGGCATTCCAACCTTTGCTCCTGAACTCTTTGCCTTCCTTGAAAATAAGGAGCCAAGTAAATATAAGCAATTCCACAAAGGCATCATTGCTCTGCAAGACGAGGGCGCAATTCAAATCTTATGGATGACCGAAAGAGATACACGATACCCTCTTTTGGCCGCTGTGGGTGCCTTACAATTTGAAGTTGTGCAGTTCAGACTGCAAGCTGAATACGGCGCCAATACTACCTTGCGCAACGTAGACATCCACAAAGCCCTCTGGGTTGTAGGCGCCTGGGATACTCTCAAAACCGCTGCTAATCTTACAAGTTGCACAGTGGCTACCGATAAATTCGAAGACCCTGTTCTATTGTTCAAGAATAAATGGGATCTAAGTAAGTTCAAAGAACTCTACCCAGATATTCACTTGAGCAAAGTAGACCCAAGCACTGGTCCCGTTTCAGAAGCCTACTAAAAGCTGAAAATGCACAGCTAAAACTCGACTTGCAAAAGAAATAAAAGCCACTACAGACCGAGCTTTCCCTTTATGTACTTCATCGTATTGGGAAAATAAGTAATCATATCTTGGTAGTAACCGCGCTCATTGCCTAGCAATATAGAGGTTAGCTCAGCGCAGGTCTCTCTTTGTCCCCGCACCGACTTTTGCAGGTAATACTTGATTCTTGGCGCTACATCGTCGGGCACATGAGCAATATCAAGATAATAGTTATGTCTAAATTCATCGGTGCACGAATACCACTGCAAGCAAGCGTCAACAGCATGGCCAGTTTCATGCAAAAAGGTTCCACGTAGATCATCAGCATCTCTGGCTTTTCGCACTTCGTTTGTGTTTTCGTCGACCGTTGCCTGGCTTAAAACTACGGTCTTTCCTGTAAACAGACCAGGACAACTTTTTGAAGTACCACCTTCATAGCCAGCTACTTCCTGGTAGGCTCCAGCGGGGAATTTATCAATCATGGTCGGTGTGATAACAAAATCTATGTCGCCCTTGAACAAAATCTCTTGCACGATGGGCGGAATCTTGTCGAAGCAAGAATCAACTGCATTTATGGTTCTCTGATTGACAGGGTCATGGCCATAAACAGGTCTAACCAGCGAGACTCTTTTTCGCAATAGTTTCATCCCTTCTTTACTGCTGGCAATATCAGCCGGAAGTACCGCGCTCGCAGCCGATTTAGAAGTTGCTTGGTTAGTTTCTTTCTTGCCATTGGGGTTTAAGCGCGCTAAATATTGCACTGCCATAGAAGCCTGAGGCGTTCCTGCGAAATTGTCCTGCAATTTCTGATAGGTTTCTTCTGCCCGCTTCCTCTGACCCAGGGCATAGTAAGAATGAGCCATATAAAGCCAGGCATTGGCCCCTGCTTTCTCTTTTGTGATTGATTCGTACATATAGGCAGCTGCTTCATTAAAGCGACCAGCCTGATAAGCCTGAACGCCCTGAGCGTAAATGCTTGCCTTAGCTAAAGGCCCTGATTTAGACAAAGAGGCCGGATCCGCCTGAGCAGAACTGGCAAATGCTAAATCTGTCGACAAAGCAATTACCATGCCCAAAATGAGGCATCTGGTGAAACTAGTAAATGGCCTTTGTTTAATCACAATGGTTTTGACTCGAAGCTACCAATTTAAATTCAATACTGTCAATGGACTATCTGAGGATTAGCGTATGTTGGAGCGAACATAGGAATGTTTGCCCAAAACGGTATCACTGTTCGGCCAATTCTATCGTTCGCTTCGACCATGGCAATTGAAACTGGATACTTCACAGCTTTGATCAAAGAATCATTACGACCGAGAGAGAAACCTTCACCATAGGCACGAAAACGCACCACCATCTTAGACTTCCGATCTACATCGAACTCACCATTAATTGTACCCTCCATCGAGCCTTCTCCTGCATCATCAGCTCTAGGAGCAGCATAGCAAGAGTAATCTCCAGTGAACGAATAAGTTAAAAGGTCACCTTGTGATGTCTTCTTCTTTGCCTTAAAGATAGCTCGTCGCACTTGCTTTTCGGAAAATGCAGGCATTATGTTCCCCACATTGTTTAGCAAATGAAACCGCACCATTCTAGCTACCAATGATGGGGGTAAATTGAAGCCTTCTAAACCGCCATTGCTCCCAAGAATCTCCTCCACTTCGCGACGCAGAATCCACATATGATCGCGACCAACACTGCGCTCTGATATGGTGGAATTTGCTGGCAAAGGAATAATTCGACTGTAAACACGCACCACAGAAGTTGATGGATCAATAGATAACATGTTTCTCTCGTTTGTTAACCGAGTATTGGCTCCAGCGCTCTTAGAGAGCGAATCTTTATTACTATCGGCGAGAGCTTTGGCTAAGGCAGCCAAAAAATATGTGGGATCGTAAGGTAAACCAACTTTGTAGTCGTAGACAGCGCCATTAGATCCAACCACATACATGCCTTGATAGGTTTTGAATTCTTTCCAAAAACCAGGAGGAGCAAACTGACTCATGGCGCGTTGCGCTACCGGCTCAAACCACTTAGACTGCGCCGACACTGCGCCTCCGTAACGACTGGGCTGCAACTCCTCAACAGAAGCACCAACAGGCACGAAATTCTTCTTGATAAAGTCAACTACTTCCTGATGATTCAAGAGCACACGGCTCAAGTGCCCGTTACCTCAGGTAGTACCAAGAACGTTACCATCCATTATCCAAATAAACAGCGGCTTGCCTAACTCCTGGGCCCTAGCGCGAGCAGCTAACAGATCTGATTGCCACGGGATCTCGAGAAATCTCTCTTCCTCCTTACGCGGCAAGACTGCTCTAATTTTATCTTCCAGCGAGCTGTTGGCTGGTGGTTTACGCACTAGAGGCCGAAGGCACGATACAAGGCCAGCAGAGCGTAAATACTCAGCTGTGCGGGGTTGAAGTGCTAAGGCCTCCCGCTCTGAAACGGGCTCGAATAAAGTACTTGGTCCTTCAATTGTAGTGAGACAATTTTTCCAAACAGACTGAGCTTGCTCAAGCTCCCAAGGTTGTGCACTAAGCAAAAAGGAAATGATCTTGCCGCGAGCAGGTAGAATCAAATATTCCTGCCCCCCGATATAACCATTAGCGGCGAATGTGACAGTCTGCGAGTAACCCTTTAATCGAGCACTTTTACCAACCAAAACGTCGCCATAAACCCTCTTCTTCACTCCTGCCAGTTTTGCGTAAACAGCTTCATCCAAAATCTTAGAAAATTGCTGAGCAGTTAGGCCTTTGGGTGCATCGACAGCAGAAACAACAATCTCAGCCTCAGTACCGCTAGCGGTCTTACCGCTGATCTTAACCAGACTGTCCTTGTCAGGGCGTCGCTGGGCTTTCCAGGCGCGCGGATACTTAAATCGCAATCCAAGCGAATTCTCGGGATCTTTAAACTCAACCAAGTCTGCACAGTTGGAGGCCACCCGACCCTCAGCATCAACCTTACTGGGCTTTACTGCGACAGCAACTAATACCGCTGCAATTGATAACGCCGCACTGAGGCAGAACCCACTCTTCAACTGAACTTATTTTGCTTGTACAGGCATCAAGAGATACTTATAACCTTCATCGCCAATGCCCTTGATGATTAACGGCTTGAGCGAACCAGTCATTTCTAATTTGATCTCTTCTACAACCAGGCGCTGAAGCACATCGGTCAAATAGCGCACATTGACAGCAATGTCGATTGTTTCGCCTTCAAAACCAATTGAGACTTCTTCTTGAGCGCGGCCAACGTCTGGAGTATTAGCTGAGATCTGCACGTTCTCTGCTTCAAAGTGCAACTTAACCAGGTGAGTGCGTTCATCAGACATAACTGCAACACGCTCGATGGCCTGCATAAGCTCATCGCGCTTGAAGCTAGCTAAGTGGCTGAAATCTTTTGGGAAAAGCTCTTGATAGCGTGGATATTCACCACTAATCAAACGAGTGGAGAGATAGTGGGTTTTAGTTTCAAAAGTAATTTGGCCATTAATGACGCCAAGACGAACTTCATTGCCACTATCTTGGCTATCAAGCACTTTGATAATTTCAGAACAAGCCTTAGCTGGAATTATGGCCTTCAGGCTAGCTGGCTTTTCTAGGGTGGCTGTAGCTGCTTTAGCTTCGCTTGCCTCGCCTTCAGCTTCAACGCTATCACCTTCGCCTTTAGCCGCGGCTACAGGTGCTGCTAAATTGAGTTTCTCAAAGCGGTGAGCTAGCCGTGAACCGTCGGTGGCTGTGCATTCAAAATTACCTTCATCGATAACCATGTAGACGCCACCAAGGATGCTAGAAGCATCAAAGCTTGCAGCAGCAAAGGCTGTTTGCAAAATACTTTTCTTGAGAACGTCGCAAGGCATAAGCACTGCTTCTTTTGGACGTTGCTCAATTGTTTTAGGAAAATCATCAGCTGGCAAGCCAGAAATGCTGAACTTGGAGCGCTTGCAAGTTACGGTTGTTTCATAAGTCTCTTTGTTGATCTGAAAAGAAACCAGATCGTTTGGCAGCTTAGAGACGATTTCTAAAAGCTTTTTGCCAGGAAGTGTAATTGCGCCTGGGGTGTAAACCACAGCGGATGCTTTGGTTTCAATTGTCAGGTCGAGGTCTGTACCGTGAAACTTGATGCTTGACTCATTATCACTTTGAATCAACACGTTACTCAAGATTGGCTGCACTACGCGTGTTGCAAGAGCACTGGTGACATCTTTAAGGGCTTTTACGAGTACATCTTTCTGGACCGCAAAATGCATTTCAAAACCTCAAGTTCGCTGTGTTTAAAGGTTACTCGTTAGGGCGCTGTTTTTCAATCTCTCAACGCTCATCTTTGAAGGTTTTTTGGCAACCTGAGCCATCTCTAGAAATTCTCTTGCTGTTAGGTCTTTAAATTAAGTTATATAGAAGTAGCAGAGGGAGCCAATTTCTGTAGATAACCCCGCAAAGCAAAGCCCCGATTCATTTACCCCTGTAGATAACTTGTGTACTGATTGTGCAAACATAAATGCTGTATATACGCTAGGTTCAGGGCTTTCGACAGTGAGCTGACATGGTTCAAACAAGTTATGCACAAGTTTTGAACAGGCAGTTAATCGGTCAATTGGTGGGTGATTTGCTTGATCGATTGCGACAGGCCGGGGTCTTTGGTCACTAATTCTTTTATGCGGCTATGTGCATATAGAGCAGATGTGTGTTTGCGGTTGCCAAATGCTTCACCGATTCTGGGAAAACTCATATTGATCATGTCATGAGCCAGATACATAGCGATGTGTCTTGGCAGGGCCAGGTCTTGGGAACGCTTAGCCGAGCGCAATTCACTTGATTCAACCCGGTAGTGTGCAGCCACTGTGTCGATAATACGGTCGCAAGTAAGGGTGACCTTGGGGCGACTTGGTGTAGTGGGCTGCAGCATGCCTGCCAGGGCGTTTACGGTTAGAGTTTCGCCGGTGAGATTGGCATAGGCGTGACTGCGAATCAGCGCTCCTTCTAGTTCTCTAATGTTATTTGTAAACAACGAAGCGATGTATTCAAGAATTTCATCGTCAACTCGCATGCCCTCAAGGGCACATTTTTTACGCAGAATAGCTAAGCGGGTTTCCAGGTCGGGTGCCTGAACGTCAGAAATCAAACCCCATTCAAAGCGACTTCTTAGCCTTTCTTCCAGGCGAGCAATGGCTTTGGGAGGGCGATCCGAGGAGAGCACTATTTGCTTGCCAGAATCCCGTAAAGCGTTGAAGGTGTGGAAGAACTCTTCTTGAGTACTTTCTTTGCCTTGTAAGAACTGGATGTCATCAACCAAAAGCACGTCTATCTGACGATAGCGTTTGCGGAAATCCATCATGCGGTCATCGCGGATAGAGTTAATTAGTTCGTTAGTGAATTTCTCACAGCTAATGTAGCGGACTGAGGCGTTGGGTGAACCCTTGAGAATCTCATGACCAATGGCGTGCATCAGGTGAGTTTTCCCCAGTCCAACTCCTCCATATATAAAGAGGGGGTTGTAGGCTTGACCTGGCCTTTGAGCTACGGCCTGGGCGGCAGAATGGCTGAAGCGGTTGTGGGAGCCAACGACAAAAGAATCGAAAGCGTATTTCGGGTTGAGATTGCTGCGACTGATGGTGACATGGTCAGGTAAGCGTGAAGAGGCGCCATTTTGCAGGGCACCTGGCGCATGGGTACCGGAGCTGGCTACCATAGAGAGGCCGTTACCGAAGTTGCTATTGGACCCACCGAGGTTAGTGTTTGGACCAGAGCTGCGGCTAGAAACATCAGCCAGGCCGTCACTGGTGGAGCTAAATGACGAAACGTTGGAGTTTAAGCCAGTCTCAGATTGCCTGTTATCGGTAGTTATTGTTGTGCTTGAAGTATGGCCTTGGCTTGATGTGATACTGGCGATGGTGGCACTATAGCTTTCGCTTTGGGCGTTGGCATCGACTACGACTTTGATTGTCACCTTTTCTTGGGTAACTTCGCCTATGGCTTGAGCCAGTGCTTCCATATAGTGATTAGCAATCATGGTTTGGACAAAGTCGTTGCTAACGGCTATAAGAGCAATGCCCTTGTTGTAGTCAATAAGTTGAGATGGTCTAATCCAGCTCTCGAAACTAGGCTGCGACATTTTTTTGACAAGTGTCTTCTGGGCCTCGCTCCAGATCTCCCGGGTGGGTTTGAGCAGGCGCACATCGTCTTGGTCATGGATCGTCATCGCTTAGTTCTCTGATTTAAGGCTCGCGCCTATTTTGTGGGTCCGACAATAAGACGAACCCATCCCCTCAAAAGACAATTATGTCTGACATCCTACTCAGCACCTTTGGCAAGGTTAGAAAAGAGCAAGAAAGGGGGTGGATTCGTAAATTTTTAGTCTGCCCAGACGGACAGACAGCGCGAAGTATTTGCAATAGATGATAGCATAGCTATCCTATCGATAGAATGATAGCCATCAATGCCAAAAACATTTTTAGCTCCCATTCTTGTTTGTCTCAATTTAGGTATTAGTTGTAATGAAAAGAACACTTAGAGGCGCTATCCGTAAAGCCAAAAGAGGCAGCGGATTCTTGAAGAGAATGTCCACCGCATCTGGTCAAAAGGTGATCAGAGCTCGCCGCGCCAAGGGCCGCTACAGACTATCCGTCTAGAGTCATCTGCGGGTTTGCTTTAAGCATAAAATGTTACCTGCTCATGAGCGTCTACGCAAAACAAGCGTTTTCCAGCGTGCTTATGCAGCGAGGAATAGCGTTTCGTTTGGTTGCGGGACGCTTTATGTGTTACATAGACGGCCTCCGGGCGGTAAACCTGGCGCCAAAGCCAGACCTGAGGCGGCGGTAAAAGCAAAGTCCGGCAACCAGCTAAAGTTACCTTTAGTTGGTTTTTCCATTTCTAAGAAGGTCTTCAAAAGCGCTTGCAAGAGAAATCGCGCTAAACGCAGAGTGAGAGAAGCTTACCGGCTAGTGAAGAATGGTTTTGACGAGAGCTTCAGGCAAGAAGCAGCAATGCACCGGTGGTACGCCCTGGTTTATGTCATCAATCCCACCGCTCTCACCCTAGGATTTACAGAGATTGCGGCTGCCATTAGAGAAAGTCTAATTAAGGCTGGCAAGAAATTTGGTCAGAAGCAATGATTTCAAGAATATTACTTTTGCTTTTAAGGACCTATCAAAAGACTCGTTTCTTGAGACAGCCATCATGCAGGTTTTATCCATCTTGTTCACAATATATGGTTGAGGCAATTGAGTGCCATGGTGTTTTCATGGGGCTTAAGCTAGGTACCATTCGCTTGTGTAAATGTCATCCGCTCAATGACGGTGGAGTTGATGAAGTGCCGCCTAGCCTTAAAACAAGCAGTCAGACCGAACCAGATAGCAGAACTTACAGCAGATTTATTAGCCGCGGCATTAACAGAGGTACAAGGTAACCAGTGGATATTACTTACCAGTTTATGATCCCGGCATTGCAGAAACTCGTTGAGTTTACTCATAGCTATGGCCTCTCAATTATCTTGCTAACTGTAGCCGTAAGAATTATTGTTTGGCCCTTTGTTACGGCCTCAACTAAAAGCATGCAAAAGATGCAGTTGCTTCAGCCGCGCATGAAGTTGATTCAGGAGCGCTATAAAGGCGATCCTGAGATGCTGCAAAAAAAAGTAATGGAGTTCTACGCCAAGAACAAAGCCAATCCGCTTGGTGGTTGTTTGCCGATGCTCGTGCAACTACCTATTTTGTTTGCTCTTTTCGGTACCTTTAACGGTCCTCCCTTTGGTGATAAACCAGTCGACGTCAAAGTGACTGTGGTTGAAGCTAAGGATGCCAGCAAGGTTCATCGCAACGAGACTTCTGGTGGCAATAGCCCCTATGTCAGTCCTGCCGGTGACTTGTCTAAAGTAATTGTTTTTCCTGGTGAATCTACTGTTCTGGTAGGCGATTCTATTGATTTTGGTACTCGGGCAACCGAAGGTAAATTACCAGAAGACTTCAAACCATTATGGGTAATGAAGTTCGGCGGTAAATTTGCTACTCCTTCTGAAGGTTTGATTGATCAAACAGGCCATGCAGTTTTCTCAGCGCCGGGAGAGTTTCATATAGAAGCCGTTGTGCACGGAATTGCCAAAAACGATCGTTTTCTTTTTGTCAATTCACTGGGTAAGACCGCTACTGGTGTTGATTTACTTAAACCAGAAAATTACGATTTAGTCTTTTTGATCATTGCTTTTGGCGCTTCGATGTTCTTGTCTTCGAAGCTGACCATGGGTAAGCAGAATCCTGATGAAATGGATGAGAGTCAGCGTGTCACACAAGACACCATGAAGTACATGCCGATTGCAATGTCAGTGAGCTTCTTCTTTATTCCATTGCCCACTGGTGTTTATCTCTACATGGTTGTTTCTAACCTCTTCCAGACTGCGCAAACTTGGCTTGTTATGCGCACTCCACCAGAACCTTTGGTTGATCCTGATGGTTTTGATTCAGCAGCCATGATGACATCAGCACCATCAACACCAAGATCTTCTGGCAAGAAAGAAGCGCCTAGAACTATCGACGTCACTCCATCTGAGCCTAAAAACGGTAAGAAAAAAGATGCGGGCGACACAATCAAGTTTGGTCAAGCCGACAAAAACGGCGAGACAATTGACACGGGTAAATCTAAGAAGAAGAAGAAAAAGCTATGATGAATCTAAACACCCTGGATGACAACGCCAAAGACTATCTCGAAAAGATTTTGGCCATTCTCGACATCGATGCTTCTGTCGAAAAATTAGAAGTAGACGACAGTACTTGCTGTTATCGCATCGACTGTAAGAGTGATGACGCTCGCATGCTAATCGGTCGCAATGGCCAAACTTTAGAGGCCTTACAGTTTGTTTTGCGACAGATGGTGAAGAGCAATTCTCTTGGTCGTGAACACTTTATTGTTGACGTTTTAGACTACCGTACCCGTCGTAGACGCACTTTAGAAGAGAGTGCTAAGCAAGGTGCTGTGGCTGTTCTCAACGGTGATAATGAGCATTATCCATTGCTAGCGATGTCGGCATATGATCGCCGCCTGGTGCACAACTATCTGCAAGAAGCATTTCCTGAGCTTGCTTCAGAGAGTGAAGGCGAAGGTCCAGATCGTCATATTGTAATCAGCTACAAGGGCTTGCCTGATGGCGAACGCGGTACTTCTCCAGAAGACGAAGAGTATGGCTCTGAAATTGGCGATGAAGACGATCTAGATGAGATTGACGCTGATACTCAGCCAAAGCCTTAGCCGTTAACGCTTAAGCAGTAAACATA
Source organism: Obscuribacteraceae bacterium (SeqCode) (assembly GCA_044378815.1). Lineage (GTDB taxonomy): Bacteria > Cyanobacteriota > Vampirovibrionia > Obscuribacterales > Obscuribacteraceae. The sequence continues at coordinate 33,587 of JBIPOV010000041.1, read as the reverse complement.
TAGAAAAAGGAAATACTTGTGTACTCAAGTATTTCCTTTTTTTTGCTAGTTCAGTATCTCTGGCTAAAAGACAGAGATAGATTTGAGAAACAATTGAGAAACATTTTGCCATCACACTGCTCGCAGGGTTGATAGCGCATCTGTCTAGTTTATCGCTCTGGTGGATAGATACTTTCATAGATACCGACATTAAAGCTTTCTGGCAGAATTTTCTTAGTAGGTGAAAAGATGGGTGATGGCAGATTAGGTGGCCCACAAGTCGACAAGACAGATAATACCGAGGCTCTCAGGCGCTTTCTATTAGATATGGATGGCGAACGCAAGGGTAATAGCTTAGCTGCTGGTAAGCGTGACTCTCTTGCCACAACAATGGGTCTTAAAGATGGCTTTTTGCGTTTTGACGATCCATTTGCAATCAAAGAAGAAAAGTCAAAAACAGCTGTTCAGGTTGAACAAATTACCGATTTGGTTAAACAAAGAGCAGCGGCAGAAAGCGGCTTAAGTAATGAGCAGAAAGATGACTTGCGTCGGGCGCGGCGCGACTATACCTTGGCAAAAACCCCCGAAGACAGAGCTAAGTTTGTTCAACAGATAGAAGGTCTGGTACCGGGATCTCGTGAATTGAATACGAAAATTAGAAATGGTTTGATGACGATGGAGCCAGAGGTTAGCGATATTGCTAGATATCAGAACTTATCTCGACGGTCTATCTCAACTATTCAATGCCATGCGCGACCTGAGCTATCTTATTTTGAGCAAAAAGAGCAGTCACGTATTCGCACTGAATTTCTGCTGAGAGAACAGGTCAAGGGCGCCGTTGACAGCTTCTACAAACCACGAGCAGAAGATCAGTTTGAAGCACGCTGGGCGAATATTGCTCTTGAGTCTCCGGTGGTGAAAGCGACAGAAGCTTTGAAACAACTGCCTCCTATTGAGATCAAAACTCCTAATGCAGTTGATGTGATCAAATATGGATTGACTGTTTCTGGCGTAGAGATGACTGCTCAGAGCAAAGAAATGTTGGAGAAAATAGCGGGGGGCATTAAGTCTATCTCTAAAGTAGGGGCCAATCAGTTTGTCATTGAGAGAGATACTAAGCGCGAGATTCTATTGCCTGAAAAACAAGATGTTGGTGCTGGAATTTCTATAAGAGGAATCGAAATTGATAATTTGCGTTTTCAGATTGGAAACGGTAAGTACCCAGAGTTGACCAACATAGAGGGTTTGAAGGTCAAGATGGATGTGCCCCCCGAACTCAACAAGGGTCTGCAAATTGATAACGAAGTTAAAATCAAACGGATATTTATGACTAGAAACGAGGGCAGCGGTGATTTTACTGTCAATGTTGAAGTGACAAATCCTGTCCCCAGTTTAGTTCGCCAGACAGCGCGTCTCCTTGACAGCAAAAGCAAAGTTCCTGTTACTGAGACAATCGTGGCGCCTATTTTTGTTTTAGGACCGGATGGCAAGCCTCGCTAGCCTGATTTGGTAGAGTAAACCAGAAAGTACTGCCTTGGCCGATTTCGCTAATGACACCAATGGTGCCACCGTGACGCTCAATGATATCTTTGCATATTGCTAGACCTAAGCCAAAGCCAGATGGTTTGTTTGGCTCTTCATTTCGAGCCTGTGTGAACTTCTCAAATAGAGTGGTAATGTCGTTTTTGCTAATACCTTTGCCGTGGTCTTTGACAGCAAATTTAGTTGAATCTTCGGTTTCTTCTACAGCGAGAATAATAGTTGAATTGCCTGGTGAAAACTTGATGGCATTGGTCAGCAAATTTTGCAGAACTTGAATTATTCTGGCTTCGTCACAGTGCACTATGCCAACTTTGCTAGAATTTGCACTGTCAATTTTGACTTCAATTTTGACTAATTGTTGGTCTGCTAGGCCCTGTACCATTTCTAGACTGGCCTGAAGAATGCTGTTTGTATTTACATCAGTTTTGAAAATTTGAAATTGACCAGATTGCATCTTTTCAATATCAAGTAAGTCGTTGACCATTGCAACAATGCGATTTAAGGCGCCACCGATAGAACCAGCACGTGATTTACCAGAATCATTGAGCTCGCCATAGGCGCCATGATCAAGCATGTCTAGAAAAATTGTCATGCCGCTAAGTGGAGTTCTAATGTCGTGACTGACCATGTTGACGAAATCACGTTTAGCATTTTCAACTCGCCGCAGTTCAGAGACATCGTGAGCTACACAGAATAGAAGCTCTTCGTCGGCTGACCAAATGACGTTCCAACTAAATGTTCTAACTTGTCCAGTTTTACAGATAATATGAATATCGGCTGATTCAGAGAGACTTGTGCCGCGAACATTCGAGAGAAAATTATGGGCATCTCCTTGAAATTCTGCTGGCACTAGTTGCATAAGACGCTTGTTTAGTAGTTCTTCGTTACTGTAGTTCCAGTGGGTTTCTGCTGCTTTGTTGATAGAGCTAATCATCAACGATTTGTCGAGACACAAAATAACGTCGGCGGCGTTAGATACAAGAGCCCGTTCTCTTTTTGATGCTTCTTGAATGTTTCTGGCCATACTGTGTAGCACTTGGTCTAGTCTAGCTATCTCGTCTTCGCCAGCCATGGCCGGCCTCATTTCTTGGCCGAGGCTAACTAACTCAGCATTCTTAGAAATACGGTAGAGCCTGAAGACTATGTCGCGCAGAAAGTAGGCTGCTGATGCAATGGCCACAAGAGTACTGCAAACTAAGCCAATCATTAGTATCTGCAAGATAATTTGTGTGCGCTCAGCATTGAGAGGATTGGCAGCTAGCCGTAGCTCTTCTACTTGCCTCATTGCTGTTAATTCGGTATTCCCAGCGCCATGCTTCAGGGCACTTTGGCGCATTTGCAATCCAGCTGTCATTAAAGCTGTTTGGTCGTCTTCTTTGATGGCATTGGTGACCCCTTCTACGCCTTCTAAAAACTTGCTGAGTCTATCTTTTAGTTCGTTGGCGTGAATAGTTTGTTCAATGTCATGGCTAACTAGCTTAACAACTTCGTTCTGTTGCTCTTTTAGTCTTTCTCTAGAGTCATTGAGCAGTTTTATGATGCGAACACTTTTTTCGACAGTGAGTCTAACAATATTGAGTGAGATGTCATAACAAGACGATTCGATCTTGCCTAGAACAAGAAGCACTTCTTTTGAGTGTCTTTCCTCTTGCTGTGCTCTTTCAGCACGACTTTCCATTACTGCTAAGCTGATGCCAAAGACAAGCTGAAACACTGCAGGAATAGCAATAATCACCAAGCCTTTGGCCACAAGTTTGGGGATTTGCACTGTGTTCTTCCTCTTCAGGCAGCTCTTTTGAGTAAATCAAGCCTGCATAGAAATTTTTAGCACAGATAGCCAACAATGAATTCGTTTTAAGATTGTCAAGAAGTTGAAACAATTGCTCCATATGATGCTTAGCAAGGCAGCCGATGGCGTTGTAGTTTAGGAGGAATTGAAATGAGCGATTGTAGATCAGGTAGGTGTTCTGACCGGCAAGTTATGCCGCAAACAACGGTTTGGCAGCAAGAAATCCCAATGGTTTCGCCGTGTTCTGGCGGTAGCTGCCCTCCGCGTGGTATTGATCGTATGCCTACGCGAACATTGGATGTGCCACCAGCACCTTATGGTCGCTCGTGTGACGGGGGATTTTGTCAACCAACCGAGGCTAAAGCCGGTGTCTTTAAGCCTTTCGATAAGATTCAACACGAAAGCAATATAAAGAACAATTTTGATTATACCGATAAAGATTTCTCGAAAGCCCTAGCTAAGGCTGCTAGAGAGGGCAAACCCTTAGTAGTTGTTTTTGCTTCAGATCGCACTCCAGGGGCTATGAATGCTGGCGATAGTGTCACATCTGCTCAGAACAGTAGAGTTGGTAACGAGGGCTGGCCGGTTAAGGGCAATGCGGTGTTTGTTTATGTTGATAGTGATCGCGCAGCTAGCAATCCTGAATTGCGCGACCTCATGAATCAAAAAGGCATAAGTGGTGACAGAGCAAGAACCATTGTCTATAACGCAGAGATGGGCACCGATGGCAAGGTAAAGGCTGTAGCGACGGCTCTCAATAACGATCGCAGTGATTTCTCTGGCGCTCAACTTGCCGCTGATATTCACAGCGCTAAGGCTTATAGTCGCCCTCTCAATGTGCCTGAAGTTGGCGCAGAGAGAGCGGCTGCACCTAGAGAGAGAAGTTCGTCGCTGGAAGACCCTTTTGAGAGGAAGGTTCAAGAGCTCGAAGAAATGAAAAGGAAATTTGATGCGCTGAAGGCAGAAATAGAATCGTGGCGCAGAAACCAAGCTAGACACAATGAATCAAACCCACAAGCTCCAAAGCCGAACGAAGATGCTAGGAAACCGCAAGAAACATTGCCAATGCCAAGGGAAGTGGCGCCGAAGCCAGAGCCAAGAGATGGCAAACCTCCAGCGGCGTCTAAGCCAGAGCCAAGAGATGGCAAACCTCCAGCAGCGTCTAAGCCAGAGCCAAGAGATGGCAAACCTCCAGCCGCACCAAATGGTCCTCAAGGTATTGATTTATTGAAGCCAGACCCTAAACCCAATCAATTTGAAGAGAGGCGCAATGAGATTCTAGCTTTCAATAAATTTTCGGAGGGTGTAGATAGAAGACTGAATGGCGCAGTGGCGACCATGAAAGATGATCATCCAACTGCTACAGCAGAAATGACTAAGTGGCTGCGTGAGCAGGCAGATATGAATCTTTTGGCCGATGGTGATATTCGAGCAAAGCTAAATAATCTTGGCACTTACTTTACCGGAAGTGGTCGCCGGGCTGATGAAGATGCTCTGGTTGAGAAACGAGCCCAGCAGTGGCAAGACTTGCGCCTTCAGGCCGCAAATCCAGAAGATCCCAATCATAAAGCTAAGCAATATATGCTTTATGAGTTTATGACCGGTAAGCATACTGACGGCTTTAATTTTGGTACGGAGAATGATTATAGAGTTAGGAACGGTGGCAGCGCTCTTAAAACCGATCGCGAAGAGTGGCAGAAGCAAGCTGCTAAGGCTCTGGTTGAGATCATTAAGAAACCAGGAGTGGAACATGAGTTGGCTACCAGACTGATTATCGATGGCTTGAATAATCCTAAGGTGCCGGTGTCTGTAAGAGTGGAACTGTTGGCCGGTATCGAGCACATGGCTAAAGATACTCAGAATAAGTACCTAGATGGACATCCTGGTCCGACAGCTGTTGCTGTGGTGGTTAGATCTCTTCTAAAGAGCCACAATGAAAAAGAAGACAACGGTGACTTCCAGAGAGCGGCCATGAATAAACTAGTAGAAATGAAAGCTGAGGTAGCTTACGGTGTGATTGAATATCTGGCTCGTGAGGGTGGCAGTGACAGAACTCGGCAACACGCTCGTGATCTTATCTCTAAGTTGGCGCCAAAATCAGGTAAGTAAAGAATGCTGCGGGCTAGATTCCTTTATCGAAGCCCGCCAGCTTTGCTTGGTCTCTCTGTACAGCCTGGAGTTCGTGTAACTCCGTCGCGGCTAACTTTTTTACTCAGGGTCTTCCAGCTTATAACCAAGGCCATAGATGCTTTGCAGCATCGACTTTTTGCCTTCTACGTCAATTTTTTTTCGGATTCGAGTGATGTAAGTTCTCACCGCACCTTCAGTAGCTTCTGTTTCGGAGTCCCAACAACTGCTCAATAGCTCCTCAGCGCTAAATACTCGACCCTTATGTCTGAGGAAAAACTCTAAGAGCTGATACTCAGTTTGCAGCATTTTGACCAGTTTGTCGCCCACTCGTACTTCAGCTCGGGCTGTATCCATGGTTATTTCGCCACAAGTAAGAACGTTGCTAGTACTGTTAGCCGCTCGTCGCAAAAGTGCCCTGACTCTGGCGCAGAGTTCGCGGATGTCATAAGGTTTGGTCATATAGTCGTCGGCACCGGCATCGAGGCCTAGTTCTATCTCTGCTGCTTGATTCTTGCCTGTAAGAATTAGCACCGGTGAGGTTTGGCCTTTGCTGCGGTAGCCCTTTAAGACCTCAATTCCGTCAAGGCCCGGTAAACCCAAGTCGAGAATCAAAAGCTCAAAGTGAAATGATAGAGCCAAATCAAGTGCGTCCTGGCCGTTGTGGGCTAGCTCCACTTTATGCTGATCGAGCTTGAGGCGGTCACGTAGCAGTTCTGCTACTAGTCGATCATCTTCTACAACAAGGATTTTGGCCATTGGTTATCGGTATTGAGATTTCTGTTCAGGAAGAATTGGTTTAGTGCCTTTGTTCAGTATGAGAGTTTACACTCAGGCCGGTCATTAATGCCAGCTTCCCTCTGGTTTGCTTTCAACTTTGGCCGGGCATGATTGGTTGAATAGGTCGGTCTCTCTGTTCTCTAATGTTTGACCGCCAGATTTGCCGAGGTCGGTTAATGTCTAGTCGCTTGCAGCTCGCTGTAGTTTTATTCTTTGAGTTAACCGCTAGTTCATTGCTTCAATGCCTCGCAGAGACCCCAGAGGAGAAGCGAGAGATAAGTGAAGCCAATTCGCTTCCTGATAAGCAAGCGACAATCAAGCATCTCGATAACTATTTATTGAACCATCCTAATTCGGCTCGAGTCGTGGGTTTTCGGGCCGAAGTCTATAACTGTCTTGGCCGAAGCAAAGAAACTATTCGAGATGCTACGCGCTATTTTGAATTAAGTAGAGAACCAGCGCTGCCAGTAATATACAAAGTTCGGGCGCACTCTTATTATAAATTGGGTGAATACACGAAAGCTCTGCATGATCTAGAAGCCGCGAATAAATTAGATGCAAAAGATGGTGCCACAGTCTTTCTGATCGCTCTTAATTTAGATCGATTGGGTCGTGCAAAAGAGGCTCTAGTGCAGTATTCAAAAGCCATTGAATTGAATTATTACGAGGCTTATTTTCACAAGGCCTGTCTTGAATACAAAATCAATGATAGAGCCGCTGCTACGGCTGATAGCGTTGCTTATATTTGTAACAGCAAAGAAGCAGACGCTCAAGAACGTCTTGTTGGCGAAGTAAGCAAAAGCGGAAACAAGAATTTATTGGCTCTATATGACGGTCTAATTGAGGCAAAATTAGCTAAGTCTTTTGTTTATTACAAGCGGATTGACGCTCTCTATCTCCTAGGCAAGTTCGAACAAGTCTTGCGTGAGTTAGATTATTGTGACGAGAAATTTGGCAAAGTGATAGATTCTGCCACGGTTAGGCGATTCAATGAATTGCGGTTCAACAGTTACATTAAGTTAGGACAGACCGACAAAGCACTGTCTTATGCAAATAGTCTAATTGCTAAATCACCAAATCAACTCGGTCTTTATCTATTGCGGGCAGACGCTTATTTCTGTCAACAGAACTATGATTTTGCATTGGCAGATTTTGAGCGTGTTGATGTTCTCGTGGCAAAAGATAGAAATGCTCTCTTGAACAAAGCAGAGTGTCGTTTTCGCTTGGGTCAGTATGAGAGAGCCGAGGTTGATTTAGCTAAGATAAATAGTAAAGATGCTTCTGTTAAGTCATTGACTTTTGCCGGACTGAATTTTAAAGCACTGAAAAAGTATCGTGAGGCAGAGCAGTGTTTTACTCGTGCTTTGAAGCTTGCACCGCTGTCGAACAATCTGTTTGCTTTTCGCGCTGATTGCCATTTTCGTATGAAAAACTATGCTCTTTGTGAGCATGACTTGAGTGATGCCATTACTTTAGATAGCAAAAACTCTTCTTTCTATTTAGCACGGGGCTCCTGTCGCCTTGCTGCTGGCAATGCTGAGGGGGCTGTCAAAGATCTTACGGTTTGTCTTTCTGATCATAACTTTCACAGCGTTGCCTATGCTGCTCGGGCAAAGGCTTACACTAAACTTGGTAAACTTGATTTGGCAGCTCAAGATTTGCGCGCTTCAGGCTCTGCCAGCAAGGCTGTGGAGCTTGATTTGTTTAAGCCGTGATGGTTCCAAAGAATCCTAATTGTTGATTACTCAACTATTTTCTTTAAAGTGAAAAGGCCATGTCTTTTTTTGTGCGCATCAAAGTAAATTCTAGAATTGAGCGATCAAGTTTTATGGTGCCTTTGCGCACTTGTTGTTGAAAAGCATAGCCGGTGTCGATTATATCTTTGTCGTCTGGTAAGACGCTCGAGAGCAGCCGGAGAAAGCGATTGGAGTCGGTAACGGCAACTTTTAGTGTCTCTTTTAGTGAGGCCTGCGGGCTCTCTCGGAGATCGGCGATTATGGCCGGCTCTCTCGTAGCGCGAGTGACTACGTCAGAAAGTTTTTCTGGTGTGATATAGCCAGTTAAACGAAGATATTCATAAAGGCTGATGTTGCGTTCAAAGTTAGTCGGGCCAGTAAAATCAAAAGCTGATAGAGGGGCAAATGCGCCAGTTTCGGCCTGTCCCTTGAGAGTTGAGATGGCGTCATCGAGCGAGATTTCTTTGGAGCGGGCTTTTTTCTGCAAGCTCAAAGCCTTGTCTAAAACTGTGTCTGAAATCCAACCATGCTCTGTTAAAACCTCCCCCACCATCTTGCTGTTTGCGGCGGCTATGTCGAGTGCCACCGCTACTTCAGAGTCTTTCAAAATGCCAGCGTTGGAAAGCAATTCACCAAGCAATAGATTATCTGTACGAGTCATGGGTTCACGTTTTACGCTTTCGCGAATCAAGGCTAGACCAGTATCTACTTCCAGACCACCAACTCTAATATCGTGCTGCAGTCTTAGGGTCGAACCTAATGCATTTTCACTAACGCGGTCGAGTAAAAGCAAAATGCGACCGAGGGGTAGGCCTGAGTAGTTGCTTACTTTGAGAAATTTACTAATTTCGTCTTCGCTTAGCTGCCCAGAGCCAACCAGGAGTTCGCCAAGGCGAGCGCCACGAGTCGCGTAAGCATCAATACCCATAGTTACCAAAGCATCGTTGAAGGACCAGTTTTTGCGACGCACCAGGTCTACGGCGTGCTGTGCCTGACCAATGGAGATCAAGCCGTCCTTGAGCATCCATTGGGCGTCTATCACTGCCTTTAGGGTGTTATCAGTGATTTGTTCGAACATGACTAGAACTTTACCAACAGGAAGCCGTGTCTCGTTAGCGACTTTGAGGGCGCGGTCGAATTCATGCTCTTGTAGTAAGCCGAAGTGGCTTAAAATGGTTCCCAGTCTTAAATCCACTGCATCTCCAGGGTTTCCATAGTTGTCCTGAAGAACAACTATAATTTTTCTCTACTTATGGCCATTATTCCCCATCTCAATGGGGCTGTAGCAAGTATCTATAATTTTACGCTTTCGCACCAGTCTAGACAGGTAGCTGGCCCTAGTCGTTTTGAGTAGTAGTCGTTCAGTCCTAACCATTCGGCCTTTAGCCTTGCTCTGCCTGCCTTTCCCCTTAGTGGCAGAGTAAAACAGTGTTTAATGAAATGCCCCCAGATGGACAAAAGAGCAATTGGACGCTGGCTTGGCGAACAATACTGCATGAAGAAAAGCAGGCGATTGCGGCTGTGATAATAAGAGCGCCAGAGGCTGAGACCGCCCTGGGTGGAGGCGTTTCCCTCATGCTCGATGGTTGAGCCTGGTACCAGGAGACATTTGAAGCCAGCATCAGTAAGACGTTTACACAACTCTACATCTTCAAAGTAAAGATAGTAACGTTCGTCGAAGAGGCCTACTTTGCTAAGCGCACTGCTGCGTAGAAGCAAATTGGAACCAGACAGCCAGGAGCAGGAATAGAGCCCTTTTTCTTGTTTTGAGCTGGTTTGACTACCGCTTTTTTCTTGGCCAGTTTTGCGCAAATAAGTTTTGGCTTTCTTGAAGTTAATCTCCCCTAGGCCTGCTTCTTCTGCTTTGCTGCTGTGGCCTTCTAAAACAATCGCTCCGAGGGCGCCGGCTTCGGGGTTAGCAATGGCTGCTTTGACGAGGTGCTCAATGCTTTCTGGTTTGGCTATAGCATCGTTATTAAGCAGCCATATAAAGTCGGCCTGGTCGGCCAGGGCTTTCTCCATGCCGCGATTGCAGCCGCCAGCAAAACCGTAGTTACGATCTAAGGTGAGCACCTCAACTTCAGGAAATTCAGTCGCTAATTGAGCGCTGTCACCATCAGGAGAGCCGTTTGCGACTAAAAGCACGTGACTGTTTTGATAGCTCTTTGCCCTGAGTGAAGTGAGGCAACGTCTAGTTTTTTCCATGCCGCGCCAGTGCAAAACCAGTACGGTAACGCTTGGCTCTGTCGAATTTGGTGGGTTTGTTGAATTGGTCACTTGTTATCTGTCTTAGTCTTTGCGCTGCGGGTTAAGAGTTGCGGGTTGAATGATAATATTAGTTAGTCAAATGTTTTACTTGCCGGTAAGGCAATGATTTAGTTTTTCTCTTTCCAAGTACTTGCGAGGTCTCAGTGGCTGAAGCCGACTCAACAAAGCCAGAATCAGCGGGAGATGCCCAGGGCGCCGACGCTGCTGCCAAGCCAGCTTTTGAACCGCCAATGCCCCAAGAAGCCGGAAACTTCCCCCGTCGGGCTGGTCTTGCTAATTTGTACTTGGCAATTAAGCATATCAACGATGCTTCGGTGGCTGAAAACGTTAAGCAGCGTTTTTCTGACTACGTCACCATCATTCTTGTGATTATGTGTATTTTGAGCCTGGTAATGGCCGTTTCTGTGCCGGTTTCGCCGGTTCTAAAGCTACTACCACTACTTTTCACTGTTGGTTCGGTCGTCTTCTATATCATCAATCGCCTTGGCATTATGATCAGCTTGACAGCTCGTCAGGCTCTGATTGTCTGGCAGATTCTGGTGGCTGGTTTCTGGCTTGGTGTTACTAGCGCTATGTTGGTCATGCTTGCCTGTTTCTACTTTGTTTCTCAAGGTGGACCATCGGGTATCTGAAGCTAGGCAAGAATAAGCTAGGCCAAAATAGGCTAGGCAATAACATTGCCATTGGCCTTTGCCTTGCTTCATTGGTCGGCTTTTCAGCCGCTAGGGCTCAGAGCCCTGTTCTCAAAAATTCGCTCAAGCAAATTGTGCTTGGCATGGTTTGGGAGCCAGTTTCTTTTAATCCAGTGCGTGGCATTGATTCTGGCTCTTATACAGCGGCATCGCTTGTTTATGAGGGATTGGTCAAATATGACCGAACAATGACGCTCAAGCCAGCACTGGCTGAGTCTTACGCTATTTCTGACGATGGTTTGACCTATCGTTTTAAGCTGCGTCCTAATTTGCGTTTTTCTAACGGTGAGCCGCTCACTGCCGGTGATGTTAAAGCGTCGCTTCTTTTGGGAGCTTCAGACTTGTCACCTTTTAAAAGTGACTATGCCGACATCAAAACTATAGAAATTGAAAGCGATCGCGACATTTTAGTGAAGCTTGCTCGTCGCTGTCAGCCTTTGATTTCACGGCTGGCCGAGCTGAGAATTTTGCCAGCGAGTTTGCTTAATAGTTCCGATCACGGCAATCAGATCATCAGTCGTCACCCCGTGGGTACTGGACCATTTAGGTTGGTCAGTTGGGAAAGCGGCCTGGAATTAGTTTTCGAGCGAAATCCTTACTATTGGGGAGCCCCTGCTCAAAGTGATCGCTTGATATGGCGGGTAGTACCAGATCGCAATGTCTTGGCTGTGGCACTAGCCCGTGGTGAAGTGGATGTTGCACCAGTAGACGGTCGTATATGGAAGACCTTTCTCGCCACTGCTAAGTTGCCACAAGCGAGCAAGAATAACGCACCACTGAAGGTGGCAGTCTTTAATGGAAACCGCACTGTTTACCTTGGCTTCAATCTTGAAAGAGAGCCATGGAAAGAACTTTTGATCAGACAGGCATTTGCTTGCGCCATTGATAGAAAGGCCATAGCTGATGTTTTTTACGGTGGCTACGCTGTCATTCCCGATAGCGATTTTCCTGTAACTAATTGGGCTTTTAGCAAAGAGACAAAACACGTCAACTATGATCCGCATCTGTCGCGGCAGTTGATAGAGCAAGCCGGTTATCGCCGGCAGGGAAAATTTTGGCTGCGGCCAGGGAATGCCAAGCCTTTAGCTCTTAAAATTCACACCATTAAAGATCAAGAGGAGGTGGCGCAGGCGGTGGCTGATTATCTCACTGCTGTTGGTGTTATCTGTGAAGTTGAGACTATGGAATATTCCACCGTGCGCCGCTCTTTTTTGCAAAAAGGACGTTTTGATGCGGTGCTTTGGAGCCGCTCTTTTGGTCCAGATCCAGAATGCTCAATTGTCTGGAGCAGTAAAGGGCCTCTCAATTTTTGTCGACTGCGAAGTAAAGAGGTAGATGCTTTAATTAACAGTGCTCGTCTGGCTGCTAACAAGTCTGAGCGCAAAGTTCCTTACCGGCGCTTGCAAAGTTATCTTGCTAATCAATTACCTTGGGTTTTCTTGGCTCAGCCGCAGCAACTAATTGCCTACAAGGGCGATATTGAAAATGTTGAAATTACCGAGCAAGACAAGCAAAAAGGCCAACAGAGTACTGTTGGCCTTCCCTGGGACAATCCAGTGTTTAACGCAGCCGATTGGCGTCGTTAATTGCATTTTTGATTCCAACGCATGCCAGAGTCCCATAGAAGGTCTTCTGACGCCAAGCCCCAAGATTTAGTAACCGCCCCGGGCAAGCCCGGAGCACTGTTTCTAGGGGACAATCCACCCAACCTATAGGTAATAGGCTGGGAAGCTGAACCGGTTAAGGTTCAACTGGTTTTTACTTGGTGCAGAGTGGCTTATCGCCCAAATGTTCTCTGTACCAACGAAGGGCTTTGGCCCAACGGTGGATTGCATGTCTTCTTGCGCTAGGAAGTGAGTAGGATGGTGGGCGGAGGTGGAAATATCTACCTTCGTCTCCACATACCTGTGCATTAGCTGCCTGGACTGAAAGGCCTGACAGAAGTGCAAGTACTAGAAGTGCTGATCTCATCGAACGTGTTCTCCTTTCTGGACTTTGCATCGCGTAACCTAGGTTTTAAGGTTCGATTACGAGAGCATACGGACAATCATTTAAAAAAATGAGGTGGCCAAAGTTGATTGTACTATTCCCGCACCAACTGAAAATATGTCAAGCATTCAAATGTAAACAGCAAAAAGCCAAAAATACAGCAGGCGCCGCGGTTTAAGGAATTTTCAAAATTAATCTTTGTCATCAATTATCAGACCATGACAACTAATTGTTGTCTACACTCTTAATGACACGACATATGGTGCATATTCTGATACTAATTGTGGAACTACTTTAAAATGAAGTTCCCCGGCCTTATGGGCCATCTAGAAAGCAAAGCACGTCAAAGGTGCCAAAGACTCAACGCGTAGACCACGTCCCAAATAGAGTGCCGCTGCAGCCGGGAGAATGCCGGGATGCCGTGCATTGGTTTGTGGATTCGGTTGGTCTATATCAGGGTTCAGTTCGCGGTCTATTTTTATCAGACTATTCTGAAGACCAGGAAGCGCTGCTTGAGTCGGCCGTCATTAATTTCAAGAGTCGTGGAGTTACCACTCTAGTTATCACTGGAGAAATGCTCTACAAGCAGGCCGATTATCTCTTTGCTCATGCTGTGGCCCAAAGTCCATTTGGCCGGCCTTTGCTCAGTAAGATGGAATTGGACATGCTTGATGCTGATGTCCTTATTGTCAAAGACTTGAATGCACCAGAAACGCCCCAGCAGCTTTGGTATCTCTATCACCATTTGCTCTACCCGCGGGCTCTGTCGCAACGCACTTTGCTTATTAGCACTCAGCTTGGCTACGAAGAATTTCTAGGCTATGGCACTATGTGTGAAGACCTTGAATATGCTGGTCGAAAGGTAACCTGGGAAAAAGTAGCCTGGTTACTCGATAGCATCATGATTGACTTGCATCACTTCAGGCAAGTGCGTTCTGAAAACCTGCCGCCGATGCTCAAAGTCGAATACTATCTTTACAAGGCTGTGGCTAGCCGAGGGCTTACTCTTAGCCCTCAGCATGTACTGGGAGACTACAGTCTCGACTTTGCCCTGATGGAGCGCAAAGGCAATAAATTAGCCATTGAATGTGATGTTTTAGCCAGCCTTGATCAGCCTAGTGCTGGCTCTGCTGATGCTAAGCGCACTTTGGTATTACTCAGTGATGGATGGAAGTTGCTGCGCTTCACCGCCGTAGAGCTGCTGGCCAATTTGGGTGGTTGTGTCGAAGCCCTTGAAGAAGCTTGGGTGCATGGATACAAACGTTCACCTTATGGTCGATTGGTATCTGGGCATCAGCCTGCTACTGTTCTTGATTTGCCGGTCGAAGATGATGTGCAGCGTTTAGCCATTACCAATGGTGCTGGCCCGGTTGCCATTACTGGTGGTGCTGGTACTGGAAAGAGCAGCTGCATCACTCGTCGAGTTGTGCATTTGCTTACCCAAGGCGTAAATGCCGAGCGCATTCTGGTTGTCTCACACTCGACTGAAAGTGTGCGTAGCTTAAAGGCTGATGTTGAGAAACTTATTGATCGCCAGCAAGCGCAGAAAGTAGCGTTCTTTAGCTGGAATGAGCTTGGTCTGAAGCTGCTCAAGGAAAACACAGCAGCAATCAAACGCAAGCCGCCTTTAAAAGTTGAGGCCAATCCGCAGCGCATAATTCAACGCTTGCTCACTAAATTCAAAAGAGATCTTGACCAGCTTACGCTAGAACTATCGGAGGAATTGGAAGAGTTCACCATTGCTTCTCTGATATCTCTATATAAGGCTAATTTAGTTACCCCCAAACATGTTAAAGAGCGAGCCAAGGGCAATGTCGATGAATTAGTTGCCCGGGTCTATCAGGGTTACGAAGAGCAATTACAAAAGAGCAATAAGATTGACCGTGATGACATGGTGAGTTTGGCTGCGCAACTTTTGGCTGACAATGCCGATATACGTGCGCGCTATCAATATCAATATGAGTTTGTTTTAGTTGATGAATTTCAAGATGCCACTGCTGCAGCTGATTTGCTAGCACGTATTCTTGCATTGCCTCAAGATAATCTTTATATAGCTGGTGATGAAGACGAATCTATTTTTGAGAGTAAAGGGGCCTTACCACGGATTTTGTCGGAAGTTTCAGTACGTCTGCCCAATGCCCGCTGTTATGTACTCGAGCGCAATTGGCGCTGCCATCCGTCAATCGTCAATCATGCTCGTCTGCTCCTAGGCGGTCTGCATCGCCGCAAGATCAACAAAGACATGGTGCCTGGTTGGGATGAGACTGAGTCACAAGCAATTGTTGGGCCATTTTTGGCCGAAAGCGAAGCCGACGAGGCTGAGTGGGTTGCTAACCAGGTGCAACAGCTTTTGGATATCGGAAGAAATCCGCAAGAGATTGCTATTCTCTATCGTTATAACCGCTATGCATCAATGGTTGAAGAGGCTCTTTTCCGCAAGGGTATTAAGTGTCTTACTACTAACCCAGATTCCACTATGGTACCGGATGAAGTGGCAGATGTTATGGCCTTCCTACGCCTGGTAATGGACCCTGACGGCCCAAAAGCGAGAGAGTCTTTCGAACGTGTCTGCCAGCTGCGCTCTAAAGAGGTTGATCCAAAGCTGTTTGGCACTATTGCTAGTTTTGCAGAAGCTAACAACCTTTCTTTCTTAAAAGCCGTAGAAATATATTCAGAGGCAGTTGCTGATCAGTCTTGTATGGATCTCAGTCAATTAGTGCGCATTATTCGCACTATGAACCATGAGAACTTGCCGCCTGCAGAAACTATTGCCTTGCTCAAGCGCACCCAGCGTCTGACTGAATATTACAAGTCAGTGAAAGTGCCGCCTGGTGTTAACTATGAACCAATGCGCAAACTGGCTGCTTTAGAAGAAGAAGCTCGTAAGTTTAAGACAGTAACCGAATTTGTGCGTTCCCAGCAGAATTTGCTTAAGGCTAACGATGGGCCAGATAGCGAGCCTCTTGTATATATATTGAGCCTGCATGAAGCCAAAGGCAAAGAATATCCAATTGTTTTCCTTACCGGTATGGCTGAAGGTCTGTTCCCTTCAGAAACTGCTAATGACCCTGAAGAAGAGCGCAGACTCTGCTATCTCGGCTTTACTCGGGCCCGTGAAGTGCTTTATTTGTCCTATCCCAATCAGTTTAATAACATTGTTCTTGAGCCATCGCGATATCTCTTTGATGCGGCACTAGTGGGCGAAGGAATGGAGATCATGCAGGCTAGTTCGCCGGCGACACTGCCGACTGCTAGTCCAGCTGCTGCCCAAGCAGCATTGAAGGCTGAACAAGAAGCTAAAGAAGCTGAATTAAAAGCTCAACAGGCGGCCCTTAAGGCCCAGCAAGAAGCACAGCGTTTGCAGCAAGAACAGGCTCAACGGGCACAGCAAGCCGCAGCTTTAAAGGCACAGCAAGAGGCCTTGGCAGCTCAACAGCGGGCACAGCAAGCCGCTGCCATGAAGGCTCAGCAGGAGTTGCAAGAACAGCAATTGCGAGCACAACATGAAGCAGCGGTGAGGGCGCAGCAGGCTGCCAATGAGAAAATTCAAGCTGAGCAAAAGGCTCAAGAAGCTCAAAGGTTGCAGCAAGAGCAATTGCTTCGGGCTCAACATGAGGCCAGTATCAAAGCTGAGCAAGAGCAACAACTGAGAGCTCAGAAAGAGCAGCATTTGAGAATGCAGCAAGAACAACAGCAGTTGCAATTAGCTAATCAGCAGGCTGAAATTAGGGCGCAACAAGAACAGCAATTGCATTTGCAACAGCAGATGAGTTTGCGTAGCCAACAAGATGAACGAATGCGTCAGCAGCAAGAGGCACAACTGCGCTCTCAAGAGCAAGCGCAAAGGCAAGCACAGCAAGAAATTGATTTGCGTTCACAGCATGAAGCACAAGTAAGAGCTAGACTAGAGGCCGCTCAGAAACAGCAGCAGGAAGAACGACAGCGCGCTACTCAAGAGCAATCAGCGCAAGCTGGTCAAGCCATTCAAGCCGGTCAAGCTATTCAATCCAGTCAAGTTGCGCCAGTTGCTCCATTTGATTTGCAAAAGCAAGTGGTGCTAGAAGCAGCGCAAATTGCTCAGTTTGCTCAAGAGGAAGAAGCAGCTCAGGCAGCCGCTCAAGCAGCAGCGCAAGCGGCTGCCCAGGCGGCGGTGCAGGCCTCGGCCCACGCTGCTATGGATGCTGTGGCGCTAGCGGAAGCTGAAGCGGCTGCACAAGCACAAGCTCAGGCACAGGCTCAAGCGCACGAACAAACACATGTTCAAGTACATGAGCAGCCAATAGCCAGTCAATCTAGTTTTGGTCAACCTAGCTTCAATCAGCCAGCAGAAGCGGCGAACCTAGAACCAATAGTGCCAGAGCCAGTAACGCCAGAGCCAACAATAGTGGCTGAAGCCCCAGTAGCAGCGCCAGCCAAGGGTAAGGGTAAAGGCAAGAAGAAAGGTAAGGGCCAGACTGAGGAAATTGCAGCCGAGAACCTTGCTGTTGATATAAATGTGCCACCAACTTCGATGTCAACTTCAGCGCCAAGAGCAGAAGAAGCAGTTGGTTTACCACCGACTTCTCCAGATTTTTCGTCACAACCGCCAGCTGTAGCGGAGCAATTGGGCGTTCTTTTTGCTGAACCGGCAGCAGCGCAACCAGCCTATAGTCTTGATTTCTTTGATCCCGTTTCGGCACCTCAGGCTGGTCAATCAGTCTATCAACCGCAGCCCCAAGAGCAAACCGGGCCAATGCCGGGTCAGGCTGCAGCGCTAGAATCGCCCTACCAGGCACCAAGTGTGCCCATTCCTTCGCCGACATTCAAGCCGGTAATACCCACTGGGCCAGCCCATCCCCAGGCCTTTGTGCAACCGACTGAATCAGTTCAACCAGCCCCAATGGCTCAACCGGCGGTACCAGCTCAACCGGCGTTGCCATCGACGCCTGCACAACCACTGGCTCAAGAGCAGCTTGCTATGCCGCCTCAATCGCAACCAGTAATACAGCCTATACCGCAATCTATACCGCAAGCATTGCCATCACAACAGTCTGCACCGCCTGAGGAATACGACGTACTGGCTGATCTAATTCCTGATTATCAGCCCCAGGCTTACGGCCAGCGTAATTCAGAAACCCCTTCTATTTCCGCCATTCCACCACAACAAGTGGCTAGTGATGCTGTGCCAGCTGCTGACGCGCGTCAGGCCTTCTGGAACACAGTTAACAGCGCTATTAAGAGCGATCCGCGCCAGGTAGCTGGCGGTGGGGTGCCCCAGGGCGTTTCTGCCCCTATCCCTGCTTACTTCCCGCAGCCACAAGCGACCCCTGCTCGGGTTCCTGCTGGAACGGCCTGTCCCGGTTGTTCGGAGTACCTTGAGCCTGGTTCGCGTTTTTGTGGTGAATGCGGCTATCGCCTAGAAGCAAGGATTTCAGCTTGTCATCTATGTGGCGCACCGCAAGAGCCTGGAGCTAAATTCTGTGGCGAGTGTGGCTCTAAGGCCGCTCCAGAAGTTAGTGCTCAGGGCAACGCTCTAGGGCAAGGTGAGCCATCTCAATTTGGAGCGTCACAAGCGCCAGCAGCAGCCATGACCGAAGAGGCTCGTCAATATGAAAGCTACTTGAGCGGGCAGAAGCCGACTCAACAAGCTTGGGTGACCAAACTCAAGAAAATTCTAGACTAGAAGCGATCGCCAACTTGACGTTGAACCTGCACCTTAGCTATTTCAGCTTCTCTAAGAGGCACTAATTTCAGGGCATCCCAGGCGCATTGGGTTAGATCGGGTGGCAATAGTCTAATCACTGGCCAGGGATCTTTGCCATCGGCAGTAATTTCTTTGAGGCAATTTTGTACTCTCACCGTTAGACGGTGATAGCGCCTGCGCACCTGTTCAAGTAGCTCGTGGGTGACGCCAAGATGACAAATGCGGTCTTCAGGGGAGCATACGGCGGCTTCTTTCTTAAAAGTAGCAACAGCGGTGGCCCAGTGTTCTCTCGAGCGTTCAGCGATAGGATGCTCTTGGAAAGAATCGTCTGTATCTAAATCTTCAAGCGGTACATCTTGTAAAAATTGATAGAACAACATCATTAAGCGAGCTTGACGCCAAGCTATTAAGAGCGGTTCAAGACCTAATTCTTCGGCTGCCATGAGGTGATGGTGGCCAGATAAATTGAGCACCGTTGATAGAGCTGTCTTGAGCTCAGGCTTGAGAGTGTCAATCATGTCTTCGCGATCAAGCGGGTCAAGGTCTTCGAGTTCTTCGATCATTTCAGTGGTAGCTTCGTTCAGGTCAGTTTCTCGAATGAGAAAGTCACCGCGCATTAACTGAAAATCGGGATCGCTGCTTGAAGTTAGTCGCAAAGTGGTTAGCGCCTGTTGCTTTTCAGCGTGAAGGCGGGCGGTTTTTTCAATTAGGTCGATAAGGGCCATGATTTAGCTCACTTTGGTCGCTTTCAATTATAATGCGATAGCTCTAATTGCACTGTAGCACAGCCAAATCAAGTATGGCTCGTTTCAAGGCCATCTCCAGCGTGGAATAAGCAATAAAGCACACCTAGAAAGCGGGTTGAGCAAGTAATGAAGGGTAATACCAGCGACTACGCACCTGGTTTTCAAATCAACAAAGCTTATGAAGTAATCGGCATCATCGGCCATGGCGGCATGGGTTCGGTATATCGGGTGCGCCATCTCTTCTTGTCAAAAGAAATGGCTCTTAAAGTTTTGCCTACAGAGCAAGTATCTGAGGTTTCCTGGCGGCGCTTTCAGATTGAGGCTCAGGCCATAGCCAGGCTGACTCATCCAAATATCGTGCGTATCTTTGATATGGGCATGGTTGATGGAGTGACGCCATATTATGCAATGGAGCTGTTGAATGGTCAGTCACTTGCTCAGAAACTAAAGAAAAGGCATGTCTTGCCACTTAGTGAAGCGATCGGGATTTTTCGCCAGGTTTGTGCTGGTTTAGCCTATGCCCATGAGCACCAGATCATTCATAGAGATGTAAAGCCCGCCAATATTGTTTTGCAGGAACTAGAACCAGGTGTAGTGTCAGCTAAGCTTGTAGATTTCGGCATTGCTAAATTAACAGGTCTTGGAGATGGCGATAAGCAGGGCCTGACAAGACCAGGTGAAGTATTTGGTAGCCCACAATATATGAGCCCAGAGCAGTGTGCTGGTGTTGCCGTTGATTACCGCACCGATTTATACTCGCTTGGAGCATCACTGTTTGAGACATTGACAGGCACAGTTCCTTTTCGTGGCAGCGACGCCATGACTACGGTGCAGATGCACCAGACTGATACACCACCTACTTTGTTTGATGCCTCTGAGGGCGCTGATTTTCCTGAGAAAATTCAAGAGCTAATTGATGCTCTCTTGGCAAAAGACCCAGAGGATCGCCCACAGTCGGCCTCTGATGTGGCTGCTGAATTGCTTTCGATTGAACGTTCTCTTGCTAATGAAGAGAGCAATGAGAAACGCAGTCATGGCGCATCGGGAGTAAGAAAGCCTTTAGCTAAGCGCAAAACTGACGAGAGCGAGAGCGATAGTGATACCCAGTCTGGTGCTAAAAGGAATTCTTTGATTGTGGCTGGGGTTGCTGCTGTGTTGGCTCTATGCTTATTAGGTGGTGGTGCCTGTTATTTTGTCAGTCAGAAAATGAACAATCGCAGTGCCGCAGAAGAGAAAATTGAGGCGAGAAAAGTTGAAGAGAGCGAACAGCTAAAGACTGAAGCTGCTTTCAAAGCCGAAGCAGAGAAAAAAGAACCATTTTTCTTAGGTACTACCAATAAAGATGGTCATCAAGTCTCGCATTTTAAGTTTCCTGATGAAATTTCATTGGGCACTCTTACTTTGCGCAGCGAGGAAGAAGAAAAGCCCCAGGACGCCAAGGGAGAAGTTTTTATCCCCACTCGTTACAGTTTGCTGTTTACACCCAATACTCTTTGTCTGAAGAACCCGCACATACTGAGGCGTTTCGATGACGGTACTTTGCAGGCCATTGCGCTGACAGCAGATGATAGTGAATTGTCTAGAGTTGTGGCACCGTCTACTGCTGAAAGTGAAGCGCCGAAACTGGCAGCAGAAGACCCCAGACGACTGCATCGCAGCGATATCGTCAATAATGAGACGCTGAAGTGTATCACTCAAATTAAGAGTTTAAAGATTATTGAATTGGGAGAGAGTGCAGTTACAGGCGAAGCCCTAGTCACTTTATCTCGCTTTCCTAAGCTCACGGATCTCAAAGTAGGAGCTACAGATATTGATGGTGAGCAGCTCGCTCAGTCTGGTTTGCTGCCCAACTTGCAGGTGCTGCATGCCGATCATTGCACAAAAATTAGTGTCGCTCTTGCTGCCTTAGAAAATTCAGAGAAGCTGCGCAAGCTCTTCATTTCGTTCTGCAATGTCAGCCCCAAAGACATCAAAGATATTAGCACCATGAAGCAGCTTACCAGGCTAAAACTATCTGACAATGCTTTGAATGATAGTGATTTAGAACCGCTAACTAAGCTGCCTAAGCTAGACAATCTCGAGTTGGATGGCTGCAAGATTACTCCGGCTTGTGTCAAAACATTGAGTCAGTGTAAGGCTTTGGTGCAACTGAGTGTGCGTCGCAATCAGTGGACACCACAGCAATTTGCCAAGTTTAAAGAAGCTATGCAAAAAACTAATCCGCATATAAAAATTGAAGAAGATATGGTTGATAGTGCCAGTTTGAAAGAGTTAGCAGCGCCAGCACCCGATGAAGAGTAAGGGAGTGGTTTAGGCTACAATTTGCTCTCGCAGAAGGAAGGCTCTTTGTGATTCTAGGCTCGAGTTGCTCTACTAACAGGTGTTTGAAGTTATGTCACTGGATATCAATGTTTATCTGCCGTCAATACTCACACCAGATCATCTCCCGTCTATAACTCGAAGGCTTGCAGAATTGGGCTTGCGTTGTGAATTTCCGAGCGATTTTTCATTTAGGGATACTGGCAATGTACCGATCGTGCTAACTCTAGCTATCGGGCCAAAAGAGTACAGGGATCAACGTTTTGAAACAGGCTTCGAAATCACTCTTTCTGACTTCAATTATGCCGAAGAACTGCATGCAGTAAGGCACCCACCAAGACAAGGTTGGCTCAATAAACTAATCGTCGGTAATCAGCAGCAGGCAGCCCGAGATTTTATAGCGAGTAGAGAGATGGATAAATTGCTCGAAACCTGCCACCACGAGTTGTTGATAAACTGTCAGGAAGATTTCTTAACGCCATTTGCCTTTGCTGCAGTGATTGCCGAACTCACCGATGGAATTATCTTCGAGCCTCAAAGCGGTGAATACTCAGAGCCTAAGGAGGCCCTAGCTCAAATATCTGAACTTGCAGACGATTGGTCTCCTAACTGATTGGGCTTCTATTGCGCGTTATGAAAGGTTCGGGACATAGCAACTTGCGGTTTGCGATGCAACATAATCAGGCTTATCTGCCTTTGGCTCTTTGGCTTATTGTGTTGCCTTACGCGGTTTTTGTACCACGTCCTGATC
The DNA here is from genome assembly GCA_044378815.1 of Obscuribacteraceae bacterium (SeqCode). Lineage (GTDB taxonomy): Bacteria > Cyanobacteriota > Vampirovibrionia > Obscuribacterales > Obscuribacteraceae. The sequence continues at coordinate 11,186 of JBIPOV010000041.1, read as the reverse complement.
TGCAACACTAATGGTTACTTGTTTACCTAGCTTGGCCAACCACTTAACTAGTATGTCGATGGTGAATTTTTCTAGCTCACCTTTGTACAAATCTGACAGCCTTGGTTGTGAGACACCGAGGAGCTTAGCGGCTTCTGGAAAGCCTAGATCTCTGTAGATGTTGTCTGTGCCTTCTAAAAATGTCACTCCGTTAACTGTTTTTTTTCATTTCTTTTGAGTTCGGCATATGCTGTCCTTGCAATATTTAGGCAGGCTTGAGTGGCTAGTGGCCGTTAATTGTGTAAGTGCTGGCGTGCTCAGCTTGGTCAACCGGAGTCTCTTCTTGGTCCTCTGGAACTGCAGTGAGAATTTTAGATGCTGGCGGATTTAGGAGTTGCTCTGAAGGTAGAAACTGAATTCGCATTGCCCAGCCAATGTAAGGACTGATTAGTTTCCCAAACTCCTCCCAGGAAAGTTTCTGATCATCAATTTCTACAACCAGCTCTTCATGGCAGCTGCCACTGGTAAGTTCGCAGCGCAAAGTTTGCGAATGGGTTAGTAGTTCTTCGTAGTGTTGGTGGATTCCTATTTGAGGCAAGCCTTCTTGCATTTCAGTTGGTCGTGATTCTGCAATCAACCGCTGCTGTTCTAAAACTATATCGTTGTAAAGTCGCAGAATATCAGCATCTGACATGTCTTCGATTGCTGGTCCGATAGTTAGGTTCGTGCCACCATATTGTTGGTCAATAAAGTCAATAACAGCGGTTTCGCCATCTCTACTTATGGTGACTTCTTTTGCGAAAGCTACTTTCCGTCTTATTTTAGGCAATTTCATTTTCCAAAAGCTATGTAAGGGTGCGGAGATTGGTTAGGGTCACTACTCAATCTCAGTTTCTGCGTCAGCAACGTCTTTCCTTAGTTCTTCTTCTATCTGTTCCACAGTCGGCAAGCTTCCTTTCAGTTGTTCTGGTAAGGATTGGGCCGTTATATATTCAGCTACTCCAATAGGTTTGTGAGTATCGCGAAGGGCGTACTCAGCTATGAATTTGTTTTTGTCCTTGCAGAGAATCAAGCCAATGCTTGGCTTATCATCCGGATGTCGTAACAAGTCATCAACTGCAGAAAGATAGAAGTTCATTTTGCCGGCATACTCCGGCTTGAATTCGGTTGCTTTTAAATCGATGACAACATAGCAGCGAAGCCGGACATGATAGAACAAAAGATCGATAAAGAAGTCTTGATCGCCTACTTCCAGATGGTACTGGCTGCCAATAAAGGCAAAGCCAACACCGAGCTCTAGCAAGAACGAACGGATGTGGGCAATCAGGCCGTTTTCCAGATCTCGCTCGTGTGCTTCTGCATCAAGCATTAGGAAATCAAAGTTATACGGGTCTTTCAGAGTTTCTCGCGCTAGGTCTGATTGCGGTGATGGTAGGGAGCGCTCAAAATTGCTTATGGCCTTGCCTTGTCTGTGGTAGAGCCCGCTTTCTATTTGATGCGTTAGAATGGCGCGAGACCAGCCATATTGCATTGTTTGAACTGTGTACCAATTCCGCTCAACTGGATCTTTGAGCTTTTCCAAAATAACAATGTTGTGCCCCCAGGGAATTTGTGCCACAGCTTGTGGCACAAATTCAGATTCGCCCTTATAAGCCAGGTAAAGGCCCCTTATCCGGTATAAGTTACGACGAGAAAAGCCCTTTAAACCAGGAAAAGCGCTTGACAGGTCTTTGCTCAGCTGTTCAAGCACAGCTTCGCCCCAGTCTGACTTTTCCTGCTGCTCAACAATCGATTTGCCAAGTTCCCAGTAAAGTCCGATCAACTCATTATTGACGGCCACGGCGGCTTTTAGCTGAGCACTGCGGACGCGCTCCTTTAGCTTAAGTAAGAATGGCTCATAGCCTTCTAGTTTTGCTAAGTCAAGTGAGCGAGGCTTCTGTGGCTTAATCATTGCATTCCTTTGGTCGCCGCCGCTTGGGTGTCGATATGGACCTTATTGCCAGACCACTGGCAGCCGATGTTATTTTATCGAGCTTTCTGGCAATATCAATGCTTATTGCCAATTGAAAGATAGTTGCAGGGTTAGTTCAATGTTTGAGCGGTTCACAGAAAAAGCCATCAAAGTAATAATGGAGGCTCAGTACGAGGCTCGCAAAACGGGTCATAGTTTTGTGGGCACTGAGCAGATTCTGCTTGGTCTGATTGGTGAAGGAACTGGCATCGCAGCGAAAACGCTCAAGGCGTGTGGTGTCAATTTAGAAGATGCTCGTGTTGAAGTGCAAAAGATTATTGGCCGTGGCTCTGGTTGCGTGGTTGTTGAAATTCCGTTTACTAAAAGAGCCAAGCGACTTCTTGAGCTTACCTGGGATGAGGCAAGAGAGCTTCGTCATAACTTCATAGGCACAGAGCACATTTTGCTTGGGTTGATCCGGGAAGGAGACGGCGTTGGTCCATAAGTTTTGCTTGGTTTTGGACTAGATCTTGCCGAGCTTCGGCGGCGCCTGCTTGAGAATTTGGTCGAAAGTTATAAAACTGACGTGTCTGGTGATCCTTCCAATATGCACTCGTTTGGTTCATTGGGGCGATTACTGTTTTTTTTGGAGAAGTACTCAGAGGCGACCGATTGTTACTCCAAGGCGTTGCTTTTGCCTGGCGGGGAGTTCTACAAAGAGGATGCTGAGCTATGTAGGCAGCATTTGAATGGAATGGAAGTTGATTCGCTGTAGTCAGCAGGCTAATTAATTCCAGGCTGTAAACTATTGTCGGTGCTGTGTTTGCGGTTGTGGGAGTTGGGGATAAAGCATAACGGTGATTATCTGTCCTCGGCTAAAAGGCGTCAGTGCGCCTTGTACTGTGTGCCCTCTCGTGATGACAGGCTCAACATTTGGAGCAAGGTCAGTATCTGGAGGGTTCTTCAGGCACCGTAGATTTTAAATGAGGATTTTTGTATTGCTTGTGGTACCTGCTATCTCCTGAAGACACCAATTGCACACACATATTATCCGTAACTTTTGCTTCGAGTGATTTTAGTTCAGATGAGGTTAGCAGGCTAAGAAAGGCTTGATGTATCTTGTCTATAGGCTGGACAGTGCATTCTCTTTTTTCGGAAAGAGGATGAAATTTTACGTCACCAAGAACAAGATAAAAGAATTGTCCTCCCAGATTGCGCTTTAAAAAATCTGTTACTGGCGGGGGATTATCAAAGGCTGGCTTAGTATCAATATCGGTGTATATGTCAACGTTGATCCGCTTTCCAGTGCGTTTAGCGGAGAACAGAACGTCTTTAGCGAAATACTTATTTGGACCACTGTATAAATGCGTAAAAACGCTGTCGCAGATATACGGCTTATCAAATCCAGAGCCAATTAACCAGTTGTCAAATTGGTCGTATTCTGCACAGTTAATTAGCGCCATGGAAGTAATTAGTTTCGAACTATTCGGCTTTACAGCATAGCTTTTGATATCAAGATCCTTGAAAGACAATTCCCTTACATTGCCGTGTCGCGCTCCAACAATGATAGTGGAAGGCCACAGATACTTATCCAGCTGAAGCTTCAATTTTTGATAGACAGGGTCATCCTCGGACTTTACGTCATGCAGGTCTTTCTCTATAGAGCTGAATGCCTGCCAAAATTCTCGGGAAGTTGATATGGCCTTTTCTCTTTCAGCACGCTTAATTGCATCAATTGCAGTGGCCCAGCCCAAAACCAATACGAACGGAGCGGCCGCTGTGCAAGTTACAGATACTGCAATTGCTATTAGCCAGACGTCTTTGAAAGGAGGACGTTTTTTAACAGCTCGGAACAGGCAAAGGCCGAGAACAGCCATTATCGCGCATCCTAAGCCAAAAAAAGGTGCCAAGAATATCGAAAGAATAGATGGGAGTATAAATTCCATGGCAGCTCCAGGCGTCTAGCCTAAGCATAGCTCAATGCATTTAGGGCAGCCAGACCTTGATAGTATCCCATCTCAAAACTATGTGTTGCGCAAATTCATTTGCCACACCTCTTGAAGTGTTGGCTGCTCTCGTTGGAGGGTAGGTGAAAGTGCTAACCTCTAACAGTGATGCGCGCTTCTCAGTATTGGCTCGCTTTATCAGGCTTGGTCAAATTCGCAGTCAGTTGGAGTGTGTGGTGCTACATAAGGTGTTTCTCTCATTCAAAGCTGCCTGTATCTGCCTTGGTGCTATGGTCGTCGCGCCACTTTCTTCGCAGGCAGCCCCCGCCACAGCAGACACTATTTTGCGCTGGTTGCCGCCAGGTACGGTTGAAATACGCTGCATCAATGGGCCGGTTCATGGCACAGAGGACGACAGCGCTGAGCCGTCCGATCCACTCTCCGGTTCTCTCCTAGAATTTATGCAAGGTTCCGCAGGTGGCAACATAAGTCAGTTTCTCGCTGATGATACCAGTCCGACCCGAAGCGCCATAAGTGGCAAGACTATTTCCACTAGTGTGCGCGGATCGCAAGTTCTAGAGCTTACAGCTGCCGACATGAAAAGTTATTCGGCCGTAGACCCAAAGATGAAAATTGACTGCTGGCCTGATGTAGATATTGTCGAGTTTAAGGAGCCTATCAAAAAACAGCTTTCCGCAGACTTGCTTTCGCGACCGCTGAAGCATTACATGGTGGGTGCCAATCAAGTTTGGGAGGCGCAATCACCCACATTTCCTCGCAATTTGCACCTTTACCTCACTATTCCAGACGACCACACGGTGATGATGAGCAGTTCTAAGAGCCCTGCGTTATTGCTGGCCGCTGTGCAGAGAATGAAGGTGAGTGCTACCACCTGTGTCATTCCAGCCGATCATGTTGGCTGGAGCTATATAGACAGGCAAAGTGATTACTGGTTTTTTAATGCCTATCCTGCAGCTAATAAGAATCTCGGCTCATCGGCAGAGCCTCGCGGTTTAGATGATTTCGCCAAATCTGGACTGGCTGTGGTGGCACAATATCGCCCGGCGAAAACAGCGGCATTTCAGTTCGTCTACGTCTCGAATAGCTCAAATGCTCTAGCCCTTTTGAAAGAGCGTTTGGATATCAATCTCATAACGTCGCGCATGCGATTTGCCCCAAGAAGTAGCAAGATTATTCCATTCGACTATCTACCGAATAAAGGTATAGAGCTAGATCTTACCCTAGTAAACGCAGCGCTTTGTTCGATGGTCGGGCACGAAGTTGATTAGGTGCAATGTCTATTTGACTGAATTCTCGCGACAAATGTCGCAGAAGCTTTCGCTATATCTATTCGGTTTCTGACCATGGCCCATGGGGTGTGCCACGGTAATCGGGGTGCACCGTATGTGATACCGTGGTAGTGTGTTGCTGCGAGCGGCTGATAAGAACACTATGTTTCGTCGCCATTATTTAAGGCCGGAATCGCCCTCTGCTCCAAGCTCTTCTGACCTGAGTTTTTCAATGTTTAACTGACGGTGGATGCGACAGTTACTACCTACTAGCGAAAATGCCGCTACAATTTGCTCTCGCTAAAAGTGATGCGAGTGATGACATTGTAATCGCATTGATAGCGCCCGTCTTTGTAGCCCCAGGTGGCTTGTTTGGTGGCGTATGGTTCGGCTACCCAGACTGCGGAATTTTGAAAACTAGTATTGTTTTGAATGAACGTTGAGGGAATGCTGTAGCACTTTTCGCCATTAGTTGGTTCAATTTCAATCCAGCCAATTTTGGGAAAATACACTTCGGCCCAGTTATGCGTGTTGCCCCAATCGTCTGGCCTGCTAGTCCTTTTACCATTTGGCTCAGTGAGATTAAGTCCCACCACGTCTCGACTCTTAAGCCCTACGCTGCGACAAAAACCGTGAAAAAGTTGAGCGGTGTGACCGCAGTGACCACGGTGGTATTTTAGGGTTGTAGCTAGATCATCGGTTCTGTGTTGAGCTGTATTGTCGTAGTCAATATTGGTTTTCAGCCAACGACAGAACTCTATAACTGTATTGGCCGGGTCATGATTTTGCTTTAGTTTGATTGCTAGAGCCATTACTTCGGGGTCATTGGCAAGATTGTTTGGTGAACTGATTTGATCTTTGCTGATAAACTGCTGGCAATCGGCCCAGCTACAGCGAAATGAACTTGGATTGAAAGATCGTTTAACAGACACTGCCTTGTATGAACTGACATAGCGAAGCTGTGTGCCGGGCATAAATTGATGGTTCTCTTCAAAGTAAAAATGAGCCGATTTCTTGTCATCTTCTGCTTCGATTTTGCCAGTGGGAGCACTGCGCAGGTCGTTGGCGCCAAGGGGTGAGCTGGTATTAGACCAGGGCTTGTAAGCGGCGATGGCGTGCCAAACTCTTACCTGGTGACAGCTAGGACCCTTTGTGGGAATGGTGACGTCGGTCTGGGTGCGTACTGTATAAACTTTGGCTTCGCTTGTGGCCACGGCTCCATAGAGACGGTCGCTGACAGAGCCTGCTTGCAGAGGGGCGATTAATGCCAAAGATAGGGCGAGAAAGGGGGCCAGGCGGCGCAATTTAATAGCTCCAAGTTTAGGTCAGAAGCTCGAACATCGGTGCTTAAGCTTACTATGCAAATGTACAAAATTGCCAGTGACTATTCGATAGCCGGTGCAGCTGGGCGGTCAGGCAAGTCTTTGCGCACGTAAATGCGGTGGTCGTCAATTGTATCGCAATATTGGTAGTCTTCTAGCACTGCAGTATTGTTAGAGCAATAATAAATGGCGGGAACTTATGCCACTCTCGGTGGTGCCTTGTCGGTAGAAAAATTTTCGCGCAGGCCAGTGCAGAGGCTGCTCTTCTCACCAGTATATTTCTTCCCCTACAGTGAAAGGTTCGAGCTTTGCGGCCGTTGTTGTAAGTGGTGGGCAAACTGGTGCTGCAATTTTAAGGTGGATGGGGTTGACTAAGTCTCAACTTAGACTTATTCTAAATACATGACCGCCCATAACACTAGCGACAAAATAGTCACTGCTGAACAGCTGCTCTTATCGCGTGGCGTTAAACCCACCCCTCAGCGCGTTGTTATAGCTGATTATTTGCTGCAGACTGATAGTCATCCCACAGCAGATGAGGTGCTCTCAGCGGTTTCTGAGGCCCTTCCTGTAGCTCTTTCAAGGGCGACTGTGTACAACACTCTCAATACACTAAAAGAGGCTGGTGTTATCAAAGAAGTATTGACCGAGCCTGGACGTGTCAGATATGACGCCAATATTTCGCATCATCATCACTTTGTTGATGTGAAAACTGGCAAGATTGTCGACATTCCCGCCGATAAGGTTGAGGCTATAGGTGAGCTATTGGGCGATCAGTATAAGGTTCATGGTTTTCAGGTTCTGTTCTATGGTGAGCTAGAGCAGCACTAGTTTTTTTGCCCACATATTAGATTAAATCTAAGAATAGACTATTTCTAGGAGAAATTATAATGTCAGAGAATAAAGCACCCCAATTAACCGATTCAGAAGCTACTTTGGCTGATTTAACCAGCGCTGATGCTACAGCTAAATCGGGAGCAGCCCCAGAAGGCACTAAAACAGCGGCAAACTTGATGGCTGCGTTTGGTGGAGAATCCATGGCTAATCGCAAGTATCTATATTTCGCCAAAATCGCTCGTAAGCTTGGCAATGAAGAAGTGGCAAAGCTTTTTGAAGAAACTGCCAATCATGAAACAGCCCATGCTTTTGCTCATCTTGAGTTGATTTATCCATCGGCTGAAATGACTGTTGAGAAGATATTGGCTCTAGCAGCTGAAGGGGAGATGTATGAAAGTGTCACCATGTATCCTAATTTTGAGCGTGAAGCTGTAGAAGAGGGCAACGAAGCGGCTGTAGCTGAGTTTCAAGAACAAGCGAAAGAATCGCTAGAGCATGCTGGAATTTTTCAAAAGGCAGCAAAGCGTTTTGGCGCTCTTAAGCGGGTTGAGGCTTTCCACGCCGCTCGCTATCAGGCTGCTCTAGATAAATTGACTACTGCTAAAGTCTAGTGCTTTAGCGCCTAGTCTTTTTCTTGTTCTTTCTCTGGTTCATGAATTTCTGCCATCATCTGGGCCATGCGCTCATGAACCGAGGGAAGTAAATCAGTAAGTGGCTCAATATCTTCAATGCCGCCCATAAAGGGGCGGCATTGCACTATGTGCCTTGCCAGTTTGTCGGGCCAAATATGCAGATTCTCCAGGCCCTTTTGATGGCCGAGCCACCGCATTTTGTAAGCGATCGCGAGAGAGTGAGGTTCCATATCATCAACTAAAACAAAACCGTTTGTAGGCGGTACCATGTCACAATTGTCTGGTCCATAAATTTCGCCAACAAGGTCTGCTAGTCCTAGTTCTTTTAAGACTTTAGCTTGAAATTTTGAGTGTCCGAGAGTGAGCATAGCTACTTCGTACTTGCTGCCAAGCTCTTGCAAAAACTCTTTAGCGCTTGGCCTGGCCTCAGTTAGCACGGTATTCCAGCGAAAGAAAAACTTAGGGCGGCGATCAAATATATGCCTGGACGGCAAAGGATAAATCTCGGTGTTAACCAGCGTACGGTCGCAGTCTACGAATACGCGGTGATTGCCAGCTGTAATTATTTTTTTGCTCACATCAATCGTTTATGAACAATGTGGTCAATATAAAATTGGAATTGTGTTGGGGTTGGCCAGGTTCCGTGGGTACCCTTTCTTTCTATAAATTTAGTCGGGTTGCCGTTAGCCACCAGGGCGCGATAAAGCTGATTCTGCAATTTTGGCGGCATGGTTGTATCTTGCATGTGAGATATCACCACGACTTTTACGGTTTTAGGAAATTGTTTGATGTTTGGTATAAAACTGCGTGCTTTGTACTCTTTCTTTGCCTCAGCAGGAGTGCCGCCCATGGCTTTTACCAGTGATTCTTTAACGAGCTTTTCGCTAGTGAGTTTATACAGATTAGCGAGGTCGCCGCAGCTCAAAAGAACCATGATGCATTCTGATTTGCTTTTGATTTCGGGTGGTGCCTGCTCAATGAATGAAAGCAAGTTGCAACCGCCCATGGATGCGCCCATGTAGATAATGCGATCAAATTTGTATTTGTCTTGCACTTTGGCAATGGCATCACTGACGTCTTGAAGAGCGGCTGGATTAGCCCATGAATTAGGTTGGCCAACAGAGAGGAAGCCATACATTGGATAGACGCTGGTCATGATCGGCCCAGTGGGTGCCCCTGCCGGCAATACGAAGGGTTCGTCGATGTTGGAAGACATACCGTGATAGTAGACCACCAGTGTGCTTGGACCAGTCACATTTGGCTGTGTTGGTGGAATGAAATAGGCATTGATTGGTTTGCCGTCAACATGACTGGTGGTGGTAATTTGCTCTCGGCCAGCTGCCTGAGCGCTGTTGCCTGTGGTGAAAAAGAGCGCGGTGAAAAAGAGCATTGAAGCGATTAGAGCAGTGCGTATCGGCGAGGTGGGTGCCAATATTCGTCGTTGTCTTGTTTTTGTTGAAAGATTCATTGAAAAGATAATTGCCAAAGAACTACCGCTGACCTCAATATATGCTTGCAACCTTAATTGCAGCACTATTTGCAGCATTTTACAGCATTTATTTCTTGATTAGCTAGAGTTCAAGATGCTTGAGTCTGAGGGCGTTATCGTCTACCATCATCAGAGATAGCGGTGATGTTGGGCGATTGGCCTCATGGCTTATTGATCTGGAAATCATATTCGGTAATATCTTTAGATAACTGTGCTTAGGAAATTCATGGCCACAATAGAAACAGAACGCAGCATCTTCACTTTGATCAATACCTTCGAAGTTGAGCCAACCAAACAGCAAATTTTGGCTAATATGCTTGAGGAGGTCACAGAGAAAGTGACTAAGCATCAACCCGGTTTTGTCTCTGCTAGTGTTCATCAGAGTTTTGACGGTAAGCATGTGGCGAGTTATGTGCAGTGGGAAAGCGAGATTCACTATCGGGTTGTCTCTAAAAATCTTGAGATTCAAGCCCATATGAAAGAAATTCAGGCTGCGGCAATATCGGTACAGCCGGTTTCTTATCGTGTTACCTATGTCGGCGAGTCAATCAACTAACCTTATCTGCACCAACCCTTCGCCGCCAGATTGCCCAGGCTAGAAGCAGGCAAACAATTAGTTCAACTATGCTTGCTTCTGGACCGAAAACTCCGCCTGTTAGCCATGGTGGGCCGTTGAGACCGCTAAAAATTAGGGGCTCGCCCATATACATGCCTGAAACTGGGGTGCCAAACACCGGCCCTTCAAAAATATTCCAAAAGGCATGTAAACCAGCCGCCAGCCAGAGTCGTCTTGTATATAAGTAAGCGGCACAAAAGAGCAAACCGGCATCAAGACCGAGTGCTGTACAAGAGGCCATTTGATTGAAGAGCGGCACGCCCTGCTGAAAGTTGTTGATGTGGGCGGCACCAAACAATAGAGAGCTTGCGATCACGGCAATCTTGGTATTGCTTGCCCGCTCGATTGTTTGCAGCACATAGCCGCGAAAGAGAATCTCTTCAAAAATAGCAGCAGCAATAAGGCCTGGAACAAGTTCAAGCAATTGGCAGTGCGTATTTATGGCTAAAGCTTCGTAGCAGCCCAGGGCGGCCAGAATGATAGTGACTGTGGTAACCATCAAGCTGCCGATCAGACTGCCGTCATAGAACTCAGTGAGGCCGGCCCAGAAGCTTTTTGCTGTGAGTCCGTAGTCGCTTAGACTGCGCTTTTCTATGAAGCGACCAACGAGCCAAAGCAAGAGCAGGCCCCAGATCAGGTAAGCAGTAAACTGAGTAGACATATAAGGCAGCATTTGAGAGATGGCCTCAATTAGAGGCTGGCCGCCGTATATGGCCACAAACAAGAAAATAAGCGACTTAGCAATTGCCAAGGCTAGCTGTTTGGTGCGAAAACCTGGTTTTGTTTCAGTAAGTGCTTGCGCTTGAGAGTTAGGTTCGCTGGTCAATGGCACCTTGCTTTGGTCAAATTTTAGGCTATTCATATCGCTTTCTATTTGCCTATTGTACGAATGTCACAGGAGCTAAGGCTATCTCTTCAAGCTAATTAACGGTGGTCTATATCGGGGCTAGTTGGTCACTAACTTCTTACTTCTTTCAATTAGGGGGTTGACACTTTGTAGACGACCGGTCTATTATTGCAATATGCCTCTGCCTATCACCTTAGCTAAGCCGAAGTTTGGATTTTATATTAATGGGGTAGGTTAACTATAGAATACAGTGTCTTGATGAAAAAGCTTAGGAGGTA
>JBIPOV010000040.1:0-56754 GCA_044378815.1 Obscuribacteraceae bacterium (SeqCode) | reverse complement strand
CTACCTTGACGAGTTCTCATTTCGAGCCAACCGAAGATTCGGACAAGCACGAATTTGGCAAAGCCTCATCCGTGCTTGTTCTTTTGCAAAAACTGTCACTTTAGCTGAACTAAGGTGATAGGCAGGACGCTGGCATGAAGAATATGATGAGGCAAGAGACAGGACTGATAAATTATCCTGTCATCCTCTATTTTCTTGAGCAAGAATATTTCAGGTGGGAACACACTGGTGCTCCCTTCTGCTTATTGATTTTTGAGATGCGCGTGCGCACACCAGCCGGCCTTGAGCCGCTACCACTAAATATGATCAAAGAGGCAGCCCGCCGCATCAATTTAGTTAAGCGAAATATCGACCAACTGGCTCACTTCGAAACATTCGGATTTTTGCTAATGCTTCCCTACACTGGTGTGCAGGCAGCTACGATGGTGGCCAAGCGAGTAACAGAAGTGCTCTGGGACGAGAAACTAGGTACCGAACTAGATAGCCGCAATCTCGCCATCGCCTTTGGTGTCACTGGTATCCCAGAAGACTGCCAAGACCTGGGTATGATGCTCTCCGCGGCCAAAGACGCTATGAATTCATCAAAAGCCAGTGGCACACCGGTAGTATCATTCAGAGCATCAAGAAATCAGTAATCAACTTTAGTTTTACTTAGAGTATCAACACTGCCTTTGGCAGTCATCATCGAAACCACCGCTGAGCAACCATGAGCTTGATACCATCAACAGTGGTAGCAATAATTTCATCAAGCTTTTCTTTCTTAAGGAAGAGGCTGAGTTTGCAACCTCAATCTTGCGAATATCAAGAATGAGGTAAGAGGGGATCGCAGCTCGTGAGAAGCAGTCGAATATGATTCAGCCACACGCTTCTCTGCTTCTTTGCGCATAGTATCGCATCCAGCCTTGCTTTTGAAATGACCAAATCGGCAGCATAGAGACTGGTTTCTTCTTCGGAGCGGCGACGCTCCATGATATACAAATTAGTGGAATAGAAGGACAGACATAACAGTGTAGTGGCTAAAGCACCAAGAAAAGCCAGAGCCGAAATCATCACTTCATTGCTCTGGGTATGCTTTTCCTAACGAGCAGCCAATAACTCAGTCTCGCGATCTTCCATACGATCAAGGGTGTTTTCAATCTCATTAGTCATACGGGCGCAGATAATCTGGGCAATTTGCTTCTCTGCCGCCGAGAATCCGTCTTGTGTGATCAGAGCTTTGCCCTTAGGCAAATTCCTAGCAAGCTCTTTTAGACCCTGGAACTTGAAAATCATCCTCGAGCGACAAATCAGCAATGGTGCGGATGTTGTCATAATCGTCGACTAACAGAATGCGGGAAAGAGGCATTTATATGAGGACCTTAAACTAAAACCACACTTATAACTGGAACTAAAGCAGAAGCGACCAGTCAACCGCAAGGCAAACCCTACTAACACGATATCTCACAATTGTGAAGGCAGAAGGAAGATTGCGTATACTGTCTATATAGCCACTGGAATCTTAGCCATGAACGAAACCACCAGCCCAATCAAAAACGCCGAGAAGCTACTGTCGACAGAATCTTTGATTCTTTTTGATGGCGTCTGCGGGCTCTGCAACAAGTTTGTCCAATATGTACTCAACCACGACCCCAAAGGGCGCTTCCGCTTTGCCTCATTGCAGAGCGAACTAGCCCACGAAATCCTAGGTCGCCACGGCAAAGATCCCACCCTGTTGAAAACTATCTATTTGATTCGCAACCCAGGTCGGCCAGACGAGAAGGTTTTTACAAAATCAGCCGCGGCCCTGCGCATTATCGGCGAACTAAATAGTGCAGCCCGAGGCCTCAAACTCTTTCTGGCAGTGCCAGCACCAATACGTGACCTCGGCTACGACCTAGTAGCGGCGGTGCGCTATCAGGTATTTGGCAAACATGATGTCTGCCCGATGCCGACAGCGGCAGACCGAGAACGCTTCCTCGATATTTAGGGCCGATTAGTCTTGTCATTGGTGCCCATCTCAGGGACAATTGCTAGCAGCTGGGAGCTACGAAAGATTGCGTCAGTCAGTTAGTGAGGCCATTTGAGACCGTCAACCAGAACGCTCAGAATATTCTCAGCCTTATCGTTAATGGCGGTCTCACTTTGCCTGCAGCCCGTCCGGCAAAATGCTTGGGCCCAAGGCTCTTCTGACAAAAGTACAGCAGGTTTGACTTCATACACAGCCATGCCAATGCCCCTGCCGGCATCGGCCATTTCCCCCAGCCATGCAAGCTCTAGCGCCAAGCCATTATTTCTACCCGGGGCCAAACTTTCAAATAAGCCTTTAGCTAAGCCCCTGGTTAAGCCTCAAGCTAAATCTCTCGTTAAGTCTTCCGTTAAACCTCAAGCTAAATCTCTCGTTAAGTCTTCCCTTAAACCTCCAGCTAAATCCGCCCTTCAGCTTCCCGTTAACTCTGCGGGCAACTCTCCTGGCAAAGCAGTGGCTAAGCCAGCTCAAGCCCTGGAACAATCTTTAGTCAAATCAATCAAGCCAATCAAGGCCTCAGAGCAGCAGCTTATGGCTCCCTCTCAGAAAAATACAATGGTTTCCAAGAGACAGCAAGAACCAGCGGCGGCACAAGTCGAAGCGGCCGAGCAACAGCCTGAATTGACTAAAGCGGCAAACACTAAATCCGAAATCACTAAATCCGAAATCACGAAAACAGAAGCAACAAAGCCGGAAGTAAACAAGCCTGCAGCAACTAAGCCTGTGGTGCCAAAATCGGCAGACACTAAAGCACAACCAAGCAAGCAAGCAATTACAAAGCTTGGTAGCACCAGGCCCGTTACCACCAAGCCAGCCCCGACAAAATCCTTTGCCAATTTCCCTGCGGCACCAAGCTCTGTGATCAGAGCGGCAAAAGAAGCAGAAAGGAAAATTCAAGATCACGACCTAGCGAGCGCCGTCAATATATGGAGTACCGAGATCGAGGCCCATCCAGAAAATGCCGAGTCATGGGTCGGTAGAGCCAGTGTCAAGCGCATGATTGGCGACTATCAAGGCGCCCAAGACGACCTCGATCATGCCCTTGAACTTAACGCCAACAGTGTTCCCGCGCTAATTTCTAGAGCCGCTGTGCGCCGCCGCTTAGCTGACTTAAGAGGCGCAGCCAAAGATATCGATAGGGCAGTGGAGCTTGCTCCACGAAGCTATCAAGCCTTTGCCGAAAGAAGCTCATTGCGATTTGCTCTCAATGACATGCAAGGTGCTATGGCCGACTACAACTATGCCATTACAATCAATCCGGAGATGAACAAAAAAGCAGCAAAATACACTTACTCAGCCAACAGCCAACCACAAATTACTATTCGCGACGCCCGCGATGTGAGCAAGGTTGATGCTAATAAATCTGGAAGTGAGAATAAGACAATTGCTGATACTAAATCTGGTGCTGAAATTAAGACAGCCACTGATACTAAATCTAGTGATATAAGCGAAACAACCTATACATCGACTGAACTAGCGCATCTAAATAATACAGCGGTGCACGAAATCAACCTAAAACATTTTGCTAGTGCCATAAAGACATTCGAGCGGCTTCTAGACATCTCACCTAACTATGCCCACGCTAGAGAAAATCTAGTGATTGCCCACAACAATTACGGACTGGAGCTAGCCATGCGCCATCCTGAAGAAGCACTGAAGCAATTTCGTGCCGCGCTCTACCTAGATCCAAGTCAGGCCGCTATTCGCAAAAATGTTTCTGCCATCATGCGCGAGAAGGGTCAGGATCCTACCAGTATTGAAGACCGAATGACCATCTCTGATCAATGCTTGGCCAAGGGCGATGCAGAAGATGCATTTGTCGAATTATCCGAAGCCCTGAGAATAAAGAACACACCACAGCTGCGCGAGAAACTGCTGGTTGCTCTGGCAGCCATTAACAAGAATGACAGCAAAAGAGCCAACCAGGCCATAACGCAACGAGACAGAGATAGAGATAGAGATAGAGATAGAGATAGAGAACGGAGCGAAGTTAAATTAGACCCAAGACAAGAAGCGAAAGCTGAAACAAAATTAGAAGCGAAATTAGAGACAAAACCAGAAGCAAAATTAGCAGCAAAACTAACAGAAAAAGAAGAGCGGATCACTAAGGCTGTTGATTCGGACATGCCACCACCAACAATACTGGGAACAATTACACCAGCGCTTCCGGAACAGCGCTCGACAATGACTACCATTGCTGACTTACCCAACGCCACTCTACGCACAAGAGAGCCCGTGGCCATGCGGCCAATACGAGACCACGAAGACAGACCAACCGCTCCAACAGCACCACTTGAGTCACCATCAGCCACTCCAGGCTACGATGAGGCTTTCATTAAAGCCACTCTCGATAATACTCCAGAAACGGTTTTGCAAGTGGCCCGCCAACTAGCAAGCGAAAGCAGAGAGCTAGACGCAGAAGCACTGCTAAACCGTCTTTGCGACATTCTTCGCAAGAGAATCATCAAAGGCGACAGAGCCTCTGAACAAACGCTGGAGAATACCTTAGAAACTTTGAGCGAACTGTACATCAAGTCAAACCGCTTACAAAATGCTGAGCCGACCTTACGTGAATTGATTGCCATCAGAGAAAAGACGAAAAGTCCAGACGATCACATTCTGGGCAAAACCTTAGCGGAATACTCCAACGTCCTCAAGTCACTAGGCCGAACTGAAGAAGCGTCAAAACACGAGCAAAAAGCTAACGTCATTCTCAACCAGCTCTCGGCGCACTAGAAGCAGAAAAATGATTTCTCGGTGAGGCTGCATCCGGCTTTAGTCACTATTCGCTAGCCAGCAGTCACGAACCCTTCTATTGCTTGCCACCAGTTGAAGCAGGCACCACTGCCCCTGAGCCGTCATCCGGCAAGGCTAAAAGCAAGCGCATGTATAACTTAGCTGCCGCTGAACACTGCTCATCATTCCATGGCAGAACTCGAAATTCTTCCATAATTGAAAGAATTTCGCTGCGACTTCTGGCCCCAGCAATTTTAGTCAGCCACTGCTGTAAATCAGCATTATCCAGATCAGCCATAATTACCAGTCTTTAGGATTTGATTACTCTGACCATTATAAAGAAGAACTCGCGGTGCATAGCGAATTGCTGACCGCGAGTTCTATTTATCTAGCGAAATTTAAGCGATTGCCGGGGCAATGGCCAAATTATTACTCTTCCAGTTTGTTAACGCTGAATGAATCTGGATGGAATGGTGTTTGGAAACCATCCATAATGCCATTTTTCATACCGTAGTAGGTACCAGTGGCGCCACCGTAAACAAGGCCAGCTGGCAATGTTACGACTGAAACTAGCAAGCAAGCAGGACCGCAATCTTTGCCGCCGATTTTGTCAGCACATTTCTCGGTCAAGTCCTTGTAACCTTTTACTGATTGGCGAACAATCGCAATCGGTGTTCCGACTACAACGCCAGCAGCAACGCCACCAACTCTTGTAGGAAGAAGAGCGCCTTGGACAACTTTGTCCATATTATCGTCAGCAGCGAAAGCTGGGGCAGCAACTGCTGCAACAGCTAGAGCAGCTATTGCCAAACTCATAACTTTCTTGATCACAACGAACCTCCTAGAAACCCTTTAAAACTAGTAACCTACTTGACGACTTAAATAATCACGCTCTACCACAAACATCTTCTGATACTAGTGGCGTCGTAAACTCGGCAAAGTTATCAGACAGTGGCGTTTTGAGCGATTTTTGCCTGATGCCTGCGGGTCGCCAAGACCCCTCAGACCCCTACATTTTGCCACGTTGACTAGCAAAACTCAAGAAGACTCTTTCTAGTGTATAAAGTTCCAACATTTTAGATATACGAGAAGTATCTTCCGATCCTACATCTCTGTCCGAAGCTGAACAGAAGAGAAAATTTGAGACGATACTACTAGTGGTGCTTGGAGTCGGTCGAAAGAGCATGTGACAAAAAGAAGGTCACAACCTGCCACTCACTCCAGAAACGATCACGTAGCTGTGATTTGCCGGGCTTGGCCGAAAGATGCTCTGCCTCTAGTGACTTGGCCAAGTCACTCAAATAAATATCACTGGCACTAACAAACGCAACATGACCACCATTCTTTGGTGTGAGTAAAGTAACGTTCTCATTCTCAGTTATTTCTTTCCCAGAGAAGCTAGAAATAGGCACCAAGGGGTCATCAACAGCTGCCACAACCAGAGCAGGAATATTGATTGAAGAGACAACTCTTAAGGCCGAAGCGCCAAAATAATAAGCAGCAGCATCGGAATAACCAGCATCTGGGGCAGTGAAAGCATTATCAAAACCGCGAAGCGAACTAATTGACGGCAAAATCTCAACGTCATACCGCCCGGGAAACAAGCGATTCTTTGCTCGCACTTTTTCTTTCAGACTAAGGAGAAATCCATGCTCATAGAGCCAATTTTCGCCGCGTTCAATGGTTGTAACACACTGATCAAGCTCGACTGGTGGGCAGACAGCACAAACGGCATCAATCAAATTTTCTGGGTTAAGGGAAGTTTTCTCAGCAGCTAGTCCAGTTTGCCCAGCGACGGTAAGCCCCTGCTCGCCAGCTGCTTTGAGAACAATATTGCCTCCCAGAGAAAAACCACTGAGAAAAATCTTTTCAAAGCCAAATCGTTCTTTCAAATTGGCAGCAACCGCCACAATATCCTCACTCATACCAGCGTTATAGAGACCGCGAGCGAGATGAAGTGTATCTCCACAATTGCGCAAATTGATGCGACAAACGCTAAAACCAATGTTCAAAGCTTTCTCACAAACACCTTTTACATAACTTGATTCAACAGAACCTTCCAGACCATGCACGATCAAGACAAGATTTTGGGACAAGTTTTTGGTGAGAGGGGCGTAATTTTTGTTCTTCTTAGCCAATTGCTCCGGGCGGTGCAAGGCCACAACCACCTGATTACGCTCGGGCTTAAACGGCACTGGATGCGGGTTTTGAGAAGCAGAGGAAGATCCAGCAGCATCAGGATCAACATCAATGACGAGCTTCTCGCCAGCGCTATCGGTCAAGGGAAAAGTTCGACGCATAGCCAGGGGAGCCAGCGTCATTAGGTGAGCATTCGCTAACCCAAGGGCTGGTTTGAATTTCGATAAGCGCACGTTTAGAGCATCCCCACTTACAACTGGTATAATCAGCTTATATCATTACCTTCACCAGAGCACCCCCTGCAATGTTATCCGACGGCGAACCAGCATTTTTCGCAATGTTCTTGGTATTTGCCTTGCTCATTCTTCTGGGCATAGCACAGAACATGCCAGGCGTGGAGCTAATTCCAGCTCTGTATAACTAGAAGATAGAGGAAGCTGAGCGACTTTATGTCATTAGCCGCTATCTATGGCACCCTTGTTGGGCGATATCATTTACGTTCTAAGCTGTTGATTGGCAGCTCATTTTTCTGCAGTTTTATGCTGCTATTGGCTTCACTGCTTACTTTCTCAGTGACCGTAACCGCTTGCACCCCAGAACCAGGGGACGACACCCTAACGCAAAACACTCGGGTCGAACTTGTCGACTGGCACGTTTCTGGTCTATGGGTAATCAACAGCCCAGTCTGCTGGATACGAGTAGCCAACTACAACAACGTACCAATCAAAGATGTAACCATCAAATACCAGACCTTCGACTTCGACAGCAAACCGCTCGATCAAGGCACTTACACCATCGATGGCGAAGTTGGACCCGGCCAGGTAAAGAACTTCATCGAGCAATATGTCGGCATTGTGCAAGTGGAAAGCGACAAAATCAAAGTGGAGCTGTCGACTGTCCATCGCGGTGACGGACACTAGCTAGAGCAAAAACTCCACCGATATCGGTCAAAATTCTCGGGCCTAGATACAAAAACTCGACCGATATCGGTCGAGTTTAGAAATCATACTTAAATCGTCCACTCAACTCAATACTGTTGCTCAGCCTTGAATGCCGACTTCCAGACCAAATAGGCGATCAGGCCATAAACCACTAACAAAATCAAAAAGATCAACAAGGGCATCTTTTGATAGATCTTGAGGAATGGGCGCAAAACAAAATCGATAATGAAAAAACCAGCTGTCGCTTGCATTGAATTGCCCTCCCGTTGTCAACATATTATATGAAAAACTGAAGGCACAAAACCAATACATTACAGATAGATCCATTTAGATCTAACTCATATAACCCTTAGCAGTGCTGGTTTAGAAGATTTAGTGGCTCTTATATTTGTGGTTGCGATCCCAGCGTTTAGCTAGGCTCGGCGAAACCAGATCGGGATTCATGATCAGAACCATACCGATCAAAAGGAAAAGACTGAGACCAATCGAGAGAATAAATATCATCGGCATTGGTAGGACCTCAGCGCAAAGGCTGTCGTAGTGGGGGGGGGGGACACAACAAGAACTAAATCAGCAACCTGGACAAGAAAGCAAAAACAGCATTACTAAAGGTTGCTTGAGAACAAAAAGATCATGCTGCAACGTCGACTAAGGCCGGGTTAAGGAAAAAGATTCCTAACGCAGGTTGGAAACAAATAATACAACGAAAGGAGGCTGTAATAGCCTCCCTTCGCAGAGATTTTTATGAGATCTTGAGACTCGCCTTAGCGCTCTTTAATCGATTGCGTCAGCAATGAAAGAAATACCAACCTTAGATGTGCTGTAGAGCAACATCTACATGCAGTACACCAGAGGATTGCTGCGAGACGACAGTGACAGTTCCTTCTTCTTCTTTAGACGAAGTAGAAACTGCAGAACTGCTTGAGGCAACAGCATGCTTCACTTTCACAGGAGTTTTGTGAGCCACTTTAGGCTTATCATCGGCAGCGGGCGACTGGGCAACTTTTTCAGTATGTTCGCTCTTTGCCGCTCGAGTAACCTTGGTGTTACTGACTTTGACAGTCTTCTCGATCTTTTCAACCTTCTCTGCTTTCTCTACTTTAGCCACTTTCTCAGGCTTAGTAGTGGCAGGTAAGAAGACAGGAGCCTCAACTCGCGGAGCGTTGTATGAAACATAGATTCGCGCTGGCACGAGGTCTTTACTACCAGTTTGAGCCGAAGCAATCATAGTCACTTCTTTTTGTGGCTTAGCAAGATATGCTTGTGCGTCCATTGGTGAGCGTGAAAGCAAAAGCGTAAGCTTTTCAAGACCAGGATTTTCGTCAAAAGTTAAGTAACCGTCCGATGGCAAAGCATAATCTTTGCCTCTACCTACTTTGTTGTTTTCATCAGCTTTGCTATCTGGGAAGAGCACGCTCTGCTCGCCTCGGCTTCCGCTAGACAGCAAGATGTAGGCATAGCCGTCAATGTTGGAGCGAACATGAAAACGAATACTATCGTTGGTCTTGAACTGGAATTTATTGCTTACTCGGGTAACGCTGTTACCACGCTTCAGCTCAATCCAGTAGCGCAGGCCAGTGTTAAGCGACTCAGTTGGTTTTTCCAGCTGCTCAAAGAAGAGACCTTTAGCTCCGCTCTGTTCCTGGGCATACGCACCGCTCGAAAAAGCTACACCGAGTGCCACAGCCAGCGAAACTGCGCAAGATTTTCTGATTAGCTCAAGCGCTTTCATTTTCTTCTCCTCTCTCTACGAATTTACCGGGTTTCCTGATTACTCTTGCCCTACGGCTATCAATATCAAATTAGGGGGAAATTTATTCTAATTGTTCTGGACAAAGTGTTCTGGACTAAAAATTCTTGTCAGACAGCTAGGGCTGACCGGTCGGGGCGGTATTAAGCTGGTCGGTATTAGGTTGATCGGTATTAGGCTGGGTGACATTGGTCGAGGCGGAATTAGTCGGGGCAATATTGCTTGGCATTTGATTATCCAGGGCCGGGTCTTTCTTGTGCCTTACGTCTACCTGGGTAATGTAGACATTACTGCCCATCAAACCACTCGAACCAAATGTGCCATTCTTGGGCTTACTATCGTCAAAGAAGTGCGCACCTAGCTCCTTGGAGTCGACGACAACACCGTTGCCGCTTTCATCACAGCTCAAAAGCTGGAGCGAACGGTTTACAAACTGCTCAATAGCTTTCTCTTGTGCGGCGGCATCGCTCATTGTGAGCAAGTCGCTTTTCATACCACTTGCCACAAACAATATTTTTTCTGTACCGTCACTATTGTCACAACCAAAGGCTGTAACCGCCTTGGCTAGTGGAATCTTCTCCAAACCATCCCCGACAAGTATGTAACGGGTACCAGCATCAAGAACAACATCATTGGCGGCAGAAGCAGGGCTATGAAGTATAACTTTGCCCGAATTCTGCACCAAAAAAGCATACATATAGAATGACTGCTTTGCTAAGACATCGACACCAAATTTGGCACGTCCTGTAAAAACAAAGTTCTTGTCGTGCATCACCACTGGCCCCGAAGTAAATTCGGCTAGAGTAGGAGTAAACCAAGTCTGACTCTGGCTGGGCAGCACCACAGGGCTAGTATCGATAATATTAGGCTTGGGAATCATTGCTAGGGCAGCCGCACCACCCCCGGCAAAAACAAGCACCAGGGAAACAGCTAGCAATACCGGATTATATGTTTTAGCGTTCGTAACCGGGCGAATAATCTGGGGCCCAGTGCGGGTTCTAGTCTTGCCCACCAGCCGGGTTTTAGCCTTGGTCTGCGCCTTGGTTTTCTTAGCAATCGGGCCCTTGTAGTCTGAATCTTGAATCAATCTTTGTCCACAACCCTTGCAGAAATTAGGTTCATCCATAGATGACCGGCCGCATTTTGGACATTGAATTCTAGCGACCTGCCGGCATCCCCCGAAGCGTCCAGAAACTTCTGTTTCATCGCCAGAGCCAGAGAGAGTAAGCTTGCGGGCCAGGGTAGTCTCACCATTATTCTTCAAACATTCAATCACCTGCTCCACCCAAATCATCTGATGGAAGCCACCATCTGGAGCCACCACAGCTGGGTCTGGTGGCACGGCACCACAGTGAATACCAATCACAGCTCCATCTTTGAAAATAGGGCAGCCAGCCGCTTCAAATGGCAAACCAATGTTATGCAAAACATGTGAGGGATCAAGATCTTTGACACTACCAAGTAATGTTCCAGGCCGTAAAAGTGGTGCCAAAGAAGCATCTTCTACCCAAAGAGCAGTAACGAGGTCATTAGGTGAAAGCGGCGTCTTCACGCCGAGAGGCAACGGCACAATGTCCCCCCCCTTAAGAAAAGGAGCTTCAAAGTAGCTTACCTGGCGAGTCTTAACCAACTCTTGCATGGCAGCATAAATCGAATAATCGTCTAAACCGGCCACTTGCCACATCAGCCCAAGGGGAGTGCCACCATCTAAGTATGGCCAAATCAGCTTTGTCGCTTCTCGTGAATCTGGCGGCAGTATGTCGTAATTGGGTTGAGGAGTCACTCTAATAAACAAACTAGAGGGGCCGCCTACAATCGACACCATTTTTTCCATCTCGTCTGTGCGCCGCAAAGACTCGATTAAGAGCATATCGATCGGCCGAGATATTTCGGTCACAGTGGTCCAACCTGGCTCATCTTCTGAAGTGAAGTAGAAGCTGCCGTTGAGCTTGTGCATGATAATTTGATAAATCGCCATCTCATTAACGAGATTGTGATAATAAGCATGGGTGGCACGCCCGTTCTGACAAAAAAGCTTGCCAACAACACGGTTGCGCTCATCGAGTATCGAAACAGTACCGACTTTGCGCGCATTGGTGATTGTTTGCACCACTAGAGGCAACTCTATTTCAGCCAAGCTACCACCGAGGCCAGGTTCATGCTCGGGCAAGAAGCGCTCGAATGAAGCATTGATTTCTTTGATCTCATCAGCCGAAAGCTCATTGGCGCTAGGCGAGAGTTTCAATAAAGCGACGTTGTGTTTTTGCAGAGGTAAGCCATTTACTGGATCGGTAAGACCGTGCTTAGCCATAGTCTTGAGCACGGCTTTGTCAACTTTGGGGTGGAAAACCACTGACTTAATTGAGTATTCACGCCCACTACTAGGAAAGCGCACTCTTAAAGCCTTGAGAATTTCAGTGTAAAGAATGACTGAATGGGCACAAGTAACAACAGTCTCGCCATCGACTTGCCATACAGCCGCTAGCGGATAACGCACAGGCAAACTGAGGTCGTAAACGAGCCCGATAGCATTGGCGTATTTAGTTAGCTCTGTTTCTGGCACTGATTACCGCTGACCGCTTAGGCGCTTCAAAAGTAAAGGACCCCTATAGTATAAGGGCTTCTACAATATCTATGTTTTTTGAGGTTAAACCCCGGTTGCCAGGAGATAAGATAAGCGCTGCGAATATTGTCGGATGCGACTACAGCGCAGCCATGAAGCAACCAAATGCCACCTGGATTGCCACCGGTCGACTTGAATCTTCCATTTTGCACATTGACAGCCTGGAGAACGTGGGCTCGGAGAGACTCCTTAAGAATTTGCTTGATCTCGAGAATTCATCCAGGGCACATTCAACCTTGACGATCGGCCTTGACTTCCCTTTCTCTTTTCCCGCCCCTTTCGCCGAGATACTACTTGGAACCAATCCGGCTTATTCTTCTCAGGCTTCCCAAGCTTCGCAGGCTTCCCAAGCTCCACAAACGTCCCAAACTTCCAAAGCTCCACAAACGTCCCAAGCATCCAAAGCTCCAGTGCTTTCTCAGACTTTAATAACTTCGCAGCCTTCCCCTACGAGAACGACCGGGCAGGCTTCTTCGACCTTAAAGACTGCAGCAAACTCTCCTAATTGGGTCGATTTAGCCACTCTCGTTAGCGGACTTACCTTCGAAGAACTTCTTGCTCAAGTGCAGTTAGCAAAGCCAATCATGGGCGGTGAGATAAAAAGACTGACAGACAATTACACCAGCCCGAAGGCTCAAAGCCCCTTGCATCAAATCAATCCGGGAATGCTCAAGATGACCTGGCAAGGAATGCAACTACTCCTAGCGCTGCACAAAGAAGGCTTTGCCATCTTGCCATTTGCAACCACAGCGGGCATTTCGCCAATCCACAAGAAACAAGGCAGCGATGCGCCCCAATTCAGGGCTGCGACTATGGAGGTCTATCCAGCCGCTGTGCTCAAATCACTAGACCAGCCCTGGCGCATATATAAGGGCAAAGACCCCGAGGCGAAGCAGCTGCGGCAATTTATACTCAACAACCTTACTAGCCTCAACAAGCTCGCGGGCCAGAGCGACAAGTTACGCTCTGTAAACAGAATTGCAATAGCAATGCCAGAGCTTTCACTACCGCCCAACCTAGAGCAATTCGCCCTCGCCAGCGACGACGCCCTCGACGCAGTCATTGCCGCACTGGGAGCAGCAATTGCCTACCTCAATCCGAGCCAAACAGCCCCGCCCAGGCAGATTTCAACAGACCTGATCGCCCTTGAGGGCTGGATATACGTCCCCCACCCTAAAACCATAGAAGCCACCCCGGAGGTTATGGCGTAGGTTATAATGTTTGCTCCAGACTATTGTTTGGTCCACTCATTTGCTCTGAAGGCTCGCAAATGTTGGAATATGCGTCCGTAGCTCAGCGGATAGAGCTCCCGCCTTCTAAGCGGGAGGTCGTTGGTTCGAATCCAACCGGGCGTATTTTTTTTGAAGCTGCAAGTCTGAGGATCTAGTCTGAAGATGAAAGTAGCGCCAATCGCAATAACAGTAGGTTTACTCGCCGCCATCGCCGGCGGTGGTTACTGGTATTGGACAACAACGCCGCTCTACGCACTGCAATCTCTAATGATGGCATTGCAAAACCACGATGGCCAAGCGTTCTCGAAACGAGTAGACGTTGAGGGAGCCGTTGAAAATATGCTTGAGGACGTGCTGGTTTATCCAGCTTTGAGCACACCAAATTTATCGTCTTTCCAAAAACAAGTTGCCACTGGCGCTATAGCCATGGCTAAGAAACAGATCAAAGACGAGCTCCTCAAGTCAATATACAGATCACTGAGCGCGCCAACGCAGTATGGTGACGGCAATGGACCGACTTCAAGTTTACTGATAGCTCCAGCCTATGCTGCCGATAACAATTCTTTTGCAGACAATGCTTCTTCCGCCAACACCCCAACAAAGAAAACTGGCGATGTGCGCGATTTACTCAATGTCGCCAGCCATGAACTTGGTGGAGAAGTGGGCAAACTTAAAAACGAAGCGTATCAACGCATGCAGAAATATGTTCAAGATCATCCATACACCATTCCCGGCCGAGTGATCAATGCACCGCCAGGCCAACGCGGTCAAGTCATCAGGCGCCTGCTGGAAGATCACGGCTTCAGCCAAAACTATTTCAAGGGTTTAACTGGATACAAACTAGTTCCGATAACAACTGAGCCAACGGAGACAACAACTAGCTCCGAGTCATCAGTCTTACCCTTGGGCGAAATTACAATCACTACTGGTGGTGCCACTCCTCCACCGGGAGCCGAACGAGCCCTTGTCGGACTGCGTTTTTATAGCCCGAGAATCAGCCAAGAAATAGTCGTAGAAATCGAGATGATGAAAGGCTTCAAAGCCTCTAATAGCAGTGTCGAAGATACAGAGTGGTGCATCACCCGCCTAGCCAACGTGCGTCCTGTCCTCGATAGCGTCGCTCAAGATTATCTTACTGATGTACACGAACTGATTGCTTACTCACTGTACGGAATGAACAATCAAAACATCAACAAAGACATGCGCGGCATCACCGATCGCATAAAAAGCCATCCTGCTGCCCAAGACTTTTTGAAAAAGTTGGGAATTTAGTAATTTACTAAAAGCTCGCGTCTACGAGCCTAATAGTCAGCCTGGGGCGGCTAAAACATTAAAACTCGACGACCTTCGCACATAAAAGCCTAGGGAATGTGTTGTTGGACCCAAATTTTGACCGATATCGGTCAAAATTCGACCGGCGATGCTAACAGCCGAACCCAATTCAAGAAGCAAAAAAGCCCGCCCAGCAATCGTTTGCGGGTTTGGCTGGCAAAACCGGCAAAGCGCCGACAACCTACCGCAAAAGCGAGCAAAGAAATTTACGAGAGAAAGAAAACAAAACTGTCAAGACTGAATTTTCTCGATTATTAAACCAGTGGCAAGCCATCAAATAGTATCTCTTATCTACTTAAAACTACCCATAGCAAGCGTCAGTTTTGCGCAGTGGTGGCAGATACGTTATCATTGCTAGGTAGCCAATTAGTGAGCCTATGAACAGACACGCCATCAACTTCAATCTCTCTAAAAGTAAATTGCGCCAAGCATCAACACTATTACTCGCATTAAGCATCTCGCTGACAGCTCATTGGTCAGCGGCACCATGCTCAGCCGAACCTGGCGCTCCGGAAACTGGAGACACCGCTGCTGACACCACAATGGGAAACAGCACTGCCGAAGGTTCTGCGATGGCCGCAAATAGCGACACCAGTCTTGACAGCACTACCGATATTCAGGGTGGCAGCATCAAGATTCCCTATCGAGTGCCAACAAACACAAAAACAAGCACAACAACAAACCAAGCAAAAAACGAAGCAACTACAGCAAACAAAGCAGCAACTACAGCAAACAAAGCAGCAACTACAGCAATCACAAACGCCGCCCCAAGAGCGAGCGGGAGAATCAACACACCCACGGAAACAGATGCATTGAATCCCAGCGCCTCTGACGATAGCTGGGATCAGCTTGAATCTAAGGGTGAAAAAGCAGCATACAATTGCGAATATGGTGACGCGGAACGCTTACTAAAAGAAGCGGTGGAAAAAGCCCGCAATTTTCCTGCTGGCGATCTTCGTTTG
Organism: Obscuribacteraceae bacterium (SeqCode); assembly: GCA_044378815.1. GTDB lineage: Bacteria > Cyanobacteriota > Vampirovibrionia > Obscuribacterales > Obscuribacteraceae. The sequence goes on along the minus strand of JBIPOV010000040.1, from coordinate 41,034 downwards.
GCGAAAAGCTCCGGTGAACTAGGTCGCCTCCTAGCTATCCGCGGGCGTTTCAGCGAAGCTGAGCCACTCTTAGAAGAAGAGCTAGCAGTAAAGACAGTAGCAAGCGGAGCCGAAGACGAGCACTTAATTCCAGCGATGTCGTCCATGGTGCGTTTCTACCTGTTACACGGCACTGCAGCCAAAGCCAACCCTTTAGCAGAAAAGATACTTTCCTTTGTCGAAGGCAAGCTCAACGAAGCCAGAACCCAGGCGAAGGGTAAAGTGACACTGCAAGCAGGCCAACCACTTCAAGCCTGGGCTGGAGAGGCATCAGTAGTGATGCGCGACCCCCTAATTGAATGGGCTATTGCTTGCGATGAAATTGGCAATATCTACGCCTCAAAAATTAGTTCTGCGGACAATGCCGTAAGCGCCACTAAAAACACTGCACTCAACAATGCGCCACTCAATTCACCAATCAATTCACCAATCAATTCACCAATCAATTCACCAATCAATTCACTAAACAATGGCGCAAACAGTGCTCAAACAAACGCCAAAGACGCAAACGCTGAAAACCTGTCTCTGGCGGAACGCCTTTTCACGGCCGCACTCAATGTCAAATCAACTGTGCTTGGAGCACACCACCTCTCTCTCGCCAACAGCTATGACAGCCTTGGTGTATTGGCCCTAACACGCAAAGACTATGAAGAAGCCGAAGCTAATTTAAAAGACGCCCTCGACATAACAGAACGTATTCAGCCGCCAGAGAACTATCAAGTTTATGCGCGTTTAGACAAACTGGGTAAATGCCTGCTGCAAGAAAACAAGCTCGCCGAGGCCGAAGCACTTTACCTGCGCGCCCAAGACTTCTGGAAAGCAGCACCCTCAAAGAACGGCAACGAAGCTAGAGCTGCCTTTGCCCTAGCTAACATTTACGCTCAAGAAAAGAAGTATGCCGAAGCAGCTCCACTTTTTGAAAAGGCTTTGCAGCTGGCAGAACAAAATAGCGGCCCTGACTCTGTTGCCATTGTGCCTTACTTAGATAGGTATGCCTATGTTCTCTACTATCTCGGTATGCGCGAACAAACCGATGAACTGCGTGCACGCGCTCAAGCTATCACAGAGGGCAACACCAGCATAACTATGAGTAAAGAAGCTAGTGCTGCCGGTATACAGCAATAGATATTTGCTTGAAACAATAGATATTTGCGTGCAATAGATATTTGCTTGCAATAGATATTTGATTGCAATAGATATCTAGTCGCGGCGCTAAATAGTTAGTTATTACCTCAGGCGAGTCAGCGCAGCTAAAAACAGAGCGGTATTTGAGGCTGTGACTAGCGCAACAGCGTCAAATACTGCTCTGAAACAGAGTTTTCTGATAGCCTTGCGCAAGTGCCTTTTCATATCGTCGTCAGCTAGATGATTCGCTTTCTTAGCATCTAGAAAGCCCTTCTCAAACCAACCACTTCTCGAACTCACAGAAGTTCCAATTAAAAATCAGCCCGAGGAAGTTAGCAGTCCTGAGAGTTTTGGGCTGAAAGACCCAATTGCTCATAGACACTGGCAAATTTAAGAACTAGTGGAGCCAAATCCTTAGCGTCAGTTATCAAAACCGGCCTTTCGTCAGAGCCTGGAACGTTGAGACCTACCTCCACACCGGCAAAAGCCCTCTCGAACCTACTACTTGCGATATGGGTTACGGGGTCGAGCGCCGCAACCTTTTTTAGCTCAAAAGCAGGCTCAAAGGTTATGGTCGTGTCACTGTTAGCACGATAAGCTGCCAGAGCCAAACCTTTTAAATCATCTGGACCGAGAGCATTTGCACACTCAGACAATGCACGGGAGGCATCCGCCCATTGATGGCCCTGTAATAAATGACCAATTTTCTCTCCAATACCAGCTATATCTCTCGGATTCTCTAAGCTGCTCATCGTCTAAGCTCCTGACTGGAGGGCGCATGGGCCCATTGACACCACCAACGTACTTACATTAGTGCGAAATTTGTGACCGTTCCATATCTGAAGCTGCTTATAGGCAATTAAGAAACACCCAAGTTTTCAAGCGAGCATAAAGATAACTGATGACACCACCAGCGAAGTCAAGAGAAGGAGAGTAAGGGGGCCAAAAGAGAGAAAGGAAAAAAGAAGAGAGAGGAAAAAGGGAAAATAGCGCAGACTATGACCGAGCCAAGAAAATAAACTCAGGGCTATCGACGTCAGCCAGCTGAAAGTCCCAATTGCCGTAAACGCACTCGACAGTAAAACCAGCATCAGCAAGAGACTTTTGCAGCTCCTCGCGACTGCGAAAGCGCAGCTCGTTTACGGATATAGCTTTCTCGCCTGTGCTCTCAAAGAGATAGTGAATCTCATAGAGAACGCGCTCGCCCTCAACTGAAAGAAGATGGAACCACCATTCCACAGCACCGGCCAGAGGGTCGAACACCTTGCGCCGATTGGTATCGGATGGCCAATCTATATGCTCAGCATATTCGGCATGTTCGCTATGTTTGGAATGTTTGGTATGTTTGGTATTTTCGGAATATTCGGTATGTTTGGAATGTTTGGTATTTTCGGAATATTCGGTATGTTTGGAATGTTCGGAATATTCGGCGTCTTCTGGGCATTCTGCGTGTTCGGAAATCCGCAGTGAAACCTGCGACTCTCGCTGCGCAACCTGACGCGACGCTTTTAAGAAAGGCTGCACGAGTGGATTGCGGCACTCAAATGCCAAATGGCCTCCGGGCTTCAGCGCTCCATGAATAGAACGCAAAGCTTGTTGCCAACTTTCGTCCTCAAGAAAAAACTGAGCCACATGACCGGTCATGACGGCCAGATCAGCTTCAAATGCACCTAAGTTCTGCGCTCCACCGTGGAGCCATTCAACAGGAGAAATACTACGCGACGGCAAATCGCAAGTCGAGTCAGCAACCAACGGCTTCACGTCAGCCGTTAGCGGCTTCACGTCAGCAACTAACGGCTCCACTAGCTCATTGGTAGCCCGTTTTCTAGCCAAGCCGAGCATAACGTCCGACGGCTCCACTAGCTCATTGGCCGCACGCTGCCGAGCCAACTGGAGCATAGCCTCAGATGGCTCCACGCCAATAAGATGATGACCTTGCTTAGCCAACTCACAAGTCAACTGCCCGCTACCGCAGCCAAGATCGATGATAGATAACACGCCACGCTCGCCTGCCAACTTCGCAGCAAGCTCAAGATAGAAGGCCTTATACTCGCCTATTGGATTGACGGTATCGTATATGGCCACCAACCGTGGGTCTGAAAACTCACTGTACTTCATGTTTTTCCAACACATCAGCAATTCTGCAAATAGTATCTAGGGAGGCAGCACCATAATTCGTACTCTCATACTTCTGAATCTGTTGTTCATGCAGACCAAGAAGTTGAGCAAGCTCCCGCTGAGTCAAATGCTTTGCTATTCGATACTTGATCAACAAATCAGGCACATGCTGAACGGCACTGCTTAGCGCCGGCAGTTGCACCTTACCAACCTTGAGGTTTTCAAAATCCAGAATGAGTTTTTCCAGCCTCGCTATTTCACCCTTAACAGTCTTCAGCTGCTCATCATAAAGCCACTTGGGTGAATCTCCAGCGCCACGCTCTTCCAACAGCACAAGACTAGCCCTAAAATCAGCAAGATTCTTACAACTAACTTGATACTGTCTATCGTTCTTAATCATGAAGTGGTTCCCCTAACAAAATACGAATTATTCCTTTTGCATCTCCGTTCTTGTCTATCTGCCAAAGCCGGACATGGTCGGAACTAAACGGCGGCTCAGGCATACGAGGAAAAATCGATGTTCATTGTTTGCAAACCGAGCTTCAATCTCGTCCATCGTGCAAACGTAATTACCCGGCGGTAAGTTTTTATTCTCGTCGAATGCTGGTATCATGACACAATTATATAATTGTGTCGCCCGGATGTCAAACAGTAGAAACGAAGGTCCCCGTGGCAGCCCCTAGATGGCGCGCGAAGTTGGTATCGTCAGCCGATGTGAAGTCTTCACGCAGATGGGAACCACGAGATTCTTTGCGCAAGAACGCGGCTTGAGCAATCAGCCTGCCAACTTGATAGATGTTGCGTGCACTGTGGTGGGCCGCTGTCAGGCCAGTCACGGCAGATGAACTCAATCCAGAACCCGAGCTAGATCCATAACCGAACATAGATCCAGAACCAGATCCGGAACCAACTCCCAGATTCGAGACAGAAGCAATCGGCACAGACTGCCCAGGATAGTTCAAGAGCCTGATCAGACCAGATTGCGAACGCACCAGCCCAGCATATCGATACATCTGCGAGCGGAAACTTTGCAAGTCAACAGGCAGTAGAATCTGTTGGTCTTTTCGTAGGGTCGGAATTAGCGCCACAGACTTGATGTCAGCAAAGGCGCTAGCCACTTCTAAATCGCTAGAGCTGAGTTCATCAGAGTTAAATTCGGCAGAGTCGAAAGCAGCACCACCTGAGCCATTAACTTGCCCACCATTAATCTGCCCACCATTAATCTGCCCACCATAAACTTCGCCACCCAAAAGCTCATCACCAAGATTGAGAGCCATGACACCAGCTTCTAAAAGCGAATTGCTCGCCAAGCGATTGGCACCATGCAATCCAGTACAAGCGCACTCACCAATGGCATAGAGACCATCAACACTAGTGCGTCCACTCAAAGTCGCCTTGATTCCACCCATCATATAGTGGGCAGCAGGAGCGACAGGGATTGGCTGAGTCAACAGGTCAATACCATACTGTGCACAGGTCTTGAGGATATTGGGGAATCTCTCGCGGATTTGCGTGGCGCCAATTGGTCTCATATCTAGGTAGACTTGCGCTAATTCGTTCTCGCTCATGACCGAGTGAATTGCCCGGGAAACAATGTCACGTGTAGCCAGTTCACCGTCATGGTGGAAGCGCTTTACAAAGCGCTGCCCTTTGTGGTCAAGCAAAGTTGCCCCCGCTCCCCGAGCCGCCTCTGAGATGAGAAAAGCAGGAGCGCCTTCGAGCATCAAAGCAGTGGGGTGGAACTGCACGAATTCCATATCACTTAAGGCAGCACCAGCCCGGTAAGCCAAAGCAATACCATCAGCGGTAGCTACCTCAGGGTTGGTAGTGCGTTCAAAAATCTGACCGACACCACCAGTAGCAAGCACCGTGTAGGCAGATCGAACCAGAATCTCACTGTTCAAGCCCTGTTCGCTGACAATAAACTGGGCACCACAACAAACTCCATCGACCATAACTAGATCGATAGCGCAAGTATTCTCCAGCACCACAAGATTTTCATTTACTGCTGCAGCCTGCAGAACTTTATCGCCGAGAGCCTGGGTAATCGAACGGCCAGTGGTGTCTTTGGTGTGCACCACGCGAGCTTCCTTGTGCCCACCTTCAAGCGCAAGGTCGCGACCACCCGTGGGATTCTTATCAAAGTCGACACCGAGACGGTCAAGCTCTTCAATCAAGCGCTGCCCGGCAAATACTATGCCGCGAGCGGCATCAATATCGGTTAGCCCGGCACCACTTTTGATGGTATCAGCCAGGTGAATCTCGGGTGAGTCGAAGGGATTAGCTCCGGTTACGGCAGCCACTCCACCTTGAGCCCAAGAGCTGTTAGAGTCAAGCAAGCCCGCTTTAGAAACCAGCACCACTTTCAGACCAGACAAACCTTTACCGGCAGACTGCAAACGCAGAGCCAGCATCAAACCAGCCAAACCTGAGCCGACGATTAAAACATCGGCATCAATTATTGGAGCTATATTTGAGTTGGGCATTGTTCTGCACCTAAGTAATTCCTAAATGATTCCCACGCAATTCCTAAATGGTTCCCAAGTGATTCCAAAGCAGTTCTGAAGCTACTCCTAAAAAATCGAGATCATCCGCTCGATAGCCAGACGCGCCCTAGAAGCTGTTTCTTCAGGCACGGTCACGTGGAAGACATCTTCTACCAATGAACGGTGCAGCTTCTCTAAAGTAATCATCTTCATAAACTGACAGCTCATTTCAGAACTGATGGGCAAGAATTCTTTTTCAGGGTTTTCTTTCTTCAGTCTATGCAAGATACCAACTTCAGTGGCAACCACAAACTTCTGAGCAGACGAAGTTGTGGCAAGTTTGAGCATGCCCTCCGTTGATGCCACTTTCAAAACATCTTTTACAGCGCCGTCTTTGCTATCAGAAGCATTGCGGGCCACCCGGTCAAGATAAGGAGTGAGACAACCGCACTCAGGGTGAATCAAAAGCTCAGCATCAGGATGCTCTTTCATCTTCTCGTCGATTTTGCTTGGATGTACAGCAGCATGCACATGGCACTCACCCATCCAGATATGCATGTTCTTGCGACCAGTCATCTTCTGCACCCAAGAGCCCAAAAACTGATCAGGCAAGAAGAGAATCTCTTTATCTTCAGGAATAGACTGCACGATTTTCAAAGCATTGCCGGAAGTGCAGCAATAATCAGATAAGGCCTTAATCTCAGCAGTAGTATTTACGTAAGACACAACCACAGCATTAGGATGCTCAGCCTTCCATTCCACTAAGCCAGCCAGATCAATTGATTCAGCCAGCGAGCAACCAGCCTCAAGATCAGGGATGAGCACACGCTTGGTGGGGCACAATATTGCAGCGGTTTCAGCCATGAAGTGCACACCGCAAAATACAATAGTTTCAGCGTCAGTCTTTGCCGCTTGCTGTGAGAGACCCAGCGAATCGCCAACAAAATCAGCTATGTCTTGAATAATAGGAATCTGATAGTTGTGAGCGAGAATGACAGCATTGCGCTTCTTGCTCAGCTGCTTAATTTCGTCAACAAGCTTTTGAGTATGGCTATCGATTTTATATGCAGCTTCTGTTGCATGTTCTGTACCAGATTCTGTTGCATGTTCTGTACCAGCTCCTGGCCCAGCTCCTAGCTCAGCCCCTGTCTTGGGTCCAGACTTAGATCCGGCCTTAGGCTCTGTCTTAGAAGTCGATGCGGATGTTGTAGTATTCATCGAATTTGTTTCATCCTCGTTTTCTTTCTCTAACTCAGCCTTAGTGCACTTGCCAGGTTTCAATTTAAGCGTTGAATTAGTTTTCTTGGCCGAACTTGTTTTGGGACTTCCCTTCGAGTAAACGTACTTTTTACGTTTTACTACTTCTGTTTTACCACTTACCGTTTGACAATGCACCTAAATATTGCGCCAGCGGGCCTAGAAACAGATTAATCTTGCTTTTCCGGCTCCATTTGGCAACCCTGCGGCCGATTAACCTCTGAAGCGACCGGTCAGGCCGACTGGCGGGAACGCCCAAGGCCTGGGCATCCCCGGATCCACCCAAGGAACGACAAGCGCTCCCGGCACCTCCGCCACTGCCCCTACTACGGTCCGATAAATATCAAAAGAGCCGAGACAAACGTTACAAATACGCTTATTAAGGTATACTTAAGAAATGACCGTAGAACCCATTAAACTAACCGTCGACACCGTCGCTCTAGCAGCCCAAGAAGGCCAACTAGAGATAGTCTTGATTCGGCGCAAGCATGATCCCTTCAAGACCATGTGGGCTCTGCCCGGTGGATTCTTGCATGAGCACGACGACAGCGTCGAACAGGCCGCCGCCCGCGTACTGCTAGAAGAAACCAATGTCGGCGATGTATACCTGGAGCAGCTCTACACATTTGGCGACAAACATCGCGACCCGCGCGCCAGAGTAGTTACGGTTTCTTACCTTGCCCTCTTGCGCCAGGACGACCTCAAACTAATTGCCAGCTCAGACGCTAGCGGAGTGGCCTGGTGGCCGGTTCTCGATTTACCAAAACTCGCTTTCGACCACCGACGAATCATCGATTATGCCCACCAGCGACTAAAATACAAAATCGAATATTCAGCAGCGGCCTTTAGCTTGCTGCCCGAAAAATTTACTCTGCGCGACTTGCAATCGGTATACGAAGCGGTTCTTGGCCGACCGGTAGACAACCGCAACTTCCGCAAAAAATTCTTAAAACTTGGCGTGCTGCAAGAATTAGACGAAACTACACAGCAAGGTTCATTTCGTCCGGCGAAACTTTATCGCTTTGACCAAAAAGAATTCGAGCAGCTACCCGACAGACCGGTCTTTAGCTTTTAGTATTTGGTTTGTTTGTCTCGAACCGCATCCAAACGGCTTAAGCAAACTCTAAACCAAAGCGAAATGCTAATTCTGCCCCAAGCGCTTGAGATAAGATGCAGCCACGGCAAACTCATCCATGGAAGGGTCGCCACTATTCCTCACTGAACTCAAGTATTTTCGCGCGCTGTTTCTGTCATTGCGCGAATAGGCATCAAGCCCAAGCAAGGTCAACACGCGAGTTTTATGTTTATCATCACCAACCAAAATTCGGTCAATTGAATGCGCGCGCAACGGAGAACTGGCTTGATCACTAGATTGATGATTAGATCGATCATTAGATTGACCATTAGATTGACCATTAGATTGACCATTAGATTGAGCTTTCGATTGAAAAAGAGCTCTATTCATAAAATACTCCACCTCTTTTGGAGCCGGCTCACGACGCGGCCTTTTGCCATAAGCCTTTAGCATTTCATCGGCCGCTGCAGTCTTCTCTTGCATTCTCAGAGCAATACTGCCGTAGCAAACAGCATAATCAGCAGTGGTGTTAATCTCTTTTGATTGCGCCACCACGACTTTCATATCAGCCGCGGCGCGAACGGCATCACCCATAGTTAGATACAGTAAACCGCGGTTATACAGACTATCTGAAGCCGTGCGCGGAAACATCTTAATCAACTTATCGTAGTGGGCAATCTGCGCCTTCAAATCAGCTGCGCTGGGAGGCTCTTTTGAAACCTCGGCAACATCAGTACTAGAAGAAGTTCCTAGATCAACTGTAGCCTGCTCATACTCACCGAGGGCAAGCATAATCTTTCCACGTCGAGCATAGATACGCTTATCGTTAGGCGACAAAGCAATAGCTTGCTCATAATCTTTTACAGCTTGATCTTTATTACCCAACCCTTCATACATTGCACCACGATTGCTCAACATCAATGCTCTTTCTTTCGGCTGCGGCTTCAATGCCAGAGCCTGATTAATGTCCTTTACAGCCGAAGCAAAATCTTTCAGTTCTCCGCGACAACCGGCTCTATTGAAATAAGACTCCATCAAAAGACCAGGCGCTTTCGGATTCAATTCAATCACCTTGCTGTAATCTGCCATTGCTTGACTAAATTGGCGCGACTGCGAGTAGGCTATCGCCCGGCTAAAGTAGATGATGCTTGCACTTGAATCAAGAGAAATTGCTTTAGTGAGCTCTTTGATCGCCTCACTATATTTTTTCTGCGCTGTCAAAAGCTCACCATAAACCCAATGGGCTTCAGGGAGCTGACGGTTAAGCTCAATCGCTCGAAGATAGCACTTTTCACTCTCTGCCAATCTATGCATCTCTTTATTCATTACACCAAGTGCCACAAATTTTCTGGCTGTTGGCGGTTTTTCTGAGATCATGGCATGCATACACTGAAATCTACTTACATACGAAAGACTCAGCTGTTCCTGGACATTCTGTTTGCGCCACCGGTTAAAGGCTTCAAGGTCTTTTCGCTCTAGGTCAAAGTGATTCTTAGCACGATGAATGAGGGCCCGATGAGCATAAGCAGTTTGATAGCGCTCATTAATCTCAATGGCTTTGTTGAATGCAGCAAAGGCCTCATCCAGACGACCTTCCTTAAGTAAAATTCCACCCAAATTACAAAAGGCTAAGCCATGCTGCGGATTGAGAGCAATCGCTTTGCGATAACTTGCTTCCGCCTCTGGCAATTTCCTAAGACCATAATAGGCACCACCTGCAAGATTGTGCATGTCAGCGAAATGAATATTCCTGAGTTGCTCACCAGTCAACTCACGAAATGCTAGATCTTGACCAGTCGGGTCTAAATACCAGTCACCGACAAGTATTTTCGCCGGACGCTTGGGATTAGCATTGGTTGCAATATTAGCTTGGAGAACAAGCAAAGCCCTCCTATAGTCTTTTCTGCTAATCAGCTCCCTAGCCGCTGCAGATGGCTGACCTTTCTCGTAGGCAGTGAGAGACTCAGCAGCCCCGGCTGGATGAGAGAGAAACAGAAGCACTGAATGCACCAGCAAAAGGACTAACTGTCTAGAGCACTGAAAACGAAATACTAAATTGATCACTTAATTTAGCCCCAAACGCTTGAGATAAGACACCGCCAGGGCAAACTCATCCATGGATGGGTCGCCATTATTGCGCACAGAACTCAAACATTTTCTAGCGCCATTTTTATCGTTGCGCGAATAGCAATCAAGACCAACTAGCGTCAACACTCTAGTTTTCTGCTTATTGTCACCGACCAACAGTTTTTTCATAATCAATGCGGCCGGTCTATTCAAGAAATACTCCACCACTGGCGGTGCTATGCCACGACGGGGCCTCTTAGCATAAGCCACCAACAGCTTATCGGCCTCGGAAATCTTGTTCTGCATGCGCAAAGCAATACTGCCATAGCACACAGCATAATCGGCTGTATCATTACTCTCTTTTGCTGCTGCCACCACTGCCTGCATATCAGCCGCCGCCTTAGCGGCATCAGCCGTGGTGAGATACAACAGACCACGATTATAAAGACTATCCACAGCAGTGCGCGGAAACATCTTAATCAATTTATCGTAGTGAGCAATCTGCGCTTTCAAATCAGCCGCACTAGGAGGCTCTTTAGAAACTTCAGCTACCTCGGTCTTACTAGAGTTGCTAAGATCAACAGTAGCCTGCTCGTACTCTCCTTGCGCCAGCATAATCTTGCCGTGCTTACCTGAGATTACCTTGTTATTGGGAGCTAGCTCCATCGCTGCCTCATAGTCTTTTATGGCCTGCGTCTTATTGCCTAAACCCTCATAGAGAGTGCCACGACCACTCAATATCGCGGCTCGCAAAGCTGGTGTAGGCTTAAAGGTAAGAGCCTCATTGAAATCTTTAATACCAGCTGCATACTTTTTAAGACTGCCATAACTGTTAGCTCTACCCAAGTATGCATTAACTTCGAGGCCCGGCAAATCAGTCTTCATCTGCAGAAACTTACTGTAATCAGCGATTGCCTCAGTATATTTTCTCAGCGAATAGTATGATTCAGCCCGGTGGAAGTAAGGCATAGCGTAAGTGGCATCAAGGCTAACTGCTTGAGTAAACTCTCTCACAGCATCGGCATATTTATGCTCCGCCATGAGCAACAGGCCGTAAGACCAGTGGGCCTCAACCAGCTTACTATCAAGCTTTACAGCCTCTAAGTGACATTTTTCACTCTCAGCAAAATTGTTGAACTGCTTGTGAATGACACCCATGGCAATTTGCTTCTTTGCCGATTGGGGCTTCTGCGAAATCAAGTCGTACATATACTTAGAGCGGCTCAAATTACGAGCGTTGAAATTATCCATGGCGCTAAGCTTACGACAGCGGTTCACAGCTTCAAGCTCTTTTCGCTCCAGATCAAACTGGTTTTTAGCACGGTAAATGGTGGCAAGACTGCTATGGCAGTCAATAAAGCGATCACTAATGCGCAAGCCCTTCTTGGCAGTAGCAATGGCATCATCTAAACGCCCCTGGCGAAAATAAATAGAACTCAAATTACCTAGAGCTGTGCCATTGAACGGATTGCACTCAATAGCTTTACGAAAACTCTCAGTAGCCTCAGGCATCTGCTTCGTGCAGGTATAGGCAATTCCACGCAAGTTATAGACATCAGTAAAATGAATGCGAAGCAACTGCTCCGTGCTAAGCTCACGCAGAGCCAAATTTTGACCAGTGGGATCGGCGTGCCAGTCGCTGACATTTATAGTCATCGGCTTCTTGGCACTACGATTGACCCAAGCATCGATATTGCTCTGCAGCACGAACAGAGCCCGCGCATAATTACCACGTGAGATGAGGCTCCGGCCTGCTTCGACAGGACGATCTTCCTCAGCCTTAGTCAAAGGCTTAAGGCCGCTCGCCTTGGCGAGTTTGGCAGTATCAATCCTCTCCGTTGGTTGCGCCCCTGGTGCCCCACAAGCAGGTTCGCTAGACAAGGCAACAAGTACCGGAAAAGCCAGGGCTGACAATGCAGCAAAGCGACTTGATATAACCATCTATATCAAGTCTTCAATACGCTCACCAGCAGCGCGGAGAGCTTTCACTGCGGCCTTGAGATCGCTAGCAGCTTTCTTCACTGCAGCACTATCGGGCTGGTCGTTGGAGAGCTGGTCAAACAATTGATCAAGAGCTGCGTGGAAGTCAGCAGCTGAGCTATTCCATTGACTGGCGATACTAGCAGAATTACTCTTAGAACTACCACTAGTCGTGCCACCACCAGTGCCACTAGTGCCATTAGCACCACTATTAGTATTGCTAATAGCACCACTAACAGGGCTCAAGGCGTACTGCAAAGACTCAAGATCAACGCAAGTAGAAAGTAGCGATTCCCGTGCCCCAGAAGCCCAACCATCGCCCTGAGCCACTTCAGCAGGAATATAGTCAGCAAGCACAGCCATTTGCTTGATCATGCGCTCGATGTCTTTGCAAGCAGCAACATCAACAGGGCGCTCCGGCGCAGCTTTGAGAGCCCCCAAGCCAGAGGTGGCCGAGAGCGAATCACAGACTAATGACTTAGACTCACTATCCTTATCAAAAGTGAAAAGACTGTCCGACAGGTCACTACGCACTTCAACATTATTGAGTTGCAGAGCAGAGACAAGCTTGTTGCTGTTGAAGATATTCCATTCGGAAGGTAGCTTTCCGCGCGAGTCGACAGCAATACGGTCTTTAACATCGCCGTCGCTCTCTAAAAGTTCCACCACCGCTGGGCGACCAGAGCCAGGCCCAACGGCTAAGCACTTGAGATCGCTCTTAGCTTTCTTATCAGCCCCGCTCAACAAGCTCTCTAAATCGGCCTGCATGATACTGAATCCGTTGGCCGATTTTAGTATTTTCGAATCTGGCGAAAGGGTAAGCTTTATGCCCCGGAAGGCTCCGCCCATATGCCCGCGAATCTTACCATCAGCCTGCTTCACTACCACCGCGCCGCTGCGGGAGCCGCTTTTGATTACTTCAAAGCGCACTAAATTGGGGCTCTTAAAATAGAGCTTGCCTATTTCAACAATTGGTTTGCCACTGGTATAGGTAGTGAGAACACTGTCGTAAGTGTAGCCTTTGAGCTTGCGCACGCGATCTAGCATGCTCTGCAATTCGTCGCGGCCGTCATTGCCAGAACTAGCAGTCAAACTCTGCGGCGAAAGCAGAGCTTCATCAACAGTCACTCCTGCCCAGCTTGGTGCGGCTACAAAAAGCGCAAGACCAACTGACAAAGCGACTTTTGCCAGCCTGATTTCTGCCTGCCCGAATTCGGCCAGAAGACTTTGTTGGCATCCGAACAATTTGCATCTGTTTCTGCGACCGCGCATAAGCACCTCAACTATCCACCCGGGTTAACGACCACAACAAAGCGTCAGCCCTCAATGGAGCCTCGCTAAAGAATAAAGCATTGACCATGTCATGAGGGCAAAGACGCTGGCAAAAGTTGCCAGGCGTAACAAAGCAAGGCGAACAAGACAGGTCGAAACATGACCAATCAAGCAATAAACCAACCAAGCAAGCAAGCAACCCGCCGTTTTAAAGCAAACTCTACTTAGACTCGAACGCTGCCTGCTTTCCCAGATAGGCCGCGGCACTTTGCTTGAGCCATTGCTTCTGCTTGGCGTCACCCTTCAAATAAGCATCGAAAAAGGCCACGCTAAGTTTATTGATAAGCTCATGAAACTGAGCGTCTTTTGCCGCGTCACGCTGACCCAGTGCGCGGACCTGAGTTCCACTAAAACTGGCATGATCGCCGCCATTGAAAATAACCTGATACTGCTCAGGGGCATTGATATTTTTGTATGGAATCAAACGATCGGCAGCAGAGTTATCATTAGCGCGGGAATTGTCTTCAGTCCCGGTCATAATCATGCCAGGAATTTTAATTGAACCATACATATTCTTGGCATCACGGCCCGCCAGATTGACAGGCGGGCTCATATAAATCGCCGCCTTCACTCTCGGGTCGGCCTCATTGATGCGCTTGGCACCCGCACCAAAGTTCTGACCAGCAATGGCCATTGTGGTGCCCGCTCCAAATGAGTGTCCGGAGCAACCAATCTTGCTCATATCGAGCTTACCGTGCCATGCCCCAGGCCCGCTGTTGAGCCGCTCAAGCTGATTGAGTACAAACTTGACGTCGTCCACGCGGGCGAGCAAATTCTCTCCTGTCATGCCCTGTTTCATCTCACGCATAAGGCCTTGTTTCATGCCCTGCGAATTGCCGGGCTGCACTTTGAGCCGCCCATCCGCGAAGGCCTCTTGCCAGAGGCTTGAATCGCTACCAGCGTGCTGTAGATGCATCGACAAATAGCCGTTCTCAGCCATAGCCTCACCGAAGTATCCAGCCGCATCGCGCGAGCCGCCCAGACCATGGGAAAAGATCACGACCGGCCAAGGACCAGCGGTCTTAGGCTGATAGATTTTAATTGGAATGGTGCGCTTGCGAGCGGGATCTGTCCAGTCTTGCAGGGAAACAATGACATTGGGGTTGTTTGATTTTGCAACATCGGCGGACTGTTTAGCCTGCATCAATTTCTGCAATTTAGCGAATCTCTCAGCGCGATTGCCCTGGAGCATGCCTTGTCCGCCGCCTTGACCAAAGCCCTGTCCAAAACGTTGGCCCATCACTTGCCCTGAGCCCTGACCAGCAGCTTGATTGCCGCTATCAGCATTTCCCTGCGCCATCACGGGCAGAACGGCCACTAAGCCAAGAGCCAAACCAGTAACAGTAGATTTGCAGTGAAACACTTTAGCCTCGCAAAGACAGAATGAAAACAGCATCAGTTTAGCAAGGCTGGATCCACTTGTCTTGCAAGATTCTATTTCTATTTCTGCCAATGACTCAGGCGCTATTTCTGCTGATCTTTAGAACAATATTTCAAAACCAGAAGGTTCAACATTCGCCTGAGTGATCATTGCCTCCGTTAACACCTTAGCTGGAGCAGAAGTACTGGCACCACCAATGGTATCGATGTCTTGATTTCAATTAGACCATCTCTCAGCCAAGCAAAAGAATGATACATATTCATTTAACACCCTTTGACTTATCTTCTGATGAAGTACTTCCAGGAACATAGCCGCCAGGGTAAGTCTGAATCGGAGAAGCGTTAACTCTCAGATTTGTTGGCTTGCGCAGGCGAGATGCATCACCTTTCTGAGCGGCACCACCAGCACGCATCGGTTTCGCTGGCACATTCATAAGTCCGGGCGAAGCTGTCATCGGTATGGCAAACTTACCGGCTGGACCAATTTCACGAGGGAAATTCAGCTTTGGCAAAGGAAAATCACCAATCGCCCCACCTGGAGTAAGTCTGGTCCGCTCTCTCTCCGAGCGAGCCCTAGCTGCATCATACTGCTCACCCAATCGCGACATTCGGCTTTGTGGTTCAGGCACTTGCAGACGAGCAGCCGTGCCAGGCAGAAGGTCTGGGGGAAAGTTAACCGCAGGCGGCTCGAAATCACAAGACCTGTTTACCTTAACAGCAGTGGGTGTCTCAGTCTTCGCTGACTTAGTATCTACAGGATAGTGCTTACCAATACGCGACAATTGCTTTTGAGCTTCAGGCATCGGCGGTCGAGCTTCAGGACCCGCAGGAACAACAACAATTGGCGCCTGCCGATATGGACCAGTATTAGGCCCATCATCAATGATTTGAATATTCTGTCTTTTTGTGTGGTCCGGAAAGTCGCCTACATATTTAGGCTCATCTTTGGCGCTGACAGACCATGCAAATACGAAATCAACAGCAAAGAGTGCGCTCGCCACAAGCAAAATTCGAAAAACTACTGTCATGACATTTGCCCTCAAATGAGTCAATCAGGTTTGTCTAATCCGCACTGGACGACCTTTTTCTAGAGTGATGATTGAGACCTTTATCTAGAGTAACAAGGATTCTCTGTTCGTCAAATGCCCGCTGAAGAATAGCTTTATCGCCAAGATCCTCTGGTTCTCCAGCCCACACAGCATCATGACCAGCTCGACTAAGCGTGGCTACATGCTTGTGTGAAATACCCGTATCTAAAAGAACCTTGAACGGCCTACGCAAACTTTTGATGCTGCCGCTCATTGAACAAAACACATGCTTGGATATCGGCAGCTTCTAACCAAGGATAAGCCTCAAGAAGGGTCTTTTCTGTGTCTCCAGCTTCGAGCATTCGCAATACGTGCTCTACTGCCAAGCGACGATTGCGGATAATCGGCTTTCCACCAAAGATATCCTTGTTCGTCGTTATTCTAGCTAGTAGGTCGCTTTCCTTCATGATGGATATATACCACGCAATCTGTCGCAAGACAATTGCAAAACCCGAATTGAACCAAATTACTGCAATTTCAACTAGCTTAGTGGAACAGCCGCTCAACCCTTGCGCTTCAGCCAGTTGAAGACATCGCTGGCATATTGGTGCAAGCCAACCCAAAATGTGAAATAAGAAACGTCGAAAACGTATCTACTAGGCGCATCAGCGAAGTAGTTCGACAAAACATATCCAACACCAATTACACCAAAGTTTATAGCGAGAATTCCAGGAAGAAACATCTTACCGACTTGCTTCCCTTTGGAAATACCTATACGGCGGGCATAACCATAAGCTCTGAGGTAGTGATAAAAACTTGCCATGGCGATGTGAAAAACATAAATGCCTTGTTGAAATTGGAAGACCATGTATTGCCGATAGGTCGCCCAAACCAAACCTTCTGCAATCAAAGCCACCGCCAGCAGTGCATACTTAGAGAGCTGCGGGTCTTTCAATTGCTGCCGCAGATTGAGCAAAAATCCTGCAACTACAGTAGCTTCAGCTAGCAAAATCAGATTCCATCTGTTCGAGATAAACTCGACGGGACCAAACAAAGCAAAGGTGAAGAACGCAAACGCCAGCGCCGGAAAAATGTAAACTCCGGGTTTTGCCGAAGCTTCTGGTTTGTCATTGAGAGTGTTAGTGAAAAGTAGCTCTGCCCTGACGAAATGGGGCAGAAAATAAATCCACATTACAAAGCTGAACATCATATAGCCAAGGAGGTGGCGAAGTTCAAGAAGAACTGCGGCTCCGACAATGAGCAGCACAAGAAATGGCGCTATTTTCTTGCGCGCCCGCGACAGAGCCTTGGCCTGCCCGTAATAGGCGTAAACGAAGTGGGCGAGCCCCATCCATCCGACCAGGAAATTGAGATTGAGAATCTCAGGGCTGGTTGGACCGTTAAACGCATGGGTCGTCGGATACAGCGCAAACGGCAGCGCGTATGCCAGGGCGACGAGCAGCAGCATCCCGGCAAGAGATGGCGCCGCATGGTCGGCTTCGTTCAGTGCAATTTGGTTCGCTGGCGCGTCAGAAAGCGTGGTCATTATGGATACATACCACACGGCGCGGACTCGAGCAATTGCGACATTAATTTGCCAACTTAGCAAATTTGCGAAACAATGAGGCGTATTAGATGCAGCACTCGCGACCAAAGAACTGCGATTCAAAACGCTATTTGAGAAACACTATGAATAAAGAACCTAAAACCAGAAAAATCACTGACGGCGTCGAATTGCTGGACAGAAAGTATGTTCGTAAAGACGAAAAATTGAAAAAGATGGTCGAAGAAGAATTCGAAAAGCTACAAATCGGCCAACAGATATACGACTTGCGCAAAGAAGCGAATCTCACTCAAGAAGAGCTGGCTGAAATGGTCGGCACTACGGGCTCAGTTATCTCACGGCTCGAAAATGCTGATTATGACGGACATTCGGTCAAGATGCTTCAGCGTGTTGCTTCCGCCCTAGGAAAGAAAGTCACCATCAATATCGTCGACAGAGATGACAAACTGCACAGTGTATAAATGAGCGAAGACTTCAAAAAGAAACAAGTCGATCAGCAGACTGACAGCGGACGAGAAAATCGGCCCGAGAACAGCCACGAGAGTCGGCCTGAAACTAAAGCCGCGCGCGAGGTCGGCAGCATCGACTCGACAATAATGAATCTCATCGCAAAGAAACGAACCAACTCAAGCTCAGGCTCTCTCGACGAATCGCAAGACCACAGCCTAGAAATTGACTTCGGCGGCAGCATCGAATCAAGAAAGAACCGATTGCCCAGCGAGCTGCTCGCCCAGGCCAAAGAGCCGACATTGTTTAAACCAATGCGTATACCCTCGATAGAAGTTAGGAGACCCAGTGACACTCCGGCCCCGCTGAGAGATTTAACGGCCCCCTACGATTTAATCAATAACCGAAATGAGCTGAAGCGACTAGTGGCAGCCAAAATTCAAAGCCCGAGTGAGCGCAAGCAATTTCTCGATGACATAGACCATTTCGAAGCTAATTTCGACCAACGAAGCACTAAAAGCGCCACAGGCAAACTGCGCGAGATGGCCGATACCTATACCCAGCTTTCTAGACTCCTGTCGGCCGATTCCGATGTATTAGCGCAATACCCGCAATGCCAACTCAAAGAAGGCGAAACCCCTTGGCGTGTGCGCGTAGCAGAACAAATCATTCACCAGGCCGCCGAGCCGTTCACCATAAGCCAGGGCAAGCTGGCAGTCTGTGCCGCAGCATCACTAGAGGTGCGTGAATACTACCGCGAGCCAGCAGCAGTAGCTCGTCTGGTCACTGACGTTCTGCTTACGGGCAACTATGAAGCGACCGCAGGTGGAACGAAGGTTGACCTGACGAAATGCCCGGATAATTTGATACCTGATCCATTCGCCAAGCAATTTACGGTGGAGAAAGAAGTTAAGAGTGAGAAAATTTTTGTATGGGATGTGCCGTATTTAGACGCAAGAAGCTTTGCCTCACAGTTATTCGAGGTAACCGCAATTAACTTGGCCCTGCAGCCTAGAGGGTTTAGATATGAGCAGCCGACTCCAAAGGAGTACGCAAAGTCAGAAAACAAAGCTATTGGAAAAACTGTAGATATTAAAACCAATGAAGCACAACCTTGGGGTAGTGGCGAAAAGAGAGCCTTCTGTGATGCTGACATCGCAAGCGCCGCCTATAAGATTTCAGGCAAGGATGAACGTCATTTTGTACTAGTTCGCGCGCATCTATCACAGACAGAAGCGCTCGATCCTTATTTAAGATCAATCTATACTTTCGCCAATCGCGATCAACGGGTAATCTCACTATTTTCAACCAATGAACTCGATTTGGTTTTGAAGAGAACAAAAGAGCTTGATCAATGGCCACCAATTGTTAGACTTGATGCATCGAAACCACCGATAAACGAGCACAATGCAAGTGCTCACTTCTTAGTAATTAGCGACTACTCCAACGATGGCAGATTGCTTGCCTTTGACAACACCTGGTCAGAGAACAGAGACAGAAACGGTAAGCCTACAGTCTTAACCAGCCAGATAGCCGAAAGTATGTTTTCTAGTGGGATAGCACAACGGTCACAAGCCAACGATTACTCTATCCTCGCACAGTATGCAAGAACTAATCCGAAGGAGTGGGGAGAGAGAATAGAAAAGTGGTTGCAGCTTCCAAACAAGCTAAACTCTGCTGGAAGAACAATTACACCAAGCGAATACGAGAAGCTGAACCCTGATGAAGAACTAAGGAATTGGATTTCTGAGCACCCTGAAGATAAAAAGCTAGAGCTCTGGCAAAAACTTCTTTTAGAATGGCGCGCAAGTTATCCTCACTAGTCTTTGAGATTTTATAACCATGGAGAACTATGATGCAGTTCGAAGCACCTCAAGCGATAAGCAAAACTGACGTTGCAGCAGAAGTAAGATACGCAGAGGCGAAATCAGCACGAACTCTAATCGCCACATCAAAGAAGTCACAAAGAGAGCTGGAAGAAGCCCTTCGTCGATTACACAAGAAAACGCCTTCACCCGCACAAAAGCCAGTATATGTAACAGAAATTCCACCACTAGAACGCTTTCAGTGCATCTCTGTATCAGAAATGAAACTACCCCATGGGCGGTGGCAATACGAAAAGGTCGCCTGCGGGTTGCCCGGTGCCTACAACGTCAACTTACGTTTAAAGAACGAACCAAATACAGAAATCAATTTTTGTAGCGATGCTGTTCCAGCTGGTAAGAGATCTCCATTTATGGCAATTCTGGCCAAAGAGCCCTACGAGCTATCAAAGGAAGAAATAAAAACGCTTTATCCAGAGAAAGTTTTCTCAAAAATCCATTCAGAAGAAATCAACGGCAAGAGGGTAGTAATCTGCGAAGGCCAGTTCGACTTGAAAGGTGAGAAGGTAGATGTCTATCGCCTTGAATTCAACCACAACCCCAGCAGCTTCAAAATAGTTGTTCCTACGACAATTACCTTCAGCGCTCCGCCCGCCCTGTATAAGCGCCACATCAAAGAGGTCAAGGAAGCTTTGCAAACAATTAAATGGAATGAGTACATCATTGACCCCGGCTACGACGACAAGGCTGAAGTGACTGCGAAGTAAGGGAATCTCGAGTGCCGCTTGTAGCTCAGAAACGCTGCAGAGATGAACATGAATAACAATATTTTTTGGCTTCTAGCGCTAACAATAATTTCAACTCAGAACGTATTCGCGCAGAGCACAAACGAATTATTAGCTGACGACAAAGCGTGGAAGTGGGCACCGCCCCGGCATGGCTTGAAGACTTACATCTTTACTAAAATGACCTCAAAAAAACCGTTTGAATATTTGGCAGTTGACTATATGAAGTTGCCTCTAGGCAGGTGGCAGTATGAAGTGCCTTACACCGGTTTACCACGTGGTTACTGCATCAATCTAACAGGCCAGAAAGATCCGAAATTAAAACTTTGCTTCTCTTGTTCTGGACGCTGCTTTGCCGACGATCACTATTTCAAAAACATTCTTAAACAAGAACCACATGAACTCACAAAGGATGAACGTGAGTCAATACACATAGCCGATTTCTTTACTACCGCGCATACCGAAAATCTAAATGGCAAAAGAGTAATCGTCATGTCCGGCCACTTCGACCAAGACAACGAAGACTTATATCGAATAATGTTCAACCACAACCCAGAGGCATCAAACACTGCAGTATCGGGGGACATTGAATTCTCCGCACCCCCTGCTGAATACAAACGGCATCTGGCTGCGGTCAAGAAAGCATTCAAAACCATTCGCTGGAATAATGTCCACATCTACAAGCCGGAATAAGTTAGGAATTTCAACCAGGGCCTATCAATCTATCTTCAACGCTTCGAGCAAAAATTGACCTGTTTTAGGCATTGAACCTTCAGCGAGGTATTGCGCAGTTCGTTCGGGAGTTACTTCAGGTTTGCCATTACGCGTAGCCCAGTCGTTTCGTTGCTGTGAGCGCGCAACGAATTCAGATAGAAACAGCTCTGGACCTAAGTCGAGAACATCCCTCACAAAGTCATCGGGACCAAGAGATTCTATTCCGTGAGGAGCAAGTGATGCTATTGGAAAATGCTTGTGATTATAGGTCACGATCACGTCGACTCTCTTGGATACAGCGGCCGCGAGCACATGCCGGTCGCCTTCGTCGCACGTCATAACGTCAATCAAATGCACATAATCAGCACGCGGAATCGTGGCACGCTTATAAAGGGCTTTCAATCAATTAATCAGAGAATCTCATTTCAGATCGTATCCGCCAATCTCTTCCGTATGCTCGATGAGAGAAGCCATTGCGGCATCTCTTTCTTTGTCTTCCTCTTCGATGAACTGCAATAGATCATCGAGCTTGATTCGTCTATGAGTGCCGATCTTGCTAGCCTTAAGTTTGCCTTCGTTTATAAGGTCAACAACATGCTGGCGAGAACAAGCTATCATCTCGCCGGCTTCTTGGGTGGTGAGAAAATCTGGTCTGGTGATCAGGCTTACAGCTTTACCGCGCGACATTGCTTGAAGCGCACAGGCCAGAAGCGGAATGATAGCTTCTGGCAATTCAATCTTTTGGCCACCCCAAAGGAGAACAGGCTTTTCAGCCGTATCTTTTTGGCGCAAAACTTTCAGCAAACCTGCTGCGTCTTTTCTACGCCCAGCCCTAAAAGTATTCGCGGTGATGCTGAGCATTGATGTGCGCCTCTAACAGCCAAGTAAACCCACTCTAGCAAATAAACGCCAAAAAGCCAATAAGCCCCAAAAAAATCACACTCAGCCCGAAGCTGACCGCCTGCGTAAGGACGGGCGTAACCAAGGACCTCTAGCAGCCTAAAAAGCTGAAAACCCCGGACGCGTGCTAGGCAGAAGCGCTCCCCGGGGTATTACACTGTTTATGATAGCATTAAGCCGTCTCATTGCAACCCTATTTAAGGTCTGTTTCCATTAAATGCTATTGCGGGCGGGGAACAGCAGTTTAGACTATGTGTCTATGCTCAATCAAACTGCTTACGATTATAGCCCTGCTGCTCTAGATTGCTTGGAAGCTTCTATGAGCCCCGAGCGCATGCGCTCGTATATCAAAAAGGCAAATGGGGATAGGGCTAATGCATTTGAGTTGCTAGTTTGGAATACCTCTCTAAGTAGCGCTTTGTATGAGCCGTTGCAGGTTCTTGAAATTTCAATGCGCAACTCGATGAACCGAGAACTGTGCGCAAAATATGGACCAAATTGGTATGAGAATAAGCCGGTTCTTTTTCTTCAGGACCAGCAGGATCGTCTCACCAAAGCTATGAAAGATTTTGATAAGAGCCGACCGATCTTAGCTTCAGATGTTGTGGCCAGTGTTAGTTTTGGATTTTGGACAGATATTTTGCATTTCAAAATGTATGACGAACTCTGGAATAGATGCTTGCACAGAGCTTTTCCAAATCGACCAAAGGGCACCACTCGCAGTACTCTTGCTCCCATAGCCAAGGAGTTAAAGGATCTCCGGAATAGGATTGCGCACCATGACGCTATCTTGAATAAAAGTTTGAGTAAGGACTATGACGATATCATCAAGATTATTAGTTGGATTTGCCCTACTACAAGCGACTGGACTCAGCAGCATAGTCAGTTTCCGATAGTTTTGGCCAATCGACCTTAGACTACTTGCTCATCCGAAGGGTTTATAACTTAAGAAGCTCTATCCGTAAAATTTCAACGACTATGCGCAAGCCTGCAAAGGCGGTCTAGTTCAACCAGGAATTGAGCAGTTTTCTCAGCGTGTCAACGCAACGCAAGTAATTGTCTTTGAACTTAATGACAGTATTGAAGCGAAGTAAACAAGTTTATCTAAGACAGACAAATTGAACTTTCTCTCTACGCGTTAGTTCAAAAAGAATGGCCTAGCGACTGTTCGACGGTGCCACTTCAATCTTGTAATAGTTGACAGGGAAGTGAAACCGACCTTCGCCAGACGAAGACTTCGCTCCCGCGCTGCCAGATTTCCCGTTCCTATCAAGTTGGCTCAGAGACAGAGTGCGCACACGCATAGCGTTTTTCAATTGCTCACTGCTCCGAAAGGAGCTTACACCGCAGTCTACAGTCGGACTAGGTGATAGAACAGCGGCCCGCTCCTGAACTTGCTCAGAACGCCATTTAGCGCGTGCATCATCAGGCACTCGAAAATCATCATGGTTGCAGTCGTAGCGCGCACCGAAATCGCCAACATATAGAGGTTTCTCCTTTGCCCAGAGAGGCTTGATCAATACCGACACAGCAGCGCCAAAGCCAACCATCAACAAGGCCGCAACAACCAGCATAGATTTAGACACTACTAACATGGAAGAAGGTCGCAAAGAATTATTGATGGCTGCGACTGAACTACTTAGCATTCTCGCCGCTCACGGTCCGAGGAGCTACTTTAGTCTGCGACTCTTGCCCGCCGGCTGGCATAGTTGATCGATTCATCCCAACCCAGAAATCACCAATCTGACCCACGTTAGCGCCAGTCGATTGCTCGCCACTTGCAGGCACATACCCTGTGGTGTACTGCTGCGGATATTGTGGCCGACTCAAGCGAGCAGGCACGAGCTTCCTACGCACGTCAATTCCATAATGCTCAGAAAGAGCAGGACACGGCCTTGTGGTAGCGGCATACTGGCGCTTCCATACATTTCCACAACTGCCGACGAACCTCGATGGTCGCTCCTTAAGGGACCCCCTAACGACCTTAGCAGAAACGACAGCAGCCTTAGCAGATCTAACCACCGCGCTCTTCTCTGCACCAGGAAGCAACGCGCCCATAGTAGTTGGAATATGCTTAACCAAAGGGTCCGGAATAACACGATTCGGTGACACAGGCTCAGCCCACACCGCGTCAGCCGCGCCAAAGCCAACCAACATCAAGGCCGCAGCAATCAATATAGATTTAAATACAGCAGCCACGGCAAAGCCCTCACAACTAATCAAATATAAGCGCTACTAACCAAATAACAAATAGTGTAAACCCCACCCGCACCCAGTCTCAGACAACGAAACACGCCCCTAACGCGAATTGGTCCAAGCGCACACGCCGAATTTACCAAGCCCTAACTATTCCTAACAGCAGCACTCTAAAGCCGCACCAAACAGCGCTTTCGCCTTAACACAGAAAATCGAGGTTAAGAAACCACTTGCGGTTCTTAACCAGTCGGATCTATAACAAAGAGAGTAAGTTCGCAGCATGCGAATTTATCATCCAAGGTATCTGTAACAAAAACCAATAGCTAGGTGGCACGCAGCGAGCGCGCCGCATAGCGTTTGGCACACACGCATAAAGCGCACCCACAAGTGCGCTGACTAAACACGGTCAAAAACTCCACAAGAGAAAACAAAATGAACATCCCGCTAGCAATACTGGCATCAGCAGCCACAATCGGACTGCTCGCCGACCTCATGCTCAAGGAAAACTTCCACACAAACACAATGGTAGGTTTCGGCGTCCCCGTTGTCACCATCGCCCTCGCCCTGGCCACCTGCCTCGTCGCCTGCGCCAGCAAACTGCGCACACGCCGCCACGGCCTCGGCTTCCTCATCCCCGCGGTGGTCTTCTCCCTCGCCTTCCTCCTACGCGACTCACCAACTCTTCTACTGATTGATCTCGCAGTAATCGTAAGCGCCCTCGCCTTCGCCTCCTACTCGCTGATGGGCACGCCCCTAGCCAAAGGAGGATTGCTGCACTACGCCTCAGCCCTAGTGAGCATAGCGATCACTCCGACGTTTAACACGATAGAGCTTTTGGTGCGCGAAATAAATTGGCGCGAGACAATGTCAGAGAAATCGGCCAAGCATCTCACCGCGGTGCTCAAAGGTTTGGCGATAGCGACACCATTAGTGGGAATATTTTTGGGATTGTTCACAGCAGCCGACCCAGCGTTTGCTGCAATCGCACAAAAGTCAATCAATTTTGACTTAGGCGATCTGTCCGTCAACATGATTATCTTCTCTATCTTCACCTGGCTCTCAGCGGGTTTCTTACACGGACTCTCAATTTTCAAATGCGACGGATACACGATAAATCCGGCCTTGTTCGATGACCAGAGAGATCAGAACGACCAGAGAGAGCGGCTTGATGCGACATATGCAAGCAGTGCAAAAGGCTCCAATAGCATAAAAGGTTCAAAAGACGCTAAAGACATCGGTGTGTTCGGCTCAACCGGAGCCCTCAATGCCCTCGTTGCAGCAGGTGCTCCGGTGCGTGGGCCGATGTTGCGAGAGGGGTTTGAGTATGAGCGGCAATTCGAACATGAAAATGAGCACGAAACTGAATACGAACACGAAGGTGCCCTCGACAAGATTCGCTTCTCGCAGCTAAGCATCTCCGAGCGCAATGCCCAGGCGGCACGAATGTCGGCGAGTATTCATGACACCAACAACTCGCGCTTCAGCCTCGAAGTACCCGAGAAGCAACCAAGATTCGCCCTTGGCCTAACAGAGCTGGCGACAGTAATCGGCTCAGTCAACGTACTGTTCGCCACATTCGTGGCCGTGCAACTGCGCTATCTCTTCGGCGGAGCCAGCCTGATCGAAATCACTCCAGGGCTGAGTTACGCTGAGTATGTGCACAAAGGTTTCTTTGAGCTGAACACAGTGGTGGCACTGGTGCTACCGCTACTTTTGATGGCAGACAGCATGCTCATTCGCAAATCGAAGATGGGCTTGTATGCATTTAGAGTCTTAGCCGGAACACAAATTGCCCTAGTGCTAGTAATTCTCGGATCAGCTCTGATGCGCATGGGCTTGTATCAAACTGAGTTCGGTCAATCAGAATTAAGACTATACGTAACTGTGTTCATGGGCTGGTTGGGCACAGTGTGCGCAATATTTGCCGCCACAGTTCTCAGTGGCAAGCGCCAGCGCTTCGCCTTCGCCAGTTATTTATCAGGAGTAGCAATCTTGCTCGGCATCAATCTGGCAAATCCGGATGCTCTGATTCAAACATCAAACATGGCCCTGTCGAAGTTGCGTCCACAAGATATTGGGTTGGTGCTCAATTCAGCGCCGAAGCCACTAGACACAGCCTACGCACTGTCGCTATCGAGTGATGGCATTCCACCAATGATTGATGCAATTGAAGAACTGCCAAAGGCTGATGCGAAGGTTTTGGCCAAGGCACTATTGCAGAAACACGCAGAAAAGAAGAGCGACTGGCGCCTCTTCAATCTCAGTCGCAAACTAGCCAACAACGCCATTAAAGCCCACAAGAATCAACTCACTGTTTTAGCTAACTCAAACGGGATAGACGAATGAAATCGATATCAATAAAACTGGTAGGAAAGAAATTCAGCGAAGTGAACACAAGCAAAACGAGCACTAAATTGAGAGGGTCAAAAGTGAGAAGAAAGATGCTGACAGACTTCATCGAACTGCATGTAATCGAAGGGTTTCTCGGCCCTGATGAACTGGTAGAAAGAACGATAGTCGAATTTCAAGACGACATCGCGCGCGAACAGTTGCTGCCAGTGGCGCAAAAGCTGGTGTATCAGCGCATCGTCAAACGCTACTTAGAGGAAATCAATTGGGTGTCGCCCACCGATTGCGAGCGGCTTGATAGGGCATTTCTTGAATTGAATCAAATGGGAATATTGGCCAAACAGAATTTCAGTTGCTGTAACAGCTGTGGCCACAAGCGCATTGAGCGCGCATTGAAGAACAGCGCGAAGAGAACGCGAACATCCAAACACGAAATAGAAGTGACGATGAAATCGCTATCCAAGCAATCTACGCAGTCGAAGCGCAAGGGCAGCGACATCTGGGGGTATGCATTCTTTCACGCACAAGACACCGATGAGGCAGTTGCCACTGGCGAATTGAACATCACTTTTGGGGCGGTGGATAAGACCTCAGAGCAAGCTCTTGATATCGCCATTGAGGTGGGCCAGAAAATTGAGGAGGCATTAAAACGCAATGGTCTTAACACTTCGTGGGACGGCAGCTACTTGCAAAGAGTCGGCATAACCGGCATCAAATGGCAGAGAAGGAGGTTTCCGATGATTGTGCAGAGCAAGGCAGTTTAAGCTGTCGGGCAGGGTGCGTAGTCAAGGTTTAATTGGCTATGGTATTCTGAGCAGCTCGTTGCCCAGCAACGTCACACGTGGGCGAGTGGCGGAATTGGCAGACGCGCTAGACTTAGGATCTAGTGTAGCAATACGTGGAGGTTCAAGTCCTCTCTCGCCCACCACATAGGCCTAGTGCCACAAAAGAGACTCGACAATCGTCGGGTCTCTTTTGTTTATGGGGTATTTTCTTAACCTCGGATCACCATTGGATCACCAAATAGACACGCGAAATGTTTGCCCAAGACAGTAAATAGAGAAGAAACTCATAGAGCATCTCATTTAGAATTAGAGCGGTCTGAATTTTAAATTTCCTGGCCCCAATATTTGAGAGTCGCCTTTGGTTTTGTCTTCAAATACTGCTCTTGCCACCACTTACTTGGAGCCTATCATTAGATGAATGTCGGAAGCGAACCTGATATCAAACCAAGTGAGCTTCGAAAGTATCTTTATGCCGAAGCTGACAAACGGCTGAAGGATGCTGGATTCACAGTGTTTAGCCATAAAGCGCTTCAAGGTCACTACGAATTGAAGATTACCGACGAGTGCAGTGGTATTGCGGGCATCAGCCAGAACATACACTGTGGTTCGCTGCACTTTAGTTTTTCTGTAGGAACTCGAATTCATGAGGTCGAAAAAATAGTAGATCGACTTCGACCAGTAAGTGTCTATGAGGGAAAGCACGCTGCACTGTTGAGGCAGCACAGCAGTACGATGGGCACAAATGCTGGTTACACCTTGCCGACACCAAGTTATACGAGCCATATTCCGAGAACCAAGAAGCATGTTGATAGCGACCTTGCTCAATCAATCGAAATAGTTACTACAGCCGGTATTTCTTATATGAAGAAGAACAGCTCAGTTGAAGAAATTTATCACAATATGAAGAAGTCTGGTCGTATCACAAACAGTTTCTCAGAGCCAATTATCTACATTCTCATGAAGAAAAAAGATGAAGCCGTGCAACTAATAAGCAAAGAGTTTCTTTCAAAGACCTATCTCTCTAGCGATGATCCTTGGCGAGTTTATGGTGAGCGATTGCTTAAGTTTGTAGATGAGTATTTGTAATGAGTCGAGGCGCCCACAAGCACAATACACAAAGACCAGAAAAGTAATGACGGAAGTATCCTAAAATAATTCAACTGATTAATTTGATAGGTCTTTGCTAATGATTGATAGAGAAGAGAAGGCGAAGCTTCTTAGTAAAGCGGAAGACCTTTCTGGTCTATTCGACTTATATGAACTAAAAGAATTCGAAGATACTTTGATGGAGCAGGCCCTGCCGTCGTTGCTGCTGCGGTTGAGTGCTACTGAATCAGGAGAGCCTGCTGTAGGTTGTTCAAAAATGGGTGGACTACCCGACTTGGCGGAAGGCTCAGACTGGCCCACCACCGCTAACAAAATTCCCCTGGCGTTTCTTTGCCAGATCAATCTAGCCGAAATTGCTGACACTAGTGTTGCAAATTCAATTGGTTCGTCTGGATTGCTGTCATTCTTCTATGAGGCCAATGAGCAACCTTGGGGCTTTGAACCAGGGACCAGCGACAAATGGAAAGTAATTTTTACGGGCGATAGTGAAACACTCGTGAGACTTAAAGCCCCTACTGATTTACCTGATGGTTGTCTATTTGATTGCCTACTGATTGGTTTTAATGAAAGGCTGACTTTCCCCAGCTACGAAAATCCTTTTCCCGGCCTGACTTGGCCGCAGAATGGCGATTACCATGATATGCAACAAGCCTGGTACGGCAGCTATTGTCCTGAGCGTTTGCTGGGTTATCCCAACCTTTTGCAGAATGACTGGCGTTTGCAATGTGCTCTCGCTTCTCAAGGAGTATATTGTGGTGATAACGAAGCTTTCGATGCTATGGACCAAGCCGCCAAAGATGCATTCTTAGCGGAATCGAAAGAATGGAGGCTGCTTCTTCAGCTAGATTCCTTCAACGATTCAGGCATGGACTGGGGAATGGGTGGCTTACTCCACTTCTGTATTACTGAACAGGCACTTAGGGCCAAAGACTTTGATCATGTTTGGGTCATTTTACAAACCACCTGATAAAGTTGGTGCTATTCAAGGGAAGATTCGATAATGACCAATGAGCAGCTCGACTGGCTTGAGAAAGCCAATATCATCGTTAAGAAATGGACCATAGGACAAGTCCTAGGCGGCGACTAGTCATAATGAAAAAATTGAATGAATACGAAATACGACAAGTTGTTCTACCTTCAGTCACAAAGGTACTAAGAATTTTCGTCGGCCTTCTGGTCGATAGAAAATTTGACGATCTAAGTCGGGAGTTCGATCTAAATTGCTCAAAGGACGATTTTCAGGCTGCGGTGGAATTGCAGGAGGATAGCAGCCACGCCGATGGTGCATTTATCAAACCACCTGATGAAGCATTTGTGGACATCATATGTACTGATGAATATGATTGCTCGTTTGCGTCTCAACCGAATTGTTTTCCGCCAGGATTTAGAACCCACAATGTCGATATCTGGCTTGCGTATGCCGAAGAACAAATCAATATAGACTTCTTCCTGTGGAATAGAAATGGAAGAACTGATGTTACCCTTCACCTTACTACTACTTTCCCTACTCGTGGAGAGATACAGATAACCGGCGTAGATCTTCTAGTGATGTAATTCCCTGAATATGATTTCGGAACTTGGAGCCTATCTCAATAACTCTCCTGCCTCAAGCAAAAATAGTGCCCCCAGCGGTGATAAACAATGAGCGAAAATCAAGAGACGCGTTCCCGTCGCTCTGTCAGGCATGAATTATTGCTTTTCACAAGTGAGTACAGTAATGCTGAAAGAGCCAAGATAGTCTCTCCAATAGCCTTTATCGGCAGTTTCTGAGCAAACGAAATGTTTCCACTCAATGTTGGAAAGCCCGCTTAAGTGCAAGGCCTGTTCGTAGGTGGAAGGCTCATAGTGATAGTGCTCAAAGGAGAAGTCTTTTTTGTCTCCAGCGTAATGTGTTCGTTCGATTTTGGTTCCATCGCGCAACTCGCCAAACGGTTTCACCATAACACCATATTTAATACCTTCATGCACGGGCTTATACGGGTTTTCGTTAAACGATACGAACTTGCCGCCCTTTCGGAGATTTAGAGAAATTGTCTCGCACATGTTTTGAAGTTGCTGAACTGATGAAGAATAGTGGAGAAGGAACCCGGCAAAAACAACGTCAAACTCGCCGAACTTACGAATGTCCGAAACATCTCCAACGTGATACTCGATGCCCAGCTGATTTTGACGTTCTCGTTGGATCGAAAGTTCAATCATTTCCGGAGATATATCAACCCCTACAACACTTTCCGCACCCAAATCCTTGATCAGCCTTGTGAAATAACCAGAGCCGCAGGCGAGATCCAACACGCTTTTCCCTTGAAGTTTACCCAAATAGTGTTTGGCGGAAGGTACCAAAACATTTTCTCGGTCGCTCCGATCTTCGGCACTGTTGTCGTATTGCGTGGCAATGTTGTCATATTGAGTCATAAGTCGTCCTCAGGATTGCAGCGCGCTCGACGAGAATTGGCTTCCGGTCTAAATGTCGTCTCCTTACTCGTAGCTTTAGCGGCATCATATCTTAAGTTTCTAGCGCGCCTGCCAAAAGTATTCAGGTATGGACGATACGTGAACTTTAGCCATATTATTGTGACGATTCCATGTCGGTAAGCAGCAAGTACATTCTGGAAAGAAAAGAAACCGCTGGAGCAAATAGCGCTGAAACTTGATGCCTTCAGCTTCAATTTTGAGTCGACTAGGTGTTACCATCGAACTCTTCTATACAGGAGTGCGCAAGATGAAAATTGTTCCGGATACTCAAAACTGGAACGAAGGTGAATTCGATTGGTCCTACATTCCAGATGCCGAGCCTGCCGTAGTGACCTGGGAGCAAGCCAATAAAATCCGGCTGCCTGAAGACTATCGCCGTTTTATATTGAAGTTTAATGGCGGCAGTGTCTATCCGCGCATATTTAGTTTTGCTGTTTCGGCTGAAGGCGGAGTTAGCTCAGACCAAGAAGAGTTGCTCGATAGAATATATAGTTGGGATTTGGTTCTGGCAAATGCTTGTACCTACAAGGCTGCTCTCCCAACAGGTTACCTGGTTGTTGCCGAGACTCCCGGTGTTATTGAAATATTGCTGT
Organism: Obscuribacteraceae bacterium (SeqCode); assembly: GCA_044378815.1. Taxonomy (GTDB): domain Bacteria; phylum Cyanobacteriota; class Vampirovibrionia; order Obscuribacterales; family Obscuribacteraceae. The sequence continues at coordinate 9,412 of JBIPOV010000040.1, read as the reverse complement.
CAGTTTCTCAGGAACAATTTGGTGCCATATTTGCCTGGAGCCGTACCAGTCATGTTTGGGGTGGGGATACAAACAATTCAATCTGGCGCGTGGCAGATAGTTTTTCCGATTTCTTGGCCTGTCTTTATGATAGTGCTGAGGCCTCTGATTACGACGCCTGGTATCTACCTGTCTACTGCCGCCTTGTGCGTGAGCTTATATTTTAGCTTTCTTGCCTACAGCAATTGCTGCTATGGAAGATGAAAGAAGCAATGGTACCCGCTACAAACATTGCCACTAGTGTGAACAGCCAAATGTAGCAACGACCTATTATTAAAGAAATGCGCAACGCGAGTTGAGACAGCTACGAAAATAATAAACCACCATATTGGCAATGCCACCACAAAAGCAAACACTTTGCGGCACTCTGCGAGATGTTTGACAAACCCGAGATCACAGATGCTTCAATAACGGCAGGAAACCATTTGCTACTAACATTTGGACATGAGATAAGGATGCTAATACAAGGCTCGCCACAAATCGATTACAGCATGAATTGGTGGGTCACCGCTGGACCACACAAACTTATTGCCAGCCAAGGTAAACTTGAAGGAATCTGGGATCCCTATGAACTAAGAGATGAGATCAATAATAAAAAGGCAGAGTCTCAATGAGTTTTCCCTATAGCAGTACATTCTGGAAAGAAAAGAAGCCGCGCAAGCTATCTCGCGCGGAAGTTTATCGCCAGATATTGGACGGACAGACCTGCGACGACCTAGAACTACTACCGCTTGAACAGATAGCTCTAGAAGCCTCACGCACATTCAAGAACACCAGCCAACACGCTGACGTTGTTTCATGGGTCTATGAAGGAGCGCTGCATCAACTACTAATCAAGCCACAATACTTTCAGTACGGACTTATGCCTGTCTCTGAAAATTGTACGCAGGGAGCCAGATTCGAAAGCACTAAACTACCAGCATTAGCTGGCAAATTTGGATGTCTCATGTATCATCCAGAGCCCGAACTATCCCTAGAGCGGCCAGTCGGATCAATAATTCTAGAGCCCCTAAAGTTGAAAGCTCATGGCAATCAAACTGCATCAGATTCACAGGCAACACAACTCCCAGTTTCGGCGCTCCAAGGTCCAGAAAGAATATATGAAGCAGACACAATAGCAACCATATGTAAAACCATTGAAGAATTGGAAAGCGCAACCGGTCTAATATTTGAAGACGACATTGATGATCTAGACTACTACAAACTTGCAATCATCCAAATCGACAACGAAAAGTATTTTCTCCAACGACACCTTAATGAACAGCCTGGAGTAATGGTTGCAATCACTACCACATGCACCTCACCGAGTGAAGCACTCGACGCCTTGCTCGTCGCATTTAGTATGACGTCCAGCGACCTCAGTTGGCATCACAACTCTGTGCACTTCACACCACACGAACTATGGCGCCAAGATGACAACGGCAATCAAGTCTTGATTGAAACCTGCCCCTGCCGAGCTGACGCACTACAGAAAGCTCGCATCTTTACAGAACGGGGCCACAGACAGCTCTACTGGGCGCAGCGAGTGAAGTAGCATATGCAAATCTTATTCTGCGCCAATCCAATTGATAGAAACAAGCCAGACTCACTCTACGAATCTGAGGCCGCGGCCGCAGCGCGACTGAATTTCAAAACCAGCCTGATCAACTTCGAAGCACTGGTAGACGAAAGAAATCCAGCTAAGGCAATCCAACGTGTTCAGCAGCCAACTGGCGCAGCCGAACGTGCTATCTATCGCGGCTGGATGCTCACGCCAGAGCAGTACAAGCAACTCTACAACGAACTGAGCAATTGCGGCATCACACTGATCAACGATCCTAAAAGCTACAAACATTGCCATCACTTGCCTGAATGGCTTTATTTACTCCAAGAAAAGACACCAAAAACTATCTGGATAACCAAAGAAGAATTAGGGCAGACGGACATCTTAGATCAAACTATTTCAAGAAGACTTGATGATCTTCTAAAAGAGAAACTTGCGGTATTTGGCTCAAGCCCTGTGATTATCAAAGACTATGTAAAGTCAGAAAAGCACCACTGGCATGATGCCTGCTTCATTCCTGATGCAAGCGACCACAAAAAGACTTCGGCAGTGACATCTAAATTTTTGCAACTGCGAGGCGCCGCTCTCGAAGGCGGCCTAGTCTTCCGGCAGTTCATAAATTTCCAAACCCTCACGAACCACTCTAAAAGCGCAATGCCACTAACAAAAGAATTTCGTCTCTTTGTCTTGGACGGAAAAATTATCCACTGGCTTAACTACTGGGAAGAAGGCGACTATCAAGAACTTCAACCACCAATTGAAGAATTTAGCGAGCTGGCAAGGCGGCCTCAAAGTCGATTCTTCACAATGGACATCGCTCAAACTGTAAGCGGTGAATGGCTCGTGGTTGAACTAGGCGACGCACAAGTGTCAGGGCTGCCAGAAAACGCTCCGCCCGAAGCTTTCTATCGGGCCATTGCCACTAACCTAAATGGTGGAAGAGAGGAAGGGGAAGTGTCAGATTCATTCGAGAACGACGAACTTGATTTCGTGGAGCAAGAGAGACTTCGTCTGATTTCTATCGCAAAAGACATCATTTCAGGAAAGACTATGCCCCTTCAAGGGGCACTTCAGCTCTGGGGTGCAGCTAGATACCTTGAACTTCAGGATGAGGATCCGTTTGCATCTGTAATTGCTTTTGCTGTTAGTGACACAGATGATTTGCCACTGAATGAATCGTTTCGGAAACTTTGTAGTGAATCGTTCCTTCTAAAGAAAGATATCCAAACTGAAGAATTGCAGAATCTGTATCGCGAAGATGTCCTTTCAGCCTGTCATGAGATTCTTAAGCGCTATGACGTGTAGAAAAACCGAAGTTTAGCATATTGCATTTAAGTGCAGCTGAGCATAAACGCAAAAGGTTGCCACCCCTCACGGGATAACAGGCGCACCGCATCTGATGCGGAAACAAACGCGAGATAGATCTTAAATCAAACGATAGCTGTAACAAAGATCGTAAAGTTCTCCCCGCAACCCGTCGAGTTCGTCATTTTCCTTAATCAGTGGCCGGCCATTTGAGCACAAAACAATGTCATTGAAAGATCCCATGCCTCCGTAAAGCGCCAGAATTTGCGAGGTAGCGTACTCAGAGTTCTCCTCGATCTCAGAGGATAATTTCTCCATCCTAGCCGCCCAATCTTCGCACCCCCCGGATCGCAAGAGATTGACTATTTTTTGCAAAACGGTTTTCATGCTGGCGATATCTGGTGCCAATTCAACATCCCTCTTTCTACGATTACTGCCACTTCACGACTATGCGGTGCCCATACGGGTCTGCTAACTGTCACCAATGTCGTAAATTTGATCTTCATTCACCTTATTATAGTTTGAATCGGCTAATAGCATTGATAGGTCACTCCAGTGACCGAGCAATGACCACAGAAGTAGAGATAGCAGATTCCTGAGTCTCCCCACATCCATTCGCTGCCGTCTGTTAACTTCAAACCTGAATCAATCTGGGCACCGAAATACATTGTTTTCGAACACTTGGGACATTTAAGATACTCGGAATCTTGAATCCAAGTTGGGCTTCCCCCTACTCGATGTAGATTCTCCCATGAATTACTTAAGGCGGCATCTTGTATGGTCCACCGTGGGCCATTGTCAACGAGATTCACTTCGGTGTAGGCAAATGACGGTTCGACTATTTCAGGTACTATTGGCACTCCTTCGTAAATGTGATCTATCTCTCCATTTTGAGAGTGCGCAAAGAAAAGCTCGTATATGCCGGTTTTTCCCTGGCAAGTTAGGCAAGTCACGAAAATCAATGGACCGTTCTTATAAAACTCTGAAAGGGCAGAGCTATTTGTGATTTCAATCAATCGATGGAGTTGGTTAGAGCAAATTTTACAGCGTGCCTCAACCAATCCGCCAATTATTGCGTCTGGTCGAATTAGGCTCTGCTCCTGGAGTTGCCAGGTTGGTTGATAAGTTTTGTCTCTCGTAAGAAACGCTGGCTTTTGAGCCGCGAAATAGTCTTTTGGAAAGGCGATATGAAGAACTTCATCAGAGTGTAGCTTTCTGATCGAGCCACCATCGAGCTCTAATCCAACCGTGCCTAGGTTCGCCTGGAGGAGTTCCTGATTGTCGTCTGCGAAAAGTTTGATGGCGTTTGCTTTCTTAATTGCATCCAAGATAACCTGCTCATCTCGTGTTTCTAGAAGAAGACCAAACGCAATAATTCTATCTTCAAATACTAGGGTGTCGCTAGACTCCATTTGCCGAAGAAGCCGTTCTTGGTCAAGTGAACCAGAGCCGCGCCAAGCGAGTGAAGGGGCCGTCCACCACTTCTCTCCGCTGATTGTAAATGTGTCCAGATATGGGTGTACGGAATCCGGTTTCTGTAGTGCGGCGAAATTGACTATTTCCTGGGCAATTTCAGAATCTTGGTAATTCTTGATCGCATAAGTAACCAGTAAATCCCAATCAGCGAGAGGCATCAGCCCAAGCATGCTGCTCTCGAATCGCCTACAATTCGGACTTGCATCTAGCACGCCAACAGTAAGTTGAAGTATCTGCTCTGGGTGAGTTTTGGCGAAGCGGATTTGCAAATCACGGATGTCGAGGTCGTCTGCGCCGTTCTTGAGTTTGTTTACTATTTCTTCCAGCACGAGTGCCTCCATCAGACAAGTACATTTAGTCAACTATTAAGGGAACGAAGTCGACGCAGGACAAAAATTCTGACAAAGTCAGCACTAGTCAATCCAATTTGACCACCACTCTTTAAGCTCGGGCGCTATTTCAGGTCGTTCCGAGGCTGGTACGCCGTCATTGTTCTTTCGCCGCTGCAACACTGCAAGCTCAAAGTCCAAGCCTTGACCGATCTCCGGATCACTGTCCCAGCCGCCCTCGCTCCAGTACTTTTTGAGTTCTCGATTTTTAGAGATGCACAGCTCAAGATGATCATCGAGGTTATCTATATTGTAGATATAGACATGCCCAAGAAGAATAAAGAGCGCTACCGCACCTCTAATTTCGTCACAGGTCTCATAGTCAACGGGCTTGCTTAAGGCTGTGTTTACAACCTCATCTATCTTTGTTTGCTTGAAGACTCCATCGAACCAATCTGCAGATTGATCGTTATCCCACGGTGCGCTACCCCAATAACCCATTTCGATTCTCCATCAGTTTGACAAAGAAATATAATCGCATATTCAGGGCGGTTCTTTGAGCAGTTCGCTACGTTTGTACCCGCGCTCTGCCTACAAGTTATCTGGCATCATTCATGCGTATTAACCGTGTTGTATGAATTGTGCATCGGCAGCAGAATGATAAAGTAGCTCTCTATGCTTGCGAGATCTAGATATGTTCGCACTCCCGACGATAAAACCAAATTGGCTGATGAAGTCTGCACTTATTGTTCCTTTACTGAACCCAACATGAATATTGCCTACTTTCTTACTTCACAAGAGATGGCGGACTGGCAAATTGTAGGCACACAAGTGAAGAAATGAGGATCGTCCAGAAATGAGTAGAGACTGGTGGTATGTACTTCGGCATGATGATATCGAGACGAGGAGTGAGGAGCTGCGCCAAAAGTTTAGCAACTATGAAGGGGTCGAGTGGTTGGAAGAACTACCGGTTCCGGTAATTTTTGCACGACTAAAAAAGGAGTTTCCTGGCATTGTGAAGAGTGCTAGTGAGACTGATTTCTTCTGGTGTGCAGATCTCGAGTGTCAAGAAGAGGAAATCATCGAAGAGTATGGTTCTCTGCCTGAGTCTCCTTGGCCAAGTAACGACGGGGAGGGTTTTGAACTCAGTTTCTACCGGGGCTATGCTCAGTTTAGTGGCGCTGGAACATCTAATGAGGTTGCTGCTAAGCTCGATGAGATATTCGAAGAGTTTGGATGCATGCCTTTTGTGTAGTCTATTGAAAAGATTCGTACAGAACGCTCAAGTGATCTAACTACCAAGCTTCTGTCGGTCCCAAGTCTAGCTTGTACTTTACAAACACGAGAGTCAGGATCTTTTTAATTATCCTGCGAACTTCTGGCTCCATTTGATTATTGTCCGCTGCGTCCCAAAGCCCATCTCCGCTTACTCTCAAGGTTACCCACAAACACCTATTCTTCTCGTCAACTTTCCAACGTCGTAAATTTGGCTCCTCATCAGGACCAGGGTTAAGAGTTACAAAAATCCCTCGCGGAAAAGGTGTATCGGCAAGTGCCTGAGCCTCTTTGAGACGACATGCCAATTCCCAGGCCTGTTGGTAAAAAATCGGTTCTATCTGCGGTGGATAAGCGTACACCGAGTCCCAACCAACTTGAAACTGATTGTTCGGATCGTGCATCGAGCATCACCCTGGTTGCCGAAACACAAAGGCTAGCATGGTTGGCAATCTAAATGAAGATGCATGGGTGAAGGAAAGAAAGCGAGCAATACAATGAAACAGTTTCGAGAGCGATACGGGCCAGCAGTAACCCACCTGCTTGCTCTATGGTTTGTTTCGAGTAGCAAGATCACCAGAATCTCATGAATAGATCAGGAAATTTGGCTTTTAGGACAGCAGGATCGTCACTAAAATCATCAGCTAAGCCAGATTCTTCAATAAGACTTTCGTCTTTCTCTGTTACAAGGCTATCGGGATTTCCACCCTTTTCCTCGAACACATTATATGGAGTGCTGTCAAACATTGAGCAGCGTTCAAGAAGTTTGGCGTTTGGCAACGAAAGAAATGTTTTCTCTGGGTCTTCAAGCGCATTGTAGTATTCTACTTTGCCCTGTGCTATCAGACCGGCCAGAAAATTGTCGAAATCATCATCGCTGAAGTCTCCACTGTTTACGATGTAAGCAGCTTGCATCATAGCTGTACTTTGAGCTTTTACCTTTAGCCGAAATTGCATTACTGCAAAATCGTGGAGTTCATTTTCGGTTAGCTTGGAAACGGCTTTATAGTAATTCTTATAGTGATTGTCGATATTATAAGTCTGATTTTGGTCTGGTTTTGCACTGTCTACTATTGACCAAAATTGATCTTCTTGCATTTCTGATTCTCATCTATAGAGCTTCTAGTCTAACATCGAGATAGCTCATAAGATTATTTTAAAAGACGACCTTCATTCATAGGCAGCGGAGCTGCCCATTAAGACGAATAGCAACTCCATCGAAACCGCCGATAGGTTACGACATCACCACCCAAGAAAAGTGTTGGCGGATTGGCATTGATAGTGGGGAAGTGGTGATGGCAGGATAAAGAGATTCAGAAAAAGCCTGCAATGCCAGTGCTAGTAAGCATTGAACGGTATACCGAAACACTTTTGTGGTATGAAAATCCGAGTTTTGCCGAATATACGGCCGTTGAACGTAATACCAGATGTGGAACTACCGTTTAAACACGAAAATGCTAACGCAAGATCCATACTTCTAGTCTCAAGTAGGAACCGGCATCCGTGTTTTTAAATCTTGGCGATGAAGACTAGTGTGACTTGACCCTGGGACCCCTTGCGTCCGCCATTGCGGCAGCCGCCGCAGCGGTGTGCGCGCCGAGGCAGCTCAGCAATTAGCCTTCTTCAACAGCTCAACGTTGATGACTTTCGATTTCGTCGATACTGGCAGCAAGACACCAGGCCCGACCTTTTCCTCTATAAAGTTATAGATTCTGCTCATGGGCTCTCGCAAACGTTCGACATCTGAGATGATGTAACCAGCCGTTACGTCACCCGCCATCTTGTGATTCGCAAGTTTCTTAATTGCAAAGGCAGAAAGATCTATGGCATCAGCAACGGTGAGAAACGTGCGGCGAAGATCATGAAGCATAAATTTCACTCCGGAACTCTCAGTAACTATATCCATGTGATACCGCACGTCTCGGATATATCGATACTTCACACCCTGCCCGGGAAAGACATATTCGCTTACCCTGCCATCCCATCGTTTCTTGAGCATGTCTAGCAAGAAATCAGTTAGCGGCAACATATGGGGCTCTCTATTTTTAGGATCTGGTATCAAGAGAGTTGCACCCTTAAGATCGACGTTTTCCCAGAGCAACTGTGCGGCCTCGCTCTTCCGCAGACCAGTGAACAACAGCAGCAACAAATAGTCTCGAACCGTCTTATTCTCTAGAGCCATAACCGCTTTGCACCAGGCGCTCAATTCATGGCTCCTAATTACAGTTTGCCTTCTTATTGATCTGTTCCAGATGCGCGCTTGCGATAGTCGTGTCACCGGGTTGCTGGTGATGATGGGTTCACCATTAGCGTCATCATAAGTTATCCTGGCGTAGGTGAAGAGCGCGCGAAGAATGCGCATCGAGTGATTGGCATGACCCTTATGCCCTCTGTCACTAATCTTCTTGTGCCGCCGCTCAACCATGTCTTTCTTGATGTCGATAAGCGGCTTGTCGAGCCAATCAGCCAACGTGCTGCGCAAAGTACATTTATAGCCGTACACGGTGGTGTCTTTTAGTTTCCGTGAAGACAGATAATCGGAAAAGACCTTTCTGATAGTGATCTCTCTGACTAAGGCTTGATCATCTTCGACAGCCTTCTTGGCTTCTAGCTTGGCAGTTTCATCCTTTCGCTTGTCATTGGGATTGATTCCGTTAGCGAGATCGTTAAGGTGCCCCCTCGCTATTCGACGAGCGTCGCTAGCGCTGAATTTAGGATACGAACCTATTGTTACTAAGACTGTAGTCCGAGTTCCGCGTAACTTCGCCCGCGCTATGAATACCTTTGAATCTCCGCGAACGCGAAGACAGAAGCCCTTCAATTCGGGATCTGTATGAATACCGTCCTCTTTGACCGATGAACAGAAGGCATCGCCAATTTTGAGTTTTCTATCTGCCATAAAGCATTGCTCCGAAACGCACTCGGGGTGGGCAGGGGCACCTTGAATCACCATTTAACTGGACTCTGGATATAGAGCACAGGCGATTCAGAAAAAATTGGATTCTGGATCACCATTGGATCACCAAATTAAAGATAATCTAGCACGGCGGTTGCAAGGATGCAATCCCCAAAACGCCCACCTGGTTATAGTTTTAAGGAAAAGAGAGAAACCAAGAGAAACAGTAAAAAACGTCATTTTTACGACTTAGGATCTAGTGTAGCAATACGTGGAGGTTCAAGTCCTCTCTCGCCCACCACATTAGAAATGCCGCCCGAAAGGGCGGTATTTTTTTCCATGCCTTGGTTCGCCGACTAACTTGTATATTATAGAACTAGCAAACAGGCCCACACTCTTTTGATAGTATGCGCAGGTCACTAATTGTAGGCGGCGCTGTAAAAGCGCGGAAATCCGGCGAGATCGCGGCTTGAATCATCATTCACCTTTAGCCGGCAGCCGGTGGCTACCTGACCCAGCCCTTTAGGGCCGGCGGAGAGCTGCATTACA
>JBIPOV010000160.1:0-5059 GCA_044378815.1 Obscuribacteraceae bacterium (SeqCode) | reverse complement strand
CTGATACTGAAGGAGCCAAAGCGAATAAAGGACATTCGGATGTTCAGGAAGAAGATGTTAGTGGAGTCGAGCCAATTCCTTCAGGAGAAGAGCCTAGCTTTGCCACAGAGAGCCCTGAGGGGCCGTCGCCTATCGAGGACAAGAGCGAAAGTTCAGGAGGCCCTGCTGGAGGTCCTGAGGGGCGTGACAGGGAAGAGGGAGAGGAAGGATATTTCTGGTCAAACCTGCGGGGGAAGTACAAGTAGCTCGAGAGAATCGGGGGAGCTGATACCCAAGTTGAAGTCTTGTTGACGCTGAAACATATGGTGAGTTCGCAGGCTGGGAGGCAGTTTCAAATTAGCCGCAGCTAATGGCTTTTTGAATTTGCTGCCACATCTTGAAGAAAAACCCCCTGAATAATTCAGGTTTTCTTAAAAGGTGAGCTCGTGCCAAGAAGGTGCAGTAGGCCGATCGTAAAAGACCTGTTAACTGGGCGGGCAGTTGATTTGAGCCTGTCCTGTATTTGCGTTGTTGCGCAAGCGTTCGCGGGCTTTGTAAGCAATTTGATACGCGCCGGGGCGATGTCGTAATAATCGTAATACTACAGCTGGTGCAGTGGTGCAAATTCGTGAAACGCTGAAATAGCCTGCTCTATGCTCGTTTCATTTCTTAATGTGGCGATGAGAGAATCTGCTTCCATTGCATTTGCAACTTTTGAGATAAATTTCAGGCACTGCCTTTTGTCAAAAATCAACGCTCTAATCTGCCGAAAGCGATTGGGGTATAAGGGTTTTGGAGAGCGTGGCGCTCTAGTGACTAGAGAAAAATTCCACTTTTATTCACTATTTTGCGCTAGCCGGTCGATCATTTCTCAATAATTTTGACCGCTCGAAATGCAATACTCTTCTCGGTTGTAGGCTGTGCGTTAAACGACAGCGCGAGCCGTGCCACTCGTCGAGCCGATTCTTAGCAGCAATAAATAATGGGCGTTGGTGTCTATGTCACTCAGTCCTTTGACTGATGGGTCTGGCCCTAAAGGCTTTGATAGCAAGGGCTTATCGTCCGGCAGCTCTAGCGATTCTTCTATATAGACTGCGAAATTTTAGCTTTCGGGGGTGTTTGATTTCGTGGCAGCCGATCGAATAGTGTCGCTGGACACTTCCAATTAATTCCTCATCGAGATCGCTTTCAACCCCTCCCCCATTTAACTCAACTATCAGCGTTTTCATAAAGCCCATTGGGCTTTGAGTTTGCCACCCATAGTTATTTAGCCTTCTAACCAAGATCTGTTTAGTAATTAGTCGTTGGACTTTCTCATTAATACCCTGGGCTAGCGACATTAGTAAGTAGCAAGCTTTTATGCGCTCAATTCCTTTTATGTTAGCGCTCTCAGATTTCAAAACGCGAAACCGCATTCAGCATTAACTGGCGCTAGGTAGCTCATCTTGACTATCGGCGCAACTTTGACGGAGACCATTCCAAATGAATCAAGGACATCAAATGACCGAAACTAGACAGATGAACAAAGAACCAGCCTTCTATATTGAACTGAGCCCTCACTTGCGGCACATCGTCATGAAGCGGGCCTACTTTCTTCGCGGCCTACGCACGCGCACAATGTTCTGCTTAGAGAAGATCGCAGGCAAAGCTTGGCTTGAGATCACTCTCATTGAAAAGGCGAAGCCTGAAATTTTGCCTTGGGATAGCGCACACAGTGTTGCTGAGAAATTCAAGGCCGAACTGAAAGCGGATGTTTTTGTTGAACCTGCTTCTGAAGTCGGGCGACACCATCAGCTCACAGCTGCGCCTGAGACTCGCGATCCGTTTTCTGGTCGGCCGGGAGCTAACGAAGGCAACAATGCTTTTGGCTTCCAGGATCCTTTTGCCGGAGTTTCTGGAATGCTTGGGGTCTCTCAGGGCCGCTCAAGTATGCCGGGCTTTTCTGGTGTCTCAGGGATGCCGGGCATGCCAAATATCGCTGGGCTGCCGAATGTTCCTGGTATGCCGAATATCCCGGGTCTACCCAATGGATCAGCCTTCGGCTTGGGCGGCAATTCAAATGACTTCTTGCTAGCCCATGTCCGCGACGCTCTAGCCATGGGCGAAAAGCAGAGCGAGACTCTGCCCGCATTGCGTGCGCTGCCAGAGTTCCAGGAGTTGCCTGAGGCGAAGCGAAACATGTTCGAGGTCGAGGCTATGCAAGCCTTGCGGCGCGCTAGCAGTGAATATGTTCAGGTGAGTATGCTTGAACACAGTCAGCAAAGCCTAGTGGCGCTGCTGTCTGATGCTGGTGTTTCGCGTCGGCTGAAGCGCTTCTTGGCAGAAGCTTTGCCTGTCGCTGCTTGAACTATTGAATGGGGAAGATCATCCTTAATTGTCTGATTTGGTCCAACCAGATCTGATCTTCCCCATCATTTAGGTAGCGCTGCCACAAACCATCTTAGGGCCGTTCTATAGATGGTTTCTGCCAGCGCTATTGATGCAATCTAGAAATAGATGCCTCGATTCTCTGGCCATTGCGCTGAGCGGTTGATTGGAAGCTGGTTTTGTAGCTTCTCAATCAGAGCTCTGCTGAAGATCTAATTGAGCGGTGAGTCAATTTACAACGAAAGGCTCATTGCTCTAATAATCAACAAAATAGATAAAGGAGAACAAAATGTTCAATCCTTTTAAATTAGCTGCGCAGGAGCCACCTCCTGATAGTAAGACCACCGATTCTTACGCAGAGAAACTAATCAAATACATCCCGGCGGACATCTTGGCGGCATATGTCGCGATCACCGGCATCACTGCAAGCAATGATCCGCCGCTGTGGCTCAGCTGGGGGGTCTTCGGAGTGCTTCTTGCCCTGACTCCGCTGTATGTTTGCTATGTCAAAACCCAGCCCGCCGGGTTTGTATCGAGCAAGATGTTCCACTGGTTGACTGCCTGTCTGGCTTTCACCGCATGGTGCTTTGCTCTCGGTGGTCCGTTTGCGCAGACCTTCGTCTGGTACAAACCATATTTAGGTTCGGTTGTCTTGATTCTGACGACACTGATCATCCCAGTATTGGAAGGTCAGTTCTACCCGGGAACTACTCCACTAGATCCGCCAGCAGCTCCGCCTGCTGTGCCTCCTGTGCCCCCGCCAGCAGCTCCGGTGGAGCAACCTAATTCTCAACCTTGATTGAAGAAAGAGACCTAAAAATGAATCAGCCTGATTTCGCCCCTCTGCATGAGGCGGCCTGTCAAGAGATTCTTTTGGGCCAGCAAGCCCTTACTTCTGTAGAAGTTGACTTAGCTGGTGCCACCAAATCTAATTGTGAAGGTTGCGACTATTCAAAAATGGAGCAACCGGATTTCTCGCCTTTGTTTGTCCCTGCTTCCAGTGCTCTGGAGCCCCGGGGAAACAAGGCCCCATTTGCCAGCCTTGTGGAGCGCGCCAAGTTCGTTTGGTAGCGGTTCATCTGGCATGGCAGAAGAAAGGAAAAAAGTATGAGAGTATCCTCTCTAATTCTCGCGGCAGTTGTCGCGCTCTCGCTCGCTGGGTGTGCTGTGGCACCGTCAGTGCGAGTACATCCCCTCACAGCAGGTCAGCCCACTATTGTTGACCTGGACGCATCGGCGAGGGCCATCATCATGATTCCCAAGGCCGATGGGTCAATGGCAGTCTGTTCGGAGCCCTCGCCTGATGTGGCGATGTCGGCTGTGGCGAGCATGCTGGCTCAGGTCAAACTCGACAATCCGAATGTCGACGTGCAGACCAAACTGGATTTCCAGACTGCGGTTATCGACCTTGCCAAGAGGTCTCAATTCGTGAGTTTCCAAAGAGAGAGTCTGTTTCGCCTTTGCGAACAGGGCATGAATCAGAACTTGAGTTCTGAGCAGATCTTCGTTTTGTATCAGCAGGTCATGCAGACTTCGCTCAAGTTGGCGGAAGCTGAGTTGGCGAAGAACAAGGCGGATTTGGCCAAGGCCCTGAAGGATCCGGCAGTTCGGCAGTTGTGGAATCAGCTGGTGGACAAGCCGATTGAGCCGACGGCGCTTGTCGGGCCGAAGAAGAAGTGAGAAGTGTGGGGAGTGGCTGATAGGGCGCGGAAGTAAGTAGGGAGATAACAAGCTTTATGGTTCATCGATTTCTCGGCTATGCCTGAAAACTCAATCCAGCCAAGCATCCTACTTTTCTCCGCCCCCATTTTTCTCAGTTGTCTACCCGCTGAGAAATTCGAAACGCCAAAATCCAAAAATCCAAGAAATCTTCCTCCAAATAACTTCGACTAGGCAGCTCCAAGCGCACCTAGCCGACCAATTTCAAACCCACAAACACACACGCTCTTATATAGAGCAAGGAAATTACCATGACTTTCACATACGACAACCTCGGCAGACTCGTCACCATCACCTACTTCGACGGCAAGACCGTGATCTTCTCGTACGACACTTGCGGCAATCGCACAAGCGTCGTCTCGACGTGATGCGCTCACCATGCGCATCGCAGCAGTTCAACGCGCAAGACAGCAAACAATCAATTCAATAACCTAGGACAAGCAAATGCTTATCAACAAACGCAAGACCTTCCCCGTCGGCGGTTCCATCGCCCCCGGCAACTCACCACTGCAAGGCCGCATGCATGCAATGAGCCCTGCCGACTCGAAGCCCATGATCGAAGGCCGGCAAGCTCCGAGCAACGTGTTCGACATTGAGACCATCCCGGCATTGCAACAGCAAGAAGCTTCCCTTTTGGCCGCGCAGCAACCCGGTGGCACGAAGTCAGCTTCTCTGAAGTCCCTAGCTGGCCCGATGTCTTTGATGTCCAACCCAGCTATTCCAAGCATTCCTGCCCTGGCCGCCGCTCTTGGTAATGACGTGGACAAGATTTACCAGTACGTAGCCAATAACACTGGATACATAAATACGTATGGTTCCCAGAAGGGAGCTTTGACGACTTTAATCGAGCACTACGGAAATAGCTTTGACCAATCGGCGCTCCTAGTGTCACTCTTGCGCGCTGCTGGAAAAACTGCCAACTTCATGTTCGGCCAGCTGAAGCTCACTGCTGCTCAGGCCGGTGCATGGCTCGGTACTGACCCCACCAACATCT
>JBIPOV010000159.1:0-5068 GCA_044378815.1 Obscuribacteraceae bacterium (SeqCode) | reverse complement strand
ATGTGCCAGGTTTAAAGCGAGTTGTAGCAAAGTTCGATGGCGGCGCAGTTTGCTCAGATGGCGGTTTATTACTTCTCCGGAAAGCTGACCTCCGTCTAGGTTTGACTGAGCTTGCTTCGTTTGCGGTCGGCGACAAACGGCGACCCGAGTACGTTCAGCACAGTGTCGGCAATATGCTGAAACAGCGGATATATGGAATTGCTGCGGGTTACGAAGACTGTAACGACGCTGGACAGCTTCGACATGATGCCATGCACAAATTGGCAGTTGGTCGTGAATTGGCCAATGGTCTGCCTCTAGCGTCACAGCCAAGTTTGTCGCGGTTCGAAAACTATGTCGACGCGACAACCAATGCGGCTTTACAAAGGCTGCTTGTTCATCTGTTCGTCAAACAGACGAGAAAACCACCTAAAGTACTGAGATTGGCGATGGATACCACCTGCGACGAAACCTATGGCACACAGCAACTATCCTTCTACAATGGCTACTACGAGGCATTCTGCTTTGCTCCGCTTTTCATTTTTACAGACTGCGGATTTCCACTTTGTGCTCTTTTGCGGCCAGGTAACCCGAATCCAATTACTGATGCAAAACGTATGCTAAAGAATGTCATTCACGAACTTCGGCTCTCGTGGCCGAATGTGCGCATCGAGCTGACTGCGGATGCTGCATTCGCCAGTTCTGAAATGTTCGATTTCTTAGAAGATGAAGGCGTTCAATACTTCATTTCAGCAGCTGGCCATGCCGGTTACGCCTATCACGCCGAAAAACTCGTAGTTAGGTGCAAACAAGAATTTGATGAATTTGGCTACCAAAGTCCAGCGCTCAAGAAGTACGCAGCGATGGTCAATCCAGGTGATCGCAAAGCTGCGTGGCGAATGATGGAAGAGAGAAAACGCTTTGCTTCTAAGTCAGAGGGCCGAGTTCAAGAACTGCATGAAGAACACTTTAGCGTTCGAAAATACGGCGAATTCGGCTACAAAGCTCGAGAGTGGCGCAGTGAGCGTCGAATTGTCTTCAAAGCTGAAGTGAACAGAATGGGCCCAGATACCCGATTTGTTGTAACTAATGCTAATTCAATGACAGCAAGAAAAATCTACGAAGAGAAGTATTGCCGCCGCGCTCAGTGCGAAAACTGGATCAAAGATTTGAAAGTTTATTTGAAGTCCGGCCGCACCAGCTGTCAGGAATTTGAGGCCAATCAGTTCAGGTTGCTGCTCCACACATTCGCCTATGTTTTAATCTGGGTGATTCGAAAACAGGCACAGTTAAGGGCTATGACAATCGACACATTCAGACTTCAGCTTCTAAAAGTTGGAGTTCTCGTCAAAGAGACCGCCAGGGAAGTGACACTGCACCTAGCTTCCGAGTTTGTTTGGCGCGACCAATTCTGCGCTGCCTGGTTGAACACATGAGCGTCCGCTGTCTCCAAAAGATACGAATAGCTTAGTTTTCGAGCCAAACTCTCTTTAAGGGGTTGGCAGCCGCATGTCTTGAAACTCCGCTGTTCAGCCATTTCTTGCCATTTCGGGCTCTTGACTGCAACTACCGTGCCTTCTTACAACCAGCCAGAGCCCGGATTTCGTCAAAAGCCGCTCTTAACAACTATATGGATGAATAGATGCAGTACCAAAAAAACGAGCCCATAAGAGCGAAAGGTATCAGCGCGAACGCCGGTATCTTTCGCCTTATGGGTCGTTTTCCTGGTTGTTGAATACCAGTGCTTGGCTTGAGCCGATAACGAAAACTTGGTTTTCGCGTGGCTTAGTTGGCGGTGGCGTCCAGCAAGAACATGTGCGCGCTGTCGGGACCGACCTGGATGCCCTGGTCGCTGTTGGCAGCCAGCTGGTCGAGCTTCTCGCCCACGGCATCGACCTTGAGAACGCCCACATGAACGATCTGGGTGCGAGTCTTCGGGTTGACGAAGAACGTCGTGGGGATCTTCTCGACATTGGCCTGGGTCAGAAGCGAGTTGAACTTGTCGTGGTCGACCTTGTAGAAGCGAGCCTTGCCGGCAAACTTGGCGGCAGCCTGCTCCATCAACGGACCCTGGGTACGACAAGCGGAGCACCAGTCGGCGAAGAATTCGACGACGATGGGAAGATCGCTCTTCGCCATTTCAGCTTCGAAGTTCTCGTCGGTGAGCTCGAGCAGGTCAGCGCGCGGACTCGTGGGATTGGGAAACTCTTCGCCGACCGTGCCATCGAACTCTTCAGTGTCGACGTCGCTGTCTGCGGGACGGGCCAAAGCGGCCTTGCTGCGGAAGTGGGCAACGACGGCAATGGCAACAGCCAAAACCACCGATGCACCCATTACGTATAGGAACATGATGTGTTCTCCTTTGTGATTGGTAAGTGGTAGAAAGATTTAGAAAATGCCGAACAAACCTTGCTGCCAAATTTTGTCTAGCTCTCCCCTCAACGCGATTGAGCGTGAACTGGGTGGGAGAGAGGCAAAGTAGGTGCGAAGGTTGAGGTTTGGTTTTTATATTTAGAAGAAAGGTAAGGCATTAGACTTTATCGAGATTAGTTCTAAGGAGAACTCTAGTTCAACCGTTCATGATTATGATCTGGCTCTATTAACAAGAATTCGGTCGCTGGCAGTACTTAGCGCACCTAGCGAACGTGGAGAACCTAGCACAACTGCGAAAGCTTGCTACACAAAGCTTGTCAAGCACCAACGCGTTTGTATTGTTCAGTTTTGTGTAAAGGCTTTTTGCTCGATATTGCCTTTGAAGTCTGACGACATATGCAAGCTGTGGTATCTTATTTGTCTCGATTGGAGCGCCACTTCTGTGTGGGCTTAGTCTTGGGATCGTAGCTCAGTTGGTTAGAGCGCCTGCCTGTCACGTAGGAGGTCGCGGGTTCGAGTCCCGTCGGTCCCGAATTTTTAAAAGACAAATGAAAAGCCGGCTGTTTTGATGCACAATAGCTATTGGTTAGCATTGGCAAAATAATGTTGGCTTTTTTGTTCTTGGTGCATTTGATTTTGGCGGAGCAGTCATGGCGACCTTTGCGGAACTACTAAATCCGGTCCATTCTCCTGAAAAGAAGAAAGTTCTTGAGGCAATAGCCACACGTGGGCCGCGCATCGTGCCAGTAGACATTGCTGCTGATACCGGTATGGCTTTGCCCCTTGTGGTTAGTGAGCTCAACAACATTGCTTCTGAAACCAATGCTCACCTAGAAGTGACCGAGTCGGGTAATATCGCCTACAAGTTTGCCGGCAATTTACAGCAAGCCTATGCCGCTAATGCTTCCCGTGAGGTATTACGCTCTATTTTTCGGGTCATAGCCAATGTTTCGCTTATTGTTCTGCGTGCATTTGTTGCTCTGATGTTCTTCGTCGTTAGAATTTCGTTTGGACTGGCTTTGGTACTGGGTGCACTCTTAGTTGTTGTGCTAGTCGTAGTGGTGATCATCGCTGGTTTGAAGGCACTGACAGGCGGTGATAGTGACAGTGGTGGCGGCGACTTTAATTTCGATTTTGGCAATATCTTTGATTTTGGCTACAACTCTGGCTATTCCTATCGACCATTTTATCTTTATTGGATGTTCGACTGGTTCTGGGATTGGATTTTCTTCTGGCGTTATGTTACCCCGACGCCGGTCGGTTACGGTTCTTCTAACCTTCCTTACGATGCTCAAGGCGATTATCGCAATCAGCGCAATGCTGACAAAGCCAAACCCAACTTTTTGTTTAGTGTCTTTTCTTATCTGTTTGGCGATGGTAGCCCTAACACGAACTTTGAAGAGAGTAAATGGCAGACTATTGCTCAGGTCTTGGAAGCCAATCAAGGTGTTGTCACAGCAGAACAAATAGCACCGTTTACAGGTCTTGATCCGAAGAACGAAGATTGGATGATTGCAGTGATGCAACGCTTCAATGGTTCGCCAGAAGTGACCGAGGCTGGCCATATCATTTATGTCTTTCCCGCTTTTCAGAGCGTCTCTCAACAGCAGCCCAATACAGCCCTGGGTTCAGCCAAGCAAGAAGACTTTGCTCCGGATAGTTTAAGTCATTTGTTCAATCAGCATATTGGTCGACAAAAAGCTATAAAAGCTAGTCAGAGTCGCGGTCTTGCTTTAGAGGGTTTCTTGCCAGAGAAAGAATGGCAATTCATGAGCGTAGAGGGCGGTCAGCTCTTTGGTATTATTGCTTTTGGTCTGGTAGTGCTGCTTGGCAGTATATTTTTGATCTTCAACATGTCGCTCGTGCCTGTTCTTTACACGCTGCAGCCTTTGCTCTACATACTCTTCGGCTACGGTCTTTTGTTCTTCCTCATACCAGCGCTTCGTTTTCCAATTTTTCGTTTGATAAACGATGGCATCATTGAACGCAACGATAAGAAAATGGCTTTTGCTGTAGCTTTGAAAAACCCTACTCCAGAACTTAACGATAAGCTTCTAGAGGCTCGTAAAGTGCGCTTTAGCGGCTTACCCAAGGGGCCAGACAACACCATCTATACCACTGAGAAAGACGCACTTGATCAGCCGGATGATCTAGATGATAAGTTCAAGAAGCTTGAGGGCTAGAGCTGGCTCGATTACTGCATCGCGTTCCCGGGTATGAACTAATGGTAGGGTAGAGGCTTTTGCAGGTTCTAAGTTATGAATATAGATTCTTTTTCTAAGGCTATGAAAACAAAGCCTGAAGATAGAGATACAGAAAGAACCTTAGGCTGGAAGGTGTTAGTTGAAGGCGCCAAAGCCTGCCATAAAAAAGGTGAGTTCGAGAATGCCGCTAAGATGTTCGATCAAGCTCTCACTATGGCCGAATTGAGATTGGGTCCGAAACACATTGTTCTTGCTCATATTCTAATGCAGTATTCTGAGGTGTGCGAAGAGATCAAAGATTTTGAAAAAGCGCGCGCACTTAGTTCTCGCGCCAGAATTATTCTTGGTCAATTGGCAAGCGACAGTGAAGGTTCTGTAAGCTAGTTTTGGTCTGATCCCATTTTGGTAGACAGTGGCCTGGGGAAAATTTGCTCTAGGCCACTTTCTCACCTTTAAGGGCAAATTCTGCGGGTGTTAGATATGCCAACGCAGAATGAAGCCGGTTTCTATTG
>JBIPOV010000110.1:0-17342 GCA_044378815.1 Obscuribacteraceae bacterium (SeqCode) | reverse complement strand
GCCAACAATAAGTCCATTTAAGATGAAAACGACAGACTAAAACAACCCAAAAGAGGAATCGGGGGGGTAACATTTTAAATGAGGCAACGGTTCCTCTTGGGTGTGTTTTTTAATTGACGCAATACGGTGCTCGGGAAATTGCTAGGCTTGGCTAAATTTCGTTCCCAGCACTTCCAAAAACTTCCTAATCCACTCTGGATGGCTGGGCCAAGCGGCAGAGCTGACTAGGTTGCCATCAACGTGGGCGTTAGTGAAGTCTTTATTCTGCTCAATAAAGGTGCCACCGCAGGCAGTGATCTCTGGCGCGACAGTTGGATAGGCCATGCATGACCTACCTTTGAGAACGTCTGCGGCTACAAGCACTTGAGCGCCATGGCAGACAACTGCAACTGGCTTATTCTGCTCAAAGAAATGCTTGACGCAGGCAAGCACCCGTTTGTTTAAGCGAAGATACTCTGGTGCTCTTCCTCCTGAAATAAGCAGAGCGTCATAGGCGGTGGCCTCAATTTTGTCGAAATCAGCTGTGATGGCAAAATTGTGGCCTGGCTTTTCTGTGTATGTCTGGTCGCCTTCAAAGTCATGGATAGCAGTTTTAACCTTGTCGCCGGCTTTCTTACCCGGGCAGACTGTGTCTACTGTGTGGCCAACCATCAATAACATTTGATAGGGAACCATGGCCTCGTAGTCTTCTACAAATTCGCCAACCAGTTGAAGTATTTTAGCCATGAAGTTTCTTTCGCCCTTACTTATTGCTCTAATCTGAACTCTGGGAGTATATCAGTGTGGATTTCGAAACTAGAACCTTATCGGTTTCACGCCGTGATCGAACGCTGCTAAGATATAGCTCTGGACTACCTGTGAGGCACAGTAGATTGTCAGGTGTAAAAAAAGTAAAACTGAATGGTTTACGCACTAACCTGCTTTTTGTATTGGCAGGAATAATTGTTTCTGGAATGAGTCCCGCTTTTGCTGTCGACCAGTTTGGCTGGCCCCGTTTTAATCTCAATGACGGTCAGGAGCATTGTGCTGGCAAAGCCTTTGCTGTGCGCTGGTATCGAAATCGCACATTGTTACTTTTGCCTTTG
Organism: Obscuribacteraceae bacterium (SeqCode); assembly: GCA_044378815.1. Classification (GTDB taxonomy): domain Bacteria; phylum Cyanobacteriota; class Vampirovibrionia; order Obscuribacterales; family Obscuribacteraceae. The sequence goes on along the minus strand of JBIPOV010000110.1, from coordinate 16,257 downwards.
CACATTCTTTCTCCAGAAGCTGAATATTCGCATTACGTAGCTCCCCAAGATGTGAGCAAGGAAGTGCGATCTGTCGATGTGCTCGATTTGCAGCAACAAAGTGTTCTCGCTAGTTCGAGTACGAGTCTGCTTAAGACCGGCTGCACCGTGGGTCAAGGCACCGGTGATTTGAGTGGTGATTTGATGGCTTTTGAGCTTAGTTCTTCTAGCCGACTCACGCCCTTTAACATGCTTGGAACGCTAGCACCTGTCGGCACAAAAGTCTGGGTCTGGTCGAAAGACACGGAGTCTCGCAGCTTGTCGCCAGATCGTTATTCTGGCACTATCTCAGCCTCAAGCCCTTCGGGTTTGGTGTTGCAAATGGATGCACCTGTTAAGGCCATCTCTTCAAGCGGTGCTCCTGTGGTCAATGCGAAAAACGAGCTGGTTGGCATGATGGTTGGCAAACAGGATGATCGGCGGATGGTGATTATGGCCATACCATCTTCGAGTCTGATTCGTCGTCTCTATAGCGAAATAGGCCAGTAGAATGTACGACGATCTCAAGCAAATGGCCGAATCGGCCCTCAACCGTGGTCTTTACGATGAAGCCGAACGGCTTTATCTACGAGAGTTGCAGAAACATGGCAATAGCTCGGACGATCCAATCGTGGCTGATTGTTTGCGGGGAATGGCCCTGGCGCATCTTGGCCAGGGCAGATTCGTCGATGCGGAAAAGGCTGCCAACCGCGCTCTGGCAATTGATGAAGACTATTGGGGTGGCGGCTGTCTGCAGGTGGGTGAAGCTTACTTCTTAATGGGCGAAGCCAGCAGGTTGCAAGGCTTTCTCGGTCGCGCTGAATTCTTTTACTTAGAGTCACTGCCTCACCGCACCGCCCATTTGGGGCCAGGGCACGTCGACGTTGCTCAAGTGCGGGCTCGCTTGGCTCTACTGGGGCTAATTCACGGGCTTTATCCTGATCTCAACGAAATGATCATTGGCTGCTACAAGGTTTATGAGGTTACTCCCTCAACTGAAGAGTTTATTGAGTTTCTCGGATTGCCCGCTATGCTGCGCTTTTTCAGTGAACAGAATCGGCGAGTAGAGGCTGAAGCACTCTACAAAAATTCTATGGAAGTGCTAGAAGTTACACTTGGCCGCACCCATCGCGAGCTGGGCAACTTAACCCGTAGTTGGAGTTTCTACGCCAGCTCGCCGAAACTAGCGGCACCAACACTTAATTCATGGCAGAAGCGAGTAACCAGTAGCGTTGCCGTTGATGATAATCTGGAGAAGCGCGCCGAACAACATATTGCTAAGCTGGAATACGACAAGGCCGAGAATGTCTATGTCTTGCATTTGCGCCTTGCTCGCGAACGCTACGGCGATTATGCTCCTGAGGTGCGCCATATTTTGGCTAACTACGCTAAGCTTTTGCGCCGCTGGGACAGGGTAGCTGATGCTGTAAGAATCGAGAAAATGGTGCTACAGAATTTTTAGCCGCTTTAAATAAGCGCCGTATTCATTCGAGCGGCCTAGTGAAACTTGAAAGACAAAGTCTTGCTGCCAGATGTCTAGGGCTGGAAGCTCTCTAATCTGTGGCGGATGGGCATAGTCCGCCGCGTGGCAGCGCGCCAGAGTCAGGTGAGGAAAGTATGCGTGCGGTAGGGTTGGGCTCTCAATATTCAGTTGTGTGAGGAGGGTATGTAGCGCTTTTTGTAGCGCCATTAGCTCTGCTGTCGCTGACATAGCTAACCCAAGCCAATACTTGTCTTTGTGAAAATGGAAACCAGGCTTTATATAGAAATGATGGAAGCGAAGCTTGAGAGCTTTTCGATTTGAATTTAATCCAAGGTCTAGCTCTCGCACTCCTCCTAGACCTAGCTTCTCAACTGCCGACCAAATTGACTCCAGTTGCTCTTCATTGGCTTGAAATTGGCAGAGGGTTACGTGCGGATGTGCGTTTTCCCCAAGCAAGTATTCGCTAGCCTGCTCCTTAAAATTGGCTTGGGCCAACGCCACGCAGGCGCTTGCTAGATGCGCGTCTTGTGGATATAGGGCGAGGTTGAAGTGGCTGGTCATTTTGAAACCAAAAAAGTAGACACCGCGGTTTCGACTTCTCTAGTTCGTTAGCCGAGCAAACTTCCGCCGACCAACTTGCAAGACTTTCTCTTCGCCTTTGGCTACAACAACAGCGAAATTCGGATCTTTAATTGTCTCGCCATCAAGCTTGATGCCGTTTTCTTGGCAGAGTCTTTTGGCTTCACTGGTAGTCGCTACCAATTTGCTTTCCACTAAAACGCGAAAAATTGCTTTTGACTCACTCACCGTATGCAGTGGCATGTCTTGCGGCACTTGGCCTTCGCTGTGAACATTGTTCCAGTCGGCAAGGGTTTGATTGCCTACTTCAACACCGTGATACTGAGTGACAATCTGGTGAGCCAGTTTGAGCTTAGCGTCTTTAGGGTTGCCGCCTTCTTTTAAGTGCGCTGCTTCAATGGCGTCGATTTCAGCTCCAGTTAGTGTGGTGGTCAGTTCAAAGTATTTGAGAATTTGGTCGTCGTTAATGCGCATGCATTTGCCGAACATGTCTTTGGCATTTTCTTTCAAACCGATGTAATTGCCGTAAGACTTAGACATTTTTTGTACGCCATCAGTACCTTCCAAAAGTGGAAGGAGCATGGCCATTTGCGGTTCGAGACCGTAGTGTGGTTGCAACTCACGGCCTTGCAGAATGTTGAAGCGCTGGTCTGTGCCGCCGAGCTCGATGTCAGAGGTGATAGCAACTGAGTCGTAGGCTTGCAGCAGAGGGTAAAAGAGTTCGTGCAGCGAGACCGGCTGCTGCTTTTCTAAACGATCGCCAAATGATTCTTTGGCAATGAGCTGATTTACTGTCACAGTGCTGGCCAGTTTGATTGCTTCTTTTAGGGTAAGCGGAGCGAGCCAGTCTTGATTGCGAACGATTTCGGTCTTAGAAACGTCAAGAATCAAACCTATTTGGTCGATATAGGTCTGGGCGTTAGCAGCTACAGCTTCTTCTGTAAGCTGCGGGCGAGTAGAGTTGCGGCCTGTGGGGTCGCCAATCATGGCGGTGAAGCCGCCAATGATGAGAACAATCTGGTGGCCAAATTCTTGGAATCTTCTTAGTTTTCTTACAACTACTGCGTGGCCCAGGTGCAAATCTGTAGAAGTTGGGTCTACGCCGAGTTTGACGCGTAGCTTGCGGCCGGCTTTATAGGCTTTATCCAGTTTGCGGGCTAGACCAAGAACGCCTTCAGGAAGGGCTTCAGCGCCTCGGCAAAGCTCAACGGCTTCGGCTATGACGGCCTCTGAGATGCCTTCTTTTTTTGCTGTTTCGGTCATGTTGGCAAGGCTTTTAGCCGGTGTGCTGATTGTTTCCATTTCTGCCCTTCTTCTATAAATGCTAAAAATCTTAGCATGCGACCATTTCTTCTTGAGGGATGAAAACAGAGGAAGTAAGATTCAAAGGCTTAAAGCTGCGAAGCTTGAGATTGGTCGTAACTGACGCCGAAGGCGTCTTAAGGGGATAGTTAGCGATGGTTAGCCAGTATTGTCCACAAGATATCGATGAAAAGTGGCAGCAGCAGTGGGAAAAACTCGGTATCTATAAGGCTATTGATAACGCAACTGGTACTGATGTTAAGCCTAAGTTCTACTCGCTAGTCATGTTCCCCTACCCTTCTGGCGACCTGCACATGGGCCACATGCGGGTTTACACCATTTCTGACGTAATTAGTCGGCAACGTCGTATGCAAGGCTTTAATGTCTTGAACCCCATGGGTTGGGATGCCTTCGGCCTTCCTGCTGAAAACGCTGCTATGAAGCGCAAACTGCACCCTGAAAAGTGGACCAAAGAAAATATTCGCTTCATGCGCGATGAACAGCTGAAGAAGCTTGGTACTAGCTACGACTGGGATCGCGAAGTAACTACTTGCGACAGCAATTATTATCGCTGGACCCAGTGGATTTTCTTGAAGATGTACGAAGCTGGTCTAGCTGTGCGCAAGTCAGCACCGGTCAATTGGTGCCCCGAGTGTTGCACTGTATTAGCCAACGAGCAGGTCGAGAACGGCGCTTGCTGGCGCCACCCTGAGACACCTGTAGAACAAAAACAGATGCATCAGTGGTTCCTCAAAATTACAAATTATGCCGAAGAGTTGCTCGCTGACCTCGATACATTGAAAGGTTGGCCTGAGCGCGTGCGCGTCATGCAGCAAAACTGGATCGGCAAGTCGCAAGGAGCTGAGCTTTACTTCAAAGTAAAAGAGAAGCCACAGCTGCAAGTGCAAGTATTTACCACTCGCCCTGATACTACTTTCGGTGTCAGCTATTTGGTTCTTGCTCCCGAAAATCCATTGGTTGCTCAGCTCACTACGCCTGAGAACAAAGCCAAAGTAGAAGAGTATGTCGAGCTGTCGAAGAAGAAAACTGAACTGGATCGCATGACCGCTGAGAAGACAAAGACCGGCGTGCCCACTGGTTCTCACGTAGTTAATCCGTTTAACGGTGAAGCCGTGCCGGTTCTCGTCTCTGACTATGTTCTGATGAGCTATGGCACTGGTGCAGTTATGGGCGTACCTGCCCATGACGAGCGCGACTTCGCTTTTGCCAAAGTGTTCAATCTTCCTGTCACTGAAGTAATTTCAGTTGATGGTAAAGCCACTGAAGGCGGCATGAAAGCCGCTTATCTTGAGCAAGGCATTATGCTTAACTCGGGTGAGTTCAACGGCCTTGGTAGTGCCGAAGCTAAGCTCAAAATGATTGCTTGGGCTGAGAAGAATCAAGCGGGTAAAGAACGCACGCAGTTCCGTTTGAGAGACTGGCTTATCAGCCGTCAGCGTTATTGGGGCTGCCCTATTCCCCTTGTGCACTGCGAAAAATGCGGCATTAGCCCGGTGCCAGAATCTTCGCTGCCGGTCATCCTTCCTGTTGAAGGAGTGGAATTTACTGGCGAAGGCGGCTCGCCGCTTAAGAAAATGACCGATTGGTTGACCATTGATTGCCCCAAATGTGGTGGCAGCGCTCAGCGCGAAACCGATACCATGGACACCTTCATTGACTCGTCCTGGTACTTCCTGCGCTATGTCGATGCGAAGAATCCAGAGGCGGCTTTCTCTCAAGAAAAAGTCAACTATTGGATGCCCGTTGACCAGTATGTAGGCGGCGTTGAGCATGCCATTCTGCACTTGCTTTATTCCCGTTTCTTTACTCGTGCCCTGCGCGATATGGGTCTGGTGAAGTGCGCTGAGCCTTTCACCAACTTGCTTTCGCAAGGTATGGTGACAATGCACTCCCCGCTATCTGGCCGCATCGAGAAGATGTCTAAGTCACGAGGAAATGTGGTCGGCACTCTAGATTTCTTCAAGAAATATGGTGCTGATGCTGCTCGTCTCTTTACACTGTTTGCTTCACCACCTGAGCAAGAATTAGAGTGGAACGAAGACGGCGCCGTTGGACAATATCGCTTCCTCGGTCGTATCTGGCGCTTGGTTGACGAGCTGCGTGAGAAAGGCTGTCTTGATGCTGCTAGTGTTGATGCCAGTGCTGGTCACAAGTTTGACGTTGCTTCGTTGAGTACGGCCGACAAGGCCTTGCTTAAGCAAGTGCACAAGGCTGTTAAGGCTGTCACTGCCGATCTTGGCAAAGAAGATTATGGCTTCAACACAGCTATTGCTCGCTGTATGGAGCTAGTTAATGCCCTTTATAAGTATGTGCAAGAAGTTAATCCGCAAGGGCCTTCAGCTCTGCTTACTTTTGCCATTCGCAACTTGCTCTTGATCATGGCTCCTATGGCTCCGCACATTACCGAAGAGCTTTGGCATCAGTGTGGTTATGCCAAAGATGAAAGTGATTCCATTCACGTCACTAGCTGGCCCAGCTTCGAAGAAGCTCTTACCTACGACGACGATATTGAGTTGGTCTTGCAAGTAAACGGCAAGATCGTCAGTAAGATCGGTGTCTCACGCGGTATCGGAAAAGAGAAAGCTGAGGCTATTGCTTTTGCTGACGAGAAGATGAAAGCCAAGCTCGGTGATTCGCCTGTGCGGAAAGTGATCGTAGTGCCAGACAAGCTGGTCAACATCGTCATTTAGCCTCTTAGAATTGCACTGGCTGATAATTCGGCCTTGGCTGAAAATCATGCAAAGAGGGTAGATTAGATTTTGACTATGTATTCTCAGCTCTGTATATTTAGAGGCTGAGTTTATTTAGCATTCGATTTATTTACCATCCGATTATTTACCATTAAAAAAATCAGGAAGCACTGGCAATAGCACTCTTCAGAAAGTAAAGCGGGTTTATGTCTAATTCACCTACGGTCACGCCAAAGATCAAGTTTGATGCCCAGAATGTCATCCCTATTGCCAGTCTTGGGCTGGTATTTATGTTTGGCGTCAACTATGTGATGGCCGCTTCCCATGGCCCGAACCTGGAAAAATGGTTGACGAATAGTTGTTTGATGGGGGTATCGGCAAGCAAGTCTGTTGATACAGCTTTCTCTTATCTGAAGCTGGCCTTTAGTGGCAACGCCGCTGCCTTTGCTCCTGTGCAGCAGGCCATTATAGACTTTATTAGTTTCTGCTTTAACGCCAGCTTTGCCTCACTAGATGTGCAGCAAGTGGCTGTCAACTGCTTCTTTATGTGGGCTTTCGGTGCCAGTCTTGAACAGCGCATCGGTGCTGGGCGATTCTTCATGGTTTGCCTGCTTGGCTCTAGCTTGCCCTGGGTGCTGGCCTACTATGAAGTAGTTACCCGCGACCCAATTCACTGTTACTACGGGCCTTTCTTCTTATTCTGCGTGCTGGTAGGTGCCACTTTTGTTTTCCCTCCAGAAAAGAAAATCAATACAGAATGGTTCAAAAGCGCGAGGGGCAATATTTTCGCCAAGCCACCGGAAGGCGATTTATCCAGTCGATATCAATTTAAGCCAATGCTATTCCTCGTTCTCTTCATCGCCTATGAAGCTGGAATGTATTTCTGGGTGGGCAAAAGCTATCCAATTCTCAAGAATGCCTTGATTCTCTCGGGTATAGGCTCCATCTTTATCGGCTACCTGTCTGTTTCAGTGATTGTCTGGTCTGCTACCGGCAGCCTTAAGGATGGTCCGATGCGTCTAATGTGCGTGAAGATGTATAACGACATCCTTCGCCTTGATGTCGGCCACGAAACGGCAATTAAGGGTACCGCTCATGCTCTAGGCCTGCCTCCGGAGCGGGTTAAGGAGTGGATCGCCAAACAGAAAGGTAAGATGAGCGTTCGTTAGCGCTACCTAACCTGAACTGGGCGTAAGTTTTCTACCTCATGACTAGTGCTAATATCTCTACTTGAGAATTTGTGTTCAATTAAGCACGGGTTCAGAATGAGGGTAGTCATTGAGTTCTTCAGAGCCTAAAATCGCCAATATCCCCAATCCTGACGGTCCTTCGCCTGTCGAAGCAGTTAGTTATGGTCCGCGTTTTCCCTGGATGCGAGTCACCCAGGTTGTTCTCGATTCTCTTCTTGTTGCACTTTCTTTGGCTGGCGCCTATTTAATTCGCTTTGATGGTCGCATAGACCCTGTTTATGCTTCTCAGTTAATCAAAGTCATTCCTGTGTTCGTCGCAATGAGAATCTTGGCCAACTGGTCATACGGCGTTTATGGCCGCCTTTGGCGCTACACCGGCCTGACTGAGGTGATGGAGTTAGCTGTTTCGGTGCTCACTGTCAGTGCCGTAGTCTTAGCCCTGCGTGCTATAGGCGTTGACTTGCTGCGTGTTGAAGGCCACTTGCTTTCTTATGGCATTCTCGTTATTGATAGCGGGCTCTGTTTCTTCCTTATGACCACTTCTCGGGTTGTGCGCCGTTTGCAGACCGAGCACTGGCAGCGCAAGCACTGGCGTCAGCCTGTGCGCCGTCGTGCCCTCGTGGTTGGCGCCGGTGATGCCGGTATGATGGTTTTGAAAGAGCTCAACCAGCGCTCAGATTTGGGTGTTGATGTAATTGGCTTGATTGATGATGATCCATCTAAATTGCGTAAGCGCATCGGTAATATCACCGTATTCGGTACCACTTCTGAATTGCCGCGCTTGATCGAAAATCTCTTTATTGATCAAGTAATCATTGCCATGCCTTCCGCTCCGGCCTCTGAAATTCGCAAAATTGTAGAGGTTTGTCGCAGCGCCGAAGTTGAAACTCGCATTTTGCCGGGCCTGTTTGAGCTCATTAATGGTCACGTCAGTATCAATCAGTTGCGTGAAGTTTCTCTCGAAGACTTGCTTGGTCGCGATCCAGTTAAGCTCGATAGTGCTTCTATTGCTAGTTATATTGAAGGCAGAACTGTTCTGGTTACCGGTGCCGGTGGTTCAATCGGTAGCGAACTTTGCCGTCAGATTCTGCGCTTCCAGCCTCGTCGTCTTGTCATTTTGGGCAAGGGCGAGAATTCGATTTTTTATATTCAGCAAGAGCTTTCGCGCTTGCCTGAGCCAGTAGAAATTGTGCCAATTATTGCCGATGTGCGCGACCGTAAGCGCTTAGAGCAAGTCTTCCTCAATCACAAGCCGAATGTGGTTTTCCATGCCGCCGCTCACAAGCATGTTCCTTTGATGGAACTCAATGTCTTTGAAGCTATTGCCAACAACATTTTTGGTACCAAAGTAGTAGCCGAGCTTTCTGATGCTCACAAGGTTGATAAGTTCGTCCTGGTTTCCAGTGACAAGGCCGTTAATCCTACTTCTGTTATGGGCGCTACTAAGCGCTTAGCCGAATTGATTATTCAAGACCTGGCCCAACGTTCTGCTACTAAGTATGTTGCTGTTCGCTTTGGCAATGTCCTGGCCAGTCGTGGTTCTGTAATTCCGCTCTGGCGAGACCAAATTGCTGCTGGTGGCCCCGTGACGGTGACCCACCCTGAAGCAACGCGCTACTTCATGCTCATTCCAGAAGCTGTGCAGTTAATTTTGCAGGCCGGTGCCTACGGCTCTGGTGGAGAGATTTTCGTTCTTGATATGGGCAAACCAGTAAAGATTCTTGATTTGGCCAATGACCTGATTCGTTTCTCTGGACTTCGTCCTGGTCACGATATCAAAATCGAGTTTGTTGGTTTGCGTCCTGGTGAGAAGCTCTACGAAGAGTTGCTCTCGGCGGCAGAAGGTCTGGATAAGACAGTGAACGAGAAGATTTTTGTTGGTCGTCCTCAGCCTTTAGCCTATGATCAGCTGCAGGCCACCTTGCTGCGCTTGAGCGATTCAGTTGATAATATAGATGAGACTGCAATTCGCAACGAGTTAGATCGCATCGCCAGCGGCACGACGAGTTCAGTTAACTTGCCTGCTATAGCTGCAAAAAAGTAGACTGCTAAATAGATGGACAATGAAGAATCGCTAGCTTCTCCGGAAGGACTTTCCCACAAAGGACTTGCTGAAAGAGAATTAGCTGAGAAAGAACAGCTGTTAATAGGAATACTGCGCCAGCTTGAAAGCGTTATCGTCGCTTATTCTGGTGGCGTGGATAGCTCGGTGCTCGCTCACTATGCCAAGTTAGCCTTGGGAAGCCGGGCTCATATTGTTATTGCTCTTTCTCCCAGCTTGGCTCAAGCGGAGTTAGAGGCGGCTCGACAACAGGCCAAGCAGGCCTGTTTTGATTTGATTGAGATCAATACAGACGAAGTCGATTCAGAAGATTATCGCGCTAATGATAGTATGCGTTGCTTCTTTTGCAAGAGTACGCTCTTTGAATACTTAGCGGCAATGCAAAAACAGCTTTCGGTCTCTGCCATTACCTATGGTGCTAATGTTGATGACCTGAGTGACTATCGCCCGGGCCACCAAGCGGCCAAGCAGTTTGGCGTTTTGGCACCATTGATTGATGCTGGCTTGAACAAGAATGAAATTAGAGCACTTGGTCGGCAACAGGGCCTGCCCTCATGGGATAGACCACAGGCAGCTTGTCTTTCTTCTCGTTTTGTCGAGAATACTTATATAACTCCGTCCCGCCTCAGTCTGATCGACAAACTAGAGCAAGTGGTGCGCGATTTCGCTTTCCGCCAAGTGCGGGTGCGCTATTTTACTGATGCCGACAGTGCCAGAGCTTCTGTCGAAGTTGGCTCTGATGAATTATCGCGCTTTGCCGCTGAGCCTGAATTGGCGGGAAAACTAATAGCAGCATTGAACGCTGCCAATGAACGTGCTGGCGCCGGTATCAGGCAGTTTGAGATTGATCCGCAAGGCTATAGTCAGGGAAAGGCCGCGGCACTAGCCGCACTAGTCTCTAGCAAGAAGCTGGCAAGCAACTAGCTTAAGGCTCGCAAGTGATTCTTCTGAGACTAGCCCGAGACTAGCCCGAGACTAGATAGATTTCAGACTAATATTGTCAAGCCTGCTTTCCGTGCTAAATTCAACACTGAATTCAGTTCGAAACAAAGCATGAGATAGGTAGTTTAATGGACCGCAAATCAGTCGAAGACCTTCTTCGTTCGGTATCGCAAGGCGGTATCTCGGTCAGCGATGCCTGTGAACGGCTAGCAATTCTGCCCTATCAAGACCTTGGCTTTGCTAAGCCAGACCTGCATCGAGGCCTGAGACAAGGTTTTCCAGAGGTAATTTTTTGCCCGGGTAAAACGCCTCAGCAGATTGTTGACATTGCCATTAGGTTGCGCGCCAGCAATTCCATAGTAGTTGCTACAAGAGTTGAAGAGGCACAGGCGAAAGAAGTTGTGCGCCTTTACAACAGGGCTGCGGCGGCAAGCCAGAACTCTGGGGCAGCGATTCACAGCTTTTCTTCTGCTACCAGTCAGAGCCCTTCTAATGGCTCCGGTCAAAGCTCATCTAGTCTGTCCACTGAAGGCTCTAGCTCTGTCTCCGAGACAAGCTCCACTACAAGTGATGCAGCGATGGCGAACGCCACTACATCAAACGCTATTGCGTCAAGTGTCGCTTCCAGCCCTGTTCTTGAGAAATCTGTTGTTGAGATTCCTTTAAATGACTGCGAATATTTGCCCCAACCAAGAGCCCTTGTTTTTGGCCAATTGCCAATGCCAAAGAAAGATGCACCATCGGTTTCGATAGTTACCGCGGGAACCGCTGATATTGCTGTCGCTGAAGAAGTGGCACTATTTATAGTGGCAGCTGGTTATCCAGTTAGCTGTGTTTACGACGTTGGAGTGGCTGGTGTTCATCGACTATTTGACAGTCTTGCCTTGTTGCGCAAGGCTCATGTTACAGTGGTTGTTGCCGGCATGGATGGTGCTCTCGCCAGCTTCGTTGGTGGCCTTTTAGAGAAGCCAGTTATTGCAGTGCCGACCTCAATTGGCTATGGTGCTAGCTTTGAAGGCGTGGCCGCCTTGCTGAGTATGCTCAATAGTTGTGCTGCCGGCCTTACTGTGGTCAATATAGATAACGGCTTCGGGGCTGCCATGGCCGCTTTGCGCATTTTGGCTACAGCTAAAGGCTAGACCAATCTAGTTCTAGAGAGGGTCTAAAACTTTTCGCCAGGCTTTGGTTGTGGCGGCACGGTTTTGGTGGTGCCGCGAATAATAGCTGAGCTACTAGAGCTTCCAGGCTCGCTGCCATTGCCGTTATTGCTGTTTGGGGCTGTTCCCGGCAACGTAGTTTTGCTTTCGCTTTGAGTTGTGTTCAAGTCAGGGTAGTGACCAATCTTGACTGACAATTCTTTGGTACTGTTGCCGCGCAGAATTGTGAAAGCGACTGTCTCGTTAACTTTGCGGGCACGTACAGTTTCTTGCACATCTTTCGGTGTGAGAATTATCTTTTTGCCTTCGAGTTTTTGGATGATGTCCCCAGGTTCGATACCGGCTTGCTGAGCGGGAGAACCTTCGTAGACTTTGCTAATGAAAACACCCTTGGTTGTGAGCGGTAGTCCTAAGCTTTTAGCGTGGGTTTCATTTAGCTCGCTCATGCCGATGCCAAGCCATGGTCTGCTAATGGAGCGGTGATTGATAAGGTCGTCAGCGACACTCTTGGCTAAGTCTATGGGGGTAGAAAAACCGATGTTCTGAGCATCGGCCTGCATGGCCGTGTTTACGCCAATAACCTCACCGCGTAAGTTGAGCAATGGTCCGCCAGAGTTGCCGGGGTTAATGGCTGCATCGGTCTGAATGAAATTGGCATTGCCGGTATTGGGGTTGGCAATGGTGCGGCCAACGGCCGATATAATGCCCAGGGTGACTGTGTGGTCGAAGCCTAGTGGTGAGCCAATGGCAATAGAAAACTCACCTGGGCGAAGCTTTTCCGAGCTACCGAATTTTAGGGCTGGTAGGTCTGAGGCGTTGATTTTTAGTACTGCCAGGTCAGAGAAGCTGTCTACACCTACCACTTCGGCTTCAAATGAACGCTTGTCTGTGAGGCTGACGCGAATATCGGCCGCCCCTTTGACCAGGTGGGCATTGGTCAAAATGTAGCCATCGCGGCGAATGACAAAGCCTGAACCGGTGGCACTGGCTCGTTTCGCTTTGGGCGCATATTTCGGTACAGGATTGTTTGGTGAGACTTCTCTGCCGTTATAAAAGAAGCGAAAATTACCATTGCCGAAATTTGGTAAGTCGAACAAATCAAGGTTGGGCATGCCGTTTGCGCTAGCTTCGTCTTTGCGGTGAATTTCAATGTTCACTACAGATGGTGCTGCTTCTTCGGCGATGTCGGCAATTGTGTCTGCTGTAAATATGCCGCTGCGCGCTACGGCCTGGGCTCCACTTGCGGCTACTAGTTTGTGATCACGTTCAGCATCTGCCGAAGCAATCAGTCGAGCATCGCTGCTTTCTTTCGGAGTGTATTGCACCAGCTTAAAGTTAGGCACCAGCTTAAAGTTAGGAGAACTGGCGCGGCCATTAGCGCTAATCTCGCTCATGGCCCAGCAGAAGCTAGATGCGGTAACAAGGGTGCCCGACAGGGCAATGAGCCAATTCTTGTTACCGCTGAGCTTCGCTGTCATTATTTGCGGCCCATGCCCAGTTGTTGTGCGGTTTGGTAGACCTTGCCTTCGGTCAAAATCGAAGGAGCAATAATTACTTCGACTTCTTTCATTTCGCTCAAATTAGAGGCACCGAGAGTGGCCATACTAGTTTTGATGGCACCGGTAAGGTTTTGCGTACCATCATCAGTTAGAGCTGGGCCGTTAAGAATGCGCTCGAGCGAAACGGTGGTGCCAACTTTGATGCGTGTGCCCCGCGGTAGCACTGGGCTTGGTGTAGCCATACCCCAGTGGAAGCCATGACCAGGTGATTCGGTGGCACGGGCAAATGGTGAGCCAATCATGACAGCGTCGGCTCCGCAAGCCAGGGCTTTGCAGATATCGCCACCAGTGACCATGCCGCCATCGGCGATCATTGTAGGGGCTTGGTCCGGAGCTAGTCCTTTCTCGTGCATGTAGGTGGCACGAGCGGCGGCGCAATCAGCGATTGCTGTGGCCATCGGTACACCAATGCCTAAGACTGAGCGGGATGTGCAAGCGGCACCTGGTCCAATGCCAACCAGTATGCCAGATACTCCTGTTTCTAAAAGTTCTAGAGCAGTTTTGTAAGTGACGCAATTGCCAACTACCACCGGAGCCCCAAGCTTGCTGACAAACTTAGCCAGGTTCAAGCTGGGTGTCCCAAGGGCTGACCTGTGCTCAATTCCGGTTACGGTGGATTGCACAAAGATGATGTCGCAACCGGCCGCTACGGCTACCGGGCCGTATTTTTCAGCGAAGTTTGGTGTAATCGAAACGGCAGTGATGGCACCGCTCTTTTTGATGTCTTCAATGCGCTTTTGAATTAGGGCATCTTGGATTGGCGCCTTGTATAGCTCTTGCATAACTTCGACAAAGCTATCTTTGTCGCACTTGGCAATTTTTTCGTAAATTTCTTCAAGGTTGTCGTAGCGGGTTTGAATGCCCTGCAAGTTGAGGACCCCAAGGGAGCCCAGTTTGCCCAAGGTTGCTGCTACTTTGACATCGACCACTGAATCCATGCCTGAGGCAATAATTGGAGTTTCAAATTTATGTGGGCCCAGTTGATAGGAAATGTCGCAAAGTTCAGGGTCTAGGGTGTAATCGCCTGGTACCAGAGCAATTTCGTCAAATCCGTAGGCACGCCGACTGGCTTTGCCGAGACCGATCATCATAGATGAATCTTGCTGAACCTTGGGTTTGGAAGAATTTCCAGAAATCATGACTCCACCTTTGTTTCAAGTATGTATATGAAAGGCTTATATAGACTGGCTTATATTGATTGTCTTAAATAGATTGTTCATTCTAGCATTGCTATAACACTTGGCTTGAGCCGAGGTTGCTAGTTAGACAGTTTGTTGCGAGGCGGTTAAACCATTACAATATTGAGTTCATGTAAGGGTTTTCCGGTTTCCTCTGGTTCTTTAGGTTGTAATTGATGTCTCAAATTTTAAAGTCTATGAATGTACTTGGTTTGAACAGTGGCACATCTATGGATGGTATTGACGCCGCTGTTTTTGCTATCGGACCAGACAGGGCAGCATCCTCAGAGGGCGGTGCCTCCGGTTCAGGCGGTGACTCATATTTACCACCTTTAAAAATGGAGTTTTTGCATAGCGAGTCGGTGGAATTTGCCCCTACTTTTAAGCATCAAATGGCTCGTTTGGTAGCGGAAGGCCAGACCGACCTGAGGCAGATCTGTCTGCTCAATGCCAGTCTCGGTGAAATTTTTGCCCAGGCAAGTTTGCAGGTGATTCGCTCGGCTCGGCGAAAGGGCATCGAAATTGATTTGATTGGCTCCCATGGCCAGACGATTTGGCATGCGCCAGATCTTAGTCAGTTTTGGGGCATGAGCACGGCTGGAACTTTGCAATTGGGTGATCCTTCGGTGATTGCTGCTCGCACTGGAGTCACCACAATTGGTGACTTCCGCACGGCTGATGTGGCATTAGGCGGGCAAGGCGCGCCTCTTACCTCGTTTGCCGATCAGGTGATCTTCGGCAAGAGCCGCACAGCTCTAGGAGTTCTTAATCTTGGCGGTATCGCCAATATTACAGTGATCGATGGTCACGGTCAGGCTGTCATGGCTTTTGATACAGGGCCAGCCAATGTGCTGATTGATGAAGCTATGCGCCTGCTTTACCGCCGTGAGTTTGATGAGAATGGAGCCGTGGCTGCTTCTGGTACCCCTAACTTGCGCATATTGAAAGAGCTTTTAGCGCTTCCTTACTTGCATTTAGCGCCGCCCAAGACTACCGGTCGCGAATTATTTGGCCGCTCGATGGCGACTGACCTGGTTGAACAGTGGCAGGCGGCAGATGTTAGTTCGGCTGATATCGTTGCCACCCTCACCGCCTATACGGCTGCAGCGATAGTGGAGGCTTATGAGCGCTTTATAGCGCCACAAGTGCCTTTCAGCGAATTGGTTTTGGCTGGTGGTGGGGCTGCCAACCCGACATTAATAGGAATGCTCACTTCACGCTGGCCCTCACCACTAACAATTCGCCAGCACGAAGATTTTGGCGTTTCGCCCAAGTTCAAAGAGGCTTTGTTGTTTGCTCTGTTGGCTTACACGACTAATTTCGGTATTCCGAATAATGTACCGGCCTGTACAGGGGCATCAAAAAGAATTTGTTTGGGTAAGTTGGCAAGGGCCTAGGGCTTTCGCTGGAGACCGCTCAGATATCGGCGGATGCCAAGAGCTTGCCAATTAAATGCCGGTGAATTGTTGTCTAGCTAACAAAATTGCCGTTGACTCTCGCCCTGTTTTTGATTACATTGGGCTCACGTTTCCAAGAGGCGCTGGCGCCGGTGAAACAGAAGTAGTTGGCTTACTAAACCTTTGTGTGCCCCGGGAGGTACCTTAACCATGCGCATTTTGTCAAAATTTACTATGGCTTTCGCTTCACTAGCTGTTGTCGGGTCGCTCTCAATCGCAGCTCCAGCTTTAGCCCAAGATGCATTCGGTTCTGGTAATCAAACCGAGCAAAATTCGATGGGTGCTACTGGTACTCAACAGCGTGATAACTACACCACAGGCTCACAAACACAGCATCTGCAAGATGGTACATCACCTACATTGCAAGGTGCCACCAACGGTACAATTTCTCCCCAAGGCGCAGAAGCCACTGTTGTACAAGGTGTGAACACCGCCGGTACAGTGCGTGTTAACAACTTGGCCAACTTAGAAGCATTGCTGAACATCATCGCAAACGGTATGGAAATCCTGGGAATTGCCTGGGGCGGACCTACCATGATCATGGGCTTCATGCACATGGCTGCTGGTTCCCACGATGCTATGAAGAAAGTATTGTTCGGAGCTGCCGGTGTAACAGGCG
>JBIPOV010000006.1:0-167166 GCA_044378815.1 Obscuribacteraceae bacterium (SeqCode) | reverse complement strand
AGACTGACTTAGACCCATCATGCCTTCCATAAAAGTACGGTTGGTTTTATAGGCAGGAAGCAAAGCCATCAGTCGATACCAGGAGGCGAGGTTGTAGTAAACCCGACCGTCAATATAGGACAGCATGGTACTGAAAAGGTCAGCTTCCGCCTGAATAGTCTTCTCATTAACACCCATTAGCCGACAAAAGCTTTTGTAGACTTCTTGGTAGGCACTATTGATAAACGAAAAGGTCAACGGGCTTGTGATGCCAGGATAACTCTCTTGAATATTGCTACCGTCAAAGACACGGGTTATGTCAACGACAATGTCTAATTTGCCTGACGTTGGCTTGACAGTGGTTATGGCTCTGGCCTGAAGTAAATAAACTTCTCCTGCAGCGGCTGCAAATTCGATATCTTGAGGGCAGGCAAATATTTTTTCGCATTGGCCCAATAGCTTTAAAAGGCACTCCATCTGTGCTGTTGAGAGTAAGGCATTGGCTGTATGCAGCGCATTTGTCTGGCGGCTCAAATAGATTGTAGTACCGTCAATTTCGCCATTTACCAGTTTGTCAGCCAGTCCACTGGTAATAGCTACTAGCGCATTACTCTTATCAGAGCTATCTCCATTGACAGGGTCATGGGAAAAAATTACACCAGCGCTGTCGGCAGCAATCATCTTTTGCACAACAACGGAAGGAATAACAGCATCACCCAGACGATTGAGCTTACTGTATGCCAGAGCTCGGCGCTCAAAGCCCGAGGCAAATACTTGAAATATTTTGTCTATCAGTTGCTCTTGCGGCACGTTCAAAAATGAAACAAGTTGACCCGCGAACGATTTCTCGCCGTCTTCCCCTTGAGCAGACGATCGCACAGCCAGTCTGCTTGAGGTATCTAGATGACATTTGTCAGAACCGAGAAGTTCCTGGCTCAATTGCGCTGACTGAGCAGATTGGCGAATTCTCTCTGCCAAATCGCTGTGATTATTTTTTATATCAGCAGCAAGATCGACACCCCAATGCCTTACGTACGCTGACCCTAACGCCTTAGGTGAGACAATATAGAATGGTGGCACAGGCAAGTCATGTCGCACAAGCTCGACCAAGTTGCGGCCTTTTCCACCGGCAACAAAATGAAGCTCGTGGCCATCAAGTTTTAGTAATTGTTCAATAGTAAAGATCATTTTTCTAAATCCATGAAATTAGTGAAACTGTCAAATAGGAAACGGCTACTAGCACGCCAGATAGTGCATCTACTTGCTTCTGCTTAGCCTGACTTGGCTTGGTCATAAATTTATAGAAGATGACAAAGACAAGACAGTCGACTAGAGCAAAGACAAATGCAGCCAAATTGTAAGAATGCGGCAGTGCCAAAGTTAGGCAGGCCTGAGCCGCAATCGTCGATGCCGTCAGTGCCACCACAGCCGGTTGTAAGCCGAGGGCTCGCGAATAACTTTCTATGCCTTCGCGCTCACATTCAGGTGCTTTGACCTTTCGGCCAAACTCAATCACCATGCCATTAAAGAAGCTGCCACACAAGAAAAATAGTAGAAGTAGGTCTGGGCCTTTACTGCTACCAACGAAATCTACGGCGGTGATGAAGAGGTCACTAAAAACTAAGATAAACATGTGACTGAGCATGTAGTAAACCGGATGTTGACGCAGCCAGCTGCCGATAAAGAACTCTTTTGACATTAGGGCAAAGTAAATCCAAATGGCAAAGAGAAATGGCCAAAGCCCTGGCTTGAGAGCCGTTGTCAGCCCTAGTTGCAGCAAAGCTAAGAGCAGAGCAGAAGACCCTAGCTCTCTCAGTGTGACAAGCCCCCGCGGTACTGGTCGCTCAGGGGCATAGCGACAATCATCACTGTGATCTTTGAATTCATCGGCTACTCGAAGCTGATAGAACAAAATGAAAGTAGTAAATGCCGCCACAGCATATTGCGCTAAGCTGAAGTGGGCATGGCCCGTCCGCAGTGCACTCGATAGACTCAGGCCGCTCAGGGCAAATAGAGCAGTGATCACTCCGTATTGCCCCAGAGGAAACCGCTCTATTGTATAGAGGTAGAGCCTCTTGAACAGGTTCTTTCCTGACGGTGCAAGGTTGAGAGTTTTGGGCCAGTAATACATGTCAGTCTTCCAGTAGCAGTCGATGTACTGATACTAGGTGAGGCGGAGGCTGGAGCGTTTGCGAGTGAAACAGTTCAAATACTGTTCGGCATAGAGGCCTAATTTGGGAACAAATTTCGTGGGCTATTGATTTTGCCGTTGTCTTGTAAGCCCAGATCGCTCAGACCCGGATGATCGTCTGGGCGGCGACCTAGCGCCCAGTGTAATAAAGGTTAAAGCAGTGGCCAGCCCTTTAAGGCCGTGACGGTTTTGGAATATAGCGCGTGGGGGGTAGCAAGTATCGTTCCATAGGTCAGGCGCTTTGTCTCTGGGGAATTTACGCTAACTTGTACAGCGCTTTTCATACGTGATCTCCCCATTGCGACACCTTACATAATAGATAAAAATATGGCTGTACCAAAGCCCAGAAACTAGGAAACTGCAGAAATGACGAGCCCAGGAAAACCATCGGTTGGCGACAGCGGAGCTGGAGACAAATCAGTTCATCACCGGGTTGGACACATTAGCCCACTTGGTGAACAAGCCGGGCTACTGCTTAGTAGGCCCGAATCACCTCCCGCGACTACCATTGCCAGAGGCGATGGTGGCCAGAATCTAGAAATCACTCCGGTGGCTCCAGCACCTGCGGCGGCGAAGCCCCTTGATTCTCTCAAAGCACCCAGTGAGTTGGCCTCCCGTGGAGTAATCACTGACAACTCCAAGATCACACCTACCGAGCGACTAGATGCTAGCCCCGCTATCGACAAGAGCGTGCCAAAAATCAATGTCGAAATGCAAGATCTCGACAAGCCACCGAAACAACAACCTCATTTCGTTGTGAAGGCCGACGGTCGCATCGAAATGAATGGCGATCCTGAAAAACTTAACTCTAAAGATATTAAGGTACAAATTGAGCGTGCTCCAGGTCAGATTAATCCTACTGACGCCCAGAGCGCAGCAGCCGATGAATTGGTGAAGTACCTGTCAGAGCGAATTAAGGCTACTAATCCACTGGCGATAGCTGGTGTTCCAATCAGTGACCAAGACAACATCATCTCGCCCGAGTTAGAGGCAAGTCAAAATCTAAAACCAGCAAACGATTTGCCCGACCTCACACCAGAAACTAAACAAGCAATTGAAGAAACTAATCGCTTTAAAGGAGGCCGCGGCGTCGACATGCCTATGGCCGCCACTGAGCGTATGGGTTCATTTGGTACCCGTGATGTACCCCGTCAACTAAATGAAACCGACAAAGAAATGGGTGTAAAAGAAGCAGTAGCAGGCTTATGGAAGCCAGATCGCGACAATGCCTACGAAACAGTACGGCGCGTTCCTGACGGCCATTATCGCGTTGGGCGCTATGGTTTCTCTGGTAATCAATTGGGTGCTTTCCTTGAAGGCTTAGGAGATCCACCAGACCCAGCTTTGATTGAGAAACTAATTAAAGAGGGCAAGCTACCCAAAGGCTTTGCCGAGAAATTGAAGAATCCAGAATTTTTGGCCAAGCTCAAAGCTATGGCTAACAAAATGAAAGAGGGCGGAGAACCCACTAAAGATGAGATGAAGACTCTCTTGCCGAAAGATGCTCAAGAAGGGGTGGCATCAATATTGATGGACCAGTTGAAAGCCAAGGTTGGTGATAAGCCTGGTGATATAGCTGCCGCCATGCTCAGTGGCAAAGCACCAAATGATGTTAGTGCCGCTGACTTGAACAGTGACGAAGGCCGACAACTGTCTAGTGCTGGTCAAAAATTGTATGACATTGCTACTGCTCGTCAGAACACTGAACGACAAGTGGCTGGCAAAATTCCTGAAGGCGAGAAGAGAGACAAGATTACTGAGGCTCTACAGCTTGCCGGAGTACCTGTGACTGATGCAAACCTGCGCGCTGTCAATCTAATCGTGGAAAAAGAAAGCGCGTGGAATCCAAATGCCGTCAACAACTGGGATTCAAACGCTGCGAAGGGAACACCTTCAAAAGGTTTGATGCAAACAATTGGGCCAACATTCAATGCATATGCCATACCGGGTCACAAAAATATTCTCGACCCAATCGACAATATGGTGGCAGGTATACGCTATGCCGTTGATCGCTATGGCTCGTTGCAAAATGTCCCTGGTGTTAAAGCCGTAGCTCAGGGGGCTGCCTATCGCGGATACTAGAGCCCCGGTGATGTCGGTGCTGGCTAAAATATTCGGAACCGGCTGGAAGTCAACTAAGAGCATTGTCTGGATTGCCGCAACCTTTAGTTTCTCAGTTGCATTAATTGCATCTCTGTTTGCATGGAAAACGATTGATTCTGTGCAGTCAGATGACGAGTCACCCCTGCGGTTAGCTTTTTCACCTGATACTTTAGAAATATTTTTAAACGAAAATAAAGAAGAGCACATTGCTCGAGCGGAATACTCCTATTTGCAAGGCGAATATTGTGTGGCACGCAACGATTATGCTGGTGCACATGCACACTATGCAGACGTCGTAAATGAGCTGATCGACTACGTCGGCCTCGATGTTGGTGTATCCAGGGTGCTAATACTGCGTGCCGGAGCAGTTGAGCAGCAATTTAAAAAATTCGATCTAGCCGAAAAATATTTTCAAACCGCTCTCAAGCAACCTCTTCCAAAGAGCCTGCCCAAATCCTTTCCTGTTTATGCATGGAATCACATTGCTGACTGCTATGAGCATCATGGGCAATGGGTTGATGCGATTCGAATCAGGCGAATCAGCGTTGATCAAGCATCCAAGCTCGATTCGCCAAGTAAAAAGTTACTAGTAAACTGTCTCATTTCTCTTTGCGGAACTTGCGGAAATTTCCAGAATTATTCTGATGCCGTGAAGTACATAGATCAAGCAATCACTCTAATTGAAAAGCAAGCTGATTCAGCTAAGAAACGTGAGTGCAAAGCATCAGCTTACGCTTGGAGAGGCTATCTAAATTTAGCAGTTAACAAGTATCAAGATGCAGTTGACGACTTAAACATCGCAATTTCTCAGAACAAGGGAAGCGACTGGAGCTATTTCTATCGCGGACGCGCTCTACAGATACTAGGTCGCTACGATCTAGCCCTGGCTGACTACAACAAAGCTGTGACGATAAATCCAAGTGCCGCTCTTGAGCGCTATAGACGAGGGCAAACTCTCGCTGCGCTGGGTAAGCACACGGAGGCCATTGCCGATTTTTCACAGGCAGAGAAGTTGGGGGGCAAAGACGAGTGTGTCCAAGATCTTGATAGCAACTCAAAAAGCCGCTCGAATCTAATAACCTCTTCGGCTCTATCTGCACAAAAGGCTGAAGAAATCATCAAATTAAAATAGGGCGAGTTAGCATTTAACTTTTAGCTGCGTAATTACCATAGTGACACGCTGCTTGCAAAGAGGTAAAACCTAGACATGCCACTACCACATGAAAGCGATAAAACCGGTCACAAAGTTGAGAAGAGCGATTCTTCTATCTCTTCTGTTGCCTCCAATCTCTGGCAAGAGGCTTACGAAAACCCAGGCAAAACGGCCTTGGTTGTCGGCGGTGCCGCTGCTGCAATTGGCATGGCTTATGCTGCCCGCGGTCAAATTGGAAAGTTCCTTCCTAATCACAGAGAAGGTATCTTGCTTGTCGAGGATAGCCCTTTTATGGGTAAAGCCTTCAGGCAAGTTCTTCAAGAACAAGGTGAGAGCGTCACTTGGTTCACTAAGATCAAACGACTGCAACCATTCACTGGTATCACCAATGAAGGTGCCGAAGTTGTTGTTAAACCGCACAGATTTAAGATGGCTTTCGTTGACGGAGAGTTAGTCGGTAGCAACCCGCAAGGTGAACACGTTGTCGATGCGTTGAAAGCCGCTCGCCTTAAGAGCTTTGGCATCAGTACTATTCCCGAAATTAATGAATCTATGATTCGACACGGTGCCGTAGCAGCAGCGCAAAAACCAGCGGCACTTACTGCTTTAGTAGATCATTCTCTCGATCTCAGTAAAATTACAAGAGCGCCTGGTCAAGTGCAGTTAGAGATGAACAGCCTAACAGCGCGGATGCTATCACCAGAAATGACACCAGTTCGTAAAAAAGCTGATGCCATACTGATGAAGTATTTGACTGAATAAGAATCAGCCTTATAGTCTAGCCAAGCTCAAAGTCAGCATCTGTTTGATCAGAACTAATTCTTCTGGCATACGCTCTTTCAATTTTGCGAAGAACTCGCCATGCGAATCAAGTTCTTGCTGCCAGAGCGCTGTGTCTATCTTCATCAGTTCTTCAAACTGTTCTTTTGACATAGATTCAAGACCGGTCCAGTCTACATCTTTGTAGCGTGGCATCCAGCCCAATACCGTCTGGGCTGAACCAGCAGTGCCTTGAACCCGGCCAGCAATCCACTTCAGTACGCGCATGTTCTCGCCAAAACCAGGCCAGATCATTTTGCCATCTTCATCGGTGCGGAACCAATTGACGCAGAAGATTCTTGGTGGATTTTCTACTTTGTGCCCGATTTGTAGCCAGTGATCGAAGTAATCACCCATGTGATAACCGCAGAAAGGCAACATTGCCATAGGGTCACGACGCACTTCGCCAACCTTACCAGCAGCAGCAGCAGTTGTCTCTGAGCCAAGGGTCGCGGCCATGTAAACGCCGAAACTCCAGTTAAAAGCTTGCACTACTAGTGGTATCACAGAAGCGCGGCGACCACCGAAGACGAAGGCACTAATTGGAACGCCTTCAGGATTGTCCCACTGGTCGTCTAAAGATGGGCACTGTTGAGCAGAAACCGTAAAGCGACTATTCGGGTGAGCGGCTTTGCGACCACAATCAGGTGTCCATGGTCTGCCTTGCCAGTCAATTAGCTCAGCGGGAGCCTCATCGGTTAGCCCTTCCCACCAGACATCGCCATCTGGTGTTAACGCAACGTTTGTGAATATGCAATTTTTGCTCAAGGTAGCCAGGGCATTAGCATTGGTTTTGGCGGAAGTACCAGGCGCTACACCAAAATATCCGGCCTCTGGGTTAATGGCATATAGTTTGCCATCCTTACCTGGCCTGATCCAGGCAATGTCATCACCGACGGTTGTCACTTCCCAACCATTAAGGCTCTTCGGTGGAATGAGCATGGCAAAGTTGGTTTTGCCGCAGGCGCTCGGGAAGGCCGCAGCCACGTAAGTTTTTTCACCTTGAGGAGTTTTTACTCCCATGATCAGCATGTGTTCGGCTAACCAGCCGTCGTTTTTGCCGATGTGCGAGGCGATGCGCAGAGCTAGGCATTTTTTGCCAAGCAAAGCATTGCCGCCATAACCAGAACCATAGGACCAAATTTCTTTGGTCTCTGGGAAATGGCAAATGTATTTGTGCTCAGCATCGCATGGCCAAGCCACATCTTTCTCACCGGGCGAGAGTGGGTGGCCAACGCTGTGGAAGCAAGGAATGAATTCGCCTTCGTTGCCGAGTACATCAATTACCGGCTTGCCCATACGGGTCATAAGCTTCATATTGACAGCTACATACGGCGAATCGGTAATTTCAACGCCAATTTGAGAAAGTGAAGAGCCTAGCGGGCCCATGCTGAAAGGAATGACATACATGGTGCGACCACGCATGCAACCCTTGAAGAAGTCTTTGAGGATAATTCTGGCGGTCTCAGGTTCCATCCAGTTATTGTTCGGGCCGCAATCTTCTTTGACTTTTGTGCAGACAAAGGTGCGGTCTTCGACACGGGCTACATCAGAAGGGGCCGAACGTGCCAGGTAGCTTCCTGGGCGTTTTTTAGGATCTAGCTTGATAAGAGTGCCAGCTTCGACCATTTCTTCGCATAAGCGGTCATATTCTTCTTGGCTACCGTCGCACCAATAAACGCGATCCGGCTGGCAGAGCGCTACTGCTGCGGTGACCCAATCCAGAAGTGCTTGGTTCTTGACCGTGTAGCTCATTTCAACCGCCGGTGCAGTCTTAGCTAAGGTCGATTCCGTAGTCGGCATCTCTTACATCTCCAAGGTGAATGACTTGGAATGTTACAACATGTGAGTAAATCTTCTCTGAGTTTTATTGATCATTCATTATTGAAAAGGAGACAGCCCTATAACGCTCGCGAGGCTAGTTGATCACTATGTACTATTTCCTCATGTTCTTTTCCAAAAAGGTAACTATGAGCAATTACGAGCTGAGCATCTTCAAGCTCGCCGTCAGCTTGCTCTCCATGGTTATTGGCGCTTACTTCGCCTGTTACCTCAGGCCATTTCTTTTACCCATGCTGCTAGTCGGCTCGCTCCTGGCCGTTTGGGCAACTATTGCCTGGTGGAAAGGAATGGACCAGGAGCAGTACTAACCAGACCAAGATCATTTCGTCTCAAGATAGTCCAAAACTTTTTCCAGAGTCTCACCGTTGCAGTCTTCGTGCTTCTGTGTCGGCACATCAAAGAGTATCACTCGCAATTATCTAGCTCTCAACGTTCTGGTGATTTTCCACGAGCGGCTATTCTTTATGCGCTCAACAAGTTTTTTTAAATAGTCGATATAGAGAATCTGTTGTTGCAAAATGTCGCCAGCCTGATCAAACTCAATTGAGCTATCTTCACTCACTTCGCTGAGCGAGAGAACACGACTGATTTCTCGCAAATAGCGTGTATTTCTCCAAGATGGGCTTTCTACCAAGAGTCTCACTTCTGATTCTAGAGACTCAATCAGAAGCTGATTTTTTGAAATTACTCTAGATTTCTCTCTGCTAACTCTCGGTTCACCCAAAAGCTCTGCGACTTGAATCATGGCCTGGAATGCCAGTTCACGAAAATCGATCAGAGATTGAAGCTGCTTACGATTTAGCTCCGTCCCTAGCTTACCTTCTGGCTCCGGATTATCATCACTTAGCCCATATTCAGTTCTGAGTGTAGAAACACCGATGGTGCCATAATCAACCAGTGATTGTAAATAACTTGAATAGGCTCTGATGGATTGCTTGAGGAAGTTTTGTTCGGTCTGGCCGAAACTTTCAATAGTTGGCCCGTATTTTTTCGCCATTTTTAATAGGTCAAGACCGCCTAAAAGGCCTTTGGCGTTGACTAGGGTCGCTGATTTTTCGTGGCGCCTGAAATTACATAGTGTTTCTGAAATATGATAGTAGTCTCCCTCCATCAAGATCCTAAACCAGTATTCAAGGTCTCCGATATGGTGAAAACTTTCGTCGAAACCAGTGCCGCCATTATTCCGGCGAAACATCACGGTACTAGGTTCACCAATATAGTTAACCACCGGGAAAAGGCACTTTCTCACCACTGTTTTGCCATCGACAACTTGATCGCAAGGAAAAGCATCGCCGGATGAAAGCAGATCATCTGCCCTCAACAATTGACCAGCAGAATCAATTGAATGCCGATAACAACTAACCAAGCTAACCGTTGGTTCGGCAGCAAGCACGGCCACGGCTTTTTCTAGCAACGAGGGATGAAGCAAATCATCTTGGGCAAAGGGCTTGATGAATTCGCCTTGGGCTTTGTTTAAACAGAGATTGTAATTGGCGAAGAGACCGACATTGCTTTTGTTCAAAACTCTGACGATGCGATTATCTTGCTTGGCATAGTCTTCGATAATCTGGCAAGAATGATCGCTTGAGTGATCATCGAAAATTAACAGCTCAAAATCTTCAAAGGTCTGACACAGAGCACTTTCAATAGCATCCTCTAAGTAGAGAGCGCCATTATAAACAGGCAGGCAAATTGAAATTTTTGGAGTGCTCAAACGAAACCCTCATCAAGTGATAGACTGCCAGATGGCCAATGGCTTGAGCAGAATTCTCTTAATCTATGGTTTATGAAAACCAGAAGACAGTCTATCATTCTCTGCTCGAGCTTATACTTTACCTTCAGAGTAAGAATAGTGAAGAATTTCATTGACTTCTTTCAACAAGATGAGGCAATGAGTAGATTGCCTTGGTTGGTGCTGGGAAAAGGACCCACATTCTCTCGACATCGTGATTTTGATTTAACTGGCTATAAAACACTATCTTTAAATCATGCGGTGCGAGAACTTGCTGTTGACGTTGCTCACATTATCGACATAGAAGTTGTGGCCCATCTTGGCTCTGGGCTTGAGAGAAATGCAAAATATGTTGTGATGCCCTGGTTTCCGCACCATCAATTTAGAGCTGGTGAGAAGACTCTTTTGCAGGTTATCAGCGAATACCCTGTTCTTGAAAAACTGGAAAGAGAAAAGCGCTTGCTTTGGTATGACCTCGTTACAGGCCAGGCTAGGCATGGCGATCATGCGTCAGTACTGGTATCAAATTTCGGCTCTGAAGCGGCCATAGCACTACTGGCACAGGCTGGCGCTACTACAATAAACACCCTTGGCGTGGACGGTGGAACAGCTTATGATAAGGCTTTTTCAGATATACAAGGGCAAACGAAGCTAGCGAACGGTCAACTATCTTTTGACTCACAGTTTCGCCAGTTTTCGTCGATCATTGGCAAGCACAAAGTCAACCTTGCTCCATTGGGTGTTGAATGTCCTATCCCGGTTTTCATCGGTGCCACTGACCGCGAATGGCTGCCAGCAAAGGTGCTTGAGTACTCGATTGCGAAGCACAGCAGTATAACTACCCAATGCCATTTTCTCTATCAGTCATCCATCGCAATTCCTCAGCCCAAGAGATCCGACTGTCAGAGCCGAACTTCCTTTAGCTTCCAGCGTTTTCTCATCCCTGAACTAAAAGGTTTTTCAGGCAAGGCAATATATCTAGATTCAGACATGCTTGTTACGGATGATATTAGCCAATTGTGGCAATTGGATAGGCATATGAATGGGCAGTTTGATAAATGCGACTTGCTCTGTGTTAAGTCTACGACTGACTATCAGAGGCAATCGCAGTTCTCCGTTATGCTTTTAAACTGCAATAGATTGGGATGGCGCATAGGTGATTTGATTAGGCTGCTAGACGATGGCACTTATAGCTATTCTGATCTTATGCATGATATGAAAGCAGCGCCCAATTTTGAGGCGCTGATTCCCCCTCATTGGAATAGTCTTGATCTCTATGAGCCTGGCATTACTTCATTAGTTCATTTTACCGACCTGACCCAACAACCTTGGACCAGTAATCACAATGCCGATGAAGAGATCTGGATCGGATACTTGAAGGAAGCAATAAATGACAACTTTATTACAGTCAGGCAAGTACAAGAACAGATTAACAACGGCAGTGTCAGACCGTCATTGCTCAAACAACTTCTTGCCTTAGCAGAGGGCCAGCCGATGCCCATCAGCCAGAGGTTGGTAATAGATCAAGATTTCCTTCCGCCATATAGCCTTAAAGCTGACAAAAATCGCACTCTCGAACGGTTAGGCAGTAAATTGAGAACTCTGTTCAAAGGGCCGCATAAATAGTTGACCTAGATCGAAAAAATTGGTTTTGCGAATTCCAAAACTATATTCAAATAAAAGCACGGATGGATCGTGCCACCATGTTCGGAAAAGGCTTGAAATGACCTTGGCGTATTTAGAAAAGCCACAGCTGTATTGGCTTTATACTCAATACGCTTGGCCAGAATGAGACTTTCGCGATTGACAACTTGTTGATCTTTGCCAAAGGTCAAAGACGAGTTCTCTTTCACACCGTAGAGTAGGAGATCTCCGCCTGCTGACTGGTCCTCTGCTATTTTCAGAAAATACTGACAAATGAGGAGCTTGTTCGTCACTTTCAAATGAGGACCTCTCTCCGCCACCATCCGCACTGGTGATGGTGCGTGGTAAGAAAGTTGAACATCGGCCAGCAAAACGAAATCGTTTGATGAGTCTACAAATCGCTGACCAATTGTCCAGTCCGATATCTTGCCCCATTCTCGCTCCAATTGAGGATACTGCGAACGAATGGCTGGAGCAAATGCCGACAACAATTTTGCCAATTCAAAAGCGCTGAGGTACTTTCTGACTGTATCTTTCCAAACTGCAGAAGCAAATTGATCGTTCAAGAGCTGAGCCGAACGCAAATGAATCTTTTCACCAGGACGGGCAAAAACTTGGCCAGCTGACCTTTCGGCATGGCTGTATGCCTCTGCCACTTGTCCCAAGGCTGGCCTGGTGGCAAGCAACTGCTCAACAAGATAAACAGGCAACGCATCAAGAACCACAGCATGGGGAAATGGATATGACTGCACATGCTTACTAGATATCTGATCAAAGATAGAAGATTCGTCTGCCATTAGTAGTCCTTAGACATGTCTGATCCAAAGAGCCTGTCGCGATTGGGTTCAATTGCAAATAATGGTGCCTGCATTTCTCCAAGTAAATTGAGAAAGACTCGGTGATACGGCGTTCTCGATCGCGGCTTTACGCCATGAAAAGACTTTGGGGTATTTATAAATAGCACCAAAGTATTGGCCTCGTACTTGACCGTCTCAAATAAGGCCATATCAGCAAGATTAGCCGTGCGAGTCATATCTAACCTTGCTGGTGTGACCTTTGAACGATAGATTTCCAAGTCAGCTCCTCTTGACTGATCACCATCAAGACGGAGATAAAACAGACCGACAAAGAGTTTGCGCGGATCGTCAAGATGAGGCCCTCTAACCGTGGTTCCACCAATTTCTACAGGAGTATTGAAAGCAATTTGTGAGTCAAGTAAAACATTGCAATGCCCATCATTGACTTGCCCTCGCACTCCAGCCTTTAGAGCGGTAAGAGGGCCGAACCGCTCTTCAAAATCAGGATAATGTTGCAGTATATGGTCGCCAAATAGACGAATTATGTCATCAAGAAAGGCCTGGCTAAGATGTTCGGCCACCAGCTCTTTTACCACCAAGGGCATAGCACTGTTGGCAGCAACAGATGCCGCCGAATAATTGAAACGTTGATTACTAGTGAAATTCTTTCCTTCTAGCAGTACTTCAAGTGGCGGTAGGCTTGCCTTTATTTCAGCCAAAAGGTTTGGCGGTAAGACATTCTTGACAATAATGAGGGGGAAGGGCTCACTAACTATCTGCTCAGAAACGATACTTTTGGTAAGTCGCACTGGTGCACACACTAGACTGCGTCCTCCCTTGCTCAACCCCAGATATCTTTCACTTCTTTGGGGTTGTGATAATAAATTGATTGAAGTAGGCCTATGGCGATCAAATCAACAATTAGAGCGGTACCGCCATAGCTAAGAAATGGCAAAGGCACACCCGCCACGGGCATACAGCCAATGGTCATGCCGATATTAATGAAGGCGTGAAAGAGGAACATACACATCAAACCAATTGCCATGGCGGCCCCAGCGGGGTCCCCGCGGTTAGGATTGCTCCTCGCTTGATGGGCGATAAAGAGCGCTCGCAGGCAAATAATGCCGTAGGCAATGACAATCAGGACGCAAATACGGAAGCCCAACTCTTCGCCGATAACAGCGAAGATAAAGTCAGTATGCCTTTCTGGAATAAAGGCGCCTTGAGCCTGGTTGCCGTGGCCCAGACCAGCACCGTTAATACCGCCAGATCCGATGGCAATGAGGCTTTGCAATATGTGGTAGCCAGAGCCGCGAGGATCATCATAGGGATTGACGAAACTAGTTAGTCGCTTCTGTTGATACTCTTTGAGCAAACCCCAGAGGTGCGGCCGCGCATGACCACAGCCGTAGTTTGCGCCCACTACCAAAATGATCATGCCGAGACGAAGCCAAATCTTCCAATCGAAAGTGCGCCAGAAAATTACCAGCACTCCCGCGAGTACAGCCAGGAATATGTACCACCAATCAAGGTTTACGGCGTTCAAGATCAGAGATATCAAAGGGCTGATCAGCACTAAGATATCGACAATGGTGGCCCCAGACCAGTAAGAAAGGCCAAGAAATACAGCGCCAAACGTTAGAGAAGTGCCTAAGTCAGGCTGCTTAAACACCAGTATGGCTGGTAGCAAAAGAATGCCAAGAATTTTAAAAATGTCGAAGAAAGAATTGATGCGATGATTTTTCAGCCAGGATGACAGTGAAAAAATCACCACTAACTTAGCCAATTCTGAGGGTTGCAGGGTTATCGGGCCAAGAGCTAGCCAGCGTTGAGCCCCTTGAGCTGAGTGACCCTTGATCATGACCGCTACAAGCAGAGCAATATTGACAAGATACATTAGGGTAACCATCCACTTATTCGTCCACAGTTTGTGGGGAATACGACTGACAATTACCATCAAGAAGAGACCAGCATACATATACTGTAGCTGCTTATCGAAATAGCCCTGGGTGTGTTGCGAAAGGTGCAGCACACTTAGACCAATAGTGATTAAAAATGCCGTAGCCCCGAGGAGCCAAAAATCTATGCCGCTGACGACATTGAATAGGCTCCTCAGGGAGGACGGGATTAGTGTTGATGTTGCGACTCTAGACGTCACTTAAGTATTTACACTAGCACTTTGAGCGGAGCAGTCTGAAGTTAGCTATTAAGCTAGCCCGACGCTCATATTGTTGCAGATCAAAGTGAGTTGTGTCTTTGTCGAGCTCAAAGTAGCGGCCGACCACTGCCATGAGTTCTTCTTCTAGTGTCTCTAGTCGTCCGGCCGGCAACTCTAGACGGTCATGCGTGAGCATACTGCGCATTCTGTCTTTAGCTGTAGAGCGAACATCGTCAGTCTTCGGTGGGAAGATCCAGCTGAATAATTGTAGTTGCATGGTGACCTCCCTTAAACCCGGACAGTGGGATTAAAGAAGCTGACAATCTTGTTGATCCAAGTAGAATTCTTAGATTCAAGATCCATTATCGCTACATCTTCGCCACGTATGCGGCGAGCAATATTGCGATAAGCGAGGCCAGCTCTAATGTTGTCAGTGCCCGAAATCGGTTCGCCTTTGTTGGTTGAGATGATTATGTCTTCATCTTCTGGCACAACTCCGAGAAGCTTCACTGAGAGAATTTCGAGAACATCATCAACGCTCATCATGTCGTTGTTGGCAACCATGGTTGGTCTATAACGATTGAGAACCAAACGATACTCTTTGATTTCGTCTTTGCGAGCTTCTAACAAACCAATGATACGGTCTGCGTCGCGCACTGCAGACATTTCTGGAGTGGTGATGACGATTGCTTCGTCAGCTCCAGCAACAGCGTTCTGGAAACCTTGCTCAATACCGGCAGGGCTATCAACGAGAACGAAGTCATACATGCTCTTCAGTTCAGTACAGAGTGTTTTCATCTGCTCTGCATTAACTGCTGATTTGTCTCTTGTCTGAGCCGCAGGAAGAAGGCTCAAGTTAGGCAGCTTCTTGTCTTTAACAAGGGCTTGCCGCAGTTTGCAGCGCTCTTCAACAACGTCGACTAAATTATAGACGACGCGATTTTCGAGGCCCATCAAGATATCCAGGTTGCGTAGTCCTATGTCCATGTCAACCAGTGCAACGCTCACCCCTGTTGAAGCAAGAGCGACGCCAATGTTGGCAGATGCTGTTGTCTTGCCAACACCACCCTTGCCGGAGGTGATTACGATTACTCGTCCGCTCATTTAGTGTCCTCGTATGGCTTTGTGATAACGAATGAAAACTTGTTTGGAAAAACTTGCTTGACGAATTTCATTAGTCAATTTTGTTCTTCTGAATGCGAATCTTGCCTTCAACAATACGGGCAATCTCCGGACCAGTGCCGTTGGCATAAGTGATGCGTGGCCTATCCGGAGCGCGGGCAATTGCGTGGGCAATACGAATTTGAATTGGTTGAAGATTGAGGGCTCTGATTTCGGCTTCGATATTACCGCCAACTCCAGCGTGAGCAATTCCTCTCAAGCTGCCCCATACGGTGATGTCTCCCTCAGCCATAATCTCAGCACCAGGATTGACGTCGCCAACAATGACGAGATCGCCTTTATGAGAAACTACTTGCCCAGAGCGCAAGGTTTGTTTGACGTAGAGCACCTGGGGTAGTACCACAGTCGATCCGTCTTTATTTAGTTCAGCAGCTGCGTCTGGCAGCGGTGTGTCTTCAACAATGTCGTGCTCCATCTCGATCATAGTGACATCGAGTTGCACAGCACTCTTTTGGCTCTCTGCGTCTGCTTCTGCAAATGGAATTCCGCTGGCTGGAATATCAACATTTACTTTGGGCAGGGCCATCGGCAAAGTTGAAGTGACTTTGACACTGTTCTCAAGGAAGGCTGCTCTCGTCTTTTCGTTTTTCGAATAAACTTCTTCTGGAAAGACACCAACGCCCTTAGCAAGGGCTAGTACTTGGGCTGCTTGGGCAACGGAAAGTTCGATTGCGCCAAGGCCAAGAATGACTTTATTGCCTTTCCAAAATTGGTTGGAAGACTGCAAAGTAGAACTAAGATGCTCTAAGGCCTCTTTCAGGGTTGAACAACCGCCGACGTCAATTAAGACGCCTTGATCAGGTTGGCTAATGATGGCAATTTTAGACATGCGACAGATATCCGCCCAAGAAAGGGAAGTTGCAAACGAGTTATATATGAGAACGGTGACAGCTAAACAAATGTGAAGTTCACCGATAACATCCTATTGTGCAGCTCCCCGCACGTCAAGCCGCTTGAGATAGTGGGTGTATATGCGATCGCACTAGAACTTGATGACATATCAGTAAGGAAGTGTAGGCTTTCCCAGTACCAGACGTATTGCGGGAATATGAAACTATTCAGAGAATTCACTTTTTTATCTAAGCTTAGATACGCACATCACCAGTGGTATCAAACTTGTTCATGCACTACATATAGAGGCTATATAGACCCTGCTAGCAGAGTCGGTAAAAGGTCGCGCGCGGCAGTATGAGGGTCGACTTCGCGACCGACAATCTTGCTCAAAATTGTACGAACCTGATCACTTTCCATTGAGTTCTCTAAATTTCGCCTGGCAATATCAGCTACGATTTCAGAAAGCTCGGCTTTAATACGCAAGCTGCGTCTTTGATCGAGCAGATTTTCATCAACTAGAAACTGTTTGTGGGCCTTTGCCGCTTGCCATAACTCGTCGACACCTTGGCCAGTATCAGCGATGGATAAAATCACCGGTGGGCGCCAGGAAGTCTGAAAATGATTTAGCTCTAAAGAAGCCGTAATTTCGCTGGCCGATTTATTGGCACCAGGCAAATCACCTTTGTTGACCACAAAGATATCGCCAATTTCCATGATGCCTGACTTAATTGCTTGAATGTCATCGCCCGAACCAGGCATAAGAACCAAAATAGTAGTATCTGCATGCTGAGCGATAGCAAGCTCAGATTGGCCCACCCCAACGGTTTCGATGATAATGACTTGATAGCCAGAAGCTTCTAGCATGCGAATGGCATCGTAGGTAGCTAAAGAAACTCCGCCCTGGTGGCCCCGGTTGGCCATCGAGCGAATGAAGACATTGCGATCTAAAGTGTGCCCCTGCATGCGAATGCGGTCGCCGAGAATGGCGCCACCAGTAAATGGACTGGAGGGATCAACCGCTAGTACTGCTACTTTTAAATCTTCTTTGCGGCACTCGGTAATGAGAGCATCTACTAGAGTTGACTTACCAACACCAGGAGAGCCGGTGACACCAATTATATGGGCTTTGCCGGAGTGTTGGTAAAGAGCTTGCACCAGTTGAGAAGCTTCTTCACCACCATTTTCTACCACCGATATGGCACGAGCTAAAGCTCGTCTGTTACCAGCGAGTAGTTCAGTTGAAATAGTTTGCACTTTAGAATCCAAAATTATTGCTTAGCTACTTTACTTGCTTTACGGGTTCTTGCCCTTGAATGCTTTTAGCCAACCAGGAGTATCGCCCTTGGCGCCTTGTTGCTGATGCTGAGTATAAGAATCATCAGCCTGCTGCCTGCGCTGAGCATTCTCAGCTTCATTGAGCATTACTGCAAGCAAATCACGCTCAGCTTCGCGAGTTTTCAGCTGATGGCCAAGCTCGACAACAGTGGCCCGAAGCTCCTCTGTTTCTTGCAACTTTTGCTCAAGTAAACCAGTGATGCGCCCAAGTTCTTGGTGCAGCTGTTTGTTCTCACGACTCTTGTCAGTAAGAAGTAGGCTCTGATTAATCAGTTCAGACTTCAAATCCTCACCGTCTCGACTCATTCGCTCAAGTTCTCGCAGCTGAGCTGATAGCATCAGGTTCTTTTCTTGTGACTGCACAAGGGCTTCTTGCAGCTCAATCAATTTGAGCGTGAACGAACCCTGGTCAGGGTTCGCAGAAGCGGGAAGCGAGTTTGAAGATGCTGTTGGATTTTGATCGGCCATAATTTCTAAATTGTATCGTTTAGCCAGGCATTAGTAAGGATTACTTCTCTTATTTAAAAAAAAGAGACCCTAGAAGGATAATAAAAGACCCCCCATTGATATTTGAACAATTAAGTCATCATACTTGAAAACCCTGGTGTATATACATTTGATGTTAGCAAGAATAAGGAAGTCATGAGCAAGCTGGTAATCGAAAACGGATATTTAGTAACACCAGGCCAAGAAAGACCCACCAAGCTCTGGCTTAAAGACGGCGCTATCTTATATGTAGGTGACTTTTTGCCCGCCACTCTTGGTCAAGAGTCGGCCTTCAAATCAATAGACGCCAGTGGTTGCTATGTTACTCCAGGCTTAATCGACCTGCAGATGAACGGTGGGCCTTATTGCGACCTCTGGAAGAGCCTCAGCAATGATTCGTACGGCGTAAGCGAAGTGCGGGCCCTGAGACGAGAGCTACTCAGTCACGGCGTAACATCCTTCTTGCCGACCCTTATAACTGCAGATGTTGACCACCTGGTTAAGAACATTGCCTTTCTCAAGAGCCAAGGTGCCTGTCGTGTACTGCCTTTTGGGCAAGAGAAGAACCTAAAAGATCAACCTGAGCAGGAGCCCCTCTCACGCATGGTCGGTATTCATTTAGAAGGCCCCTGTTTATCTTCTGAGAGACCGGGTGTGCATCCAAAAGAATGGATACGCCCTTTTACCCCTGAGATAATTGCACCCTTAATTGACTCTACCGTGGCTCTTTTTACCGCTGCCTGCGAAGGTGACCCTGAGGGCAAAGCAATCGAGCTTTTGAAGAAGAACAATATCGTTGTGTCTCTCGGTCATTCCAATGCCACTTTCGAAGAGGCCAACATGGCCTTTGAGCAGGGCGCAACCATGATGACCCACACTTTTAATGCCTTGCCACCTTTGCATCATCGCAAGCCTGGGGCTGTTGGTGCCGCCCTCCTCTCAAAAACCACAACTTGCTGTCTGATCGCCGACGGCCTTCACCTTGATAAGGCCACCTGCGCCCTAATTTTTGCTATCAAGGGTGTAGCCAGAACCATCCTTGTTACCGATCGGGCCTCCATCGGCACGTCGGGCGGAGACCTCGTGGGCTCGTCAATAAGTCTCGACCAAGCTGTACAGAATATGGTTAATTGGAATATTTGCAGTTTTGCCGATGCTATTCGCATGGCCAGCCTCAACCCTGCCAAAGCAATAGGGCTCGACCACTATTTGGGGTCAATAGAAATGGGTAAGGCTGCAGACCTAGTCTTCTTCGACCGCACAAACCTAGAGGTCAAGAAGACCTTTGTTGCTGGCATCGAACAAGTACTTGTATAGAATAAGTACTGGCATAGAGTAAGTACTGGCATAGAGCTTCAGCTCAAGCTCTACTTCTTGCGGTTTGAGAATGTTAGCCCGGCGACCAAGGCTCCAAACAGCGCACCACCAATGACTTTAGTCGCCTTGCCACGCCACTGCTTGTCCATATAGCGCTGTACTTTTACGCTATCTGCGCCCGAAATTTGCTTCTCAAACTCTGTGGTTCTGGAGCTATTGAGGGCGAAAATAGCCTCTTCTTTGGTCAAATTGCCTCTTGTCATTAAGGCGTGGCTGCGCAAGGCTCTTTTCATATCTTCTTCATCGATTAAGCCAAGTTCTACATAGAATCGGCCCGAGCGCACGGGATCTTTCAGCATCGCTTCGTAATTGCGTTGAACATCGGCCTGGCTGAAAATACCGGCGCTCTTAAGTAAGTCGACGAGTCTTACATCAGCAGTATTCTCACTGTTTTTGGTCGTAGAACTTTTACTATCTCTAGACTCGCTAGGCTCGGCTTCAGCATTCCTGCTCTGATTAGAGTGACTGCCGTTGCTTCTAATAGGTTCACTCTTTGGAGTGACATAGGGGTCTTCAGCTGCAATTGTGTCTTTGCCATGCAAGGGCGCGGCAACTTTGTCTTTCGACTCTTCAGCCTTAAGCCATAGCACAAAAGTATCTTGCACTTCTTTTATGCCCTCTTCCCTGGTCAAAATTCCCTCAATCAGCTGCTTTTGAATACGTTGCAGTGATGGGAAAAGCGCTGGAGAGAGTATCCCTTGCAAAACTAGTGCACTGCCTAAGGGAATACCTGAGCTCATACTGGTTTGAATGGCACGTTCCATATCTTCGGGAGCGACCAGGTTAGAATCGAGCAGCAGCTCGCCCAGGTACTCTGGATTGTCTTCAATGTCAGGTCTGAGGTCTTCTTGGGCAAAAGCGTCAGCAATGCTTACCCGCAACTGATGAACTCGTCTCAAAGCGCTGATAGCGGCGTCGTAAGGAATCTGCCCTTCGCGGATTAGCGGCTGTACTTGCAATGAGGCGGCCAGCTCGTCTTGTCGCACACTGCCGCTCATCATTAAAACACGGCCAATTGGCACCCCAAGGCGCTTAGAGACTTGAATAGCCTCTGTCATCTCGGATGAACTGATAATCTGAGCATCTACAAGAAGCTCTCCAACCCGCACAGACTTATAGTTACTAGACACAATGGCTACCTAAGTGATTGTCTAACTGACTAATATAATTTTCCACGTGAAGAGATATTCTACCCCTTAGCAATATAGCTTGTGGTTAACTCACGTGCTCTGTTAACCCGTTGGGATATTTGGCATATAGTTAAAGATTAGGGCTGAGTCGACATATTGAGGTGATTTGCGAAATGCGAGTAAAGATGGCCAGATTGGCCCTCCGGAAGCCAAGTTCACTAATGGTTCTTACCTCTTTACTTTTAGCTAGTCAGGCCTTTTCGTCTGAGCCGGCCATGGCACAGGCTATGATGGAATATGGTGGTTTAATGGCCATGCCCAAGGGAGTTCCCAGCGGCAATACTGTTAACATGCTTACCAACCCTTATCGCGCCATCAACAACAAAATGCCTGGTGGCAATGCTTCTGCTTCGACCAACAGTAGCGAGGCACCAGCAGCGACACCGGCCATTGGACCCAACACTTCACCTGCCGTCAGCGTTGATGCCCTTGGCACAATCACTGTTGACCCAAAGAAAGCGCAAATACTTGGTGCCAAGGCCCTGAAGCAATATGAACAAGCTAAGGCCAAAGTAGCTGCTAAACCGGCTGACCTAAAGGGAGCGGAAGCTTTACTGCGTGAAGCAATCAACACCCGCAACTCTATTTGGGGCTATAACGATCCGATGATGCCAACCATGTTGACGTTAATGGGCGAAATTTATGCCAAGCAAAAACACGTTTCTGAGTCAGAGGCCTGTTACAAGAATGCCCTGGTCTATATTACGAAGAAGCAGGGCTCAGGTAGCTTTGAGCGTTTAGATACTCTGGCCAAGTTAGGACAGTTGTACAACGAAAACGGTAATGCTAAAGATGCCTTGCCATATTTTCAGCAAGTTGCTCAGATAAAAGAGCGACAGTTTGGACCAGCCAACCTCACCACATTGAAAGCTAAACTGAGCTGGGCGAATGTTTCAAGCACTGTGGGCAAGCCGGACACAGACTCAATATATAAGGGTCTCTTAGCCAGTTTCGACCAATCTGATAAAACAAAAGCTGGCTACATAGAACTGCAAAGCGAATTCGTCAAATCATACGGGGCATTTCTTTCTAAAGAAGGAAAGAGCGAGGAAGCTAACGCCCTAGCCAGTCATTTTGCCTCAGCTGGCGCAGAACAAGAAGTGGTTAAAAAAACAGATACAGATAGAAGCCCTGCAAGCACTTCCGCCAGTGCCGCAACAAATTCAGCTGCCCCTGCGAATAGCACTCCAGAAGCTGCCTTGAAAGCTGCGACTAAAGTCGATGAGCAGCAAGCTAAACCAGAGACCCAGGTAAAGGCTAGTGACTCTTCTAGTTCAATTGGCACAATGACGATGGAACAGATGCTCAATGCTGAGGCATCGAAAAAGAAGAAATCAAAAAGTAAAAGTAACGACTAATACTAAGCAAAACTGTGCACTTGCACAGTGATTTAAACCTCGACTCCTCCTAGCATTAGGCAACGACGCTAGGAGATTATTCATGGATATTAGCAGCACTTTTTCCGCACATTCATTTTCGGTTGGACAGGAAGAGGCAACCGAGCAGCTCTTAGATGCAGGAGCAGATAGGATTGGCCTGTCCTCAGTTGACTCCTCTATTGATTCTTCTGTTCAAGCGGCTCTTCAGCCTACTTTGATAATTAAGAACATAGCGCAGATGCTTGAGTTAAGAGCCCTGGAGCGCATGCTCTCAACAATCTATTCCTCACAGCCAATCACCTTGCTTGATCTGCTCGAAAAGATTCACTGCGATAGCGTCACCGCCAACATACTTAAGCATCTTGCCTATGCCCCAATTTGTGCCGGTTTGCTGGCAGGCTTGCAGGAAAATCTGACAATCACTGATGAAGGCAAAAGGCTCTTTGAGATATCACAACATCTCCATGGCTTTTACGATTCAAGCAGCATTGCCAACACAGATGGTTCATGCATTAAGACTAATTCGGACAGTAAGACTAATTCGCGCAATAGAACCATTAACACTGCCATCGCCGCTACGCTCAAGCTCTCAAATGCTGAAATGAAACAGGCTACAATCAGGCTGAATGCCAGATTGCAAGCACCCAATGTGCGCTTATTAGTCGAACAACTTTTGCGCAAAGAATTACTGTTGTTTAAAAGTTCTGGGCTCTACCAAGCTCTGCTGCAACAAAAACAATCATTTACTCCACTAACGGCAGCTGAAGGCGAATGGGCAATCTCGACCAAGCCGTCGCCAGAACTTGAGATACCGCTTTTGGTGCAAAAAGTACTGTGGGCTCTAACCGCAGAAAATACGGTCAATATTGTGGGCGGTACTGGCACTGGTAAAACTGCCATTGCTAGCGAGGTCGCCTTGAAATTGTCCCAAGGTCAGAAAGTTCTATTGGTGACTCATTCTAGGCTAATGGCCGCACAGTTGCGCCAACAATACGAGCAGTCTCTGCAAGAAGAAGAAACCAAAAACAAGATGCACTTTGATCCTGCATCAGCCGTCAACAGTAGTAATGGACACAAAAATGGCTCTCTGACGATATCGACCTTTCATGCTCTCTGCCATTCGGCTGCGCTGGCAGCTAATCTCAATCCACC
This sequence comes from Obscuribacteraceae bacterium (SeqCode), assembly GCA_044378815.1. Taxonomy (GTDB): domain Bacteria; phylum Cyanobacteriota; class Vampirovibrionia; order Obscuribacterales; family Obscuribacteraceae. Next base: position 143,813 of record JBIPOV010000006.1, on the reverse strand, counting down.
AAACTACAGAAGTACAAAAGTCTTCAACGAAATTTTCCCCGAGCTTTTACTTGAGGCCTGTCGCTTACATCCTGAGCTAAAATTCGATGCCATCATTGTCGATGAAGGCCACAGCTTCGGCACAACCCTGTGGCTGGCCCTCAAGCACTGTCTAAGGAACCAAGCCAAAGGCATTTTTGTCTTCTGCTATGACCCTCAACTACTGGCCTTTAACCGCAATAGTGTGGTGCCACAGGCTGCCACCACAATTGATTTGAAAGTAAGTTTTAAGAGCAATATCGATCTTTTAGCCAGCAACGAAACCAGCGAACTGTTTGAAGTGTCATCAGTGGAAGAGCAAACTGAGACTGTTCAATTTATTGTTGAAAGCCTTCTCAGCACTGGTGGCTATCGCCCTAGCGATATTGCAATTCTTAGTGCTTGTAGCGACAAGAGTCACAAGTTCAAATTTGCAGGCGGTGTGAGAGTCAGCCAACATCCAGTCAGGCCAAGTGCTAGAGCCACTTTGCTTGAGACTTCTTTATTTCTCTTTCGGGCCATGACAGCAAAAGTAGTCATTCTCATAGACTTGTTCGATGAAGTGGAAAAACTTAGCGATAAAAAGTTTCAGTATTTTCGCTACCTGGTTTGGGGTAGAGCCACAGAAAAGCTCATACTTGTGGGCAGAGAAGAGGCAATAGCGAAGCTTCTACCGCGCGAGATAACGACACTTGCAACCAAAGAAATTTCGCCGGAACTGGGGCGAAAGCCATAAGCTACTGCGGTAGAATCACTAGATCAATATCTAGATCTTTCTAGCCCTTTATAGACCTTGCGCGAAGGAAGCCCATGGCCCTCGGTAATCAGCCATCAAAACTGACTGTCTCTCTATACTTGAGACTACTAGCTCTGGTCTATCTCTGCGCCTTCGCTTTGCTTTTGCCGCAGCTTGAGGGCCTCTACTCAATCAATGGCATTGCTCCGGTTGCCAATTATGGCTTACTTCAGTGGGTAACCAGTGGCGGTTGTTTATTGTCCATCTTGCTTTTCTTTGGTGTCGCTGATCCGATTGTACTCTTCCTTCTCTATTTGGCTTACCTGCATATAGTCTCGGTTGGCCAGGAATTTTTGTCATTTCAATGGGACACTCTTCTGCTAGAAACTGGATTTATTTCAATATTTCTTGGTCGCAGTCGCTACTTCTCTTTTAGTGAGAGAACTGCAAAGATAGCCACAATAGCCCTTGCCTGGCTGGCTTTTCGTTTGATGTTTTCCTCCGGTTTTGTGAAAATCGTTAGCGAAGCTGTTAGTGATTCGACTTGGCTCTCACTCACAGCTCTCAAGTATCACTTTGAGACACAGCCCCTGCCTAATCCTCTAGCTTTCTTTTGCAACGCTCAACCTTTAATCGTAAGCAAGATAGCCTGTGCCAGTGCTCTGGCTATTGAGATTGTTGTTCCTTTCTTTGTCTTTGCCGGGGCAAAAGCGCGTTTAGCTGCTGCTATTTATTTTTGTCTATTGCAGCTGGCCATTGCCTTAACTGGCAACTATGGCTTTTTCAATTTTCTTAGTGCTGTTCTTTGCTTGTCGCTTGTATCAGACCAGGAGCTGCAGTCTCTATGTAAGGTTCTGAAATTGGACGCTTTGACAACACTGCTGCTTAAAATCAACAAAGGCGCGCAGGAAAATAACGACCGCTTGAGACGAAGCGCCGAAAAACTAATTGCTTATTCTGCCTTCTTCGTGATTGCCTTTGCCAGTGTGATTAGTTTTGGGCTCACGGTTCTCGGAAGAGATTTCTTTTCTATTTTGCCAGAGCCAGTTGCTCTCGGTTATGGTCTCAGCCAAAACTTCGGCGTATCCTCTACTTATGGTCTCTTCGCTGTTATGACCAGAGACCGGCCTGAGCTAATCATCGAAGGCAGCATTGATGATATTGACTATAAGGCCTACGAATTTAATTACAAGATTGGCGATATTCATCGGGCACCACCCATAGTTGCGCCATATATGCCACGACTTGACTGGCAAATGTGGTTTGAAGCCCTAAGAGCCGAAAGCGGAGCTAACCCAGGCCGCTGGTTTGTTCATTTCTTAAGCGCGCTAGCTCAGGGTGATAAAAGTGTTTTGAAGCTACTTAAATACAACCCTTTTGCCGATACTCCGCCAAAGTATTTAAGAGTGAAGCTCTACAAATACAAGTTCACTAAGCCAGAAGTGCTCTTTTCGTCAGGGCAGTGGTGGCAAAGGGAAGAGGTTGGTGTTTATCTTCATTAATGTCTAATTATGGTTATATCGACGAGTCCGGGACACTAAGCCATCAAGAAGTGATGACTGTAGCTTTAGTTATTCTCAACGGTGCACGTGCTGCCAAGAAATTGCACAAGAAGCTTGTACAAAGCACTATACCGAATCCGCCGAAAACCCGCGGCTTACGCGAAGTGGAAAAGTGGTATGCCTCACAGCAGCTTCATTTTGTAGATATGGAAACTACACGCAAACTAGAACTTGGCAAAGCATTGAGCACTGAGAACATAGAAGTTTTTATTGCCAGCTACAAACACAAAAGAGTTGACTGCAGTCATGAGGCTAGATTCGTAATCTATAAGAATTTAGTCAAATCTACTGTTAATAGCGCTTTCGGAACCTACAAGGAATTGACAATTTGCATAGCAAAACAAGGCGGCTGGGAGGATTATGGCAAAGCACTGCTCGAAGAGCTTCGGCTGCTACCAGAAACATTCTCAAAGCAAGGCACTTACCGCAAAGGAGATTTCTACCTGGCTTCATCGAGTACTCCTGGCTTGCAGATAGCCGATTTTTATGCCAGCTCAAGTCGCAACGCAATGATTACATGCAATGATGCCAAAAACCTATGCGCTCCTTATGAGCTAGTAAAGCATCAGATCCGCAAGTTCGATGAGATAACAACATAGAAATCGTCAAAAAAGAAAGTGAGACCGAAGCCTCACTTTCCCCAATTCTTTGCGTCAACTCTTCTCACTCTTCTCCAGAGGTTTCCCTCCGAGGGGCCTCGCTATACCGCGACGCGGCGAGCCAAGAATTACGACGCTGATTTGTAAAATAATCGTAGCACACGTTAATGACCGGTGCCAAATAGCTTTAATCAAACTTTTTGCTGCGAGCCGATTAGCGGCAATAGTGGTCATGGTATTGCAGTTTTTCTAATGCATTTAATATCACCAGATTTAAAGGTTGGGATCCTCACAGCCTTCTTCTTCTTCTTCTTCCCCGCAGCATTGAGAGCAACGGCCTCTGTGATAAGGGCACACACAGTGGCTAGTGCCGCACCACGCCAATCACTCAGCTCAGCAATCTTCTCGCTGATTAGCTTGGATGCAGAAGCTCCTGCTACCTTTGCTTCAATGGTAATCATTGCCCTAGTGCCTGGATGAGCTGCTACTTCGTCTCTAACACCGGCCGCATATCTACTTTCACTTCTTCAGATTTGGGGCTGTAGATTGTAAGCAACTGTGGTGGTGTTGCATCTGGTGGATAGAGAAGCTCAACAGTAAAGTTCATCTTTTCACCGGGCTCTACTTCAAAGGCATCTAATGCTTCAAGGTTTTGACCTTTGTGCAAGACAAGGTGATAGAAGCGCTCGTAGTTGGCCGTGGAGACTTTGACTGAACCCCGGTAGAAAACCGCCTTCTCAGGCTGTTCTGCATATTTTATTTCATTCTTATCGGTCTTCAGCGGACAGTCGAGGTAGACATAGACTTTTCGCTTTATATAATCGCTATTGCGAACGTTACAGGTGATTTTGTAATCGACGCAGTAATTGCCATGGGCACTGTAGGCGGTGTCGTCATAACGACGCAGCAGCTTCGCGCTTTGAATTTCGCCTGTACCAAATGTTCCTCTGGCAAGGGAGCTAATGGGATAGCATTTAATACTGTCAGAACTTTTGTCTAACAGTAGGTTATGACTGGCTTCAAGATGCACCCCTTGCTGCACTCCAGCAACGCGGCCATAAATGAAACGACCAGTGGCACCATTGGGAGTAGGTCGAAGCTTCTCATATTCCCTAGGTTTAGCCATAAGAGAATCTTTCAACATTGCCTCTAGTTTGGGCAGCTCCGGTGGGCCGCTTTCTGAAAATGTAGCGATGGTGGCCATTTGCAAGGCGCCGTCAATGTTGCCGCGGGCAAAAAATGAACGGCCATTATGGTGAAATTTCAGGTCTGCCACTGGCACATCTACATGTCTAACAACAGCAAGTTTGCCCGGTTGAATAGTGATGAGAAAAGGTGGCTCAATCTTGGCTTTGCCGTGAATATAGTCGGCGGTTAAACGATCGCCTGGGCCAGAGAAGAGTTTGTTCTCATCGTCTACAGCAAGGGGGTCGCGCTCAAGGAATGGTGCATCAGGCTGGCTCAAATATGAAGCTTGCTCATCTACTCTTAGAGTGACTGGCTGATTAGTTGGGTTGAAAGCAACCCAGCTAACATAAAGGGTCTTCTTCGCCTCGGCTTCGGTCTGTTTATTGATGTGATGCAAAAAGATGGCGAAGTCGCCTTTGAATCGATAACTCAAGTGGTTTTCGGGCACGTCCTTGCCCACACGGCTCATGGTCGAGACAAGTAAGCCCTCGCCAGAAACAACTTCAGGACAGTTGCTATTGAGCATTGGCAACTTATCCATATCCGCCGCCAGGGGTTTAACTTTACAAAGTGGTAGCCTCTTCGGGCTGTGTGCCTCCGCCTCCGCGGCGTAGGCCAAATTGCTCACCGGCGCGGACATAGAGAGCGTCCACGCTAGGCCAGCAGAGGCAAATGGGGCTGTGCATATGCGACTTAGTACTCTATTCATGTTTTATGTGATTTTTCTGAGCTAAAATTATGGGGCAAAACGGCTTTTTTGAATCTACCATTTATCCCATAAAGCGAGAATGAAGAACGATTTTAAATCGCCAGACAACAAACAATTAGTCTAGTAGGAGACCAATATGACTGAAAATAAACCAGCGGTATCCATTACATTCTGCGGTTCTTGAGGATACAAATCTAGGGCTGTCAGTTTGGCAGCCGATATCGCAAGAATACTTGATTACCCCACTAAGATTCATCAATCTAGCGGCGGAGTCTTTGAAGTAGAAGTAGACGGTGAGCTGATTTTCTCGAAGGCCAAGTTAGGGCGCTTTCCTGCCGAAGGAGAGGTATTAGACCTCTTATCAAGTCGGGTCGTGACCTAAGCACAACAAGCCATTTCAAGTCAAAAAGGGTGATATATGACTAATTACGATGCCATTCTCTTTCTTTCCTTTGGTGGTCCTGAGGGAATGGCCGATGTTATGCCCTTTCTTGAAAATGTGCTCAGAGGTAAGAACGTGCCTCATGCTCGCATGCTCGAAGTCGCTCATCACTATGAGCGCTTCGAGGGTGTGAGCCCAATCAACGGCCAGAACCGCGCCTTGATTGAAGCGCTTAAGCAAGAGCTAGACAAACGCTCAATTAAGCTACCTGTTTACTGGGGCAACCGCAATTGGCATCCAATGCTGGCCGATACCCTCAGACAGATGAAGGCTGATGGAACAAAGAAAGCAGTTGTTTTTATTACTTCGGCTTACAGCTCATACTCCGGTTGTCGCCAGTATCGTGAAGATATAGAGAAGGCGCAAATTGAAGCTGATGCTGCCGATATTCAGTTTGACAAATTGAGAGTGTTCTACAATCATCCACTGTTCGTAGAGGCCAATATTGAAGCCGTGAAAGCAGGCCTAGACCAGTTTAGCGAAGCTGATCGAAAAGACCTGCATGTGGCCTTCACTGCCCATAGCATCCCCATGACCATGGCAGACAATTGCGATTATGTGAAACAGCTGACAGAGACCTGTGAATTAACCGCCAAAGCGCTGGGTCTGAACAACTACAAGCTTGTCTACCAGAGTCGTAGTGGCCCACCCACTCAACCCTGGCTAGAGCCCGACGTGCTCGATCACATGCGTGAGTTGCATGGGGCGGGTGTCAGGCATGTATTGCTTCATCCAATCGGTTTTGTCTCCGATCATATGGAGATTCTTTACGACCTCGATACCGAAGCGAAAGAGCTTGGGCATGAGCTTCAGATGCAGTTTGTTCGCACTAGCACCGCTGGTACCAATCCTAAGTTTGCAAGAATGATGGCCGATCTGGTGGAAGAACGGCTAGAATCAAATAACGTGGCTGAGAAAAAAGCCATCGGTTGCTTCGGGCCTGCGCCCGACGTCTGCGCACCTGGCTGCTGCGCTTACACACCGACCAGGCCCGCTCATGCCGGCGCTCAAAGACCGCAAGGCACCTAAAATTCGATCTGTCAGCAGCATTATAAAATTGGTATTGGAGAATTTAGTGCCTAATAATAAGCAAATATTGCCTTTATTCCCCCTTCCCGATGTGGTGCTCTTTCCTGGCTCTCCCTTGCCATTGCATATATTTGAGCCGCGCTATAGACAAATGGTTTCCACCATCATGGAAGGCGATAAGCTCTTCGGGGTCTTGCTCTATGACCCTCACAGTTCACAGGCAGCGACTATTGGCTCCTCCGCTGAAATTATTGAGTGCGAAAAATTACCCGATGGTCGAATGAATATTATGACCGAAGGCCGCAGACGGTTTAAAGTTCTGCGCACCATAGAAGATTTACCCTACCTGCAGGGCGAAGTAGAGTGGCTGGAAGATGAACCAGCCGACCAAGATTTAGAGCCAGTAGCGAAGCAAGTACTTGACTCAATTAAAGACATTCTTCGCCTGAGCAGTAAGCTCACAGACAAGAGTGTAGAGGTACCAAAAGATTTGCCATCAGATCCGCTCAATCTTTCTTACTGGGTGGCTGGCACCATGTATGGTGTGCCAGAAGACCAGCAAGCCCTCTTAGAACTGCAAGATACTCACGGCCGGCTGACTCACGAGGCCAAGGTATTGACAGTTACGACTAAATATCTTGCTGCTCACAGTGCCTTAAAAGATGCCGTGGGCTAATTGCCAAAGAAATCATCCTGACGATCAAGACCACTGAGATAGCGCTTTACTAACCATCCATGACCTTGCTGGGCCAGAGCCATATCAGCCGGGCTATCCAGGTCATTGCCGCGCATTACTCTTGGGTCGACTCCAGCGATTTGCGCATCAAGAACGCGACCAACAGTTGTTGGTCTGAATCGAGGATTCCAAATCGGGAAGTTTTCTTTGTGACTGGGCTGACCGTGGGCTATACCGCCGGCATCAGGCTCAACTCTATGCATTTCAAAAGGCGAACCGCTATTTTCGGGACGACCAGCCAAATAGTCATTGAGCTGCCGCCATTGAGGAATCTCATCCATTGTTTTAGCCTTGGCCGTAAAGGCAGGCAATTCGACTTTCTGCGGTAGAAGGTTGCCTTCGGGGTTCAAGAATTGAAATTGCTTGCTGCCGTCGGCGCGTTCAGTCAAGCGGATATGCGCCAACTGGCTAGGAATAGTGGCTTCGCTCATATTGCCGTTTGGGAGCTTAAACACCATGCGACCTGAATGTTCAATCCAGGTCTGAACACCATCTTTATGGGTGAAGTTAATAAAGCCGTTTTGAATGTTATCGACCATATGCAGGTGATCGCCGTTGCCTAGAAGGGCTTTGACTTCGTGATTGACGTTGTTCACTTCCATATTGGCCAGCACAGTCTCATTGAGGCGATACTGCTTTTGCCCACCGGCATACTCGCTTACTGTGACCCGTTTTATGGGCATTCCCAGGTCAAGCATACGGGCCTCTCCACTAGGAAAAGCAATCACCACCTTGCCGTTGGCGCTGATTTTTGAGATAGAGTGGTCACCATGGAGAAGTTCAATGGGTTTCAGGGCTGGCAATTTATCTACAAGCTGAACATCTTCGCCTCGGCTGCCCCGGAAATTAAGAATCTTGTAGCCCTCTTTTAATATTTCACGATTGGCTCCCGCCCCTCCTGCTCCTCTGCCACCTCCACCATCGCCGTGATTAGCCATAGCCATAACGTTTTCTGGCGGAGCCTTTAGGCCTGGGGCCTCACGGGGAGTATTGAAACGCAAGCGCGGTCCGGCGGCAGCCATTCCGCCCATTGGAACGCCTTCAAGGGCAAGCTGTGGGCCCATTTCGAAGGATAGGCGAGGAATAACCGAGTCAACGATATGAGTCGGGAATGTCTTGGGCAAGTTAGCAGCCAGACGCGAACCTAAATGACCGGAACCCACCATCATGGCTGCGTCAAAGGCAAGAGGGCCGAGAGTTTCGCTAATTGCCGCCTTGCTCTGGTCGAGATTACTGCTCGTCATCCTATCGGCAATACCCGCGGCCTTAATAGTGGCATCGGCGGCATGGGCGGCAAAAACAACCGTACCGACAGCGGCAACGCCCATGGCTGGCATTCTCACCCAGCTCGGACCTTTCATGGCCAGGGTAAGAGCAGCTGCGCCCACTATTTCTGTGCCGAAGCGGCCTGGATTGTTAATGGCTTCAGATAGGCCGTGGTGGACGATTCCTGTCAGGGTGCCCTCGGCAATCACCTCGGCTTTGGTGAAAAATCCGACTGGCTTGCCAGGGGCGCTTGATTTCTCTTTGCTCACGGCTAAAGAGGCCAAAAGCGCTTCACTAACATCAGCTGTTGCGGCTTTAGACCTATCAGGCTCAGAGTTGTCTCTAAATTGGGGCATCAGATCTTTTTTATTAGCTCTTAAATTAACTCTTGAGATCATCGAGCTATTTTGCCACGCCGTAAATGGGGTGACTACGAAAATCTGCGTTAATGGTAATCTCGCTCGGTTCTGCTATAACTTTGACGTGGTCTCAATTTGAGGACTTAAATGCGTAAACTAGCGCCAACTTCTACTTTCTTAGCTCTAACCCTGATGGGCCTAACAAGCCTGTCAACAACCTCCTGTTCAAATGCATCCACTCCGGTGGACGCTAGCGCTGGAGCGAGCAATGTCGCCACTACTAGCAGTGGCGAACAATCAAACAATGTTAATACAAGCGGAGCAAATTCCATGACACAAACCGGAACCACAACGCCCACCGGTCTCGTAATTGAAGACATCGTCGTGGGCCAAGGCGCTATGCCTAAAAATGGTCAAACAGTTGTAGTGCACTACACTGGCTGGCTCACTGACGGCAGCAAGTTCGATAGTTCAGTTGATCGTAATCAGCCTTTTGAATTCTTGCTCGGAAACGGCCAAGTGATCAAGGGTTGGGATGAAGGCGTGGCCACAATGAAAATTGGCGGGAAGCGCAAGTTGACCATTCCACCAAACCTTGGTTATGGTCAAAGAGGTGCTGGTGGTGTTATTCCTCCGAATGCCACCTTGGTCTTCGAAGTAGAACTATTGGGCGTTAAGTAGTGCTGAACAATTAGTTCAGCCGTAAGTAAACACAGAGCGACAGAGCATGAACCTTGAAAGCAAATCTCTTATTGCATCAAGCCTTATAGCTTTGTCGCTTTGCTTTACGCCCGTAGCTTCAGCTCAAGTTGGCCCATCTTTGACAGGCTCAGCCGTACCGAGCGCAGTGCAATCTAGCTCTGAAGCCAAAGATGAGCAGCCCAGTCGCCAGATGAACCCTGCTCTAACCGCTATAGCTGCGGCGAAACAGCTGGAAGAAGCCAGCTTGAAGAGCAGCAAAATCGCGCCCGCCCTTAATGCAGCAATTAAGCTTGGTGCGCCAGCTCGACCTGACCTTGAATGGATCATTGCCAATGGTAGCCCGGCTGGTAGGCTCTATGCCACAGCTATTTTGGGTCGCTTTGACGCTCGAGCCGCAAAAGAGGCCTATCTTGCTCTGGCCGCTGGCATGGGTGACGTCAATATCGACTTTGTCGGGCCCCATGAGCATTGTCATTATTCAGTGGCTGATATTGTCGCCGACCAGACCTCAGCAAAACCGTTGATTGAAATTGTGCCCAGGCTGCTCGTAAAGCCCTAAGTTTTTGAGCAAATACAATAAAGCTCAGGTTTAGCAGCATTTTCCATCGGGAAAACAGATAATACGACCTGTTTGATCTTCTATGGTCAACCGTATCAATTCAACCGGATTCCCGCACAGATGAACCCCACAACAATTTCGCCAGGAGATTCGATGTCCGTCAGTGGTAACGAGATTGGCGACCTTCTGGTCGACATCGGCATAATTACCGCTGAAGAGCTCGCCAGTGCCATGGAGGAGCAATCCAGGTCCGGCGATAGGCTGACATTAATTTTGGACCGGCTGGGATTGGTAACCTATCACCAGCTGAAAGATTCGCTTGAGCTGCAATTCGGCGTCAATTTTATCTCCCTTTCTCAAAACGTTCCGCCGCGTGAAATTGCCGATTTAGTTTCTATGGAAACTAAATACAAGTTCAAGCTTATACCAGTGGCAAGTTCGGGTACTCATTTCAGTGTAGCCATGGTTAACCCCGATGACCTAATTGCCTTAGATACTTTGCGTGTTGAGTTGCGAAGCGGCCATCTCAAACAGCTAGTTTGTACAGCAGACGAATTTGAATTCTGCATGAAGCAGTTGTATGAATCTTCTCCTGCACTACCAGTGGAAGCGCCAACAAATGCCGAGCTTAATCACACTACTGAACTTGTTCATACTCTTGAACTGGATCATACTGTTGAACTTGGTCGAACTTTAGAACTTAGTCACACTGTTGAACTTAGTCACACAGCTAGTACTCTAAGCGAAGAGTTTACTCTTCCACCCAGTGTAATTGCTCAGGCTGATGCCTTGGAGAAAAAAGTATCTCCTCGTGTACCAGCAAAAAAACATCTTCAATCACTTTTTGGTGACGATGATGATGACGATATGGATAGCCCAATTGCACCGGTCGCGGCAGCTGAACAGGCACAACCATTGATCATTGAGGTTTCACCCGAAACATCAGTAATTGCTGATGTAATTGCTGCCTCGCTTGTTGAACCAATTCCTGAAGTTGCTTTAGCACCAACTCCGGAACCAGCTAATTTAGCAGCAGCTATGCCATCACCAGAACCTGCATCAATAACCGAGCCAGTTTCAGCAGAAGTAGCGGCACCGCCGACAGTGACAGAAACAAAACCTCTTGCCGATCCGCTAAAGGTTTCAACAGATACAGTTGCAGAAACGGCAAGAGACCAGGTCGCTCAGGCTGAAAATGCAATGCAAACAGCCGTCGCCAATGTGACTAGCCATCTAATCGAATCTAGTCTTGGCGCGATGAATGCAACTGCAAGTAGGAAGCTGCTTGAGGATGTTGTTGAGTCAGAACTCGGGGGGAGTGAAGAAGAGACTGACATCAATCGTATGAAAGAAGCTCAGAATGCTTCTGTAATGCTTTTGGCTCACGAAATAATTGGAAAGGCCACTCAGAAACGCTGCTCTGATATTCACCTAGAACCGGATGTAAGCGGTGTCTCACTGCGTTACTTCCTCCATGGAGAACTTCTAGCTGATTGTATGTTGCCATTAGAGATACATGGTGCACTGGTTGGTTCGTATAAAGTTATTGCCGGTTTGAACCCTCAAGAACTTGTAAAACCACAAGACAAGAAGTTTACGACGCGAGTCGAAGAAGACGAAGTAGAACTTAGAATCACCACTATTCCAACCGATAATGGTGAAATGGTGGCAATTTCGATGCGTTTTACAGACCCCAATTCAGCTGGTGCTATTGCACAAGCGAAACTAGCGAATCTTAGTGACAATTAGTTAGCTGCTTTATCTTCGCTTTTCTCAGCTGATTCTTCAGTGCTCTTAGAATCTGCTGCAGCGGCTTCTTCTTTGTTAGTATCTGACTCAGGAGCACCAGCTGTAGAGTCGCTAGTTTCGGAGCCTGCTGCTGCTTCTTGTTCTGCGTCTTCCGCCACATTGCGACGCTGTAAAAGCCAAATCAAACCAAAGATAAGCGCTCCGGCTAGAGCGAAGCCAGTTATATAGTTGATTGTCGTGAATAAGCCGTCGAGAAATCCACTATTCTCGTGGGTGGGTAAACCTTTTACTTCAGCCGCAATGACTGTTCCAGCCGGTTGCTTCTGAGCTAGCACAGGTAAGGCATAACCAATAACCCATGACCAAGCAGCAGTGGCCAGGACTTTCAAAGAGCTTACTCTTGAAAGTATAAAGTGCCGGTTCATGGTTTATCCTCAACGCTCAACTCAGAAATATCGTCTCCATTATAGTATTACTCGCGCGCTTGTTCGCTTAGGTAAACGAGCAAAAGCTTATGAGCTTTTTCGTCAATAATGTTTCGCCATCAAATAGCTATATGCTGACATCTGTTATTTAAAAAACTCCTAAATATTGTCAACGCACAGTTATCATTAGCAATGAGCAATAATAGTTGCGAATTGACAGCGTGGTATGGCCATCAACGGCCAATAGCATCCTTTTGAATACCTTTTAGAACGGACGTGATGACAACAAGACTAAATAAACTGCTTCTCGCCTTGGCACTAGTAGCTGTCTCCAGCAGTAGTGAAGCTTTAGCTGCGCCAAGAGGACATCGTGGAGTAGAGTCAAGCGTAGTAATAGATGCCTCTCCCAAAGCGGTTTTTGAAGCAATTCAGCATTCACGTGTTCAAGAGCCACACAGAAGAAAAGTAGTTTCGCACCATGACGGTGTTGCGGTTATGGATGAACACTTTAGTGAGCTTCCAGTGATAGGTAATGCACACTGTACCTACAAAGAAGTAGAAACGCCCTACAAGCGCATAGATTTTGCCCTGCTTTCCTCTGAGAAACTGAAGGCCTTTGAAGGCTCATGGATATTGACTCCGCTTGGCAATGGCGAGAGAACCGAAGTTAAGTTGAGCACCTATAGTGAGCCAAAAGTATGGCTACCTTTTGCTAAAGAAGTAGCTGGCTCTTCAATACTCAAAGACATTCGTCGCCGCCTCGATTGCCTTTAAGCTAGGGTAGAGAGCGAAGACCACTGTTCAATATCTGCTCATCCTGATTTTCAATCAATTAGCGATGGTGCCAAAGTCGTTAGACCCTCTAACGAAAATCAAGTGGCTGACTAGATGAGACTCATACTGATATTGTCGCTGCTCCTTACTTTTCTGGGCACTTGCAATGTCGATTGTTCGGCTCATCCACAACCTAAAGTTGGTGCGCCAAAGCGCCAATTGCAGTGGCAGTCGAGTCTAAATAACTGCAAGATTTCTGCCAGGCAGAAACATAAGCTCATTATCGTTGATGTATATACTGACAATTGTCACTGGTGCAGCCGTCTAGAGCATGAGACCTTCCAAAACCCAGGCTTGGTGACAGAACTGGGTGATCGTTTCATCTGGCTTAAGCTTCATTCCCGCATCAACGCAGCCGAATTGACACCATACAAAATTAGCGGCTATCCAACGGTGTTAGTTATTGATGCTCAAGGCAAAGTGGTGACAAGCATTTCAGGCTTCTTGCCACCAGAACAATTTGTGGAAAAGATGGAAATGCTGCTGCCGTAGAAACAAGATTTACCTGCTAGTCCCAAGCTGTGGCAGGATCATAACTCGGCTCTTCCCTTTCTTCTGGCCTCTGTACTTGATGGCCATTGGCACCATTGCCATTACCAGCATTTCCATTACCAGCATTCTGATAATGCGGAGCGGCAATTGGGCTGTTTGGCATCTGTTGATGTTGTTGTTGAGACTGCGCCCAGCCATATGGAGGAGATGACGCCGGCTGTTGCACTTGTTGTTGCTGCTGCACCGGCTGTTGTTGTTGTTGAGGCGGTCTTTGCATTGCGTCTTGGGTAGCATAAGGATTTGGCACCGGTCCAGCTGGCCAACCGCCAAAACTCGGCCGCGTTGTTGGACTGGTTGGAGACTGATCATTGGCTGGCATTTGAGTCGCTACTGGTATGACCGGTGCAACCGAAACCACTGGCGCTACTGCTTGCATGGGCGCTGGAGCAGTAGCAGGACCTGGTGCCGGAACTGCACCCCAAGGTGATGGTGGCACAGCCACTGGCGAGACCTGGGGTGCCGCGAACACAGGTGCTTGTGTTGTCACTGGTGCTGGAGCTGACGGTCTAACGGGAGCTGGAGCCAAAACAGGAGACGGAAGTGGCGCTGGAGCCGAAACCGGAGCAGAAACTGAAACTGGAGCTGTTACAGGAGCGGGAGCTGGTGGCCATGGTGCCGCTTGCGAAACCGGCGCCATCATCGGCCCTGCCATCGATGCAGGTGTCAGCGCGGGCCCAAGAGTCGGTGAAGGTATCGGGAATGACGGTGCGGCCCACTGAGATTCTGTAGCAATCGAGTTAGCAGCAGCACTCCACGGCGACGCGGGTTGAGGTGCTAGTACTTTAGGTTCAGGCGTTACTGGCAGAGTGCCGGGCGCGGGAGTGTTCCAATTTGATTCGGCTAGTGCCAGTGTTTGTGCAGCCGGAGCCGGAGCCGGAACATGAGCAGGAGCCGGAACATGAGCCGGAGCCGGAGCCGGAGCAGGAGCAGGAACGGCAGTTGTGGCGGTAGCTGGAATGGGAGCTGGTACTTGCGTTATGGCGGTTGATGCTGGGGCTGCCTGCCAGCTTGGCGTTTGCTGATTTTGCGCAGGGCTAGATACAGCCGGGGTAGATTGAATCGCAGGAGAAGCCCAACCCGCAGTTGAAATGGGCGCGACTTGTTGTGCCTGGTTCGAAGGCGCTGCGGGGAGATTACTTGGCGCGCTTGAGGCCCATCCCGGGCCACTGGAACTTATTGGGTTCGTTGTCGCCACCGGCAAAGGCGATGCTGGAGATGCTGCCGTCGCCCAGGGAGACTCAGCTGGTGCTGCCGGCTGAGATGTAGGAACTACGCTTGTGGGCGCTCCCCACTGGGTGAAGGCTTGACTGGAGCTGGTGCTCGGCACATTACTCTGAGCGGGGCTGGCGATTGGGTTGGTCGAATTGTCTGGCGCCGCTATTGGCGAGATGGGGGCGGCATGACTTGAAGCAGGAGGAATCGGAGCGGCACTCCAAGCTGGTTCTTGTGGCATAGCTGGAGCAGGAGGAACCGCTGCTGCAGTCCAAGCTGAAGCTTGTGGCGCAGCTGGAGCCTCATTCCAGACTGATTCCTTCGGCACTAGATTGGTCGTAGTGGCTGGCGAAAGTGGCACTGATGCTACCGGAACGGCTTGCCAAGTCGTCTCGGGGTTAAACTCTTCCTGCGCGGGTTCATTTGCTTTAGGACTGACAGATTGGACAACCGGCGAGGCCGCCATACCTAGAGCTGATTTTAGGCTATTGGTATGGTTGGGTTCGGCGGTTCCCCAACTAGAGCTGACCTTAGGGGAAGTAGCTGGTGGCTCGGGCAGCGTCGCGCCCCATGCAGAAGCGGGAGATTGCTTAGCTGGCTCATTCTCAACCGAATCTCCCAAACCCCAAGCCTCAGCGACAGCTGCAGGCTTAGAAGGAGTCTGACCCGGGGTTGGCGAAGCCCAAGCGGCAGAATTACTCAGCAATGAAGATTGAAATGTCGGCTGGGCAGCAGGAGCAGGCGCCTGGGCGCCCGAATGACTTGGAGACTGACTCGAATCAGGCTGTGCAGAAGGAAACGAGGTTTGAGTTGGCAACGGTGCTGGCACCTGGGCGGCCGGGAAAGCCGAAAATGGTAAAGCGGACGCTGGTGTCGGATTAGTACCAACGGCCAACGCCTGCGACGCTGCTGCCTCAAGCCGGGCGAAACTATCAAAATCGACCTGTGGTTGAAGTTGCTGGTCATACGGAATTGGCTCAGCCCGTATCTGCGGAATAGTCTCAGACTGAGAATCTCGATCTGTTCCGTATTGGCTGACTGGTATTGCGCCATCAGAAGCTGTTTGATTCAGCCATTCAATAACCTGTTTGGGTGCAACACCCAGCTGTTCGAGTTTCTCCATAACCATGTTGAGATACTCGTTGTACTGCGCCGAAGACTTGCCAAACATCTTCTCGTATTCTTGGCCATGGGCGATAATGTCTTCCTGCAGAACTCCACGCATAGCCTGCACAGCCTTGTCTACAGTTTTGACCGAATCATGCTGGAGCCGCTTTAGCTGCCAATCACTATCTGCATTAGACCAACCACCCTGCACATCAGCCCCCAAGAATAAATATAAACGCCATAAATTTCATACCCATAACCACGGTTATGAAGCAGGTGGCCGATAACCACTCGAAGCTTGTAAAGCAGCAGTAACATATGGCCTTAACGATAAGATTCACAATAAGGCTTGTTTTGCTCCGGGAGGTCTAGAATTGGCAAGTGGCGTCCAGGGAAAAACCATGAAGATTCTCAAAAGTGTTTTGTCGATAGCCGTCTGCATCACTAGTTTTATGCCGGCGGCCCAAGCTTCTGCCGAGTATGACAGACACTATGCCGTGGGCAAAGACTTTCTCAATCGAGAGCAATACAAATTAGCAGTTGACGAGTTTACCCAAGCCCTTAAGGCATCCAATTCTGCAGTTGCTCTGGTTGACCGCGGCACCGCCTATAGTGAGCTCAAGAAATACGATGCTGCTATAAATGACCTCAATCAAGCCATAAAGATCGACAGTAAAAATCCATTGGCTTACACCGTTCGCGGTGTCGTCTACTTTCGCAGTTTTAGACCGAAACAAGCAATAGCTGATTTCGATCAGGCTTTGGCTTTGAGTAAGGATGATAAATATGCGCTGGTAAATCGGGCCGGGGCCTACTTAATGCTAGATAACCCTGGTGCTTTTGCCAAAAACACGATCGACTGGCTTGACCGTAGTCAATGGAAGTCAGATTTCTCTGGTCATGCCGCATGTCTAACTGTACTTGCTTACAAAGTTTCAAAACAACCAAATCAAGCAAAATCGCTCAGTGAGTTGAGTTTGAAAAAGTTGAATCGCCTGCTCTGGCCGTTTGCAGTTTTTAAGTTTTTTGTTGGTAAAGAAGACCAAGAGAAACTGCTAGAACATGCTGAAAACAGTACTTATGATTTAGCTCAATGCCAGGCCTTTCTCGGGCTAGATGCTTATAGCCGTGGAGACATGGCTGTTGCCCGTGACAAGTTTATGTTTGTAAGCAAACATGGTGTTGTTAATTCAGTCGAATATTGGCTAGCCAAGTTTTATCTCAATAAAATAGACTCAGTTAAAACAGATACAGCAAAAACCGATTCGGTTAAAACAGTTAAAAAATGAGTGTCAGGCAGCCACCTGCCAGTTCACTAACTAATCTTTCAAGATTAGTATTACCAGCTCTAGCCTCTATTTTAGCCATATTGGCCGGTCGTGAATTAGCTAGTCTAGACAAGGAGCTGGCAGTTCTGTTTGCCTTAAAACGAACAGCAGAAGTTGCCTCTATTTGGTATCTAGTACCATCGGCAGTGGCTATGAGTTTTCTTGCATTTGAAGCAGCTCTGAGAGTAAAATCGAAATATCTACTTTTTGTCTTCCTGCAACTGTCGGCACTCGGCATTCTTATTGCTTGGCTAACCGCACAAATAACGGGAACAGCAAGTCTAGCTGCCAGCCTCTTAGCTAGCACCACGAGCTTTACTTTAGGGCTCATGGCTAGGTCATTCAAGCAAGCAGAAGAGAGGCAAACGAGCAGATATTTTGAGCTAGCAATGAAAAATGCTGAGCTCAATGAAACTAGACTTTTACTGCTAAAGCAAGACGAAGCTGATAGACGAATTTTAGCCTCTGATCTTCATGATCAGGTGCTCAACGAAATAAAATTGATCAAGTCGAAAGTATTAGCCTTGCCTGAATCTCAACCAGTAAACAAAGACAATCTTGTTTCAATTGAACAATCTTTAGACACTGCTGGTAGGCACATTCGAGAGGTTATGGAGAGTCTCTTTCCTTCTGTACTTGAAAATCTTGGCTTGTGTTCTGCTTTAGATCAACTAACAAGAGACATTTGCCACAAGAATGGCATACAAGGTCGCTTTCTAAAAACCATCGAAGACCAGCATTTGCAATGTCTAACCAAAACTGAGGAGTTGCTTCTCTTTCGGCTGACGCAAGAGGCCGTCAACAACGCTGCTAAGCATGCTCAGGCTAAGACAATTCGTGTCAATCTAGAAGGAAATGATGAGCGACTGACATTAAGCATAATCGATGATGGCATAGGCTTTTCTCTGAAGGACCGCGGTGAATCTCGAGGCTTAAGATATATGCGCCTGAGAGCCGATCTAATCGGGGCAACAATTACTTGGAGCGACAACCTCAGCAAGGTTCAAGATCCCTCATCAAAGGGAACAGTAGTAAAAATCGAAATCAATGGAGCGCTAAATTAAGCCGAGGCTTTAGCAGGAAATGACCATGAGCAAAACTGAGCTGCAGGATAAAGGTATCAAAGTTTTAGTGGCAGAAGATCTGGTCAGCCTCCGCCAGCACGGTGGGGAGGTGCTAAAGCAGGTGCTAGATAGTCTGCAGATTCCTCTTATTCAGCTAGAAGAAGCGGCTGATGGCGAGGAAGCTCTGCTCAAAGCACGCAACCTTAAACCAGATTTTGTTCTGATGGACATTGCTATGCCTAATATGAACGGAATTAAGGCAGCCGCTGACATGTGGAAAGAGCTGCCGACACTAAAAATACTTTTCTGGTCACAGTTTGATCATGAAGCCTATATTCGCGAGCTAGGAAAGATTGTGCCTGATGAAGCCATTCACGGCTATATTCTAAAAAGCGAAAACGACACAACATTGGCTAAAGCTTTCGAACAGGTAATCGTCGATGATTTACCGTACGTCACTTCTAAGGTAGAAGAAGTGCGACATCGGCTAAGAGACAAGTCTAGTGCTATTAGTGATCTGGAATTCGAAACACTTATGGACATTGCTATTGGTCTCACAGACAAGGCCATAGCCCAAAAGGAGCACATCTCATATCGCGGGGCACAGAACCGACTTTCAAACTTGCTCAATAAACTGCTCAAGGGCGAAGATTCATACCTAAAGGAAAGCACCGGCGTAGAGATTTATAATCCTCGCACCAGGCTGATTTTCGAAGCTTTTATGCGGGGCCTACTCACCCGCGAAGACCTTGAAGCACAAAACAAAGCATATAGAAGTTGGTTGTTCAGCGAATTTGGTTACGAGTAATAACAGTTCGCCATGGCCAGAGATTGGCAGAAGAACTTGCCATTGGGCATAATGAATACACGAGCGAATGTGTAATCAATGAATCAAGAACAAGGCATCAAAATAAAAATAAAGGTTGCCCCAGCGGTTCATTGCGAGCCAGAGCCGGGCGTCACCGTGCGTTGTTCCGATGAGCATCAGGTGTTGCATCTGAAGCACTTGCCCAGAGACCTGAGACCGCTTGCTCAGTTAGTGGCCAACCCCCACACTAAAGAGTCGGTATGGATGAACGCTTGCGTCGCTGCGGGAGACAAGTCTCTGGTGGCAAAAGCTTCATTCCTTAGTCGAGCTGGTAGCGTTTTCCATACATTCAGTGGAGCAAGCGCGGCTCTTCTCGTGTTAATGCTCAATATCATGAACGCCACTCTGTTTTCTTCTTATGCGGCTTTCTTGGCAAACGGTGTTGACCCTAACATATTTATGAGGGGCCTGATCGATAGTCACATGACTGGTGTTATCGTTGCAATTGGTTCAGGCTTTGCTTTCTGGTACTCTCTCTTAATTCAACAGCGTCATGTTCGTCGTTTTCTTGTTAGTGCCTCGGTAACGACTACAACACTGCTTGTTTTGCTCGCCGGCTTCGACTATCTTGGTCCTCTAGCCGCAATGCTGGTAAGCGCTCTTGCTTGTGGTCTGACGCTATTTGTCTCAGCTATTGCCGGTTGGTGCCGTGAGGCGCTACCCAAGCCTTTTAATGCAGCTATCATGGCCAAATCAACTCTTGCAATGCTCTTCATACCGGCACTCGTAATCGGCCTGATGCTTATGGTGGTTGTTTCAGGCAAGTACGACTCCTCTGCACCTTTCTCCACACCTACCTTAGAGTCAGCGATTTTTGCTGCGGGAATACTCTTTTATACAGTTTTTGGTCAATGCCTCGCTTTATCGGTGGCTAGCCGAACCAGCTCACGAGCGGCTACAGCTTTGCTATCGACTTGTGTACAGGCGCCCTTATTTCTCGGTCTCGGATTTACGGCCCTGGCATCATTGGTCGGAGCCTTCACTGCAGTAGGGGAGAGTTTCAATGGTAATAGCAATTGGTTTAACTATGGTCCAGACAAAGCTCTCTTTACTTTGCTCGCAATCGTGCTAACTCTAAGCTTCACCTTAGGAGGAAGCTTCCTTGGAGCTGCCATCAACGCTCGAAGATCGAAGATCAAAGACTTAAACGCAAGCTAAAACCTAGTAAGTATGGTGAATCTCGTAGGAAGTGGCATAACCAAGAGCTACTTTGGGTTTCTTGGCGATCTTGTCGGTTGTGCTGATAAAGCGATCGACTTGAACACCAGGGGCTCTGTCAGTAGGTTTGAACGAATATTTAGCCACTAGATTTGCAACTTCAGGGTCGCATACACTGGCTGGTGCTGAGTGTTTGCGATTGTGGCCCATTAGACTAAATGTCAGACCAAGAACAGAGACATTGTCGGCAATGATTGAATTTGCCATGATCTGCGACTCTGGATGCTTCTTCAGATACTGCCAGAGCGAGTTAATGTCTTTTTCGCTTACCAATGAATTGAGTGAATTGATTCCCAATACACCGTGGCCGAAGACATAGAGCAAGCAAACGGCATTGCCATCTTTATCTACTACAGCAATGGAAGCTGGCCCGGCGAAGCTATCGATGTAATCTAAACACTCAGAAAGGGCGGCCACAGCACTACCACTTTCTTTGGGATTGAACACCTGCCCGTGGAACATCGACGCTGCTGACAATACCACTTCATCTTGCAGAATATAGCTGGAGAGGTCTACATGGACTGAACCAAGTTCGTTGAGAATCATAGTATAGGCTTCTGGTCCGAATAGTTGTTCTGGATTCTTCTTGCTGCCGTAAACACTGGCAATTACTTGACCTTTGTATAGAAGCATGGCTGAGCGTGACTTGAAGCGGCTTGATTCTGTCTTAACGCAACCAGAAAGCTTTTGCGCCTCAATATTAATTAGTTGAGGAAGGAGGGGCATTCTCTGCGAAATAGTAAGAGGATTCTTGGCTTTAGGAGACAGTGATTGACTCGGGAAGTAATTGATTGCCCGTTTATAGGTTATTGCCTTTTGCTGAGAACGATTGAAAGAAGCCAATTCTCTTAGCTTGACGCTGAGATAAGAAAGCATAGTTTTCTCCCTTGGAGATTTAGATGAAGTGCCGTGGGAAGCAATTAGTAAGTTCGGACGTTAAAGCTGGAAAGCGAAATCGATTAAATATGCCAAGAAAGAATGTATAGCTTATTTTGCGAGTTGTAAAGAGCCTCTGGCAAATACTAACCTTAATTCTCAATTTTTTCATTGACTTGCCAAAATTGTCAGGCTTTGTGACTCTTTCTATCGTTTCGGTTAGTTCGATTATTGCCTTGGGAATTTTCTAGTAAGGCGTCGAGAGTATCAACTATTGGAGCAACCAAATGTCAAAACCGGTTGAGCTTTCTGACGACAAATTATTTGCAATTTCACTCCAATACGAATGTCCATACAAATGGTCGAAGATGAAAGGCAATGACAAAGTTCGTAGGTGTGGCTCCTGCCAGAAAAACGTATATAACATCTCCAAACTATCAAAAACAGATGCCGTTTCTCTAATTCGCGAGAATGAGGGAGATTTGTGTGTGACCTTCTATCAAAGAAGAGATGGCACTGTTCTTACACAACAGTGCTCTTCTATACGCGGACTGAATCACATAAGAATTAAATTTGGTTGGCTCGCAATGATCAATGCAGGTCTTGCTTGCATGGCTACTAGCTTAATGCCATTGTTAGGTCCGGCTTGTGTGACCCTAGTTGGTGGAATCGGGCCAGTAATGTCCGGATTGAAGGACGAGAAACCACGGGATCCTGAGTGCGACAAAGTAATCGAGCCAGTACAGTGCGATGACGACTAATCGCTTATAATTGCCATTCACCGTTTAAAAGCAGAACAAGTGCCAAGTAGTTCATTTCGCAGCATTCTAGCAAGCCTGACACTGATCACATTGGCTTCACCGGCCCTCGCCGCTGAAGTCAGCTATGAGCGCAAAGTTAAAGCATCGGATCTGGCTAATAAAGCTATCCAACTAAAGGGGCAAGCCAATGCCCAGAAGAAAGCTGAACTACTTTGGCAAGCAGCCGCCCAAGACCCTAACGATGCCATAATTCAGTACGATCTTGGTCTTGCGTTCTCTCAGCTAGAGCGCTATCAAGAAGCGTGGAAATGCTATCAGAAAGCAGTCACCCTAGACCCAAAAATGGCTGATGCCTGGGTGCAGTTGGCACAGACCTACGCCGACTGTGGCGACCCTAAAAGAGCTGCAGCGACGGTTGAGGAAAACAAAAAGCGCTTTCCTCTGGACAGTGCAGCCTTGGCTAGAAACGAAGAAGTGCGCAAAGAGCTGATCTTGCGAGCTGCTAGCTCCACAAAAGCTGGGGTCGATTCACAATCACTTGAGATCATTCGCCAAGAAGCAGCCACGGCCTCGAGGGATAAGGAAAAGAAAAATTATTATGCATGGGCTCTTACAAAAGCAAAAGATTATAAGAATGCCCTGATGCAATATAAGTCGCTGGTAGCAGAAGAGCCCAGCAATGCAGACTATCTTAAAGGCATGATGTGGTGCCAGATGCTAGCCGGAGACCTTGAAGGCCTGCAGGCGTCAAGACAAATGTACGTCGACCGTTTTCCTAAAGCGTCCGACGTCGGCACCATTAAAGACGAAATCAAATATTACTCGGATGACTTTAAGAATATCAGAGCTAGAGAAGCTGGCAAGGCCAATGAGAGCGATAAAGATTATCGCGTATATGCGCCAGAGCGCATGCCATTGAAAGTCTGTGTTCCTGATATTTGGCGAAGCAAAATTATCTGGTCGGCCGCAGGCACACCAGCTAAAGATGGCCCTGACTATGCCAAACTAGTAGAACAAGCGTTCAATACATGGGGCAATGCCAGCGGTGGGGCACTCAAATTTAGATTTGTCGCTCTACCAACTGATAGCGACCTTTCTTGTGAATGGACCGATGACAAATCAAAGTTAGTACACTCGTTTGCTAGCGGTGTTACCGTCGGTGGCACTAATAGCTCAGGACAGCGCACTTCCAAAATATTTTTGTTGATAAGGCCTGGTGATAAAGATTACGGCGACATTGAGTTTTATACAACGGCATTGCATGAAATCGGCCATAGTCTTGGATTAGGGCACAGTTCTAACCCTGATGACGTGATGTACTTTGCTTCTAGTAGTGCCACTGATCTCAGTGCTAATGATCGCAGTCGCATACGTACACTGTATTGCAGGTAACTTGTATGCCAAAGATAGTTGATCATGACGAGTACAAGTCAGCAGAATTATTGCTGCAGCCATCCGCCACTAATTTTCAAATGCTCTGCCCTTAAGGTCGTCCATCATTTCCGCCTCGGTTGATAAAGGTTACCCGACGACACTGGAGCCACCCCTGTTCAAAAGGCAATGTGGGCAACCAGATTTCTTGCTGGTGCGATTGGCCACGGTGGCCTGCCATTCATGATTGTTTTGAGGGCAGAGCCACCAAACTTTTTTACTAGACGCAGCAGTCAACGATTCACCACTGACGGAACCATTCTTAGTTGGGTGCAATTGAGCGGCGATATTGGGAAATTTAGTGGCCAGGCAATTTTCTTGACTGGCTTTCTGATTAGTGCAATAGGGGCAACCACTTCCGTCAGCTCGTCTAGAAACTTCAGCCTGCCATTTATGCTCGCTATTATTGCGACATAGCCACCAGACTTTTTTCTTTGATCGGAAAGTGAACTCAGCGGCACTGATTCCATCATTGAGAGTAGGATGCCATTCTTGCGCCACCTGTGGAAAAAGGAGAACCAGAGAATTAGTGATCGATACTCTTTTGTTGGCGCAAAAGGGGCAACCTTTGCCAGCAGCACGCGAGAAAATAGGCGCTTGCCAGACATGGTCTGGTCCTGCTTCGCACTGCCACCAGGCAATGACGTCAGAACCGCTTGAAAAATCCTGAGCAGTAAACTGGCCGTTATTAGTCGCATGCCACTGACTGGCTAGCTCTGGAAATCTTTGACTCAAGGGCTCGAACTGGCCTCCGGCGTGCCGAATGCGCTCACTTTTGACACTATCAGCATTGAGTTCAGTTGCTCTAGCCTTGCGCGGTGAACTGGTCGAATCACCCGTCATTGTTGCCTACTCGCAGCCATTAGGCGACCAAATGAACTTACATTCAAAAAACCGGCATAATAGCTCCGTGCATCGCTTCTACCCAGCCTGAGAAAATCTACTATGCAGAATCCAAAACTTCAAATGAAGAATATCATGATTGCCTCACCATGCACTGTCGACTGGAATACGATGGACGGCGATGACCGTGTTCGCGTTTGCGGAGCTTGTAAACACAACGTCTATGACACCAGCAAATTGACGACAAAAGAGATTGTAGATTTGATGGCGCGAGACAGTAATGCCTGTCTAAAAATTTACCGTCGAGCAGATGGTACGCTACTGACTGAAGACTGCCCCTTCGGCTTGCGTACCCTTCGCCGTGGTGCTAGAAGAGTTTCAAAGATAGCAGCATCATTGTGGGCATTGGCTTTGTCTTTCACAAGTGTGTCTGCGCAACCAGGTGCTATAAAGCCAGAGAGCACGCCGAAGCAGAATGCTTCAAGCAATAAGACGGAGGCCAAGGCGAAGGCATCGCAGACACCTAATTCGGAAATCAAAGGACCTACTCCTGTTATCGCAGCGCCCGATTCCTTGAAGGATACTCTGGCATCAGATTTACTGACTAAAGCAAGAACTAATATCGCAGCGAAAAACTATATTGAAGCAGAGCAGAATTTCAAAGATGCAACTTCAGCGCTAACTAAGTCGAAGCATGACATAGCCTTTGAAAAGCAAGTCTGGAGCGAATATTCTAACTTCCTCATTTCGCAGAACAGAAAAGACGAGACAGCAGTGATGGCCAACGAACTGAAGCGACTAGACGAAAAGCAAAGAACCGAGGGCCCAAGAGACTTTAATGGTGTGCCAATGGAGCTGGGAAGTCTTGACATTAGACACTACTCTGCTGGGCGCGCAGAAAGGCATCAGAAGACTGCGCCAACATTGCCTGACGGCGCACCTGTTCCAGATAACGAATAATAAATCAGTCCAACTTAGCCAAAGCCGCGGTCAGCACACCAGCATTGGCAAGATCTTCAACTGAGCATCCTCGTGAGACATCATTTATAGGCTTGTTCAAGCCCTGAAGCATTGGCCCTGTCGCCCTTGCTCGGCCAAGTCGTTCGGAGATTTTGTAAGCTATATTGCCTGAGTTAAGGTCTGGAAAAATGAAGACGTTTGCACCTTGATCGCGAAATGAGCTTTCTTGTGTTTTGATTCTTGCAACATCAGGTAGCAATGCCGCATCGAATTGTATTTCACCATCTATGATGGCATGAGGCATCTCTCTCTTGGCAATAGTGGTAGCCTCTTTTATCTTATCCAGCGAGGCATCTTTAGCACTACCGTGGGTAGAAAAAGACAAAAATGCAACACGGGGTTCAACTCCCAGCCACCTTACAGTTTCGACCGTGGCATAGGCAATTTCTGCCAACCCTTGGGCATCTGGATTAATATTCACAGAGCAGTCGGCGAAGAAAAGAAGCCTTTCGGGCCACTCGAGTACAAATACCGAAGATGCTCGTTTAAAGCCCTCTCTTAAGCCGACGATTTGGAACGCTGGAATAAACGGCTTTGTTTCTCCACTGAGCCCGCTTACCATTCCGTCAGCGGCATCCATATGAACCATCATGGCTCCAAAGAAGTGCGGCTTACGCATCAGCTCTTTAGCTTCTTCTTCACGCATTCCTTTGTGCTTTCGCATTTGACAATATTCATACACATATTTTTCGAAGTTTCTGTCTTCCTTCGGGTGGTGAATTTCTATGCCCTTCAAGTCAATATTGAGCTTCTTGGCCATTCTCGCAAGTTCATCGGGGTCGCTCATAATCACAGGAGTTGCCAGCCCCTCATCTCGCAAAACTGAAGCCGCCTTTAGTACGCTCGCTTCGCCTCCATCGGCGTAGAGAACACGATAGTTTTTCCCTTTAATGCGAGATTTCATCGAGTCAAGAAACATTGATACACCTTAGTTTTCCGACGCTGAGCAAATCATACTGAATTTCTGCTGAATCTACTTGCTGAATCTGTGCTACGGATCGGCAGGCCATCGGCGGCTTAACTAGCAGTTAGTAGTTCGTCTAGCTTGCCAGCGGCATCGAGAGCGTAAAGATCGTCGCAGCCGCCGATGTGACGGTCCGCGATAAATATTTGAGGGATAGTTTTGCGGCCGCCTGAACGCTCCAACATCTCTTTCAGCTTCTCGTCGTCTTCTTTGACATTGTATTCGACGTACTCGACATTCTTTTTATCGAGCAAAGCCTTAGCTTTAGTACAAAACGGGCAGAATGGGCCGGAATAAACAGTTACCTGAGGCATGACTTCTCCTTGTTCGATGACAAATTAATTGCTTTGCTGCACCGCAAATTCGCTTGAACAGCTTTGGCAGACAAAAAAATGATAGACCCCTTCGTATTGCAACACAGGGAAGTCCATCGACTCAACCTGCATGAAAAATATCATTGTCTTTCCGCATTCTACACAGTGTGGAAAATTTGCATCTTGCGGCCAAGTGGGAAAACCACCTATTTGCGAAAGATTATAGCTGCGGCCACTATCGACGGCAGAGAAACAATCTCTCATACATCCTGCAATTTCTAAGTGCAAGTTGCCACCACTGGTCTCTAATTTGTACTTAGGTTGTTCGATTCTTTTGCCTGCAGCAATGCGTGGGCTAAAGTCGACCTTGCCGTCGCTACCGGGTCTGAGGCTCATGGGAATAGGTTCAAATAGTGTGCAGTACATGCAGAAAGGAATTGAAAGAGTAGGCACGGAGCTGGCTAAATCGAAGAGCTTCTCTAGATATATGGTTGGAAAATCACTAAGGCTATATAGCGGTCTATCGCACCAGCGACATTTTTCATTATTGCTTGATGAAACTGAGCTAGATAAATCTGCGCTTTCAATCTGATTAGATGCAGCTTTTAAGCCAAAACATGATCTTGTGAACAACCAGCGCTTCTGGTAGTTCGCATCAAGCTCCCAGCCAGCATTGAACATGTAGAATTCCAGCAGTGCAATGGTTTCTTCACGCTTCCAGTGGGCGAATCTAGCAGTTATATCTTCTCTGTCTATCCACGCCAAGGCTCGCATGACCAGTTCCGGTCTGTCTTTCTTCTCCAACATGGCAAGCAATTCGGCTTCCGTGTGAGGCCCTGCTGCTCGAAACAAATGGTCGAGTGGTGCGTATCCTACTTGAAGCATGGTTCTCAGCAACAGGTCAACGCTGAAGCTGGAATGTATCACCAGATCAGATAATACGTCTTCGGCAATAGCAATTTTGGCCTCTTGGCCAGATTGAATTTGCTGAAGCAAAGACTCTTCCAAACAAGCAAATTGTTCAACGCTCAGTGACCGCAGTTGTTCATTGCGCTTTTGGGCAATGCCTTCTTCAGGGCGATAGGTTTTGTAAATTTCCAGCAGAGCGTCAATCATTTCTTTAAGTCGAGAAAAAGGTAGCAAAAGTATCGCTTCTAAATACTAAGGCAAAAGCCTAGTCATTGATGCCAGCCTGCCATATTTGTTGCATTTTACGCGCCAAAACTATTGCCAAGAGCAGAATAGGCGAGCGACACTGAACTAGGATCCAGTTCTAGCGCCAGCTCCAAACACTCTGTTATCCTAAGGGCGACAAAAATGGGGTGATTTTCATGGTCATGGTAAAGATGGTCGAAGACGGTGCGGCATCAGCAGAAGTTCAACAAATCTTCGACGAAATCAAGACAGCTCGCAAATCAACATGGATCAACAATTTCTGGAAGGTTCTTGCCAGCTCGCCTTCTACCTTGCAAAGAATTTGGTCAAACGTCAAACAAGTAATGGCCCCTGGGGCGATAGACCCGCTGACAAAAGAAATGATTTATGTTGCTGTGAGCGTAACCAACAACTGTGAGTATTGCATTCATTCTCACACCGCCGCAGCTAGAGCCAAGGGTATGACCGATGAAATGTACGCCGAACTCTTGGCTGTAGTAGGCCTGGCTAACGAAACTAATAGGCTGGCAAACGGCTATCAAATTCCAGTAGATGAGCAATTTAAACCTAAGTTTGACTAAGCCGAGTGTCGTACAAGCAGGGTGCAATCAATTTGAGCAAGTTTTCAGCCAGAGATGGACAGACAAGAGAATCTTTTCAGCAAGGGCGCTGCATCACGGGTCCTTCATTTGGCTTACTCTGGATAATGCTATGCCTGTTATTTGCAGCACCATCATCGGCTGCACCACCAGTCAAAAACACAACTAAATCCGAAAGTGTCATTGAGTTAAGCGCCAAGACCAGTATGTTTGGCAATGTCACTTTCCTCATTGCTCCTAAGAAAGTAGTGATTAACTGTTTTACCGGCTCTTCTATTTGGAATTCGTGCAACCCTGAACAGGTTCAGTTGGTACATCCTGAGGGTCGTTGCTACTTAAATAGTGCAACAAATGATTGGGTTAATAGAAAGCGCAACGGAATTGATCGTGTTTCGATTTTGCGAGTAACTAAGCTAGGCGAAGAAAGACTGGCAAATCAGACCTGTGTGCACTATCGTGGTTACAGCTCAAAAGACGACAGCAAAGCAGCTCCTAGCATAGAATTTTGGTCAATACCAAAACCACCATGCGACAAAGAGACAATTGAATATCTCTGCAAATTCTTTTGCTTACCTAGCCAATATGGACTACCAATTAAGGTCAAGCAATTGCAGGCAGGAGTATTTGGAACAATGATGTCCCCTTTGTCATGCGAGACAAAAACAATAGGTTCCACAAACTTTGACTTGCCTCAAGGTTACCGACAGGTAAAAGATCTTGGTTCTCTCTATTTCGCAGAGAGAGGTGGCTCGCTGGAAGCATCTGATTTAGACAGCTATTTTGGCTCTGACAGGTCCGATAGATCTAATAGATGAGTTAGTCAGCCTGAGGAGCAAGTTTCTTTGATGAACTCTCAATTGCGAGTGAATCTCGAATCACTGGTAGAGAAACATGGTCTGACTAAGTTCAAAGATGAATTGTTGTCGCAGGCAAAGCCAGCTGCGATACTTATTTCGGAAAGAGCGTCAGTTGCTGCGCTTAGCCTCTGTCATTCAAAACTGGGTGGCAAGCCAGATGTACCACCTAATTTTATTTGGCCAACTTGAGAAAAAATTCGTTGGCATGATTTCCAAAGCCATCAGTGTTGAAGAGTACGCCTGCTGCGCACTAGAGCCTGAGCTAATCCTCACACTTCCTAATGAACTTAAAGATATTGACTTGTCCGAAGATGGCATGGAGAAATATTGCGAGCTGCTTGAAGCAATCGGCGGTCATCATCGCTTGCTTGGTTATGCCGAACCAGTGCAAAGCGAGATGGAGCTTGAGTGTGAATTAGTTACTAATGGCCTCTACTGTGGCGATTCTAGCGCTGGATGATTTCACAGTGTTATTAGATTGAGCCAAAGCCTTTAAATTACAGCTTCGTACCTGACAAACCAGCCACAACGAAGTTAATAGCAATAGCCTGTCTCAGACCAATTCCAATCACCGGCGCCGGGTCATCGATTTTGTCGCCACTGGCACTCTGACTGCGATCGAAGTGTGCTGTCATATGCATAACGTAGCCTTTTTCAAAAGGGAAGACCACAGCTAGAATGCCTTGACCATCAGGATCATCCTTTGCCAGAGTAGGGCTCACGGCTAGCACTCGCACTAATTCTTTGTTGATTACCCGAATTAAGTGGCAATGAATGTCCATCTTCCAATTTGCCCGTGTCACTGCATGACGGAAGAGTATTGGGTCTTTACCAACGATGGTGGCATCATACATGCGCTGTGTATTCATAGCGCCGTTCCAAGCAATATAGCCAGGAAAGATTTTTTGATCGAGACGGTCGAGCATCCAGTCAGTGGTGATTAAGTAACCGCCCCGAATGACAAACTCTCTGATTTTCATACCAGCAGCATAAGAAAGATTCTTCGGCCCACAATCAATGACTAGCACTTGAGCATTAGCGAGATCGTAAGAGTCTAGCTTGCGCTTTTCCATGCTCTTAAATGGCAGTCCCAAGGTCTTTAGTGTGCGCTCGGCTTGATCGTATCTGTCGGTGATTACAACCAAGCGGTCATCGGCAATAGCATTTGCCCCCAGGGCAAATTGCGGGTGCGCTTCTTCCAGCCAGGCTTTATAGATGCGACCAGGGGCGCTAGCAGCTCTGCCGCTGAGCAGAGTGCCTGATGTCTCAATGGGGCCGTCGTACTTGGCATTACCTTGCAGCGGCGGCCGAATATTTGCTTGGCTTGGCGCCACTGCAGGCTGCTCGGGCTTGGCCTGGTCAGCTAATGGCGTAAGGGGGTAGAACTGGGGCTCTTCTAGCTTGCCCGGCTGAGCCAAGGCTATTGAAGGAGACAGAGTAAGTGCTAGCAGTAGGAGCGTGAGGAGTTTTGCAGCCAACTTCAGTGATGGCATAGATTTCAACTGCCGCTCAGCCGCCCAAGAGACTCTATACCAGCTCATACTGGCAGAGGATTGCGCTCTTGGAACTGCCGCTGGTGCCAATAGGGATAGATAGTCGGCACATTGCTGGCAGCATCCAGCTTAGCTACTTGTTCTGTCGTTAGATTCCAGCCAACCGCCTCGAGATTTTGCTTTAGTTGCTCTTCGTTGCGGGCACCAATAACTATGTTCGCAACAGTAGGTCTTTGCAATAGCCAGTTGAGCGAAATTTGAGCAACAGATTTGCCTGTCTCTGCAGCTATTTCATCGATGGCCTCAACAACTCTATAGAGATGCTCGTCTTCTACTTGTGGGCCTTGTGCCGCAGTCTTGTGCAACCGGCTTACTTCGGGCAATGGTGCGCCTCGTCTCAGTTTTCCTGTGAGCCGGCCCCATCCTAGTGGGCTCCAAACCATGGTGCCAATTTTCTGGTCTAGAGCCAGTGGCATCAATTCCCACTCAAATTCGCGATTGATTAGAGAGTAATAGGCCTGATGTGAAATATGCTTGGCCCAGCCGTACTTCTCGCACACCGCTAGCGACTTCATCAAGTGCCAACCAGAAAAATTAGAACAACCAATGTAGCGAACTTTGCCACTTTTGACCAATGAATCAAGGGTGCTCATTGTTTCTTCCATTGGTGTCATGGCATCAAAGCCGTGCATGAAATAGACATCGATATAGTCAGTGTTCATACGCTTTAAACTAGCTTCGCAAGAGGCAATCAAATGATGACGCGAAGAACCCACGTTGTTCTCTTCTTTATCAAAACGAAAAGTAGCCTTGGTGGAAATCAGGGCCTTGTGACGGCGCTTGCCCAGGGCTTTTCCCAATATTTCTTCGGCTAGACCATTGGAATAAATATCGGCAGTATCAAAGAAATTTACTCCAGCATCGAAGCAGAGATCGACCATTCGAGAGGCCTCTCTAACGTCAGAGCCACCCCAAGACTTGAAAAACTCATTGTTGCCACCAAAGGTGCCAGTGCCAAAACTCAGCACCGGTACTTTTAAACCAGAATTGCCTAGCTGTCTAAATTCCATGATCAACCTCTTGCTTTTGCCAGATCGTACTAAGTCGTCATCGGCTAAGTCAAAGGGGCTTAAGTTAATTCACTGCTTGACTTGATCTAAATGTTAGTGACAGAACCCGCTGTAATTGGGCCATTGAAGCCAAATTGACCTTCTTGCCATAAGGTTGCTGCAGCTTCATTGCGCAGAACAGCTTGCTTAGGACGAAAAGCCGCAATTTTGCCGAATGCTCGTTGGATATTGCTGCCTTTAGGACCAGAGATATAGAAGTCTTGATGAACGTAGCCAGTGAAGCGCTCATCTACTTGCTTGCCATCGCTAAATTTCCAAACACACTCCATTTGACTGCGGTAGGGTGGAAGGTCTTTACCGCTATCAAGAGCAACCTTGATACCAATCATTTCTTCTCGGGTAAGCGGTTTGTCGGGTCGGAATGTTCCGTCTAAGTAGCCAATTGAATAACCTGTAAAGGCAAGGGCCTGAATATACTTGTAGGCAGGATGACTGGGGCTGACATCTTTGAACTGCGGTCCCGCTTGCGGCGCCAGGTGCAATTGCCGCTGGCCCGGTTGAATGGCGTTGTAGGCCTTGTAGAGCCAGGTTACATATTCTGCGCGGGTGATCGGCTGATTGGGTTTAAAGTCTGCTCCAAGATCGTCAAAAACGTGCAAGCGGGCAAGATCATCAACTAGCTCTTTATTGGGACAGTCGCCCAGGTCACTGAAAGCTTTAGTTACATGTGTGGCCTGCTCTTGAGCGCCCGTCTGTGAAGTTGGATGATTTGACTGGTCAGTGCCAGCTAGTGCAGTCTTTAGCTCACCAATTTTGCGTTGAGCGAAGCTGTCTTTGAGAATAGCGAGCTGCGCTTTAAGGCTTGTATTCTCAGATTGCAGCTCTTGCACTTGCTCAGTGAGCTTCTTGTTCTCAGAGTCAGATACTGACGAACAGCCTGTGGTGAGAAGCATTATGGTTGAAGCCAGGCCCAATAACTTGATACTGTGATGACGATTGATATTGAATAACCGTTCGCTTCCCATGGCCTGCTCCTTGCTTTCAGTAAGTGCTTCACAAATAGCCTTACCGAGCTCCGAGCGAATTTAGCCGAGAGCCTGACAACTTTATACACCTCTGTCACAAAACTTAGCCGAGTCGGCGTTAGCCCAAATGCTCTTCATCTTCATCAGCGACTATCTGCAAATGCTGAGGAAACTGCATTAATTTAACTGCTTGCAAGGGATCAACATTCTTTGAATTGTGACCAAGCATTGGCGCAATTGCCATGTCGACAATTTCTCTATCTATTTGAGATTGTTCTACAACAGTAATCAAATTGCCGCCGCACATCTCTTTAGTTCGCGTCTTTTGAAAATCGATTATGTCTTGATAGACCGGGATGACAATTTCCTGGCGGCTGCGAAGTCGTACAACAGTCTTCCCATCAATAACGACATGTTTAAGCTCTTCATTGAGTTGCAGAATTAGCCAGGCGATGCCAGCGTCATTAAAGAGCTGCTCGGCAATAGAAACCAGTGAATCATTTGCGCTAATAAGTATTTTGGGACGAATGAAAACGCTCTTTCTCGTTTCAGAAACACCATTTCTATTGTCTGGTGTGCGGTCCTGAACTTTGAGACTGCTGCTTCCTCCGAAATCGGCACCCGCTGCAACGCTGGTAGAGGTAGAGGAAAAGTCAGTCTCGAAAGCCACTTCAGTTTCGTAGCTTTGATCGGCAAAAGGTTGCACTAGGGCAACAGAGTCTGTCTGCCACATACTCTGGTCAGTGCGTAGCTTGGCAATACTGGCTAAGGCAATGATTGCTGACAGAGCAATCTCTGGGCCGGTTAGGTACTTGAGGTCAGCATCTTGGCACTTCAGTCTATAACCACGCAGTGATTTGCCCTGGTTATCTAGTAAAGGCTCCTGCGCAGTCAAGGGAGCATTTCGCTTGCCATCGAGTTTAAAGCCCTGATTTTGCTCAGGCTTTTGATCTACTTTAGCGCTTCGATTTTCTATTCTTGCCTCAGGGCCATTAACTGCATGTTGAGGCTGACTCTTTTTGCCAGAGTCTGGGCCAACCAGCTTTCGCTCGGCCTGAATCGGCAAGTCAATTGGCTTCACAACTACCCTTATGGTTGAACATGCTGAGCGGTCACTCAACTGTCTAATCACATTGATGGCACCATCTCGATGAGCAAAGACGAGATTTGATTGACTGAGGGGAATCAACCTGACCCTATTTGAACTGTCTGCACTTGATGGTTGAGGGTAAGATATTTTAGGTTCTAGCCTTTGCTCATGGGTAGCTTCGGCTTTCTCTCGGCGAGGTTTGCTTGACTCTAATTGCCCCTCAGTCTTGCCGCCTACTGAAGCAACCCTGGGGGAGAGGCTTTTAGGATCTCTCGGCTCTAGAGTATCTTGTTTTGTTGGCTGTGTTTTCTGCTCTCGGATAGATTCGGTTCTTTGAATAGTTCGTGAAGACTCGCTTTCGCTCCTGTTCTTTCCCAAAGCAGTCAACAGAGCGTTACCCGCAGTGGTTGGCTTTGTAGCTTCTCCCGACTTAGCTGCAACAACATTATTTCGGTAGTCAGAACCAGCAAGCAAATTCTTTTCAGCCTTAGTGAAGCCGCCTTTACTCGAATATTTCTGATCATTTTGAGCTTGTTCATTTTGCCGGACTGCGTTTTGACGGGTTTCGTGTTGCCGTTCTTCAATTTGGCGCTTTTCTTTTTCACTGGGCTCTAATTGTTTATTGCCTGTCGGCTTATAGACTGTCTGTATTTGGTCACTTACAGGGCTAAGCTTAGCTGTTGAGATCTTTTCTGAAGCCACTGCCAATACTTTCGCTTCACCCTTTGCCTCAGCTTTTAAATCGCCTTTCGCTTCATTCTGCGCCCCCGACCTTGAACCTAAACTAGGCTCTGATTTATGTTCTGATTTAGGTTCTGGTTTATGTTCTGATTTCGATCCTAATCTAGGCTCAGGGCTAGTAACTGGCCTCGACGACGATCGAGTTTCGTGCTGTGACTGAGGAATCAATTCCTTTTTCGAGTCTCTTTTTGAGTCTTTTATTGTTTCTTGCTTTGAGCTGGCCTCGACCTTCCGCTCCGGGCGCAATTGGACCGAAGGCATTCCAGAACTTGGCCGCTCGGCCACAGAGACTGGCTGACTGCGAGCTTTGCGCACAATGTCGCGGTCTAAATCATTAGCCAGTGTTTCTTTGTTGTAGAAAGGAATTTTGGATGGTAAATCGCTATGAATGCGCTGATAGGTTTGAGCGGCATGGCGTTCTGCTGTATTAAGGTCGCTCAGATCTGCCAACGATTTACCCGATTGACTGCGGCTGAGCATGATGTCACGACCGCGTACATACAAATTGGCTAAAGCTGGAGAAATGCTGGCAACATATTGCTGTTTCACATGGGTATTTGTGACACGCTCAATCATGTCATTTTGAACTTTGCCGAGTGCGTCGCTGGCCTGCTTGAAAGTTTTGCCTAAATCGAAGCCATGACTCTCTGGGCTTTTCGCCTCAGGGTCATCTTTCTTAGCTGGCTTTTGCTCTAGGTCACCTTTGTGATTGAACATAGGCAGTGCTCGCTTAGCTCAATCTTTATACCTTAGGTAAAGAGTTTCAAAACCTCTTCTTCTCCTAAGGCTCGCCATTCACCTGGCTTCAAACCAAGTTCAAACAAGGTCAAATCACCTATAGCCACCCGTGCTAGACGCAAAGTAGGATGACCAACAGCAGCAGTCATTTTGCGCACCTGGCGGTTGCGTCCTTCAAACAAAGTTATTTCAAGCCAGCAAGTAGGAACCGTCTTACGAAAGCGAATAGGCTTTGAACGCTCTGGCAAGGCTGGCTCGCCCTCAATGACATAGGCTTCTGCCGGCTGTGTGCGCCGTCCTTCAATCATCAAGCCTTCTTCTAGCTTCTTCAGGCTTTCATCAGAAGGCTCTCTTTCTACCTGTACTAGATAGGTGCGAGCGTGGGGATTGTCTTGGTCGAAGAGTGATGTTGTGAGGCGGCCGTCATTGCTCAAAATCAATAGACCTTCAGAATCAAAGTCAAGCCGACCCACTGGATAGACATCTTTAGGAAAGCCAAAGGCTGCTAGTGTTGTTTTCTCGCTACCATCGGCGGTGAATTGATTGAGCACTTCAAACGGTTTATAGAAAGCTAGATACGAACGATCAACGTGGGGAAAGAATGGCTTGCGCGGACCTCTGTCGAATCCTCGTCTATTTGAGCTGTAATCACGTCCCATAATGTCTCCGGGGCTAATCTAATTAGTTATGTTACTGCAAGGCATTTGCTAGTAGATAGTCAATTGCTCTAACGTCGACACTATTGCCAACCAGACGATAGCAGATTGGTAAGGCTAAATCTGCTAGAGAAAAATCAACTGAGAAGCCCAGTAGTGAAAGGATTTCATTTGGGGAGAAGAATCTCAATCGGCCACTCTCCAGACGTAGCAGAGAGCCACTGGCTTTGCGACAACGGTAGTATCCACTAGTAAAGCAGATCACATATTGACCAGCATCACTGGCCTCATTGAGACTAACGACATTGAGAACAGGCTCATACTTCTCGGCATCAGCTTCGCTAAGCAGAAGATGCGCCGCAGTGACATCGTTCAAACCACAATCAATGAAGTCACTAAGAGTCTTGGCCGAAGACAGTTGCGGCGGCACTGCAATTGGAGGCAATGAAGTTACAAGAGATCTCTCTGTTGCAGTCGCTAGCCTTGCCACAATAAAGATACGAGGGCGCAACATCGGTACAGCAAACATGGTAGGACAGAGCTTTATCGAATCGACGAGATAGCCATTGCTTTGAAGGGTTTGGCAGAGATGCTCATACATCTTTGAATGAAGAAAACCCTCAACGTTCTCGATCAAAATTGTTGCCGGCTTCTTCAGCACCATAAATTCGATCAAATGCAAAAACGACTTGGCCCGCGGGTCTGACATGTCTTTTTGCTCACCCCTGCGGCTGTAAGGGGTGCATGGAGGCGAAAGCCACCAGAGATCGGCCTCAGGAATGTCTTGTATGGAAATGCTATCGAGATTGCGTGAACTGGGCTTATGTCTATTGTTGAGTTCGTAAACCTGATTAGCCCATTGACTCTGATCATAAGCCGCCACCACTTTAATGCCATAGGGCTTGGCCGCTTGAGAAAAGGCACCTATCCCTGAGTAGAATTCAAGTGCTCGAATAGTAGTGGATCTTTTTGCGGTCATGATGCCTTTGCTTTAGAATTCTATCTTCTGCTATGAGATTTTAAGATGAAAAGAAGTGATATCAACAGACTAATAGACGAAGCGCTAGTTTTCTTCGACAAACATAGCTTTAAATTGCCCCAATGGTCTAAATGGACTGCCGAAGACTGGCAGAAAATTGGCACTGAAGCAGACGAAATTCGCACCCATGGCATGGGTTGGAATATTACAGACTTTGGTTCCGGTGATTTCTTCAAGAACGGCTTGCTGCTTTTCATCGTCCGCAACGGTCTACTCAAGGCCAATAAACCGCAAACCAGTAAGACCTATGCAGAAAAAGCCATGATGGTTAGACCAGGGCAGGTTACTCCCTGGCACTTCCATTGGCTCAAAACTGAAGATTTACTCAATCGCGGTGGTGGCCGCCTAGAAGTTGAGTTGGGCTGGGCTTCAGAAGACGAGAAATCAATTGCAGATCGTCCGGTGGTTGTGCAAGTCGACGGCATCTCCAAGACCCTAAAACCAGGTGAGAAGCTGATTTTAGAGCCAGGCGAAAGTGTTACTATTCCACCAATGCTCTGCCACCAGTTTTGTGGATGTGCCAAAGACAAAGAGATTCTAGTTGGCGAGATTAGCTCACTCAACGACGATTCAGCCGACAACTGTTTTATTCATGGTTGCGGAGCGCGTGTGATTGAAGAAGACACAAAAGCAAAATATCTTTTACTCAGTGAGTACCCAAAGGCCTAATAGCAGCTAGATAGACTTGCTCACCTTAACTTTGTCAATGCGCTGGCGATCAAGTTCAACCACTTCAAAAGTCAATCCATGCCAGTCAAATTTCTCACCGACTGCTGGTATGTGCTCCAGTCTAGCCAGGATAAATCCAGCCAGGGTCTGATAGGTGCCAACATCGTCTACATCTCGCTTAACTGAAAACTGGGTGAAAAATTCTTCGATAAAAACATGGCCGTCGATTAGCCAACTACCATCATCCAGAGAAAGAGCGTCCCACTTGGGTGCTTCGCCTTCATTTGTTAGGTCACCCACGATCGCCTGAAAAATATCATCACTGGTAACCAGGCCCTGGAGGCCGCCATACTCATCGAGAACAATAGCCACTTGTTGCTTGGCGTCTCTAAAGCGCTCCAGTAACTGCAGGGCGGTGGTATTTTCAGGCACATATAGCGGCTGAATAACTAAGTCTCGCACCGGCAGCTCTTTTGCTTCAAGAGCGGTAAGCATAACGGTTTTGCCTTCGACAACACCTAAAACTTCATCGACAGTCTGGTCACAGACAAGAAAACGCGAATGGCTATCATCGGCAATTACTTTTATCACTTGGGCCAGGCTATCGCTGCCGTTAAGCCAAACGACGTCGGTACGTGGAGTCATTAGTGATGTTACTCGGCGATCACCTAATTTCAAGACTTCCTCTACCATCTCCTGCTCTGCATCTTGCACTATGCCAGCCATCGCGGCCTGCTCAATCATCACATGAATCTCTGCCTGGCTCACGGGTGTCTCTCTATACTCTTTAATGCCAGCCGCTTTTAAAATTAGGTTAGTCGAACCACTAAGTAGGTGCACTAAGGGTCTGGCAATAAGAGACAA
Organism: Obscuribacteraceae bacterium (SeqCode); assembly: GCA_044378815.1. Lineage (GTDB taxonomy): Bacteria > Cyanobacteriota > Vampirovibrionia > Obscuribacterales > Obscuribacteraceae. The sequence continues at coordinate 105,346 of JBIPOV010000006.1, read as the reverse complement.
AATTACCATTGGTTCAGCGACAACTTTTGCCACCAATTCTGGCGCCTGCAGAGCCAATCGTTTTGGCACCAACTCACCAATAATAAGTGAGAAGTAAGTTATCAGTACTACAACGATCGATACAGATAGGCCAGCGGCGTGGGGTGCAAGAGCTGGTATCAGCTTTAAGCCATTGGCTAAGTCGTCGGCAATATTGACACCACCATAGGCACCAGCCCCGATGCCAATCATTGTGATGCCTATTTGAATAGTAGATAAGAAATCATTGGGAGCACCAGCAATTTTAAGGGCCGCTTTAGCCCCAACATCTCCGCTTTCCGCCCACTGCTGTAGCTTGGTTTTTCGGGAAGAAACAATAGCTATTTCTGACATAGCCAAGACACCGTTGACCAGAATTAGCAGAAGAATAATTAGGGCCTCTGCCAGAGTTCCGATGAGATTAGGATCGATTGACTGCAAAAGCGAAAACCTATTTTGACGATACTGATCTTCTCATAGTCTCCCGACGACAGCCTGTTAGCTGGGCAAAGCGGCAGTCTTGCGACGGAAGCCAAGAACAGTCAGCAAGATACCAGCGTCCTCAGAAGGCCACGGAAAGCCTTTCGACGTCTCTGAAAGCTCGAGGCGGCAAGCTGAACAAATTGTAATCAATAGTCACTAGACCAATAACTATTTACAGTGCGCTATTTTGATGAAGGCTAAATGAAAGAATCGGTTTCCGCGGATAGATGCATTTACCGATTGACAACCTTGTGGGTAGATTTAATAGGGCAGACGCTTACCCTCTAAGCCAGCCACAATAAAATTAGTGGCTATTGCCTGACGCAAGCTAATTCCCAGAGATGGAGCTGGATCTGGTAGGAAATTACCAATGGCAATTTTGGCATTGTTGTCGAAATGTCCGACCATGTGCAAAACATAGCCTCGACCAAACGGGAAAATCAAAGCTAGGGCTCCAGCGTGGTCGGGATCTTCTGAAGCAAGTTGCCGACTGGCAACAAGAACCTTAACGCTTCCAGGCTTTAGGATACGCACCGTATGTGATGCCTGATCTAGTTTCCAAAAGGCACTACTGACGGTATTGTTTGCCAATATTGGATCTGGCGTCAGATATTCAGCATCGTAAATGTCTTTACTATTAATTCCTTTGTTCCAGCTGATATAGCCTGGAAAAGTCTGGGTGAGCATACGATCTAAAGCCCAGTCAGTAGTAAGTAAATAGCCGCCATGGCTGACAAAATCGCGAATAAATTGCAGCTTGTCGCGTTTTAGCTCTCCGGCACAATTGATAATCAAGACTTTGCAAGAGCCGAGAAGCTCACTAGAAATTTCTCTTGCTTTAATGTGTCGGTAAGGAATCTCTAGTTTGGATAATGTTTTGTCAGCCTTATCCCACTGACCTGCGACTTCAAGAACCGGGCTCGACTCACTGACACCACCGGTCAAAAATTCAGGATGGGCTTTTGCTAACCAGGCACGAAATACCGTGGGATCAACACGCTCTGAATGGGCATTGCCACTGACTGGGGGAAGCACCTGGTAGTTCGGAATAACCGCCTTTGTCAAATCAACTGAGACGATATTTCCCTGCAAGGGCCTAGGATCAGCTGCAGTCTCTATGGCGCTACCCGCGCTCTTCTTTATGGCCGGAGCGAGGGGTGGAGTGGCAAAATCGCCTTCCCGCACAAGCCCATTTGAACCGCCACTGGCCAGAGCCGCAGACAACGCCCCCGGCTGAGCTTGAACAAACATTGTCAGTACTAAAGGAAGAAAAACGCGTCTCAATATGACCTCTACTTGCTTGCCGCTCTTAGTATAAATTAAGGACGCCACAAGGACGGCGCTGTTCCCATTCTTTCAGCATTCTTTCAAAGCGGGCTCTCTGTCTTGACCAGCTAGTGAAAGTGCTAAAATATCCCTGTCTTCAGGAACAGTGATATTGCGGTAAAGTGAGTGCCAACCATGTTTTCAAAAGCAACATTAGCTTCTATTTTGGTCAGTTTCACCCTCGTTGGATTTCAAGCGCCAATGCTCGCGGATGCCCCAGCGGAAACGAAGAGCGATAATCAACAGAAACAAGAGCTGTCTGGCTATTTCATTACTTTTACTGGCAGCGCCCGCTCGGTAAGCAAAGCGAAGTTAAATGGTCAGAATGTACTTAGCGCTCCAATAGTGACCTTGACTTTGCCTGTGAATGTTTCTGGTTATCTAGTTCCTGGCGCCAATGAGCTAGCACTCGAATACATCAGCAATCCCAAAGATGCCATGACGATTTTAATCGAGAAGCGCACTGTTGGGCCAAAGAAAGAAGAAGTGGCCAGAGTAGTTCTGGCTGCCAACGAGTCAAACGGTGCTGTAGCAAAGAAGACCGTTTCATTTAATTTGCCCAAAGATCAGCCATCACGAGCAATCAAAAGCCTGAGCGATGATGACAAGAAGGCCATTGAACAAGAGTTGCAGAATTACTGGGCAGCGTTAAATGAACGAAAGCCAGACAAGCTCAGAGCCCTGTATAAAGATTCTCTTGACGATGAACGAAAACTCAGCCCTGAAAGTGCTGCTTATTTCGATAAAATTCTCAATCGTGAAGCCTCACTCTTGCGCAATCCTGGTATCAAATTAGCCCCGCTTGAACCAGCTGGCCTAACTTTTAAGATCGAAGGCGATACAGTCAAGTTGTACAGGGAAGACAAGAAACCATTGCTTACAAGCAATGAAGTCGATGTGCAGATTGAACCTGTGATGATCGAAGTGCAGAAGAAAGCCAAAAATCAATCACAATCCAAGGCAACAATGAAGCAGCAGATTGTTCGTACTCATCTGTATTTCAAACAAAATAGCCAAGACGGCGTCAACCAATGGTCGGTGTCACTGCCACCAAATGCCTAAAAAAATACTCCTTGTCGTTGGTTTGCTAATTGGGCTTTCTCTTGTTGTAGCTGGCTACATGCTTGATGCCGAGCTAAAGACACCGATTACTCACAATGACCAAGATGTAATTGCCGTTAGTCGCGGTATGGCTCTCGATGAAATATTGAGCAAACTTGAAAGCAAAGGCATTTTGCATAAAGCCTTTGTGCTTAAACTCTATGTACGACTTTCCGGGCTCAAGCCTGTTATTCGGGCAGGCGACTATCGCTTCGCCTCACCGATCGCTCCGCTTGAAGTTCTTAAAACACTGGAGGCCGGAGGGATTGAGCTAAACAAGTTAACTGTGATCGAGGGGTGGACAAGATTTGAAATAGCAGACGCTATGGCAAAACTCAAAAGTCTGAAGGTCGATCGCAAACAAGCCCTAGCTCTCATGAATAAAACTAGTTTGATTTCCGATATTGATCCGATGGTCAAAAATCTTGAGGGATATCTATTTCCTGATACCTACTTCGTTCAGTCTGATACCAAGGCCGATGAGCTGATAAAGGCAATGGTTGAACGCTTTCGCACAGTCTGGAGTAAACTACCAAACCCCTCGAAGCTAACAGCCCACAAAGCAATTACAATGGCCTCTATTGTCGAGACAGAAGCAAAACTTGAAGCTGAGCGGCCCATTATTGCTTCAGTCATAAACAATCGCATTGCTCGTCGCATGCCACTGGCGATGGACTCTACCATTGTTTACGCCTCAAAAATGATTGGTAAGTGGAAAGGCAACGGCATCGTTTATCAAAGCGATCTTGATTTAAAAACTCCTTACAACACACGCAAGTACTACGGACTGCCACCAGGTCCGGTGGGCTCTCCGGGACAGAGTTCAATAACTGCAGCTCTGATGCCGGCATCGAGTAGCTATATTTATTATGTGCGTGACCCGGCTTACAACAATGGCAAACATAACTTCTACTCCAACCCACAAGACTTCGAAATTGGCGTGCAAAAGTTAAGAGCCTGGGAAGCCAATCAGAAGAAGAGCGGTCAGCGCTAGACCCAGACTTGAGCGAGCAAAGCCTGCGTTATATGCCAGAAGAGCCAGAAGATGCAATGTCCAGCCGCGGACAACACCGTCACTGGCTCAACAGCCCGACCCAACGAAACTTACCCATGCTCCTCTTTTTTGCCCTGATAGCAGTAATTAGTGTCCTGCTGCTATTGCGGGTTCTATAAAGCTTTGTTGACGGCCTTGGTTTGCTTCGAAAGCTATTAGCAAGCAACGGCAGCTAACCTTGATAATAGATTCTTGAGGGCCAATTTTAGTCTCCCTCAAAATACTGAAATCTCGGCAATTCGCACTTTGCTCGCGCTCTCAAGAATCACCATTTAGGCCATGTCAAAACATAGAAGAACAAGAATAGATATGCGTTACGGCTGGTCGCTGCCTTTTGTTTTTGCGCGTCTTGACCAGGCTTAGACGACTGGTCTAATATGGCGCTGCAGATTTTAACCGACGAAAGTAATAAGTCACCGCCCCTTGAGGAGAATCAAATGGCCAGTAAAGACGCCGTAAAAGAGAATGTCAAAGAAGCTCCTAAGGTAGCCAATTCAAAACAAATACCAAGTTTGGCATCTTATTATTTACTTGGCAGATCGGGCCTGCGTGTATCTCCATTAGCCTTCGGCACAGGCACCTTTGGCGATGCCTGGGGTGAGCACTGGACCACAAGTAAAGCTCAGGCCAAAGAAATTCTCGCTCGCTATCTAGAAGCTGGCGGCAACTTCCTCGATACCGCCGATTCGTACCAAGAAGGGCAAAGTGAAGAACTCACGGGAGAAATTCTGCGCGAATTGACTCAGCGTGACAAAGTGGTAATTGCTTCGAAGTTTACATTCGGCACTCACCCTGGTGACCCCAATGGCGGTGGCAATGGTCGCAAGCATATGATTGAGGCAGTTGAGGCTTCACTGCGAAGACTTGGCACCGAATATATCGACCTATACTGGGTGCACAACTGGGATACCATGACTCCCGCCGAAGAAGTAATGTCTTCGCTCAACAATCTTGTGCAGGCAGGAAAAGTTCGCTATATCGGCTTAAGCAACCCACCAGCCTGGTACCTTGGCAGAGCACAAACACTAGCCGAACTGCGCGGTTGGGAGAAGCTAGCGGCCATACAGATGCAATATTCCCTAGCCGTGCGCAATATTGAAAATGAGTATGTTGATGCAGCTCAAGAAATGGGCATTGGTATAGTTCCCTGGAGCGCGCTGGCCAACGGTCTGCTGACCGGAAAATATAAGATTGAAGGTGATCAAGTAAAGGGAGACGGACGAGTCTCTAGCACCTGGGTAACAGATCCAACTATTGAGCCAGCCAGCGCACCAATGGTGCATTTAGTTGAGGTCTTGAAGGTTGTTGCCAAAGAGTTGGGAAGAACACCTGCACAAGTGGCTCTCAATTGGGTCACCAATAGACCAGGAGTAGTATCAACTATTATCGGTGCAACAAAGCTATCGCAGCTTGAAGACAACATTCAAGCTTTAGAATTCACGATTCCAGATGAACAACTGAAACGGCTGGATGAAGCAAGCTCTCAGAAAGTCGTTTATCCATATTTCTTCCACAGCGGTGCCCTGCAAGAAAATGTTCGAGCAGTCACCAAAGTAACAAAAACTCCTCGTGGCTATCATTCACGCTAACCCACATATGGCTGAATGACTAAGGCAGAGAGCGCCCGGGGCATGTGCGCTCTCTGTCTCATTGAGGCCTAAAGAATAGAGCGAATGACGCCACCATCTACCCGAAGAGCGGCACCATTAGTGGCCGCAGCTAGTGGGCTACAGACATAAGCAACCATACTGGCCACTTCGTCAGAAGTAGCTAAGCGCTTCAGCAGCGATGTTGGTCTGATTTTTTCGAAAAGTTCTTTCTCTACTGATTCGGCATTGGTATTACCTTGCTTGGCCATATCTTTTATAAACTGCTCAACGCCCTCAGAAGCAGTCGGCCCGGGTAGTACAGAGTTAACTGTGATTTTCGTTCCAACAGTGGTCTCAGCTAGACCTCTAGCAACGGCAATCTGGGCGGTCTTAGTGACACCATAATGAATCATCTCACTAGGAATGTTGACTCCGGACTCACTAGAGATAAAGACAATTCGACCCCAATCGCGCTTTCGCATGCCCTCGATATAATGTCGGCTTAAGCGTATGCCACTCATAACGTTGACTTCGAAAGTATGGAGCCAGTCTTCATCAGTAATTTGAGCGAACTCTTTAGGCTCATAGATGCCAACATTGTTAATTAGAATATCAACGTCTGGTAGCTCTGAGACTAGCTTGTTTGCCCCCTCGGCGGTAGCTAGATCAGAGACTAAGCCATAAGCCGTGCCACTAGTACCGGAGCTTGCATGCAGGCGCTTCAAAGCTTCATCTACCCGTGCCTGTGTGCGACCATTAAGGTAAATCGTGGCACCTTCTTTATAGAGCAACTCGGCGATGGCATAGCCGATTCCGGCCGATGACCCGGTTACTAACGCTCTAAGGCCTTTCAGCTGCAAATCCATTATCTTTCTCTCCATAGATTTGCATAAAGACTAGCATTTTTGCCCCAGCTTATGAGCTAGCCTAAACATCTATGTCAGAATGAAACCTAGCCGAAGAAATGATCCAACAAGCATCGACGCGGAATGCCAGCTTTCGCCCCAAACTTGGCAGTCATCCCCAGGGCCAGACCAGCCCTGATCATTGGCGCTTGTTCTTTTGAAAGGTTTGCTGCACTATTAGCGAAACGCTCCCACTAGTCAACAGCAAGCTTATGCCCACGAAATCGCGTATACAACGCCACCAGCAACTCTCCAGCCAACTAGCTGACTACAGCTACAGCGCGTTGTCGGCTTTGCTGCGGAACGCCGCACCTATGCACGAAGGAGTGGGCGGCACGTCTTCGATAATGAAGATTGACGAACAAATGGTATTTGTCAAAAGAATTGCCCTCACAGACCTTGAGCGAGAAACAGAGAACTCTTTGTCTACAGCAAATCTCTTCGCTCTGCCTTTGTTCTTTCAATACCGTCTGGGGTCAGCGGGTTTTGGCGCCGGTCGAGAGCTAGAGGCTCACAAGCTAGCTACCGAGTGGGTGATTTCTGGCTCCTGCAATAATTTCCCCCTCTTATATCACTGGCGAATTGTGGAAGGTAAAGGGCCCGAAGCCATGAGCCCTCGCCAAGTTGAAGACCTAAACATAGCTGTTGAATTCTGGGACAATTCAGAAGCTGTGCGCCATCGTTTGGAAGCCCTGCATGAGGCCTCAGCCCATCTACTTTTGTTTCTCGAGTACATTCCAGAAACCCTTCATCAGTGGTTACTCGGTCAGCTAGGCAAGGATGGCAATAGCGCTGATAGGGCAGTCGCCCAGGTTGAGAAAGACTGCAATGCTACTTCAGCCTTCTTCAGCGCAAATAACTTTGTTCACTTTGATGCCCACTTCAATAACATTCTTAGCGACGGCAATCTTTACTATAGCGATTTCGGCTTGGCTCTCTCTGAACAATTTGATTTAGAGAAAGAAGAAGTAGATTTTTTGAGGCACCACCGCTCTTATGATCGCTGCGTATCAATAGTAAGTTTGATTCAAACCCTGATGCTGCACTTTTACGGCGAAGGAAAATGGTTAACTAACTTGCACGCATTCATCAACAGCAATGAGGCAAGACCGGAAAGGATGACACCATTTCTGGAGTCAAGAATCAAAGCTTACGCACCAATTGCTTTTCGCTTGAGCGAGTTCTATCAACAATTAGATACTGAATCAAAGTCAGCAATTTACCCGGCTGAAGCGCTTGAGCTAACTCTAAAAAAAATAGACGATGGCTGTAAATAAATCAAACGATAGCGAATTAAAAATCAAATCTCTCATTTGCAATATTCAAATTGTGTGATACAACTGTTTTATCGGCATAGAGCAATGAGCCCTGCGGGCCATCTTTAATGGGTATTAAAACGTGAACTTCTGGACAGAGCGAAAGACAAGCGAGAAACGGTCATAAAGACTGTTCGGTTTTGTGTGCTTTTCCACTAGAGGTTTTCGATAATGCATCATTTGCAATCCAGTATTTTCTTCTATTTATTTTCGCCAGGCTCCACTCTGGCTGCATTTCAGCGCGTCGAGACGGGTCGCGAACGAGAGCGAAAGCGCAAGCGGGAGAGCTTGCGAAAACGACGGCGCTTGACTTAGATCGAGCGATAGAAATATTTGAGCGTTACTTGTTGTCACCAGCCGTGGTGCCTCGCCTTGATGCGTCCATACTCTCCTATTTATAGACTCATACAAAACTAGCCCTGGTAGCTCAGCGGACAGAGCAGCACACTACGGATGTGCGTTGTCGGGAGTTCGAATCTCTCCCAGGGTGTATCTCTCAGTAACTCAGAGGCCAGAGTAGCCGACTTTTAATCGGTTAGTCGCAGGTTCGACTCCTGCCTGGGAGAATTTGGCGCCATCTTCTAATGGTTAGGAAGCTGGTTTTTCACACCAGAGATACGGGTTCGATTCCCGTTGGCGCTAATAATAATATGGTGTTTTGGCCGTCCAAGGATTGCCCTTATAGTTTTGATGGAGAATTTGAAATGCTTGTTTGGAAATAGCGCTAGTCTTATCATCAGTGGCACCTAATTTAGTGGCTCTGACAATTAAGTGCAAGGCCTCGGGTACTCTAGGGTCGCTCACATGTTTGCGAGCATAGTCAATCACAACTTTACCCAGATAGTCTGGCCCAGTGCCATAGGCGTTAATTGTTGCAACCTCAGCCTTGGCCTTGGTTAGGTCTGCCGCCTTAAGAAACTGCTGCCCAGCGAATTTTGCTTCCTTATCGGCCTCAATCGGTCTCCACCAGTTATCTTGATAGTCATCGAGTTTGCCAAACTCAGTGGTTCTTGCAACTCCACCAGTTACATAGGGCCTAGAGCCAGGGTTCTTGAGCAATAAATAGGCTGCTGAAAATTCTTTGCTATCGGCAGCTGCCGCATCGTATCGAGCGAGCAGGCCAGTCAGGGCTGGCATGTATTGCTTAAGCAGAGCGCTAGCCTTGGCCGAGGTGGCCTGGTCATGCAACAGAATTGAACGACAGAATACAGCTTGAGCGATGTCTTTACGCAGTGCCGCTGGCACCTGTTGCGACTGCGCTGCTTGAAGGAAGAGGCTGAGAGGAAGCTTCTGATTGATAGCAACGGCACCTTCAGGGCGCAACATAGATGGTAGCGTAAGATAGCTCTGCCCCTCATTCTTTTTCTGGTCGAGTTTCTGCCACTGATCAGAAAGGTCATGAGATTCAGCATCACTGACGATCAGAGCTGGTGATCGATAAGACAGAGTAATCATCTGTTCAAGAGATTTAGCTAACATAAGTTTTTGCAGGTTCAAGGCATTCATCGCCGATGGTGCCTTAGTGGCAGCAAGAGCACTATCAATAGCTGCTACAGCCTGGTCAAGATGGCCTTGCGCAGCAAGCACACGAGCCCTCTGCGAATTCGCTGTCACATAAGCAGGGCTTGACTTTTCAACCTTTGCTAAAGCCTCAAGAATCTCCCCAGCATAGACTTCTTTACCTGTCAGTTTAGAGCCTACACAAAGCAGCCAGGCGAGATTCTTCTTTTCTTGATAGCGACTGTGAGCATGTTCAATACTGCCTTTTTCAGTGTTTGAAAAGGACCAGAGCCAGTCAGTCATATCATCGCCGTGCATTGCCGCAGCAAGCTTGGCATCATCGACAGTATGCGTCTCACTTGCTTCTTCAGAATCTTCTTTGAATGCACTATCAAGTATGTAAATATAACCGTCCATATCTTGATAGAGGCTACTGTCACCGGCGGCAATTTTCTTGCTTAGCTGCACCAGAGTGCTAGCTGGATCTAGCCTTAAGCCAACAAAGTTGAGCAGACCTTCTATCCCTTCTTTCATAGCGGCCATAGTGGGGTCGCCCTGCAATTCAAGTAACTTATTGTGGGCAGCCAGCAAGGCCACCTGGTCAATACCCTTGCTGGTGCTTACAGTGGCTTTGCGAATCAAACAACGAGCCACTAAATATGCTGAAACTTTCTGATAAGGAGATTCACCATCCAGGGCAATGGCAGCAAATTGCTTGGCTGCCTCATCAAAATTCTTGGCATAAAAATTAGCAGCAGCAATCTGATAGGCCCTATCTCTTTTAACTTCTTCAGAGGCACTAGCAGGAGCAGGAGAGGGAAGTGGTGGCTCTTTGCCTTGAGCTTTTAACTTGTAATCATATTGTGGTGCGCCGCAATGACAAAAGACACTGTCTTGGGCGGAGAGCCACTCTTTTACGGCTGCACTACCAGCACCATATTTTGCAACTTTGTCTTGCAGAGTTTTTACTGCTTGCTTAAAGGCATCATCGCTGCAATTCAAATAAGGACTATAGTCATCGTTAGAGCCGGCCGAACGATAGGGATAAAGGCTCTCAGAAGAATCGGCCTTGAGACCAAGAGTCTTTTTGCGAGTGCTCAGCCAAAGATCTACGGCACTATCGCTGTCTGAGCTGCTAGCGTCACCAAGGCGAAAGCGCCAGAAATTCAAGATCTGCTCGCGCTCAGCGGCACTGAGAGGCTTATCGTTCAAATAACGATAGGCCACAACTAAATAAGAACGAGCAAAAGTGGGCTCGACCAGGGCGAGATTTCCCTCAGCGTAGAGTCGAAACGGCAGGTCGGGGTGAAGAGTGGCAGAGAAAAGGGCTTCATCGTAGAAGGGCCCACAAGCCAGTGCTGGCTGTACAACACTAGTCAATGTGCAGGCAAGCAATGTCAAAACTGTACTCTTAAGAAAGCCTGAGCGCTGCACCTTAAATGCCATTGTTTTTCTCCTTAAGTAGATTTTGGTCGACTAGTTTTCCGGCGTATTTTATGCGGTCGTGCTGCCAGCCCGGCGAGCAGAATAAGTAAATACGATCAAGATTATTGAGCCTTGACGATATCTGCGAAATCGCTGCGGCTTCTCCAATAGAAAGGCCTATGGCAGAATGCCCTTTGAACGGCTTGGGCAAATTGTCTTGCAACAAGCGCAGGGCTTGCTCTTTGCCCACCCCCATGGTGAAGAACATGGGCACAACATAGTCTACGGGCAAGTGGTCCTTAGCTATTGCTTGTCTAAGCCATGGGTCGCCTTGACTCCATGAGGCTAAGGCTGTCATAGATAGAGTAAGACTCGGCGGCAACTGAGCTCGCAACTGCTTAAGTAGATGCACATAGAAGGGGCGTTCTAATTGTTTGGCATCAAAGTCAATCTGTAAGCCCTCATATTGACTGTGGGCAAGAATGAGATTGACGATAGAGTGGGCTAACCTGGCACTAACCTCCTCCATATTGCTCTCATCAGGCATTTGCTTCATTTCTACCCGAGCCACAGCTTCGCGGTAGCAACCTTGCGGCAACTGCAATTGAGACAAACGGGGCTCAAGGGCAATTTTGTTTCGCTCAACCGTGAAGCGACCAACCAGCAAGGCCACTCCAACTTTAGTAGTATCAATAGCGCTAAGATCTTCGATTTTTTGCCACGACCAGAGCATCAAGCGCGGAGGATTTCTCCCAGCCTGCTGCCCCTGCTCCGTAAGTTGGGCTGCGTCAGCACTCATAGTGCTGAGAAAAAGCACTAGCAATGAAGCAACAATTGAACTAAATCTGAACACTATTTACCAGCGAAAAACTGAGCGAGACTAGCACTTTGTTTGGCTTTGAAATTGGTGGCAATGGTGGCGAATTCTATTGTCTTAGCTGCACTTCTGCGGCCAGAGGGCATAGGATGCGTGGCAATGAAGGCCTTCAAAGTCTCAAGCTGGCCGGGCTTGTTGAAATTGCGCCAGGCTTCAACGATATCTGGCATCTTACGTTCGCCCACTTTGTCATGGATTTCTTGCCAGTGATCACCAAGAAACTTAAAGGCGGCGGCTTGGCTGTCGCTGCTGCCAATCAAGCGTGCCAACAAATGGGGCACATCTTGGGCCTTAACTTCTTTGTTGAAGCACAAATTAAGAGCTTTCTCGACACACTCTTTATCTCTGAATGCAGCCAAAGCAAATAAATTGCGATTACGAGCTTCAGGAGTGGTGGAATTTCTCCAGGCTTCCTCAATGCGCACAAACTCATCGCTGTCGCCGTTATAGGCCATTACTTGAACTATTGGAGAGAGCAAATCACCGTCCAAAGTTTTGTCGTCAGCTAAGTAAGCTTCAAACTTATCGCGACAGAAAGCAACAACTTGCTTGTCATTGCCAATGGTGCCTAGGTTCTTGATTAAACGTGATCGCAATTCAGCTGTCAGATCATCATCGCCAAGCTTGCGCTCGTAGCCAAGGCGGTCTAGTTGCGGCTTAAGGCATTTGACGACAAAGGCCTGGTAGCCACTTTTGCTGGCCGGTTCAAGCAATTGTTCCAATTCACTTATTTGCGATATTGTCAGCCCGAGCACATAAGGATCTTGATCTTTCGCGAATTTCTCAAGGCTCTGCAAGTAGAGATCAATGGGCAACAAACCAGCTACTGAGGTGGCAAATAGATCACTTAGAACAGAAACTCGCTCGCTAACATTGAGGAGAGCAGGTGAAGCGTGTTTCTGCAATTCAGCCCATTGTTTCAAATCGTAGTTAGTGCGGAAATAGCCAGTTCCTGTGGCATTAACCATAAGCGGATCGGTCGCACCAACGATAGCGACTTGCCCATTGGCCAAGGTAAGCAACTCTGCTTGACTGGAAGCAGCCTTATCTGAGCCTGTTTCGAACGCTTTTAAAGCCAACGGAATCTGCCATGGAACGAAACCAGCCTTCGACTTTGAGGTAGAACTATTGCTAATGCCTGTATTTTTGGCACTATCAAGGAAGAAGCGCCTTTGACTGAGTTCCAGTTTCAGTGAAGCTTTTTTGTTCGCTGTTGGTTCTGAAATAGGGCCATACGAAACAATTGGGCAACCGGGTTGATGCACCCAGGCATCCATCAGCTTAGCCACATCAACTTGACCCTTCTTGCTGTCTTTAGACTTCTTCTTAGTTGAAGCGCTATCAGCACTGCTGCCGCTGGCACTAGATAGAGCGTCCCAGAGATCGGTAGTTGAGGCATTAGCGAAGGCATGGGCCTTCATATAAGCCTGAATGCCTTTCTGGAATTTGTCTTCGCCTAAGTAAGTTTCAAGCATGCGCAGAAGTGCTGCACCTTTGCTATATGTGATTTCGTCGAACATTTCTAAAGCATCGTTAGGCGAATTGACCGGTGACTGCACCGATCGAGTAGCGACAATGGCATCGGCATCAAGTGTGCCAGCACGTTCCACAGCAAAGTCATCCCAAATGCGCCATTCAGGCTTCAATACATCTTCAGCTTTGTCGGCCATCCATGTAGCAAAGGCTTCGTTCAACCAGAGGTCATCCCACCATTTCATGGTGACCAAGTCGCCAAACCATAGGTGCGCCATTTCGTGGGCGACGATGTTAACCACTCTTGTGCGCGAACTAAGAGCTGAATTCTTTTCGTCTACAAGCAGAGCATTCTCACGAAAAGTTATGGCCCCAAGGTTTTCCATAGCACCAGCCGAGAAATCGGGAATGCCGATCAAATCTAGCTTGTCGAGTGGGTAGGGCTGACCAAAGTAGCTTTCATAGTAGGGGAGAAGCTTGGCTGCAGCATCGAGTGCATAAGTAGCAAGCGGGCCTTTGCCCTCAGTAAACCAGACTCTGATTTTCTTACCATTCACCACCACAGGCTCAGTGCTTTGAAATGGGCCGACAATCAATGCAAATAAGTAAGTCGACATTTTTGGACTGGCCTTAAACGTCACTATCTTCTTGTTCTTGCGCTGGTCTAATTTCTCGAACTCAATGCCAGCATTAGATATGGCTGCTAGTGCTGGGTCAATCGCTACGGTAACTTTAAAAACAGCCTTAGAAGCTGGCTCGTCAAAGCAAGGGAACATGCGCCGAGCGTCTGTTGGCTCCATCTGAGTGGTAGCAATTTTATGCTCTTTGCCGTCTTTGCCTTTGAAAGTAGAAAGATAGAACCCTTCCATTTTGGTTGAGAGGTTGCCATTAAACTTAAGGGCAAGCTCGTACTGCCCCGGTTTTAGAGCTTTAGGCAGCTTAAGGGTGAGTTTCTCGCCCTCTTTATCCCGCACAATTTCAGCTTTTATCCAGTCGCCATGGGTAGGCTTGGTTTGGGTCACAGTGGCCTCGAATACACTCAGGTCTACAGCATTCAAGACTATTTCGCTTGTGCTCTGGCTGACAGTAAAGAAGAGGGTCTCAGTGCCTTCAAATTCGCCATTTTCTAGGTCTGGCTCAAAATAGAGGTCATAGCGCTCTGGTTGACAATTGCCTGGCAACCTCTTGTATTCAAGAGTTTTCACTTTTTTAGCATTATTTTGCCCAGCTTCATCGGCCCAAACCGGCCCAACCGTGACAGCCCCGGAGAGCAGTGCTAGATTCAAAGTGAGCGAAGCAGCAAGCAGTTTTTTCAAGCGGAAATTCCAAGCCATTTGTGGCTCCCCAGAGAAAGTAAGGCTCTATTTTACTTTCTTGAAAAGCGGTAAGATCCAGTCACTGATAAATAATGGAGATAATCGTGTTTTTCAAACAGTTCTATCTTGCCTGTCTCGCCCACGCCTCATACCTGATTGGCTCTAATGGCGAAGCTTGTGTGGTTGATCCACAACGCGACATTGATGAATATTTGAAGGAAGCGAAAAACAACGGACTGACCATTAAGTACATTTTTGAGACCCATCTTCATGCCGATTTCGTCAGCGGCCACAAGGAACTAGCGGCGGCCACCGGTGCCAAAATTGTTTTCAGCGACCAGGCCAAGGCCCGCTTTGAGCACGAAGCGGTGGCCGATGGCAGCGAATTTAAAGTCGGCGACCTTACAATCAAGGTTCTCGCCACCCCGGGGCACACGCCTGAAAGTATCTGCCTATTGGTCAAAGAAGCAAATGGCTCTTCTCCGCTCAAACTACTGACTGGCGACACACTCTTTATTGGCGATGTTGGCCGCCCTGATCTCGTCGGTAAGTATGGCTTTAGTTCAGAACAAATGGCAGGCATGCTCTATGACAGTTTGCACGACAAGATCATGACGCTGCCGGATGATACAGAGGTTTATCCAGCCCATGGAGCTGGCTCCCTTTGTGGAAAAAATATTTCAAATGAAAGCTCCTCAACAATAGGCAATCAACGTAAGTTTAATTACGCCCTAAAGCCTATGACCAAAGAACAATTCACGACGATGCTGACAGCTCAATTACCTGAAGTACCAGCTTACTTTCCCCTTGCTGTTGAAGCAAACCGCAGCGGTGCGGCTTCATTGAACGATCTCAAAAAAGCTGTAGCGATGAAGCCCAAAGATGTTGAAGCTGCCGTTGCCTCCAGCAGCAAGCCCAGCACAATAATATTAGATACTCGCTCACCAGCAGAATTTGGCCAGGGTCACATACCTGGAGCGTATAGCGTTGGCCTGGGTGGACAGTTTGCTTCTTGGTGCGGCACCGTCATTGATGCCCAAAGTAACATTATTTTGGTGCTCAGCGAAGATGCCCAGGCAGATGAAGCAGTGCTTCGTCTAGCTAGAGCTGGCCTAGAAAATGTTGTCGCTTATCTTAGTGGTGGCATGGGGGCCTGGCAAAGCGCAGGGTTAAAAGTTGAGACGGTTGATCAAATTACGGTAGAAGAATTGGCTTTGCAGCTTCAAGCAAATCCAGAGTTGCGCGTCCTTGATGTGCGCAGACCAGGAGAGTATGCCTCTGGTCATGTACCGCAAGCTAAAAATATTTCTTTGTCAGAATTAGAGCAGCAATTAGAGGCGGTTGAGAGGGGCGTAAAGACTGCTGTAATTTGCGCCGGTGGTTACCGCTCTAGTATGGCTGTTAGCCTGCTTAAACGTCACGGCATCGGTGAGCTAGTTAATGTTATTGGTGGCACTGCCGCCTGGCAAAAAGCACAGCTACCAGTGCAGACTGAAGCTACCTCGTGCTCCGCGAGCTGAGTCCGGCTTAATTGCTATACGGCGGTGCCATAGAAAACAAATAGAGCACATCCTCCCTCATTGAGAGTAGGTTCTTTTCGAGCTCTTCTGTAAGAGGTATGCGCTCGATACACTTTATCTCTATCTCCTCGTCATCCAGACTTCCGCTGTACCAATGAAGAAGAATACCCAAAGCTTTGCCTTGGCTAGCAGATAGAAAAGTCTTTATGAACTGGCACCAGCTGTTGAGATTGGCACCGCTAGAATTTGCTCTCTGCAAACTAGCACGCTCAGATGCGGTTTCTTTCTCCCCTAGCCAGCGATCAATCTTGGCCTGACTCCAGCCCTTTTTCTTCAATTTTGCAACGGAAGTAGCATGAGCGCTTTCGCCCTCCGCACGACTTGTAGGGTTGTGTTTGGCGGACAATGAGCCCAAGGGTGTACCACAATCGCAGACAGATTGTGTGGCACGAACATACTGTCCTTGTGGCATTTGAGCACTGACAAATGAATTGTCAATTGGACTAAAGAGCATGCCATGTTGATTGCAGAGTGCCTGCAATTCAAGCAGTGATACCCCGGGCGCAACCAAGCAAGTTATGAAATGACACATCAGAATCACCTAACAGAAAAGGATGCCGACTTTCGCTGGCATCCTCTCTTGAAATTAGCACAATTTTGCGAGTCAACACTAGCTAGAAGCTAATATCTCCAGTTAAACAATTTCTTGTACCAGGGCCGCTTCAGTAGAGTGTTCTCCATTTGAACAGCCTCAAGCCAGGTCTCAAGCTCGATAATTTTACCTTCGAGGTCTTTCATATGCTCAAGGCGCAACTCTTGTTCAAGCGAAGTCTTTTCCATGACGAGCAATGCTTCATGGGCCCGTTGTAGCTTAAAGCTAGTTTCCATAATCAAGTCATTGACTAGTTCAACTTGAGTCATTAGATCAAGTATCAGTCTTGTTTCCGAAACTGGAGCAGTGACATTATCGCTGGTAGTGCCAACGGCCACTACTTCAACATGAGCACGCTCAAGAAGAGGCTCTAGGCCGTCTAGGTCAAGCGGATCCCCAAGTAAATTTAATTGTCTAACTGATTCAGCCATATACTATTCCTCAATCGGATATAGACATTATGGGTAGTATCAATACCGAGGGCAACTCTTGACTACAAGAATTGCCCTCTTAAGCCAATATTCGACTAGTTATCAGTCAGATTTCGGAGTCTCGGGCTTCTTTCTATTAGCAGGTTGATCTCCTTTGTAGAGATACCAGATGAAGCCACCAAATATAGTGAGTGATAGAAATACCAGCAGAGAAATGCAGCCAATCATGAGAAAGAAGGCCTGAGGGTCTTTAGTCTGCAGTTCTAGGAACTCGCGAAACCAATCGTTCATGGTTTTTCCTCGGGAAGATTGAGTTCACGCCAACCGCGCATTCCACCAGCCATCGAGAAAATGTTGGTATAACCCATTTTCTGCAAATTCTCTGCCGACATAGCAGAACGATAGCCGCCTCCACAATAAAGAACGATTTCACGCGCTTTATTTGGTTCAAGGGCAATTATGTCTCGCTCAATAATGCCGCGACCAAGATGCACCGCCCCAGGTGCGTGACCTTGCTGCCATTCATGGTCTTCACGCACGTCAATTAATAGAAAGTCTTTTGCTTCTTTCTGAAAGTTCACGACTTGCTCAATCGTCACTTCCTTTATGCCTGGTTTAATTTGAGCTACTAAATCTTCGAACTCTTGCGAATGCTTCATAACAACCTACTGCTTGCCACTGCCTAAGTTTACTCGCTGGCAGCCAGACCTGTTCAAATATGGTCATTTGTCTAATATTTGGCAGCTTGGGGCCACTCTCGTCTTGTCTTGACAGCCCTTTATAAGGGCAAAATTGAGATTTCGGCGCCCTGTCCCGGAGCGTGCCATAATCGCAAAGCATTAGAAACTAGAGAAGAGGGACGGCATGCTCTACAAGAATTCTGAGAATACAGTTGAACTATTTGGCGTCAAAGTTCCAGAGCCAAGAGTATTGCTTGATTTTCTTGGTTTTGAGACCCACATTCGCCAGATTCGTGCCAAGCGAGGCGTAGCCGTTTCACCGGTATGGTACGACCATGCCGCATATTATGTGGTTGACATGCCCGCCGATAAAGTCTTCGCCAGCGGCGAAGAAGTGACCTTCCCTGCGGTAGTAAAGGCCCCTGACTATGAGTTCGAGATTGGCTGCCTCGCGACCAAGGGCGCTCTGCTCACAAGCGAAGCTGAAGCCTTGCAGTTCATCAAGGACCACTGCTATTTCACTATTCTCAATGATTGGTCAGCTCGCGATATTCAGAAAAAAGATATGGAAGGCTTAGGGCCAACCAATAGCAAGTTTGTAGTTGGCAAAAGTATCGGGCCCAAGCTTGTTAAGGCTTCTGAACTAAAAATGGACGAGAACGGTGTCTTCGATATGGAGATGATTCTCACTATTAATGGTGAAGAGAGAACCCGCAGCAACTATCAATCGCTGTATCACACTCATCCAACAACAGGTGAGAAGAAAGCCTGGAGCTTCGCTAGAATCTTTGCCTGGTTAGGTAGCCAAAATATCGCTATACAGCCGGGCTATTTCTTTGGTTCAGGCACCGTCGGCAATGGCTGCATTGCCGAATTTATGGCCACCTATGACGCCAATGGTGTTGAGCTGACACCAGCTGTTTATCCATGGCTTAAAGACGGCGATGTTGTAAGAATGGAAGTGAGCGGTATCGGCGTACTGGAGAACAAAGTGCGCATTAAGGAATTGGCTCAAGTCAAATAAGCGTCAATTGGACTGAGCCAATCGACCCAACTTGAAAGCGCTCAGATCTAGGTGAGAATGCCCCTTGGTAGTCATCTCAGCGATGCTTTCGCCAATGGCTGCGGCAACCTTAAAGCCGTGCCCTGAGCACGGTGAGCACAAGACAATGCGCTGCGAATCTGGCAGCCAATCAATGACAAAGGCACTATCTGGCGTGACAGTGTAGAGGCAAACCGCAGACTTTAGGCACTTTTCATTGGCCAAGGGGAAGCATCGCACGACTTTGCTCTCGAACATTTCAACAGTTTCTTCAGCACTGACTGAACGATCTACAGATTCAGGGGTTACCGGCTCAGTGAGATAGTTAGAACTGCCTATTTTAAAACCACCATGAGGGCCGTCTAGGGCTGGCAATCCGTAAACGCCAGCTTCTGCGCCCTTTAACTGCCAAATGAAAAGGGGAAACTTTGGCGGCGCAAATTTATCAAATGAATCGGCAATATCAAACCAGTAAAGTACTTGGCGATACACTTTGAAGACTGGCTTTAGCTGCGGTAATAGCTCGGTCAGCCAGGGTCCGACCGACAGCACTAAGCGCTCGGCAGTATAAGTGCCTTGATTAGTATAGACTTCGACGCCTCTGGCATTCTCTTCAAAGCCAATAACAGTCTCGTTTGTATGGATGGCTGCACCAAGTTCTCCGGCCAATTTCAATTGAACACGAATAATTTCTTCAGGACGCAAGTAAGCAGCATCGTGTTCGAAGTAGCCCATTTCATCATCGTCAACGTTGAATTGAGGGAAGCGCAGACGCATCTCTTTGGCATTTAAGATCTCGTGCTTGATACCAAACTTCTTGGCGGCAGCCACGGTGTTCTGGAAAAATTGCGGCACGTGCACGACCGAAACTGGCTCGCTCAGGCTTGAAATCATCAGACCACCGGTAACTTCCAGCAGGCTTGTTTCAGTCAGTCGCTCCATCTCACGAAAGATTTCATACGAACGTAGGGAGAGGGGTGTGTAGTGGTCACCTTCCCCGATTGCCTGACGGGTGATGCGTGTATCACCATGGGACGAACCAAGGGTATGGGGAGGCGCCAAAAGGTCAATGCCTAGAACCTTAATACCACGCTGTGCTAGCTGGTAAAGAGTAGCGCTACCCATGGCACCAAGGCCAACTACAATCGTATCGAATGAATTAGACACTTAACTTACCTAAGGCCTAAACTCAATGAGCAATAAGCCGCTGAAAAAAATTGCCCTCGGAGGGAGTCGAACCCTCAATCCCTTACGGGCAACGCATTTTAAGTGCGTCTCGTATACCAGTTCCGACACAAGGGCAGGCAGAGCTAATTATTTTAGCACTAGTGTTTAGCGCCTAAGCCAGCCAACTTCTTGGTCACTTCTCTGGAGCTCTCAGCGTCACGTCTTGACAGTATTTTCAAGATGAAGACAAAGCTAACCGACCAAGTTAGTGCAATCGCTGTTGAAATCCAGCGCTTGGCGGTTAGAGGGTCATGGATGAAGTCACCTGTAACAGCAGATATCAACAGGCTAATTGGATCGGGTTCGGTCAAAACTCCCTGCTTAATCCAAGTCAACATTTGTATTGAAAGTACACTTAAGAAAAGCCAGGCTGAAATCAAAACCGAGCGAACTGAAATGGTCGACCGTAACATCAAAACTTCGTCATTATCAACAAATACTTTGATTGGAAACAAGACATAGAGAGCTGCTGCACCACATACGATGGCGGCAATAGCAGAAGCTCCGGCCGTGCTCTCTACGATTATGGCCTGAGCGGCGTAATAGAGGCCAAGAAAAGAGACAAAGTAAGCGAAATAAGCAGCTGCTGTGGCGCTCTTTCTGGCTGAGTGTTCACTGCTCATGAATGGTGCCCGCCAGAAACTAGCGGCGCGCTTGAAGGGGCCAGTCAAAGCAGGGGAAAGCGACACTATGACGAGCCAGAACAATACCGATAGCAGTGGATTGATAGCTGTGCGTGCTCGGTCCGACTGATAGCGAGCCAGAAGAGTTGCGGCTTCGGCGTCGCTGCCAAAAAGACCGGCAAAATCATTCTTAAAGACACGAAACGACTCACTGTCGCAATAGCTATCAACTCGGCTGCTAATTAAACTAGCCGCCGCTTGGGAGGCGTAGTAATAGGGCGCAGCAAACAGGCAATAGGCGGTGGAATTGATGAAGGTAGAACTGGCTGTAGCTTTGGGCAAAATCACAGGATGAAGAAAACGAGGATCATTGTGAAACTGCTGTGCGGCCCAGCCTCTCAAGGCTTCAAGTGAATTAGCATTGCCACTCGAGTATTCACTGCGGCATAAGAACACGGCATAGCTTGAGCTATTCATAACCATCTCAGCAAATTTCGAATCAGTGCTATTGGGTAAGGCCGTAGCCGAAGACATGATTCTACTTGGGCTAACAATTTGCAGAATAGGCTCTTTCGCTTTGACGAAATAAGCTAGCGAAAATACAAGCGCAGCCAGAGCAACAAATATTGTGCTGAAGCGCAACTTACCCTCGACCATAACCACCTCTATAAACGCGAGTAGATTATAGACGATCTCAAGAGACGGTTCGGGAGCATTTCTCTAATATTCTATTTCTGCTTCCTTGAGAACAATTTTAGATTCGCAAGAAGAGCTGGGTGTCTGAGGCTAATCACTCAGGTAAGAGTCCTCATCGGCTTCATCTTTACCTTCCTTCTCACGCAACCAATCTTTTACCAGATAAACCAAGTTATCTTCGAGCATGAAAAGCATCGGCACCACTTTAAGCCCACGGAAGAGATTACTTAGACGGCGCGACTCTTTGACAGCGAAATCTATGGCATCGTCGATTTCGCGACTAGAAGCATGTTCATCGAAGAAACTATGGGCTTGATCATCGCTCCAGCCATGTTTGCCTGTTAAGGTGGAAATAAAGGCACCTCGTTTAACGTGTGGATCGGACATAACGCAGTGGTTATGAGCGATTAGAGCCATATATTCAATACCGGTTGAAAGAGCAAGAGCAAGCGAAAACTCTGAACCAGCCATATTCGCCCCGGTTCGCCTGATTACATAGGCGCAATTCTGCGGCAGAGAGAGAGACTTGCGATAGTCGATACACATACCAATTACCAGATCAGGATCTTCTGACTGATTGGCGTCAACTTCGCCCATATTCTGACATTTGAGCAGGGTCTCAATGGGTGTATTGCGGAGGAACTCCGGTATATCTTCTGGGGTGGTTACTCTGACAAGGCGGAGAATATCAGGACTAATAGCAGTAAAGGTCCCGGTTCTAATTTTCTGAGTGCGATCCATACGCGCTTTTAGCGTTCTAGTCAGCCGACTATTGTCCATTAACAAAGCGCTGCGCAGCTTGCAATCACGAGGACCCGTCATCTTTCCTTTTATCTCAGGATTAATACCGGCAGAGCAGCCCTGACAGACCGAAGTCAGTAATTTCTCATTAACATCAAGTTGGGCTTCTTTGTAGTCAGAAAAACAGTTCTCTATGCCAATTTTCTCTAAAGCACCTGTCTTTTTCATCAACTCAAGGGGTTGACCAGGAAGCTCAGCAATAACGAGCCTAACGTTATTGCGCTTGAGCTGAGAGTGGATGGACAATAGTGTCTCTACCCCAGTGAAATCCATCATGTTGAGTGAGCGCATATGTAAAATCAAAGCGCGCAGATCTTGAGTGAGCAAAATATTCTCAGTAAAGCGCTCCGCCGCTCCGAAGAACAGCGGACCATCAACTAGATAGGTGCGCACAAACTTACAGCTAGGAATTTGCTGGGTAGCTTCGATGCGATCGTCGTCCTCACCAACTTCGCTAACCAGGCTGAGCAAGCTCATTTTTTGCACTGTCAAAACGCAGGTGAGAAGCAAGCCTGTTAGGATGCCAGCGGTCAAGTCAACACAGACTGAAGCCACTGTAGTAGTCAATACTACCCAGCCTTCTGTTCTTGAACCTCGCCAAATTTCGCGAATTTCATCCCACTCAATCAAGCGGAAGCCAGTCAAAACAAGCACTCCAGCTAAAGCTGCTAGAGGAATTTGTTCTGCTAGATGAGCAAAACAAAGTACTAATAGGAGCAGAACCCCTGAGTGAATGATGGCTGCTAAGCGAGTGCGTGCTCCAGCTGTGATATTGACTGCAGTGCGAGCAATCACACCAGTAACTGGAATACCACCGAAGAACGGCATAGCGAAATTAGCAAGACCTTGACCGATCAGCTCTTGATCGGGCCGATGTTTAGAGCGCATAGACATACCATCGGCTACTGTAGCTGAAAGCAGAGATTCAATTGAGCCCAGCATAAAAACAGTGATGGCGTAAAGAGTGAGAGCTTGATATTGCTGAAAAGTAGTAATACCAGTGGGCCATATCGGCCAATGCGGCATCAAATTGATATTGGTCAGAGGAGCTAAATCGACCACCCGAGGAATATCAAAATGAAAGAGATTTGCGGCAATCGAGGCCGCAACAATGGCGATTAGCGAGCCCGGCACCACTTTGGTAAAGCGCGGCACGAGCACAGAGAGAGCAATTACGAGCAGTCCAATAATGACAGCCTGAATACTGCACTCATTGTGAATAAAGATACGCTGAATCAAGTCGCTGACGTCTTTGACAAATTCCGGAATAAACGGCGATCCAACTACGGCAGTGGCTGCTGTGGCGGCGGTATGGAGATGGAGCGGCCTTACTTGTAAGCCGAAGAAGTCATCAACGGTGTTGAAGATAACAAGAATACCGATGGCGTTAGCAAAGCCGACAATGACAGGCATCGGCAGGAAGGAAATGATTCGCCCGAGTTTCAGAAGGCCGGCAATAATCTGCAGGATACCGCCTACCAGGCCAACAAAAAAGATTCCACCCATGCCAAAGTTGTGTGCAACTTCAATCAATACAACGGCCATGGCAGCAGCAGGACCAGTTATCGCATAACGTTGCCCACCAAAAAGGGCAGCGATAATTCCAGCCACGATACCAGAAACGATACCCAGGGATGGCTCGACACCAGAGGCAACTGCCAGAGCAAGGTTGAGAGGCAGAGCCACCATAGCCACTGTGATGCCAGCAAGGAAATCCCGTCCAATGGTTGAAGGATTGACCATTGCCAACCATTCTTTCGACAAGAACTTGATGTCGAAAGGTTTTACCTGGTTACCGGCTTGGTTTAGAGGTGCTGATGTCATGGGTACCTTAAGCTAAGGACTCTCTTGGATGATTTTGCAGTTTACGGATGTTAGGAAGTACGAACACATCTAAGTACAACGAGTAAAACAGATAAAAATTAGAACAGAGCACGATACTAATTATCGAAAATTACACAATTACAAAATACCAACATTAGTATGATGCTAAATACGACAATTAGCTAATTCGATCACTCGACTGGTCGTATTGTCGACTCGCCAAGCTTAAACAACACTATAGTATTAAATGAACCTCTCAATGAACCTTTCGTAGAAGTTTTCACTAGCTGACAAAAAACTATGACCAACCACTTTCATGCACTAAAACTAGACAAAACCGCTGATGCCTCAAGCATTGACGAAATAGCCTTGCGATTAACAGAAAGATTGTCACAACCTTTTAATTCGAACAAAGCCACTGAACAAGCACATATTGCTTTACAAGCTATTCGTACTGCCCATGAAGAACTTTCTTCAAATAGAAATGCTCATGAGCATTCAAGTGGTGGCAGCAATAAATTCAATTCTAAGCTCCGTTTAGGCCAGCTTTGTTTAGCCTCTGGCATGATTACCATCGAGCAACTAAAAGAGGCTGTCCAGGAGCAGCAGAACAGCGAGCGACAGTTAGGTGAGATTCTGCTGGAAAAACAATTTATATCGCAAGAAGAATTAGACGGTCTTTTAATTGGCCAAGAACTGATAGCACCAGATGAGGAAGTATCTGATGCCTTAGCACTTCAGTTAATGGCATTAGGACTTGTAGCAGAAGATTTGATGATCATTGCTCTCTTGGAGCAACGCTTTGCTACTGGTGGCGTAGGCGATACCTTAGTACGACGTGGCTGGATCGAAGAAGATATTCTTGCCGCTTTGAAAATTGATTAGGTCAGATTGTCCTGCCCAAATTCTTTTTGAGGCGAAAACGCCATTAAAATTCGAGGCTGAAAACCCAATAACCGCAAGCCTTTAGAGGCTCTCAACTGGCCGATGAAACATAATATACATTATCAGACCAGAAGCGAGCGCTATTAGAAGCGAAATTCGGCAGTACCGCTCCACATTCGGTGCTTAGTTCAAACAAGATAATTGGCAAAAGAAAGGAAGAATTGCAGATGAAAAATAGCGCTCAAAATAAACCAGATCAGTTTATGGAAGAAGCAATCAACCAGGCCAAAAAAGGATTTGCCGAAGGTGGCATTCCAATTGGTTCAGTCTTGGTTAGAGCTGGTCAGATTATTGGGCGTGGTCACAATCGTCGAGTACAGCAAGGTGACCCTACTGCCCATGGTGAGATAGATTGCCTACGCAATGCAGGAAGACAAGTGAGCTATAGAGACACCACTATATATTCCACCTTGATGCCCTGCGCCATGTGCGCTGGAGCGGTGGTGCAATTTGGCATCGCCAAAGTTATCGCCGGCGAGAACCGCACCTTTAAGAGCTCTGCTCAATTTATGCGTGACAACGGTGTTGAAGTTATCGATCTAGATTTAGATCAATGCTTTGATTTGCTCAAAGAATTTCAGCAAAAATATCCCCAAATTTGGAACGAAGATATTGGCGTTGTACAAAACTAGACATTACCTACTTTGGACTTA
Source organism: Obscuribacteraceae bacterium (SeqCode) (assembly GCA_044378815.1). Lineage (GTDB taxonomy): Bacteria > Cyanobacteriota > Vampirovibrionia > Obscuribacterales > Obscuribacteraceae. The sequence continues at coordinate 79,869 of JBIPOV010000006.1, read as the reverse complement.
ACGACAATTAGTCGTGACGAATGGTCGACAATACGACAAGAGAGCAAGACTAATGCAGAACTAGTCGAACATTAAAACATAACAGAATACGAATTATGCAACCGCTGAGTAGACGAACCTTCGTTCATTCAGAAATAGAGAAATTGCGAAATTCCTTGCAATTCTTCTCTCTCCTAGCTCCCGACCACAGGTCGAGCAACCGCCTTTTTGGTGAGATACAAAACCACCAGGTAGATGGCGATGGCTATATAAGTCAGGGCCTTGATGCCAAATACCATTGACAGGTATTCAAGACAAACCCCCACCAGGCCGCCAACCAAATTGAAAGCCAATGCGCGATTAACGCTCTTGCTGGTCTTAAACATCAAGCTAAAGATCGCCGATGAGAATATTAGAGGCACAAGAAAGACCAGGCAACCAAGAACGCTTCCACCGACTGGACCAAAAGCAGTCAAGGAACTGGCTTTAACGAAAGCAGACAGCACCAAGACAGCTAACAAAACCGCAGTAAGCACCGGCGTCCACTTTGTGCTCAACTTAGAAGCAATATAGTTAGAGAGCAAGATAAAGAGCATCACTGCAGCAATAATGACACTGTTGACCAGCCAGGTTGAACCAAACAGCAGCGATAATTCTGACATCGAGCGCACTTCTAGAAGCATAAAGCCCATGCCCAGACAAAACATCAGGCTGTCGATGGTGGCATCATCGGTCTTGCGTATCTCTTTATAGAGCGGCAAGAAGCCGACAAATATGATTAAGAAAATCGGCCAAACATAGGTCATTGGCAGCTCACGCCGAGGCAAAAATAGAAAGGGCCAATCGTCCTCGCTCGGCGTAATATCGCTGCGAACACTTGCCTCTCTGGGGAAGAAACTTATTTTGGGGAAGTCTTTGTAGGTCTTACCTTTCACCCCCGGGCCCGACAAGAGAAAGGCCGACGGCAGCTTATTCTCCTTATAGAAACCGAGCGGAAGCTCGCCGGTTGCAGCTTTAGCAATGGCACAATGCTTGTCCCAGAGCCAATCAGGTTTGTTGATGAAGGAGACACAGAGAATTCCAGTTGGACTTAAGAGCGCACTGGCTTCTTGAATAGACTCTTTGGTGAAAATATAGTTGTCAGTCCGCAGTGACGAGAGAGACGAGAACGCAGTGTGGCTGTCAAGAAAAGCAAAGACAATGACATCATACTTCTGCTTGGTGTTCTTTAGGAAAGTGCGAGCATCCATAATATGAACGCTGACTTTAGGCGAATCATATGGTTTTTCAGGGTGAAGATCTTTGCCAATCTTGTAGATACTCTGGTCAATCTCAACTGCATCAATATGCTCAGCTCCAGCCCTAAGAGCAGCAGCAACATCAGAGCCAGAGCCAGCACCCATGATCAATACATTTTTGGCGGGCTTGCCATAGCAAATAAATGGCCGCAAGTGAAACTCAGAGAGTTCCTCGGCAATCTGTTTAGAGAAGCGAGAAAGCGAACTTGGCCTATCGTCGACCATAGTCTGGAAACTATCATAGTTTATGAACATGTCTTGGCCGACGGATTGACCTTTAAACTCACCGTCGCTAATGCGCGACTCACGAACGTCAATGCGATAGTAAGGCGACCAGACCGTAGTAATAAAGTCGGGTTTATAGGCCTCTTTGGCTACGAAGGGCCCAAGATAGACCATATAAAAAACGCCAAAAAGTATAATGCAAACTGGAATTAGTTTGCGCCCCAGATACATGAACATCAATCCGGCAATAATTAGCCATACGCCTGGATCTGTGCACAAGAAACTCAAGCACGAAAAAAGTAATATTCCAGCCAAACCACCAGCCACATTTATTGAGTAGGCCGTCAGGGGCTTAAATGCTTGAAACAGACGACCTGTTTCCTGACCTAAACCAATAAAGAGCATTACGGAAAGAGCGTATATACCAAGCAGCACAATAGAGACATAGATAATCTGTATACCAGCAAAGTCTTCAAAATTGCCGAACATCATGACACTGTTAGAAGCGGTCACAAACGACATATGAGTGAAACCCAGCACCAATGCCGATACCAAAATGCCACTGAGATAAAGCAGTATCAAAGGAGTGTGCTTAAAGAGATCACGCTTACTGTTGCACCACAAGAAACCTAGACTAAGCCCAAGGAAGGCCGACATCAATGCCATATTTTTGAAATAGGCAAAAATTCGAATTTCGGTGGCCAACCAACGAATGACAAAAAGTTCTAAAAACAGGCTCAAAAGGCTTATGACAAAGAGTCGATGCCAGTCTTTATTCAAAAGGGCTGACATGCCCTTCGAAGAAACGCTATTTGCTTCCACTGCAGCACTTTCCTATTGAAGTCTTGGCTCAAATTCTATCCAGAAATAGACATTAAAAGATAGGCATTGAATTTCACAAATCGACAAACTCAATAAGGAAATCTGTATCCTCTCAACGCCTCCTCTTTAGAACTTCACGTCAAAGATATGCTTGTGGAATTTCGAGCTGTTGGCATAACAGGCCAACTACATATGTCTGCCTTATCCGTTATACAGCCAAGAGAAAGCATCGCTCAGTTTTCTCTTACTAAGCTAGTGTCTAACAAGTTGAACATACGTCGACAGCTCTAATGTCTTCCACGAGAGTTAGTAGGTTTCACTTCGCCGATGCCGATACTATCCACGGTATCATCCATCATCGAGCTGACACTTTTAAATAGAAAGTTATGCTTAAAAATACCAATATCTTTATAGCCACGCGGCACTTGAAAAACTCTTATTGGAAGAGCGCTTTTTCTCACCATGCTGCGGGTTAAAACTTGCCATTGTTTTGGTCCGCTCTCTAGAACCTCAAACATTTGATAAGGCAATCCCGGCAAATCCGGCAGAGTGCTGGTTCCGCTAATAATCTGCACGGCTGGACGCGGCAGATCTATATTGGCGCAATCGATAAAGTAATTTTTCACATCGGTAGTAGCCTTGTCAGAAATGAAAAGATCATGACCACGCTTCTCACCAGCGTATACATACTGAACACCGCTGAGAGCAAAACGAGGAATGGCTATTGCATGCTTACTGATTGGCTTATCTAAATTACAGGAAGAGGTTGTATTCACTGCATTTCGTCGTTGATAAACATACTGAGCTAAAGTGCAATGACAAATTTCTTTGCTATCGTCGCGCCAAATAGTAAGATTCCACTGAGGGGCTGTAGCTAAAAGCGAGTACTTAAAAGACTGACTGTCTATCCGCAAGGCCTTGTCAGTGACGAAGACGTCGTAGCGGCCCCCAATGGCCGTCTCCATCAGAAGTATCCATCCGCCCATATTGTCTCTTGCTTGCGCCGAAAACGACCAGCATAGGCAGAGCGATACAATTACCAGCAAGGCCCAAGACTTAAAGCATAGGCTCATTTAACTATACTAGGCCTTAGGCGCTACTGCGTGAGCTTTAAGCTCCTCTAGGCTGACAATCTTCAGAGTAGCTTGATGGGTAGATGCCAGCACTACCTGCGGTGCCACACCATCCCTTAAAGCGTCGCGCCAGCGAGATGCGCATAAGCACCAGGTATCACCGGCCTTAAGCCCGGGGAAGCCGTAGCGAGGATTTGCAGTGGAAAGATCATTACCTTGAGCTTTAGAATAATCTAGAAACTCGTCAGTGATTAGAGCGCAAACCGTATGAACTCCATGATCTTCAGGGCTAGTTGAGCAATAGCCGTCGCGAAAAAATCCGGTCAGAGGGTTCAAGCAACAGGGTTCAAGGTTCGTGCCTAGAACATTTTTAACAACACTCATTCGCTTTTCTCTTTAGTCTCAGTATCAGCTTTAGAATCGGTTTCTACTTTTGTCTCTGTTTCAACTTTATCAGGTACTGGTCTTATTGGCTCAGAAACCTTGTTACCTGGATCAGGCGCCGTCAGTCCTTGACTGACCAGTAAACTACGAACCGGGTCTAACACCAGAAGAGGCATACGGAATTGATGCACACTCTGGTCTCTAGTTAAAATCGACACAGTGCCACCACCCACAGTACTGAGGTAATTTATAGCCTCAATTTGAGGCCGTTGAATACTTACTCTTGTAGCACCGAACCAGGCAGAGAAAGCTTCTGGCACAAAGACTATGCGTGTATCGGTGACAACAAAGCGGCCTGGTTTATCTTTGTAGAAGGTGAGGAAGAATGACTTCAATACGATCTCGCCTTCTTGTGGCTTGAAGCGCGAACCAGCAAATAAGGCAGCAAAAATCGCGGCAAAAACGAGAAAGACCGAGGCCCAAGCAGTCAGGAACATGCCGAGAAATTCGTTCCAAGACTCATTCACTCTCAACAGATTGGCCTTGAGCCCTTCGGCCATCGCCCCTGGCATATCCCCACTTTGAGAGAGGGCAAATCCCAAACGGCCATGAGCAACAGAACTTGTAGGCGCCACTCTTACAGCATCGCGACAAGCATCAAGCTGCCCCTTGGTATCCTTAAGTTTGGCGCAGGCCAATGCTTTCCCTAAATAGGCCTGGGTGTACTTAGGGTCAACCCTTATGGCATTTTCATAGGCATCAAGAGCGCCCTTATAGTCACCTTGCATACCCTTTACAGCGGCTAGATTGACAAAGCTAATGGGGCTGCGCGGGTCAAGACGAATGGCTTCTTTTAACTCTGCTATGGCCCGGACGTAGTCTTGTTTACCGGCCAGCGAGCGCCCCAAGACTGAGTGAGCTGAAGCATAGTTGGGCACCAGCTTGAGACATTTTTTCTCATGATCAATAGATTCGTTAAACTTGCCCTGCCGTCCTTGCAAAAGGCCTAAAAGATAATGGGCTTCTGCATTCTTCGGGTTAGCAGCAAGCACATCAGCTAAATAGTCACAGGCGGCCTCGTAATGGCTATCAGAAGTAGCTCGACGAGCCTTTCCCATGAGATTAAGTTCGCGGGCTTTTGCATCTGGTACTTTATCTGGTGCGCTCTTCGTTTGCGCCAGCGCTACTTGGACCGAAGATAGCAAAGCTAACCCTGCCAATATATTGAAGAGATAATAACCTTGGGATGCCGCTTTTCTGTTAGTCATTAACTGCCTGCCAGTGCTACTACTGACTGTAGAGTATACGCAAGTAATGGACAATAGCCAAGGTTTTTTTGTCAATTTACTCGCCGTTCACGACCAAGCCAATACTTATCGCGCAATTCTTTCTTTCTGATTTTGCCACTGCCAGTCTTGGGCAATTCTTCTAGAAACTCCCAATGACGGGGTACCTTATAGCGAGCGAGACGCTCGCGAATGAAGTCAGTAAGCTCTCCTTCAGCAAGGGTTTGCCCGGCCCGAAAGACTACCGAGGCATGCACAAGCTCACCCCACTTCTTATCAGGAATACCGAAAACCGCACACTCTAATATGGCCGGATGCTCGTGCAAAACATATTCAACCTCTGTCGAATAGACATTCTCACCACCGCTAATAATCATATCTTTTGAGCGATCGACCACATTGATGTAACCATCGACATCCATCACCGCTAAATCACCTGTATAAATCCAGCCATCGCGAATTGTCAGGGCTGTGGCTTCCGGATTTTTCCAATAGCCCTTTGTCACGTTTGGCCCACGAGCAATGATCTCACCAACATCAATGCCGTCTCGCGCTACCTCGCTGCCATCATCTTTGACGACTTTGAGATCGACGCCAATAAAGGGCCGGCCAGTCTTGCTGCGAATAGCCAATATTTCGCTATTTGAGCGCTGAAGATCTTGGCTCTTGGGCAAACTTATACTGAGAAAGGGGCTGGTTTCAGTCATGCCATAGAACTGCACATAAGTGCATGAGAATACTTCTTGTATCTGTTTGACTATTTCAGGAGCAATGGGCGAGCCAGCAGTCATGATGGTGCTCAGAGCATTATAGGAGTACTGCCAGACTACTCCACTATTCAAGAGGGCATTGACCATTGTGGGCACAAGGGCTGTATGGCTCACAGCTTCTGACTCAAGCAGTGGCAACAAGGCGTCAGCATTAAAATAAGGAATGAAGACGTGCTTTCCGCCCACCCAGGTCAGGGCAAATACAGCCCAGGCATCAACTAAGTGAAACATCGGTGCGGCGTGAACCCAACAATGACTGTCATTCAAAGCAAGCTCAGCGATAGCACCAAGTGCGTTGTAGCTGACATTCTCATGGGTAAGCATTACCCCCTTGGCCTGTCCAGTAGTTCCACTTGTATAGTAAATTTGGGCGAGATCGCCGCCCTCAGCCTGGTTGTCTATTAGCTCTTTGTTCCATTGGGTGAGCAAAAAGGGTTCGTAACGAACACTTTTGACCTTAGTGTCTGGCAGCGAGCCGGCTCCAAGCCAGGCAACCAGCTTAACGCTGGAGAGATTTACGATCCCCTCGGCTAATTCGGCAAAATCCGTATGACAGACCAGCATCTGGGTCTCGCTGTGCTCAAGAATTTGCTCAATTTCGTGGCTGGCCAAGCGATAATTAATTGGGCACAAAACTGCACCAATACAAGCTGCGGCAAAATATAGCTCGGTAAATTCAAGACAGTTGGGGGCCATGACGGCTATGGTAGAGCCCTTAGCCAGGCCAAGGTTGACGATAATGTGGGTAAGAGCCGCTACCCGCTTGCCAAATTCGCCGTAGGTAAGGCGCTTTTGACCGTCGACAAAAGCTTCTTTGTCCGGCCACAGGCTTAAGGCTCGCTTCAATGAAATGGCAAGGTTCAATTTTGGCCCTCAAAAATGAATATAAAAGTATATGGCCAAGTTCAGCCCTCGGCCTCATGACTACCGCAATTTTCTCACGATTAAGCACGACAATTAGTATTTGTTGATCTTCTGAGGGTTGGAGCCGACTGTACTGTTAATCTCTAGTCCGGACACCTGGGATACGGCGAAGGAGAGACATGGGACAAGTGATAGACAAGACCTACAACGGCATAACAGTTCCGCAAGGCGAAAAGATTACCTTCAAAGACGGAAAGCCAGTTGTACCTAACAAACCAATCATTCCTTTTATCGAAGGCGATGGTACAGGTCGGGACATCTGGAAGGCAAGCAAGCGCGTTATCGATGCTGCAGTTGCTAAGGCCTATGGCGGCAAGAAAGAAATTGCTTGGTTCGAAGTATTTGCCGGACAAAAAGCAAAAGACAATTTTGATGAATGGTTGACTGAAGACACCATCAGCGCTCTCAGAGAGTTCGGAGTAGCCATCAAAGGCCCTCTAACAACTCCAGTAGGCGGCGGCATCCGCAGCTTGAACGTAGCTCTCCGTCAAATATTTGACCTCTACTGCTGCGTTCGCCCAGTGCGCCACTTCCCAGGGGTGCCTTCACCAGTAGTATCACCTGAAAAACTTGACGTTGTTATCTTCCGTGAAAATACTGAAGACGTATACGCCGGAATAGAGTTTGTTGCTGGTTCTCCAGAAGCCCAGGCTTTCATTGACCTCTGCGCTAAATATGGCAAGACAGTGCGTCCAGAATCTGGAATCGGTATCAAACCAATTTCCAAGTTCGGTTCTGACAGACTTGTACGCAGAGCCATCGAATACGCTATTGCTCGCGGCAAAAAGTCAGTGACAATGGTTCACAAAGGCAATATTCAGAAGTTCACAGAAGGCGCCTTCAGAGATTGGGGCTACCAAGTTGGCGAAACTGAATTCGCTAAAGAAGTAATCTCTGAAGAAAAAATGTGGGCAGAGCATGATGGCAAATTGCCCGCTGGCAAGATTCTTCTTCAAGATAGAATCGCCGACTCGATGTTCCAGCAAGTATTGCTAAGACCAGATGAATACTCTGTTCTAGCCACTACAAACTTGAATGGCGACTATCTCTCAGATGCTTGCGCTGCTCAAGTAGGCGGCCTTGGACTAGCTCCTGGTGCTAACATCGGCGACAATTGCGCCATCTTTGAAGCTACCCACGGAACAGCTCCTAAGTATGCTGACAAAGACGTAATCAACCCAGGTTCTGTAATTCTCTCTGGCGTCATGATGCTTGAATTCATGGGCTGGCAAGAAGCTGCTGACTTGATCACCCAAGCAGTAACCAAAACCATCCAACAGAAGAAAGTAACTTATGACCTCGAGCGTTTGATGCCAGGTGCAACCAAACTGAAGACCAGTGAGTTTGCTAGTGCCATCATCGAGAACATGAACTAAGAAACAATTGAACTAGAACAAAGGAGGGCTGCTGATTTCAGACATGCCCTCCTTTCGTTTACAACCTTTCAGGGATGAGATATTTATGTCTTTCGCCAAACTAAAAGTTCTCGACTTCACCCATCTCCTGCCGGGCGAAATAGTTTCAACCCTAATGAGCGATCTTGGTGCTCAGGTTTTGCGAATTGAGCGGCTCGACAGCACTCTCAATGAGCGTCTTCCTCCAATTGTCGTCAATCAAGGCGTCGAAGATAGTCTCTATTTCTGGAGCTTGCACCGCAACAAAGAGCGCATCAAAATAGATCTCAAAAGCCCTCAGGGTTTAGAAATTGTCAAAAAGTTAGTCGAGAGTGCTGACGTAGTCATCGAAAACTTTAGGCCCGGAGTAATGGATAGATTGGGCTTGGGCCCAGAGGTGCTAAGACACCATAATCCGCGCTTGATCTACTGCTCGGTCAATGGCTATGGCTCTGCTTCTAAGTGGGGAACAAAACCTGGCCATGATCTCAACTTCGTAGCTGAAACCGGTATTTTGTTTGAGTCTCAAGATCAATCTGGCAAGCCGATTATGCCTTCGGTTTTTGTTTCAGACTATATGTCAGGAACATACGCGGCCCTGGCCATAACAGCCGCTCTATACGAAAGAGAGTCTAGCGGAATTGGTAGGCGAATCGAGATCAGCATGTTTGAAAGCGCACTATCGGCCTTGGCAGTAGTGGGCACCATTAGTCTCTATCTCAATTTAGAACCCTCTGAAATTCACGCCAAATATCCCGATGAATTGCCCAACCACCGCGTTTATCGCTGTCTTGATGGTCGCTACCTAGCCGCAGCTCCTATAGAGCCTGAATTCTGGCTAAAATTCCTCACTATTATCGACCGCAAAGATTTGCTGACAAAGAATGTGATTAGCGATCGAGATTTCCTTAGTGCTGAGATTGCTGAAGTCATCGCGAGCAAAACACTGAAACAATGGATGTCGCTCTTCGCCGATGCCAACTGCTGTGTCTCCCCTGTAAATACAGTCAAAGAAGCTGTCAACTTCCTTCCGGAAGGAAGTGACCGGGTCTTGACCCATATGACTCACTCGAGGCTCGGCAGTGTGCCGCAAATAAGCAATCCGATCAGGCAAATTTATGGCCAGAAAGAAGCAGAATGGTCTTGTACTAACACTACTAAAGAAACCGAGAAGAAGCTCAAATCTATTGGCCTAACAGATGTTCAAATTGAGGCCATGAAAGAAGCAAGAATAATCTAGAATTACTAAATCTAGAATGACCAAATCTAGAATTAGGTATCACCCAGCCACAGTGCTCATCGCTAGCGCGACTTATGTCTTTGAGCAGAACAGTTATTCAACGGCTGCATTTTAATTGCCCCCGCGTCCGGTGGCAATCTCACCGACCCTTTTTGAAGAAACGCCTTTTTTATAGCCGTCACAGGCGCTTTGCTCAAGGTAAGTAAAGTCGAATTTGTACTCTTTCTTATCCTCAACCCGACGCAAAACTTGTTTGACATTGCTGGCTAGTCGAGCAAGCGACATTTAACTAAAGGCATGACCGTGGGCCCCAATGCTAAGGGGCAAAGAGGCTGAAGTCGTTTGAGAATACGAAGTGCCAAAAACTATTGAGAGAGTTCTCCAGTGGAAGATTGCCGAGGGCCCATGAAGGCAAAGAGCACCGTGCCACAGAGGTAGAGCACAGCGGCAACAGCAAGGGTAGAGGCAATGCCTATGGACTGAGTAATGATGACGAAACAGGCTGCTCCAAGGGCATTAAAGCCCGAGCTCACCCCCCACATCCAAGGCACAGTATTGCCTATGGCTGTATCTTTCTTTACTGCATCCATAGCCAGGGAAACCGGAATGCCAACCACAAAAGCCATCAAGAAAGCCGCTGCTGCAGATATCAAAATACGCATGAGCCAATCGCAAGGCATAAGAGCTATCAGCATAGGGGGCAGTCCATAAGAAGCACCTAGCAGCATGGCGAAGATAGCGCCGCCAACAATCAAGAATACCCGGCGAGTTGGCTTTAAGCGACTGGCAAACAAGCAGCCGAATGAATAGCCCGCTAGAACTGAAACAAGAACCACCGCTAATGAATAGACAGGACCACCAACAAAGACCGAAAATAGCTGAATGATCGAAACTTCAAAAAGCAAGAAGGCAAAGCCACAGAAAGCGAAGAACAGTAGAGAAGAGCTGAGTGCAGCAGAGAGCTTGAGCGGTCTAGTCTTTAGCATAGGAGCAAAGATCAAAACAACGACAAAAGCAATGGCAACGTAGACAGCCAGAATTGAATCAGACACCCAATTAGATGAGCCCCAAAAAGCTAGATTTTTACTCAGTAGATAGAAGTAAGGGCGATCATCGGTAACCGGCGTGACGTTGTCCGGCAGAGCTGCCACAATTTCTTGACGTACCTTTGCATCGGCATTGGCAACTTTCTCATATATAAACTCATCTGGTCTGATACCGGGCTGTTGCTCAGATTTGTGAAAGGGGTCATACAGTACAAGAATGTTTGAACGGGCAGCCCAGTCACGAACTCTTTGCACTTCCTCAACAGTGAAAGGAGTAGTCTTCATGATGGTATTGACCCAATTATTGGCTAAAACCATAACATTGTTGCGCGCCGTCTTGTTGCCGTTGTCTTCTAGATATTTTAGATAAGTGAGAAACATGCGCAACTCTAGCTGCGGAGGCTGACTACGCCAGTGGGTCAGGGAGAGAACGCCACCGGGCTTGAGCATATGGGCATAACTCTTCACAGCATCGAGCGTGTACAAATAGTTATCTGAGTTCGCTAAGGCACCAGATGCAACTGCTGTTAGAGTGTCTACGCCACTGGCCTGAATAATGTCGTAAACTCCATCAGGCTGCGTCGAGGCAAAGTGCCGCGCCTCTTTGTTGAGAATAGTCACCTTGGTTTTATCGTTGCTAGACAGCCAGGGTTGGTATAGAGCAGCCTCGGGATCCTCCTGACCGAGCAAAAGATGCTTGTAGGTAGCCGGATTGAGCTCAAGAGCGTCCAATCTTTGCACGCCATGATACTTACCAACGAGAATATCGACACCGCCGCCGCCACCAATCACCAGGGCATCCTTTGCCGTTGGTTTGAGCACATAGGGGCTGGCCCAGAGAACCTTAGAGAAGAAAGGCTGCTCTTCTAACTTGCCTGTTGCCTTGAACTGTCTTGTATTGGCACCACCATCAACACTAATAAAACGCCCCTGCATTTTAGAGGTGCCGGAATCAGGGACTATACCGAAGAGAAAATCTAGTCTATTCGACCAACCGGTATTAGAGACATCAATGCGTGCCAGGGGATTCCAGTATGAGCGGGCGACCCCGCCGAAGTCACCACTCATGGTCTTACGCCCACTGCCATCTTTGGTTGAACGGATATCGAAGCCGTATTTCTTAATTGCCCAAGAAGGATAGAGCAAGAGCAGGGAGATAGAGGCGAGAAAGGCTAACAGCCAGGCAGAAGACTCAATGACGCGGAACTTACCTGCCTGTTTTTGGAAGGCAAAATAAGCAAAAATGCCAAGAAGTGAGGCAATGCCAATGCTGCCATATCCACCAGTATATTCAAGCATTACAGGTGTAAGAGCCGCAGCTAGAGCGGCAGCACTCAAATCGAAGAAGTAAACTCGAGTGGCAGAAATATTGCTGCTGGCTAAGACTCTACTGATACACAGCCCGGCAAAGAAAAATGGCACGGCAAACATAGCGAAATAGATGGCAATTGACGAAAGCCTCAACCACAAGGCAATAGAAAAATTGTATGGATCGATGGGCAACCAGCAAAATAAAACCACAGTGATCAAAAGCATTAGCGAATATAGAGCAGCTTCGCGACTAGCTGCTTGCCAGTCGTTTTCACGCTTGCTAGCCAAATATAAATAGGCCCCAGCCATGCCGAAGCTGAGAATAACGGTGCTAATAATTAAATGGATGAAATGATGGTAGACCTTATAGCCTACAAATTTAGTGAGAACGATCTCTACAATCATGGTTGACGCGGCAATTGCACAAAGCCCACAGACAAGCCATACAGATTTAGTTTGAGTTTCTTTTTCCATTACTGCAGTATGTTTTTCACCAATTTGTCGAGGTTAGTACTGTGAGAACCTTTAACCATGACACAAGAATCGCGACCAAGGCGCGGAAGAACGCGACCAAGAGCCTCATCTTGTGTCGCCACTGCAGCAATTTCGTAGGTGGCACCATTGGCACCAGAAGCGATCGCACTTGCTACTGGACCAACCGTAACTAGTAAACTAATGGGTTTATCTTTGAGCCAGCGACCAAGTTCAAGATGCAACGGTTCACTAAAATCACCAAGCTCTGCCATGGCACCGAGTACCACAATCTTGTCTGGTTGAGGATAGGCATGAGAGAGAATCGCTTCAACAGCACAGCGCATAGAATCTGGATTGGCATTATATGACTCATCCACTATGGTGGCGCCATGAGAAGATTGCACCGCATTACCACGACCTTCAACCGCTTCAAACTTAGACAAGCCCTCTGCAATTTCAGAGTCGCTCAAGCCAGCCGCCCTAGCAGCAGCAACAGCACACCAGGCGTCTTCTAACAAAACGCGACCATGGGCTCTAACAAAAAACTCTTGTTCTGAAACACTGCCAGGAATCTTAAAAGTAGTGCCCTGACTATCAACCCGAACAATCTCTAAAGCAGGGCAAACTTCTATAGATCCGGAAAAATCTTGTCTAGCCTGAGCAAGCAAATAATCGCTGCCATCGCCTATGATGGCATGACCACGCTCAGAGTCTAAGGCGGCCAGCAACTCACACTTGGCTCTGGCTATATTCTCTTTTGAGCCAAGAAGCTCAATATGAGCTGTACCAGCGCAGGTAATTACAGCAATGTCGGGTAATCCGCAAGCGGCCAGCTCAGCAATTTGTCCCAATCCGCGCATTCCCATTTCCAAAATCAAAATTTCCGTTTCTGCCGGCATCGAAAGAATAGTTTTTGGCACACCAATTTCGTTGTTTTCATTGGCCAGTGATTTATGCACTAGTCGACAGGAAGTTGCTGCCGCCGTCATTTCTTTCGTCGTGGTCTTGCCTGACGAACCAGTGATAGCTATTATTTTGCCACTGTGCCTGCGCAGATACAATCGCGCAAGACCTTGGTAAGCAGACAAAGTATTAGGAACTGAAACCATCGGTCTATCGCTATATTCGGCAGGAAGATTTTGGCCAACAATCGAGGCACTAGCGCTATCTATTATGGCTAGCCCGGCTCCGTTTTCGAAGGCCTTGAGTACAAAACAATGACCATCGAAACGCTCGCCTTTTAGTGCCAAATACAAGTCTTGGTCAGCTCTAATTGCACGACTGTCAGTGCTTATACTAAAGGCCTGGTCTGGAGTTGATGTGGCACCATGCAGCACCGCACCATCAAGAGTAAGAATTTCATCGACGGTAAAAGTTGCTGACATTATTGCCCTGACAATTTGCTAGTCTTTTTTTGTTACTTTGTTCCAGATATTGCCAATCCAGCCTTTTTTCTCGCTCTCATCTTTTGCAGATGGAGACGGTGTCGCCGCTGTCGTTGGTGCATCAGGGGGCAAATCTTTCAACACTTCATGCAGTTCCAGCCCAGTCTGCTGACACATTTTCACAGCAGCAGCACACTGCACTGGCTTAAGTATGCCTTCTGTTACTAAAGACTGTGCTTGTAGAGCGGCATTAATCAAGCGTTTATCAATCATTTCTTTAGTGACAATGATCTCGGCCATAGAGACATTTAACTGTCTGGCTAGCGACTGCGCCCGGTTGAAATTGTCACCACTTAAGGCACCAGATTGCAAAAGTATTTCCATCACGGTATTGACTCTGGCTATATCGTCTTGCCTTGAGGCTCTCTCTTCGATAATGGTATCGATAGAGACGCGGCGAGAACTAGACTGACGCAGTATGTCAGCAGCCTGAAGGCCACTTAAGGCACCACTGGTGACCATTTCTTGCAAGCGTAAGCTATCGTCTACGACTTCCGACGAAATCATACCAGTTTGAACAAATACCTCACCAATGCGCTGGTGTTCAGAAAGTCCAATTTCGATGGCAGAAATCTTATCGCCTTCAGTAACCAAACCGGCTTGGGTAACGAGATCTCCTAGCTTAATAGGGTCTTTAGCTGAAGTCCGGAACGCACCGGTATCAACTAACGATTGCTCTAAAGACTGATGCTTTGCCACAGCCTTCTTTAGGCCAGCAATGGCTTGCTCTTCTGTAATCTTGCCGTCTCGAATCAAGACCTGAGCGGTAAGGGCAGATTGCAGCAAGACGGAGGTAATCATTCGATTTAGAACCAAGCAACGGCCTAGGGGCAAGTTATTCTCTTGGCCTTGCCACTGTGCTTGTTCCAGCATCGAACGGTCGAGCAAACCGGATTGCACGAGAAGCTCGCCTAGCTCTCCGGCTGAAGCTTTTTGCTCGTCGGTGGTCTCAGGTGGAGTCCAACCGAGGCGCTTGAAGGCATCATCTAGAGGTATGCGCCCCTTAATACAGACATTAATAGCCTTGACGCCAAACTCAGCTGAAATTGTGTTCTGTCTAATCAACGACTGCACATAGAGTGCCACTTCTACGTCGTACTCGGAAAGTTCACCAATACTCATCAAAACGCGACCAAGCGGGGTCTGCGAAGTCTTCGAAACTTTCAAAGCCTCGAGTAGAACTTCCTGCCTGATGATATTGGCGGCTACAAGTAACTCGCCAATTCGTTTGGGGGATGAACGCCTGCCAGTGATTTCCAATTTACGCCCTAAATTGCCAAAGAAGCGGTTTATTCAGCTAGAAACAAATTCTTGTTATTAGTCTATCAAGAGCTGAGCTCTAACAGGCCATTGATGCTCGCTATCCTGTCACAGTCAGACAAATATTTTTAGCGATTGGCCAAAAGGACCAGTGTTAGATTAAAGAAATTACATCTTGCAAAGCAAAAGGCAAACACCCGCCATTGCTAGCAGGTGTTTGCTCTCGAAGCCAAGTATTTCCAGGTCAGCGCCTAATTACAAAGACACTAGAAACGAGGATGACAGTCAGTTAGTAGTTATCGTCGTAAGGAACAACGAAACCTTTGCCCTGGAATATCATGCTGTGGCTGCCGCTGTGAGGGCTCGGATATCCGATAAAGCCATGCTTGATACCATAACCTGCGCCGTGGAGAACGCCATAAGCGCTACCAGCAACTAGGCCAGCTGGACCACCGGTCATAGCACCGGCGACCATTTCATAAACGCCATCTTCTTTACCCAAATTACGGGCAACCATCTTGGTTCCACCGATAGCACCTTTGATGCCATCAGAGAAAGCGGCGGTTGGGACATCCCAAGCAGTTGTAACGGCCATAGAGACCAGTCTGCATGGGAAGTACCACATTTCATAGATTACCCGAGCCGATTCTGGACGCTCTGGGTAAGCCATACTAGGAGCGGAAAGACTCATTGCGAGTCCTACGGCAGCTAGCAAAGACGAAAGAATTTTCTTTTGCATTATCCTCAACCTTTTCTACTGGGAGTACATCCCTCAGTCAAATAGAATTATTTTTCTTCCATGGTGATGAAAGACCAGCGGCTGAATGGATGTTCCCAACCTTTCTTCCAGCCATGTCCCATGCCGTGGTAGCCACCATAGACACCACCAGCAACCATACCGACGGATCCACCGATTGGAACGGCAGCTAGACGTTGTCCAGTTCCATGCTCATCGCCGAATTTCTCAGCAACGTGATTGATACCTTTAATACCGCCGTGGAATCCACCAGCGATAGGACCGGTAACGAGACCGGTGAACAAGGCACCGCTTGCAGCTCCAACGGTACGAATAGGAGCTTGTAGAACCCACTGAACCGGCTTGGCTTCATAATCGAGGGCCATCGCAGGAGCGACAGCAGAGACCATGAGAGCGGCCGACATAAGAACTTGACCTAGTATTTTGTTTGTCATCTTATCCACCGTTTCTAATTCAGAGCTACCCGACATCACTTGGCTAGGGTGCCGGGTAGCAATTACTACTTACTATTTTTCTTCAGTGACAATGTAGGAATCAGTACTAAATGGTTTTTCCCAACCACTAGTCATCCCATGCTTAGCACCGACGATTGCGCCATAAGGAACGCCCCAAACCATACCAACAGGCCATCCGAGAGCGAATGCTGCGAGGTTTTGTCCAAGACCCTTCTCATCACCAAAATGCTTGGCGAGTTGACGCTGCATTGTGTGAGGCGTACGCCAAAGTGAATTGACGACAATACCTTGAGGAGTATCAACAATTACTGCTGTGGTAGCACCAGCAAGTGAAGCCATACTGCTAAGAGGACCGTCTCCGGCCATCGAAGGCATTGCAACACCAATACTGATAGCGCCAGCAGCTATTAAGGCTAAAGCTTTGTTTTTCATATCTTCCTTACCACCCGGTCTATATCATTTTTTGATTCAGATTTTGAGTTAGATTTTGAGGGTGACTCTAAGAGAGCCACCCTCTCATTCTTTCTACCCGACAATTATCGAACATAAGTTCACTGTTTCATTGAACCTAACGTTGATTACTCAACAAGTTAGTCTTCTTTGAAAGTGAATGCTTCTTTGGTGAATGGCTTTTCGAAGCCAGTTTTCATACCGTGCCAACCGCCATCGAAGCAACCATAAGCTGCACCGCCAACGATACCGAACGGAGCGCCAACGATGGCTCCTGTCCACTTCTGGTATCCACCATCTTCATTACCAAGCTTACCGGCAACCCAGGTAGTGGATTTAATGGCTCCCTTAGTTCCGTCTTTGACGGCACCTAGAGGAACGCCTACTACAGCTCCAACACCTGAACCAACCACTTTGACAGGGAACAGACAAATGTTCTTGAATGTGTCGTCATCGGCATACGACGGAGCGACCATTGTGCCAACCAAAGCTGAGGCTAGTATGAAAGAGGACGCTATCTTTTTAAGCATGCAAATCTCCAACTCTTAGCAATCGTAATTTAGGAAATCATTTTTCGAATGATTCGACCAATCCTGGACCAACGGCCCGAGACAAGCTCCATTTTACTCATTTATTCCGAGAGGTCCATATTTAATGACTGACTTATTTCGGCCTCGACTAGCGTATCGCGGCAATATACTCGGTTTCGGGCTTTGAAATGAGTTGTAAAAAGTTTGTTGGAATAGCACCACTTTTCAAGCGGTATATACAATCAAAGCAGTGTTGGCACACGCTGAATATAGTTATATTGCGGGGTTTCGGGAGCTGATGAAATCAAGATGGTATCAAATGCGATGACAAGTGGAAAGTCGATGCAAAAGAAGACGGGAACAAAAGAATCTTGCTCCCGTCCGAAATTTCTCGATTTATCCTAGGCCTTTATTACCGGGGCAACACCGGCATGCTCGGTGCGGTGCCAAGTGGAGACTTGTTTACCAAATAAAATTTGGCAGAACGAGACGACAATAACTGGTACCCAGTGACCATAGACATATGCCGTGACGTAAAAGCTGCGGCCTAAAGCCTTTAGGAAGGACATAGGGGCGCGATAGATACGCATGGCAATCAAGAAGTTGACCTGACTGATGCCAAATATTGCCATCACTATGAGTGCTAAGAACTTGCCGTAGGTAGGCACGCCTGTCGCAATATGCACAACTTCAGAGGCAATTTCTAAGGTCAGCAGAGCGGGAACGACGAAGTAGACTGTAAAAACTAAAGTATCAAGACGCTCCACTAGTGACAAGCGCGTTGGTGAATTGAGCGGAAAAATATAGTCGAGATAACGACGAATGCTGCCTTCAGCCCAACGCCGCCGTTGTCTGATAAGGGCCTTAAAGGTTGTGACAGCTTCTTCCCAAACAATTGCTTCTGGACAGAAAGTGATATCCCAATTGCTGACGAGTAAGCGCATGCTGAGATCTAGATCATCTGTAATGGCCTTGTTATTCCAACCGCCAACGTCGATAAGGGCCTGGCGCTTAACCAATTGACCATCGCCACGAAGTTCGACAGCACCACCGATAAGGTCACGAGAGACTTGAAAATAGGTGTCAACGGCATACTCAGAGGCCTGGCACTCGACCAGAAGACCCTTTTGATTCTCGTACATTTTCTTCTGAGCTTGCACTGCGCCAACATTGGCTGGCTCTAGTGACGGCAGAATAATGTTGAGGAATTCAGGATCAACATTGGCATCGGCATCGAAAACGGCAATAACCTCGCCTTTGCAAAGAGGCAAAAACTCATTAAGAGCAGCAGACTTACCCGGGCAAGAGCCAGGAACTCTGTTAAGCACCTGGAGCCGGGGAAACTCTACTTGGAGTTCCTTCAATATGTCAGGCATCTTATCTGTGGAGCAATCGTCTATAACCCAAACTGAGTAGGCGTCATAGTTGATTTGAAAAAGATTACGAACCGTGGTTTCAATTACCCTTGCTTCATTCTTGGCAGAAATGACCACATCGACATAGGGATGCCAGACTTTAGTTGCCTCAGGGCTGGTTAAGCCCAGCGAACGACGAGCTAAGACTTTTTTGTGATGGCGTTGCTGGGCGGAGAAAAGCCAAATAGTGTGAGCAATCATCATGCTCAAGACTCCGCACAAGATGAAGAGCACTTCTGGGCCTGTGAAAAATTTGTCGATAGCCTTTAGAGCCATCCACACACCAACAACAAGCAAAACTAAAACTATTCGGTTACGCATGCTTCCTACTGATAACGGTTGTAACTAACATTCTATAAGAATGCAGCCACATGGCAACCAGCCACCGCTCACCTAATCAAATGTTTAGATTAGTCTGGCAGACTTAAACCCGATGAAAGGTCGTCAAGGCTAGCCTGGCTACCCTTTGCATCTTCAGCCTAGGGTATTGCCCGCTTCATCTAGCTTTGCACCCGAAGCCATTTCTTTACTGGTTTGACTGTGATGATGCAGACCAATCAAGAGCGTCGGCAAACCAATAATTAGAAGGGTGGTGAAAACACCTCCAGGCAACTTGTCAGCAGAAACGCCTATTAAAACCGCTGGAATGGTCGAAGCGGCCGACATAGCAGTATTCTGCGCGGCAAAGACCTTGCCTCTTAGCTCTTCCGGCACAGAGGCCTGGAGAAGAGATTGGGTGGGCACGGCAATAAAGGCACAGGAAGCGCCCACTAAAGCGACAATCAGAAGCGGCACGACAATAAGTGAACCGTGGAAATTGACCGAAGCTAACCCCACCGAAGGCAAGACCGAGTCTTGCAGAAATCCTAAAGAACCCAACAGGGTGAGGAATAGGCCAAGCAGAACGAAGCCTTTGTAGGCCAATAATGCCGCCGAAACCTTAGAAAAATAATGGCCAACCACAAAGTTGCCAATGCCCATACCAATGCCAGCGGCAGCAATGACATAGCCAAACTGGACAGCTTGAAGATTAAGTAACTGTTCGGTCAGGCCTACCGAAATTGGGGTGAGGGCAATAATGGTAGAAAACAGGAAAGTGAGCTTCACGATCGCGCGAAAGACCATCTTGTTGTTAGCAATATAGGCGATACCAAAGCGCAGCTCTTCCCACCAGACCTCATTAGATTTGGCAGCTGGTTTGTTATCGGTAATTTGGCAACAAAATATTGCGGCCAAAACAAAAGCACCCGCAACTGCAAATGGTGCTTTACCAATACCAGTGTGGGCAATAATCGGCTCACCAATGGCAAAACCAAAGCCTAGAGCAATCATCATTGTAGTGAAAAACAACGAGTTCGCTTGAAACAACTCGTCCTTCTTCACCAGCCGCGGTATCGAAGATGCTTCCGCCGGAGCAAAGAACTGCGAACCGATTGATACAACAAAAGCCAATGAAAAAGCAGCAATAGGCGATGCCTTTGCATATGGTGTAGCCACTAGACAAATGCAAGCTGCTCGAAAGAGATTAGAAAGCACCAAAACAGCTTTGTTGGACCAGCGGTCGACATATACTCCAGCCATAGGACTGAGCAGCACGGCCGGAATAGTAAAGGCGACATAGAGAAGACTAGTAAGCTGGGCAGACTCAAAATGCTTGCCCGCAATTGTAGCTTGCTCATTAGCCGTCAAGACGGCAACAAACAAAACAAAAACTACCCGATCAGCAAATTGAGAGAAGACTTGGGCAATCCACAAGCTCATGAATTGCCGGTTAGCAAATAGACTTCGGTATCCAGATTTAGATTCTTCGGCCGCCTTTTCAGTCACTTCTATCTTCATTCATCTTCCACAGAAGAAGCGATGCCACCATCAGCAGTAAAAGCTCCGCGAATTACACCGCGTTTGGTGCTGCGGAAAAATTCAACAATTTCCTTTATCTCAGGGGATTGTTCGATTTCTTCTTCAATCTTCGCCAGCGCTTGAGTGGTATTAAGACCAGAACGATATATCAACTTGTAGGCTTGCTTTATGGTATTGCGAATTTCTGGACCAACTTTTCCTCTTCTCAAGCCCACTAGATTTAGTCCAGTTACTGCCAGAGGACGCTTGTCACACATAGTGAACGGTGGAATGTCCATGCGCGTGCCAGTGGCACCAGATATCATGGCGTAGCGGCCAATACGAACAAATTGATGCACCACAACCGAACCAGCAATAACTACCCGTTCACCGACCACGACGTGACCAGCAAGAGTAGCGCCATTGGCAAAGATGGCTCCGTTTCCGATCTGGCAGTCGTGAGCGATGTGCGAATAGTTCATAAGGAAGCAATCATCACCAACCCTAGTGAAGCGATCGGCAGTCCCTCTATGTATGGTGGCATATTCACGCACTGTGACGCGATCGCCTATAATCACACCGGTAGGCTCATCTTTGTAGCTAAGGTCTTGCGGCTCTAGCCCGATGGAAGCGCCCGGAAATATGCGGCAATTCTCACCAATGGTGGTGTGCCCGTCAATAATGGCGTGAGCACCGATTTTGGTACCAGCCTTAATAACCACATTCGGTCCAATGACAGCATATGGTGCAATATCGACTGTCTCGTCGATTTTTGCTCCCTCGCCGACTATGGCAGTGGGATGAATAGACATTGTTTCCCTACCTATATATAGACAAATTTATAAACAAAATTACCGCTTCACCATGGCGAAACCAATTTCGCCTTCACAGGCGATTTTGTCGCCAACGCGAGCAATTCCTCTCATTTTGCCTACTGGTCCTTTCATCTTAAGAAGCTCAACTTCAAGCTCTAGTTTGTCACCTGGTACGACCATTGTGCGGAATTTTACGCCGTCGATACCGGTAAAGACACCAAGGTTACCTTTCATTTCAGGCTTGAGGAGCATAGTTAAACAGCCTAATTGAGCCAAGGCTTCGACCATCAAGACGCCCGGCATAATCGGTTCAGCGGGAAAATGCCCCTGGAAGAATTCTTCGTTGGCTGTCAAGTTTTTGAAGCCCTTCGCCCGCACCCCAGGCTCAACTTCAGTAACGCGGTCGATTAAAAGGAAGGGATAACGATGGGGAATCAACTCTCTAATTTGTCGGATGTCCAGTTGCATTACTGTTGCGGCGGTCATCGGCTCTCCTTCATGATAACGCTGAAAATTGAAAGATTTAGAGTATAAGCGATATACTTAGGCTTGGCGGTTGTCAAAAGAAGTGTCAACGCTGTGGGGCCTTAAATTGCTCTTCATTTAGCTATACACAATCACTATTGCGCTTGAGGAAACTATGAATTCTGACGTGATTTGTAAAGGTAATTTTCAGCCAAGTCATACAAAGGTGCAGACTAAGACCAATTTGGCTTTGGTTGAGGAAGGCGTAAGATTGATTTTGCGCGCCATAGGCGAAGACCTAGATAGAGAAGGCCTACGGCAGACCCCCAATCGAGTTGCCAGGATGATGGCGGAGTTGACATCTTCTATTGATCTCGATCCTGCGGAGCAAATTACCTGCGAATTCTATGAAGAGACTGCCGGGTTGGTTCTAGTCAAAGACCTTAGTTTCAATAGCACCTGCGAACACCACCTGCTTCCTTTTCACGGCCTCGTACATGTGGCCTATCTACCACGCGACGGGCGCATAACCGGCCTATCTAAATTGGCCAGGGTCGTCGATATTGCCTCCCGGCGCCTGCAAGTGCAAGAACGCTTGACCGCCCAGATCGCTCAAGCCATCGAAGACAAGCTTAACCCCTTGGCCATATTCGTCATGGTTGAAGCTGAACATTCGTGTATGAGCCTTCGCGGCATAAAGAAGCCAGGCAGCAAGACAATTACAACGGACGCCCGTGGTTTGTATAAGAAAGATGCAAGTTTGCGGGCCGAACTTCTTACCCTAATAGAAAAATAGATTGTTTGATTTTAGGTAAACTAGACAATCTTGCTATCTTTTGGGAGCACTTGATTAATGGTTGAGGATGACCACTCTGAGTTACTAAGCCGACGTCATTTTCTCGCCGGCCTTGGCGCCTTGACTTGTTTGGGCCAACTGAGCATGCTTGCCCCAGCCAATGCAGCTAGTTTCAATTTTGCTCCCTTTTCTTTCGCGGTAGTCTCAGACACCCATCTTTCCAACGGTTTACCCGACAGCCTGAAGTTGTTGCAAGAGAGTCAACTCTTCTTACAAGACGTAGTCAAGTCAATCAATGAACAGAAAGTAGACTTTGTTATTTTTTGTGGAGATCAAGTTGAAGGCCCTGGGCGCGACGAGGTTTTCTGGCAACTTTTCATCGACATAATGGCGGTATTGAATTGCCCTTGGTATTTCGTTCTCGGTGAGTGTGATGTTAGTGGTCCACCGGCTGTCGAGCGCATGCTCACCTACGGCCCCGACTTCAAAGGCAAAGGTCTGACCAGCGGTAACTCTTACTGGTCGACAGATCCTGTTGCTGGAGTGCATCTAATCGGTTTAGATACTGCCAAGGCCAACAGCGAAGCTGGTGACTTGAGCAATGCTCAGATGAATTGGCTCAAGCAAGATTTGAATAGCAATAAGGGCAAAATGACGATCGTAGTCAGCCACCATCCTCTGCTGGCACCACCGCCTTACGATGGTGGGCCACCCTTTGAAGAATATACATTGATGCAAGGAGCATCCGCTCGTGAAATTCTCGGTGCCTGTCTAGACGTTAGGCTGGCCATAAGCGGTCATGTGCCAATCAATAAAATTCAAAGAGAACGCAATATCTGGTATGTCTCCTGTCCCTCGGTTGATACCTATCCTTGCGAATACAAGTTGTTCCACGTAGATCCACAAGGAATAACTGTGGAAACACTGGGCGTTCGCTATGAGGCGCTTGTGAAGAAAGCAAAAAAGATAATGGTCAACTCTCGGCTTGCTTTCCAATACTCCAACCACAAACCTGACACCTTTTTGAAGCTTGCCGAGGGCAGTGAATTAGATCGCGCCGCCTACCTGGCCTTAGCACCAGGGGCAGTAGCACAACATTTGGGAAAGGGCAAAGCCAAAAGCAATAGCAAAAAAGCGGCCAAACCTAAAGCAACAAAAGAGAAGGGCAAGAAGGCAGCGCCAGAGCCTAAACCAGAATCTAAAAATGATCTGCCAAAAAGAGAGCAACCCCTTGCTGAACCAGCTAGTAACTTGCCAGATTTAGCTCCAAGCAAAGATTCGCTTCAACCTAAAAGTTCCGACCAAAATCAAAGTGGAGAGCAAAACTAAGAGATGGACAGCAAACAGACAGCCCAGTACGGTGGCATTACTAGTGGTGGCCACAGCTCGCTTGACTACAATAGTTATCTGATGGTCGAACAGCTGAAAGCCCTGCAAGTTTGTCAGTCTGAACCAGCTCACCATGACGAACCGCTCTTCATCATCATCCACCAGACTTATGAACTGTGGTTCAAATTGATCATTCATGAGCTGGACCTGGTGGTTGAGCTTATGGCTGAAGGACGAGTGCGTAAAGCCACTCACTTCATGCGCCGGGCCGTGGCCATAATGCGCGTACTTGTGCAGCAGATTCATATTCTTGAAACCATGTCTCCCGTTGACTTTCTCGGCTTCCGTCACAAGCTTAATCCGGCCTCTGGTTTTCAATCATCGCAATTTCGCGAAATCGAATTTATGGCCGGACTCAAGGAAGAAAGAATGCTTATGCACTTTAAAAGTGACAGCGTTGCCTTTGCTGAGTTGACAAAAAGATTCGAGGCACCAAGCCTTAAGGATTGTTTCTATGCGCTACTGCGACGCAACGGCTTTACTCTCACTATGCCTGCAGATGGCGATAACGATGAAGAGGGAAAATTAGCCGAAGCCAGAGTGCTTGAACTATGTCGCCTCTATCAAGATGAGCAACTTGGCGAATTTCATGATTTAGCTGAAACCCTCATCGACATTGATGAGCTCATCGCCCTCTGGCGCACTCACCACGTCACCGTAGTCGAGCGCATAATTGGATTTAAGCGCGGTACTGGAGGAAGTGAGGGCGTAGCCTATCTGCGTTCTACACTTGTTAAACGTTGCTTCCAAGATCTTTGGAGTGTCCGTACTGCTCTTACCTAAGGCAAAGCAAAATGTTAGACCCGATCGATCACATTGCTATTCCAGTAAAGAACCAAGGCTCGCTTAAAGCCACGGTCGAATGGTATCTAAGTACTTTCAAATGCGAAGTCGAGTATCAAGACGACACCTGGGCCTTCTTGCGTTTTGGCAATATAAAGCTAGCTTTCGTCATTCCCGAACAGCATCCCGCCCATCTCGCTTTTGTTAGTGCCAAAGCAGAAGAGTTTGGGCCGTTAAAGACCCACAGAGATGGAACACGCTCGATCTATATCGATGACCCTTCGGGCAACACAGTTGAGATTATGGCCGAATACTAGACAAAAGTAGGGGAAAGCAGTGGAGCCAATCTACGACGCGATTATTGTTGGTTCTGGCTTAGCCGGATTATCATGCGCTAAGCATTTGGCCAGACAGGGTTTTTCATTTTTGATCGTCGAAGCTGAAGACGCTGTGGGCGGAAGAGTGCGCAGCGATTACGTCAATGGCTATACACTTGATCGCGGCTTCCAAGTTCTACTCACAGCCTATCCAGAAGCGGCCTCTACCCTCGATTATAAGAGCCTAGATCTGAAACCCTTTTTGCCTGGTGCCCTTATCTATGACGGCAAATATTTTATCCGGCTCAGCGATCCGTTTAAAGATCCATCTTGCTTGTTGTCGATGATGGTATCAAATATAGCTTCACTAGCCGATAAGCTTCGCGTGGCCTACCTGCGGCAAAAAGTAATGGCCTCGACGATTGAAGACATTTTTTCGCAACCTGACAAAACTATTCTGCAGTCACTAAAAGACGCTGGCTTCAGTGACACCATGATCAATCGCTTCTTTAGGCCTTTCTTTGGCGGCATCACCCTTGACAATACTTTGTCTGGCTCAAGTCGGATGTTTGAATTCGTATATAAGATGATGGCCGAGGGTCAGGTAATGATTCCAGCAGGCGGCATGGGCAGAATTTCTCAGCAACTAGCCGCCGAACTTCCCCCTGAAGCGATCCGGCTTAATTGTCGGGTTGCTAGTATCGACCCAGACAAGTCGCAGGTAACTCTGGCAGACGGTGAGAAAATTCTCGGCCGTAGCATTGTGCTAGCAACTGACGGTGCAAACGCCAGCAAGCTCTATACCGCTATTGAAGCACCCCCTTCGAACATGGCCACTTGCCTATACTTCTCTGCTGATGTAGCTCCTATAAATGAACCTGTACTAGTTCTAGACGGCGCCGATCAAGCTGGACCAATTAATAACCTGGCCGTCCTGACCAATGTAGCGAAAGCCTACGCCCCGGCAGGGAAGCACCTGATTTCAGTAACTGTACTGGGTCAAAGCCAAGGTGAAGCCAACCTCGACCAATCTTACGAAGAACAATTGATTAAGGATGTAATGAGCCAAGCTAAATCATGGTTTGGCGATAAGGTGGAGAGCTGGGAGCACCTCAAAAGTTATCGGATTGCTAATGCTTTACCCAATCAATCGCCGCCATGGCTGGAGAAAACTCGCCCTGTTCGTCTAGGCAAAGCCCTTTATGCCTGCGGCGACTTCAGAGAGAATGCCTCAATCAATGGCGCTTTAGTTTCGGGCAGAAAGGCAGCAGAAGCAGTTGTTTCAGATTTGAAAGTGGCAATATGCAAGTGAGAATAAGCCCCAGATAATTTCTTCCTTGCTATTATTGGGATGAGTAAATCATGCCCATCACTTTTCCCAAAATAGCATTATGACTTTCGAAGATCCGATTCAATCAACCAAAAAGAAAGTCTGCACAGTCTGCAAGCGCGAATTTCCGCCGACTCAAGCTGTTTGCCCGCATGACAAGAGCATGCTTATGTTTGTGCAAAAAGATGAGCTTTTAGGCACCATTCTCAATGACCGCTACCGCGTCTTGTCTGAAGTCGGTCGGGGCGGCATGAGTATTGTCTACAAAGGTCTGCACGAAATGATGGATCGCACGGTCGCCATCAAAATGCTGCAGACCCAGCACGTTACTGATCAGTTGAGCATTAAACGTTTTCAGCAAGAGGCCCAGGCGGCTTCGCACTTGCAGCACCCTCATGTGATAACAGTTTATGACTGTGGGGTTGTCGCCACCGGCCAACCTTATATAGTAATGGACTTTTTGGAAGGTCAAAGTCTCGCCGACGTGGTTAAGGCTGAGAACTATATAGCCTATCAGCGCGCCATTCCGATTTTTATTTCGGCCACTGAGGCTCTAGAGCATGCCCATCAGAAAGGCGTTATTCACAGAGATCTCAAGTCATCTAACATCATGTTGGTTGAAGTGGAAGGTCGTCGCGATTTTGTCAAAGTGGTGGACTTTGGCATTGCCAAATTGACCACCGCATCAGGGAAAACGCCGCAAAACCTTACTCAGACCGGTGAGATTTTCGGTAGCCCAATTTATATGAGCCCAGAGCAATGCCTTGGTCTCAATCTCGATAGCCGCTCAGATATCTATTCTATGGGTGCCGTTCTATATGAAACCCTAACCGGTTTCCCTCCCTTAATGGGCGACACCATATATGCCACCATGAAAATGCACGTCTCGCAAATGCCTGAACCGTTCAATAAAGTTCGGCCAGATTTGCGAATTCCTGAGCAACTTGAACGGATTGCCTTTAAGGCTCTAGCGAAGAAGCCAGAACAACGCTATCAAACAATGCAAGAGATGCGAGACGCCCTTGAGCAGTGCATCAGCACCCAGTTTGAAACCGGCAGTATACCGAGCTTGATTAGCGCCCCGCCCTCTATGGGTTTCAATCCCAATCCACAAAGCGATAGCTCTCCAGTTGAGCTTGAGGATTTCGATCTCTCTGGTGGTCTCTTTGGCAATGACCCACCTTCTTCGCTTTCCGCTGAACGCAAAGATCGCTCTAGCGCTCCATATATCTCTGGACCAGATCAACAAAAGAAACCAGGGTCAACCACTAAAAGCGGGAGAAAGACTAGCTCAAGCGCATCTGGTTCGAGCAGCAGAGACGACAGTCGCAGCACTGGAAGAAGTACCGGCCGCAGCACAGGAAGAAGTACAGGTCGCAGCACTGGAAGAGTTACCGATTTAGACAGTGCCTCGGGTCGCTCGACTGGGCGCAGCACCGGCGTGCGCAAGCCAGCTCTGGTTGAGAAGAAAAAGAAGGGCAAAGCTCTCAACATCGACTTCGCCAAGTATCTCAACAAGAAAGTGATTTTGACAGTTCTCGGTCTTGTGGTAGTGCCTGGCGTTATCACGGGAGTAGTAATTGCCGCTAATAAAATGGGTAACGATAATCCATTCTCTTTGACCAAAAATTATGAAGGCGTATTGCTTTATCTGAGAGCCGCTACCCACGATAGTGAGACCGGCCAGGAGTTGCCCGGTTTAATGTACCTGATGCCTAACAAGGGCAAACAACCAATTAAGGTGCTGCTTGGTGACTTCAACTTAGAAGGGCACCTTGGGCAAGCCGATGGCTCCGACCAGAAACCCGGTGCCATCTGGCATGTATCTGGTCACAAGGGTCCAAATAACTCACTGCAAATTGAAGAAGGCGACTTTACGGAACATTGCGACAACAGCGTCGCTCCTGCTAGACAAAAGTTAGAAGATTTCTTGAGCAATATTTTCCGCTCGCGCACGCCTGGCAGTACAACCTTAGAACTGGCCTACAAGTGCCTGAGCGTCAATGCCCAAAAACGTGAAGATCCAGAAAGCTTCAAAGAAAAGTACGGTAAAGATCCTGTCTTTAAAGATGACTTCAAACCCGACGCCATTGAGCCATCGGCCTTCAAGGTTGGGGTCCTGAAAAATGCAGAGATTACCTTTTATTTGAATGGAAAGTATCTCTTCGCTAACGGCGAAATCTACATGGCCAGGATGGTTTCACAAGACCACCAGTGGAGAGTCGATTCACTGGAGCCCTGCAAAGAAGATTTATGGAAGTCGACCTTGCCTGATTGACATCTGATGTTCTGTTTTCTTCTTACAAATTAAGGATTTATTTCATCTCAGCCATTGGGCAATACTATAATAAGTCTGAAGTATCTTGATAATCCTTCAACTTTAACCAAGCGCTAAAAACTAAGGAGTGCGACATGGATGACAATTTTGTTTTGATGGGTATTGTATTTGCGGGAATTATCATCATGCCTTTGGTGATTATCAGGCTAGCCAAAGCCATGAAAGTTCTAAAAGATAAGAAAGGAGCAGCAGCCGCAGAGAAATAAGACTCAGCGACAGAGTATTAACGTACTAAAGTTTCACTTGCAGTAGAAAATCAAAAGCGGCCCTCTTTGAGGGCCGCTTTTATTAATACTCCCGAGGCTGGATTCGAACCAGCGACCAATTGATTAACAGTCAACTGCGCTACCGCTGCGCTACTCGGGAAAGTAGATAACACCTGGACGGCTGACCAGATAACAATACTAGCATGGCCCGACATCTTCAACCCCGAGCAGCCCGGTGAGCGGGAAGTTGGCATTAACCGCATTTAATAATGCCGAAGAAAGGCTCTGTTTTGTATACTGAGTGACTAACTAGTAAAAAAAACTCGCAACAAACTGCAACTTGCAACAGTAAGGTCATGGAGAAGAACTGATGGGAATATTTGGTGCACAAAAAGTCAGCCATGGACTTTCACTAGAGGCGAAAGCAATGGTCGATGCCTATTTTCAAAGACGTGGCTTAAATCCGGCAGATCACATGCTCAGCGATGCCAGCGGTCTGGGCTGGTGGCTCATGGAAGGCAGTGCCAAGATCTTCATTTTTGTCCAAGACGGCCCCCAAGGGGCAATTTTGCGTCTTACCTCACCACTGGTTCATTTGCCCAAGGAAAATCTAGAGCAATTCTATCGTCGGCTCCTTGATCTCAACGGCACTCTTTCTAGTTGTGCCATTTCTACCCACGAAGATCTTGCCCTTGTAGTGGCGCAAAGACCGACCTTTGGTTTGATTCAAGAAGAATTAGACGATCTTGTTTGGCATGTTGCCTACGTGGCTGACTTGCTAGATAACAAATTGGCTGAGGAGTTTGGGTGCCAAATGTACTCCGGCTAGACGTTTGACCTTTACTCATCTATCCAGCGAAGATATCGAAATCATTGGTCGCTTGGCCCAACAGGCAGGTGAGCTGGCTATGGCCATGCGAGACGGCGTCGATATCTCACACAAAACCAGCTTGGATGACAAGGTCACTGGTGCCGATCGGGCACTGTCTAAGCTGATCACCACCAGTCTTAAAGAGCGCTTCCCTGACGACTGCGTTATTTCAGAAGAAGACGACGAGCATATACTTTCGCTTAAAAATTCTTCGGCCGAGACCCGGGTCTGGATGATTGATCCAATTGATGGCACGCAAAATTACATTATGGGAGACGGCCAATATTGTGTAATGATCGGCTTGATAGTTGACATGCATGCGGTTTTTGGCTGGGTCTATGAGCCACATTCAGCCATTCTCTATTACGGTGGTCCAGGCTTTGGCGCTTTCAAGCGCTGCGGCAAGCAAGTCGAGCGCATCGAGAATTTGGCAGCTATCGATCCTACAGCTAGAGCACGTCTGGCGATGGGTTCACGCGACCGAAAAAAACATTATTGGATCGACAAGCTGGCAGTGGTCGACCTAGTAAAGGTCGGGAGCATCGGGCTCAAAGTGGCGCGCATACTTGAAAAAGAAGCTGATGTCTTTGCCCATCTCTCCTGTAAGCTAAAGACTTGGGATACGGCGGGACCAGCTGCAATTGCATTGGGAGCTGGGCTTGAAGTGGGTGGTATGGAATTTGACCAACTGCTCTTTCCACTGCCAGATTTGCTGCACAACACCAGCATAATTATGGGGCGACCGGGTTCACTAGCCTGGTGCCGCAATCATCTAAGAAGGAAAACGTAAGGAATGGAAAGCCCTAGAACCAATAGTTCGTTAATCACCGACCCCAAAAAGCTAGCAGAAGTTGTCGCCTTAATTGAAGAAGCTGGTGTATTCGGTCTAGATCTTGAGTTCATCCCAGAGCGCACTTACTTTCCCATTATTTGTCTTGTGCAAATAGCAGTTCAAGACAAAGTCTTTCTCGTTGATCCAATTGAGCTAAAAGACCTCCAGATACTCTGGAAGACCGTTGCCGACAGCCGAATAGTCAAAGTCTTACATGCCGCCTCCCAAGACTTGATGATTATTTTTCAGCGTTCTGGTTTGATACCAAAAAATATTTTCGACACCCAGATAGCAGCTGGTTTCCTTGGTCTCGGCTATCCAGCTGGCTATGGCAAGCTTTTGGCTGCTCTGTTTGATCTCAACCTCTCTAAAACCGAATCTTTTACAGACTGGCAGGCCAGGCCTCTGAGCCGTTCCCAAATTGAATACGCAATCGATGACGCTTTGCACCTGATTCCTCTTTATCAAAGACTGCAAAGTGATCTGACAAACCGCAAGCGCCTTGACTGGGTAATTGAAGAATGTAAGTACTACGAGCAAGACAGCTACTACATAAAAGAAAGCGGTCGCGAATTTTTAAGAGTAAAAGGGGCTCAGGGTCTTAATCGCCGCAAGCTCGCCGTCTTGCAAGCAGTTTGTTTGTGGCGGGAAGCTGAGGCTAAACGCACTGATAGACCAGCTCGCTCAGTTATTAATGACAATATTATGCTCGAACTAGCCAAGAAGCCGCCTTCATCTATTGAAGATATTCAACGCATTCGCGGCATTCGCTCTGACCAACTCTCCCACTGGGGTAGAAAAGTTGTAAAAGTAATTGAAGAGGCCAACCAAATAGCCGACAAAGATTGCCCCCAATGGCCCTCGGGCAGAGCCCCATCAAAAGCAGACGTACTTATTGCTGATGTGCTTTATACAGTTCTAAAAATCAGGGCCCTTGATCTAGAAATCGCGCCAGAGTTAATTGCCACACGTGACGAACTGCAAGGGCTAGTTAAAATCGGTCGTGACATTCCTGAAGCTAATAATCAGGAAAACGACAATATGTCAGGCGATGAAGGTCAAAATGGCCTGACCTTCGGCTGGAGGCGGCGCTTAGCCGGAAACGAGTTGATTAGCGTGCTGCGCGGCACCCCAATTAAGGTGACCGTATCTGATAGCAGCACTAATCCGATTGCGATTAATCTTTGCGATGGTACCTGAAGCCTTCAGATGGGCTAAGATCTGAATGATTTATAATATTGCTTTACTACTGGAATTGAACCATGACATCAGTTAAAGACGACTCAAAAGACGCTAGTTTTGCCGAAACAGCCATGCAATTGGCAGGAAAAACCGAAGAGGAAGCTAAACGCACCGGGGCTGTCGATCGTACAGACGACGAAGTCGATTCATTCTTTGCCGAGCAATACAAAACGTCGAACAGTCCTGTTCACCGGGCTATATGGGAAGCAAAAGTACCAGTCGAGTTATTCTCAACTCCCAAACTTAATGCCGAATCAATGAATCTACCAGCCATGAAAAAATCGCTGGAACTACTTGCTCGTCACAAGAAGAATGGCACCATGCTCGACGAGCAAGGGAAGATAGCCAAAGTAGTATTAGATGAACTGGCAGCAGCTGGTTACTGGGGCATGTTGATTGAGCAGAAGTATGGCGGGCAGGGTGGTACAGCTCGCCAGTTCATGACCTTCCTCACTCAAGTTGCCTCTATTGAGCCAACAGCAGCAGGTTTAGCCTCAGTACATGGTTGCATTGGCGCTGTTGACCCAGTGCGTTACTTCGGCAGCGAAGAGCAAAGACAAAGGCTCTTGCCAAAATTAGCTAGCGGTGAGGCTCTTTCAGCCTTTGCCCTGACTGAACCTCAAGCCGGTTCTGACTTGACGGCCCTTAAAACCAAAGCAGAACTAGTGGGCGACCACTATGTAGTCAATGGCGAAAAGCTCTTTATTACAAACGCAATCGCTGGTCGCACCATTGGCCTGGTTTGCCTAGTTGACGGCAAGCCCGCCGCTCTGATTGCCGATTTACCGAAAGAGGAGAATGATGAATTCCGAATCATTCCCTACAAATTGCACGCTCTCAAGCATGCCTTTAACAATGGTCTGAAATTCAAAGATTTCAAAGTACCCAAAGAAAATCTACTGGTGCCAACAACCGGTGACGGTTTGACTGTGGCCTATCACGGTTTAAACATGGGTCGTCTTGCCCTTTGTGCCACCGCCTCTGGCGTAATGCGTATCATGTTAGCCAACATGCTGCCGTGGGCTAAATTCCGCGACACTTACGGTAATGCCATAGAAACTCGCGAATTGGTCAAGCGTAGAATTGCTCGCGCAGCAGCTTTAATTTGCGGAGCAGATGCTCTGGTGGCCTGGGGTTCATGGCTCTTAGATCAGGGTTATCGCGGCGAACTAGAATGTATAATCGCCAAAATTTTCGGTTCTGAGGCCGAAAAAGAATGCGCCATCGAGTTATTTATGAAAACCCACGGTGGTCGCTCGTTCTTAGCTGGTCATTTACTTGGCGATAACATTCACGACTTTCTTGCCCCCTGTATTTACGAGGGTGAAGGCGAGATGCTTGGCATGGCCTTCTTTAAATCATTAGCCAAACAGCACGGCGTCACCTACTTTGAGCCAATCGGCAAAGCCATTCCTCGTGCTGGGCTGAAGAAATTCAATCCAATGAACCCACTACATGGTTTTGCCTTGCGCAACGAATTAGTGCCTTACGCATTTTGGTGGATGGGCAAACAGCTTGAAGGTGTAGATTCTCACGAAATTCCTGGCATGTCGCTAGAACTCAAAGCCCATGTAGATTTCGCTCTTGAATTTCTTTCTGATACGCCACTAGAACTAAGTCAGGCTATGGTCAAGCACCAGCTCAAATTGGCAGATAGACAGTGTCGCATAGCGGAGATGTCGCAGAGAGCGCAAGATGCCATTATCATTCTGGTAACAGCACTTTGGGCCCATAACGAGAAGAATGCAGTGATTGAAGCTGCTGCTGACATTCTCTGCCAAGATTTGCGCTGCAAGCTCACAGGCGAGAGACCGTCAGACAGTTATTTCAAAGCAGCCAGCAAATTAGCCGATCAAATCATTGATGGCAAATTCCCTGGGCTTTCAGAAGTGGCTGTGCAAGACATTCTCTTTAAATACGACAAGCCTGTCAAAGAGAAAGCTTAGACTTTTTCGTCTATATTTCGAATTCAGCAACTACCGGTGCATGGTCCGAAGGCTTTTCTAGCTTACGGGGCTCAATGTCTATCCATGAGCTTTTCAGCGCCTCTCTCAAGGGAGGCGATACAAGAATATGGTCGATTCTCATGCCACGTTTACGGCGAAATGCCATCATGCGGTAATCCCACCAAGAAAAATGGCCGGCCCCCTGCTCAAATTCACGAAAACTGTCAATCATTCCTAAATTGATCAGTTGACGGAAACAGTCACGCTCAGGCTCACTAACAAGCACTTGCCCTGCCCACTCGGCCGGATCATGGACGTCACGATCTTCCGGGGCAATATTGAAATCTCCACAAATAACTAACTTGTCTGAAACTACTCCATTTCTGACATGGCGTTCTTCTATATAAGAGATGAGAGCCTTAAACCAGGCCAACTTATATTCGTATTTGGCTGAGCCGACTTCTGAGCCGTTGGGAACGTATAAGTTGAGAATGTACACACCGTCAACACAAACTTCTATCAAACGGCTTTGAAGGGGCTCAGGTGAGCCTGGTAGAAACTTGCTCACGCATTCTGTGGTGCTCTTAGAAAGTATGGCCACACCGTTATAGGTTTTCTCACCTACGACATGTGCGCTATAGCCTATTTCCGAAAGCTGATCGAAAGGAAACTTTTCTTCAACGGTTTTCAGCTCTTGCAAACAGAGATGATCTGGTGAAGCGCTTTTGAGCCAATCTAAAAGATGAGGCAACCTAACAGTTATAGAGTTGACATTCCAACTTGCAATGAGCATGGCTCTCCCTAATTGAATCTAAATTTGTTGAGGGTAAAGGGCGAAAAATAAGGCAAAAGTGTTTGGAAGTCTTATATCTAACTCGATTTAGCTAGTAAAAATCTAGTCTCTCTGCGCCTTTTAGCAAACATTGCTCATTGTGATTAAGTGACCAGAAAAAATTTGACTTTTTTGTAGCACGGAAATATATGCGATCGGTGCAAAACCTGTAGATAACCCAGCAAGCAGTAGCCCACTGACAGTCTATGGTCGCCGAGATCGGCTTGAACACTTGCTTCATTATGCAACTGAAGATACCGGTGAGGGTCCCCGGACACAGATATACAATAGTGGTATCAGTAGCGATACCATTTAATGATAACTAGATGCCATCTGGCTTACATTGTAGACATAGTAGAAATATCACTAGTGAGCAAGACACTAAGCCCTACCAAAACAGGCCAGATAAACTCAAGGCGACCAAGCATCAAACCCGCATGAATAGTCATTTCAGTTCGTTTTTTGCCAAAAACACGAAAGTGCCTAGCACAATTTTTTGGCAATGCAATAGGTGTATATGTCCTTGTGGATCCTAGTATCTATACCGTTTCTAGACCGATCCTTGAAGAGGGTTACCGTGCTTGCCATTGCGCCTTTCGGAAAATCCTTTTATGTGGTCTTCGATGAAATTGGGTATTTATGCCCCTTTTAGACCTTTACGATATCGACTTTCATGTGTAAATTGAATACATGTTGAAGGTGGTTGATAAATCCAAGACGCCACCCAAAAGCAGTTACCTATTGTTAAGACCGTAGACAAAAAAACGGACTTGGAACTGTAGGAACGACTTCGTCTCAAGACATCTGCGCCAGAGTGCAGTTTGCTTGAGGTGTACCTTCGCGCCCCAATAAGCACCCCCTTGTTACCCAAGCCATACCTGAGGAACCGAATATGCCCAAAAAGGTCCTAATTGCACTGCCTCCTGCCATGCTAGAGCAAGTCGACTTCATCGCTCAGTGCGAACACCGCACCAGATCAGATCTGATAAGAGAAGCTCTTCGCCGGTACCTCGACAATTTCAGAAGGCAGCAAGGTGGGGCCCACCTTTCAGTCAGCACTATGGAAGTATCTGAAAATTACTCCACAATTGGAGCCGCTTCTACCCCTTCCTCGTCTACATAAAGACTGTCAGTCAGTTTGAAACAATAGCAAAAAGACCGCCTCAACATGATGCGGTCTTTTTGCTATTGCAACAGGTACAATTAAGTGGTAACAACAGTTGCAATAGAAGAACAGAATATGCTGCATAACATCGAAGAAGAAGAGCGTGTCAAGGGCATACTTTTAGTGCTAGACCACTGCTTTTCCCTGGCTACCAAAATCAATGAAATCGTTTCTCGCATGACAGAAAAAAGGGTCACTCTTGAAGAGAAGATGATTCGCACCTATTTTCATCAACTAGCCGCCAACTTAGTTAGTTGCGCTGCATCAATACACCAGAGCCTTGCCAATGCCTATGGTGATGGCACCACTAGGCACGAACAGAAGACCCAGGCCATTGTCGCCATAGCTGCAGACCTGCTTAATCTCTCTAATGCCTTAGAGGAGCTTCTAGCGGCCTCTGAAGTAATAGTTGATGACTTGCTTAAGATCTTGAGATATGACTTGAATTTTCTCGAGCAATATTATGAGTATGGTTTGTACACCAAACTGACTAATGAGTGTGATTTCGTTTCACAGTCGCATGACCTATTGCAAAGAATAAACCAGCAGGCGAAGACCTAGCCAGCGTAGGCACCAGACTTACGCAAAGCTTTCTCGGCTTTTTGCCTGACCTGGGCATCTTCATCGTCCCGCAAAGCATTCTTAAGGCTTTCGACAATTGGTGCCAATTCAAGATCGCGCTCAGCGTTCTTGGCAGCATTCTTAGAATTGGTATTCTCTTTGATTTTGGCCAGCATCTTACCAAGAGCCTTTGCCGCTTCTCGGCGCACCAAAGGGTATTGATCTTCTAGTTGTTCAGAAACTGCAAGAGCAATTGAAACTGCCGGGTGCTGATAGCGTTCTAAGGTAATAGTTGCTTCCATGCGCACCCATTCATCAGAATAGGTAAGCAAGCCCATAATAGCTTTCAAGTAGGGCTTAATCGCACCAGGCTTCTCTTGAAACCAACGCAGAGCAGTAAGTCTGACATAGACACTGGGATGACCCAAGGCATCAGCATATAACCTGGCACTTGATTTGAGCAATTGCTCAGTAAGGCCGATGCGAAAAGAGCGTGGTTCAAAACCAGGATAGTCATGCTGAATGATCATATTAGTAACGAAGTCAGCTAGGGTATCGAGGTCGCTGGCGGAAGAAGTGTTCATCTGGTCTAATCCGTTCCGTTTCCGTTTCCGTGAAATACATTTCTACTGGCCAAACAAGCCCTGAAACGGATTGAAGCCTGGTGGCAACTGCGGCATATTGCCGCCGCCAAAAGGACTTCCGCCAAAGGGATTCTGGCCAGGTTGCAAGCTCGGGAATTGGCTTTGGCCAGATTGGCCCGGTTGCATCATCTGCATCATACCAGAGTAGGGATTGGTATTAGCCACCTGGCCCTTTGTCACATATCCGTACATAACAATTTTCTGCTGGAACTTGCGGTCTTGGCCGAAAACAACCTGAGCAGCTTGAACGTACATCTGTTGACTATTCACTTTTGTAAAACGCAAAACTGATTCTTCGTAGCGTTTTCTTGGCTGACCAGTGGAGCGCATAATTTCATTGCACTCAGCCACAATTTGCTGCTCAAGCACATTTGGAGCAAGCTGCCGCACTTGGTTCTTCAAAGTGCGCTGTACAAACTCATTACCCGACAAGCCTTTTGCATACTGACTAGATTGAATATCGCCAAATGAGAAAATAACTGGAACTGGCATGCTCTGTGCCATTTGCTGCATCATCTGCCCCATCGGCCCCATATTGGCAAAGCTCTGGCCTCCCATCATCTGGGCCATTTGCTGGTCGGCACCGACATCTTTACCAGGTACTGAGAACATCACCTTGGCAGGAGCCAAGACAATGCCGCCCCGTGTATCTTGAGCAAACATAAAATTGGTGGAGCCCTTGGCGCCAGACTTGAATATTTTCAAGACTTTGCCAGCTTCATCGGGATCGATTTTGTAGCAGATTGGATCTTGTTCAACCCGCCAAACTGTCAAGTCGCCGCCCCAGTTTCCTCGATAATCAGAAGGGAAGCTCTTAGCGATTGTGCCGGAGAACATGGTTGCCTCACTAGCAGCACCACTAAGTGGTTTCTTCACCAATGAATTATCAAGCTGGGGCGTCATCGCCTTAAGAATAATAGGGAAATTGGCACCGTTGCCACTGGTGATTTGCTCAATACGACCATAAAGCTTAGTGGTGGTGGCCTGAGCCTGGATAGGCTTTGCGGCAGGGCTCGCCGTCTTTGCCGCACTGCCCGTCAAGCCCGCTTGAGCGCGAGCAGCCGCTGCCGCAGCTTCTTTCACATGAGGAAGGTCAATCACAGGTTGCACAATGACAGGATCGGCGTAAGATTCGTTGGCTGGTGAGGAAGAAGTAGATGTAGATGTAGAGGCAGAAGTAGTAGTGGTAGCACTAGAGCCAGTGGACGCAGTGCTAGACTCACCGCTTGTAGAAGCCGCTGGAGAAGCAGTTGTAGATGTAGATGCAGATGAAGACGTAGCAGTCTCGCTCTTAACCGGCTCCACGCCTGTCACCTCAGTAGGCAAGCCCGAATTGGCTTCTCCATCAGCGCCATAGGCTGGTTGAAAAACAGCTAATGGGCAAAACACTTGCAGCGCTAGCGAAAAGCTCAATAGCAATGCCGAGGTACGCTTAGGAAACTTTTTCATATTTCTCCACCTGTGACATCAGCAATGTGCCCAATGACAGCACATTTAACCCTGCCTATAAACAATATGAAGCTTAAGCTCTGGCAGGAGTGGCCGCGCCTAGGATTACTTCGACTTTTTCAAGAATTTCAGGGCTCAATTTAACCCCGGCAGCTTTAACGTTTTCATCGATTTGAGCCACCTTGGTAGCTCCAATAATTACGCTGGCTACGTTATGGTGACGTAAGCACCAGGCTAAAGCAAATTGCGACATAGTAAGACCACATTCAGAGGCCAGAACACTCAGTCTCTGCACTTTCTCAAGAGTCTCATTGGCCATCAGATTGCGGCCCATCATAAAGACGTTTACTTTACTATCAGCAGCACGCGAATCAGCTGGCAGTGGCTTCTCTGGCAAATATTTGCCCGTGAGAACGCCCTGAGCTAGCGGTGAAAACACCACTTGCCCTACTCCTGTACGCTCGCATGCCGGTATAACCGATGCTTCGATATTACGTGTCAGCATGTTGTAGCAGGGCTGATTTGAAATTGGCGGCACTGCATTGAGTTCGTTAGCAACACGGTGAGCATCCTCAATTTGAGAGCCACTCCATTCACTAACGCCCCAGTAAAGAATCTTGCCTTGTCTTGTCAAATCATCCATGGTCCGCACCAACTCTTCCATTGGTACTTCTGGATCGAAGCGATGACACTGATAGAGGTCGATATAATCGCTGCCTAAGCGCTTGAGACTGGCATGGCACTGTTCGTAAACATGCTTGCGGGAAAGACCCTTATCGTTAGGACCATCTCCCATTGGGAAAAAGACTTTGGTAGCAAGAAATATAGAGTCGCGCTTGATCGTCTTAATTGCTTTACCGACGACGCTTTCAGAGGCGCCCTGGGCGTAAACATTGGCGTTATCGAAGAAATTGATACCTTGTTCAAAGGCATGTTGAACCTGTTTGATGGAGTTCTTCTCATCAACTGATCCACCATGGGTTAGCCAGCTGCCCAATGACACTTCACTGACTTTGACGCCCCATTTCCCAATTCTGCGGTATTGCATTTTAGTTATTTATCTTCAAGCGGCAACAAGAGAATCGTGATCATACCAGGGATAGACAGAACGAAACTGAGTAAAAAGAAATGAGGATAGCCAAGGGCACCTTGCAGCTTACCACTATAAATGCCAGGTACCATCACGCCTGCCGCCATCAAGGCAGTAGCAATAGCGTAGTGGCCTGACTTGTATTTAGGGTTAACAGTTCTAAGCAAAAACACTGTATAGGCTGCGGTGCCCAATCCGTAGGCAAATTGCTCGATGGCGTTGCAAACAGAGGTAAGCAATACACTAGGCGCTGCTGTAGCCATAAAGTAGTAGAGCAAAATCGCGGTGTTTTGAAAAATTGCTGTGGGCATTAACGTGCGCTTAAGTCCAAACTTACTAACGACAAAACCGCCTACGATACCGCCCAATAAGAGGAAGCCTACACCAACCCCTCCATATATAAGCCCAACAGTCTCAGTAGAAATGCCAAGGCCACCGACTTTGGGAGCATCAAGCAAAAATGGCGCAGCCATTTTCAACATAAGCGCATCACCGAGTCGAAATATCAATATATAAAGAACAATCGGTATGATTGCCTTTTGAGCAAAAAAAGTGCGGAAAACCGTGAAAAATTCAGCGAGACTAATGCCTGATTTCACTTCATCTAAATCTGAAGGATCCTTCAGATTTTCTCTTGGCGCCTGCTGCGGCAGACTAAAGAAATGGAAGATGCTAAGTAAAGCAAAAATGGCCGCACAGAGCAAGAAAGCCGCAGACCAGCCGCCTTTGACGCCAAAGGAAGATTGATGAGCAAGCCAACCTGCCAACATCACCAGTCCGCCCTGACCAAACAAAACTGCCATCTTATAGAAGGCATTTCGTACTCCGACAAAGTACGACTGCTGTTCTTTGTCTAAAACCTCAAGATAATAGCCGTCACTGGCAACATCTTGGGTAGCGGAGATCAAGGCCATAATTGAAAACAAGACAATGCTCAAAGCCGCTATTTGACTGCTGGCAAGGCTCAAGGCCAGAGCCACACAGGTAAGCGCTAGAACTAATTGCGCCACCACAATCCAAATTCTTTTCTTGCCGACCAAGTCAACTAAAGGCGCCCAGAGAAATTTGGCTACCCAAGCAAGATAGAACGAACTGGTGACCACTCCAACAAAGTCATTGGACTCACCAAGATTTTTGTAGAAAATAACCGAGACAAGCACAACTAGAGTGTATGGAAGGCCAGAAGCAAAGTACAAAGTTGGAATAAATATTGCCGGCTTTTGTGCTTTCAAAATCTCTTCTCAATATAAAAAATTGCTCGTCAATGCTAACACTGCCGGTCAACAAATTGAAATATTCAATTAAGACAGCCTGCTATACGGGCTCAGCGCAACACTTGAAAAGCAATTAGACAGCGATAAATAGTACAATCAGACTCTTAGACTGAAGCTACAAGAGAGACTGCAATGGCTGAATTGAAAGTATCGGATATCAAAAAACTCTACGAAGCACTGCCCAAGAAGCATCAAGAAGCGAGAGAGAAATTTGGTCGACCGCTAACATTGGCAGAGAAGGTGTTGACATCGCACCTTGATCACTGGCCTACCGAAGAAGTTAAGCGCGGCGAAACCTATGCCTTCTTAAGACCAGATCGAGTAGCCATGCAAGATGCCACGGCACAAATGGCTCTATTGCAGTTTATGCAAGCTCAGTTGAAAACAGTGGCAGTACCAAGTACGGTGCACTGTGATCACCTAATTCAAGCAAGAGTTGGCGCCGAGCAAGATATGGAGCGCGCTCTTGACGAGAATAAAGAAGTCTACGACTTCCTCGAATCAGCCAGCAATAAGCACGGCATTGGTTTCTGGAAGCCCGGCGCTGGCATCATCCACCAGGTAGTGCTAGAAAACTATGCCTTGCCAGGCACCATGATGATTGGTACAGATTCACACACCCCTAATGCTGGCGGCCTAGGCATGATTGCTATTGGCGTCGGCGGAGCGGATGCTGTTGACGTCATGGCCGGAGTGGCCTGGGGTCTGCGCTGGCCCAAGCTAATCGGCATTCACCTCAAAGGTAAGCTGAACGGCTGGACTTCGCCTAAAGACGTCATTCTCAAAATCGCTGGTATC
Source organism: Obscuribacteraceae bacterium (SeqCode) (assembly GCA_044378815.1). Taxonomy (GTDB): domain Bacteria; phylum Cyanobacteriota; class Vampirovibrionia; order Obscuribacterales; family Obscuribacteraceae. The sequence continues at coordinate 38,349 of JBIPOV010000006.1, read as the reverse complement.
TTAACTGTTGCTGGTGGTACTGGAGCCATTGTCGAGTATTTCGGCGAGGGCACAAAGTCTATTAGTTGCACTGGCAAAGCCACCATCACTAACATGGGTGCAGAGCTCGGAGCAACCACTTCAATCTTCCCTTATGACGAGCGTATGGCTAAGTATCTCAACGTCACTAAGAGAGAAGAGTTCGCCCAATTGGCCGACCAGTATAAAGAATGCCTGGTGGCTGATCCTGAAGTAGCTGCCAATCCAACCCAATTCTTCGACCAGGTCGTCGAAATTGATCTTGACCTGCTTGAGCCTTATGTAGTGGGCCCCCACACACCAGACTTAGCTCGCCCAATTTCTGAGTTTGCCGCCGAGATCAAAGCTAAGGGCTATCCAGACAAACTTACCTATGCCTTAATTGGCAGCTGCACTAACTCATCGTATGAAGACATGAGCAGAGCAGCCCATGTCGCTCAGCAAGGGGCTGACCATGGTATCAAGTCTAGCTGCGGCTTTTTGATCACTCCAGGCTCCGAACAGATTTACGAGACCATTGACCGTGATGGCCAACTGAAAACTCTTGAAGGAATTGGTGGCACAGTACTAGCCAATGCCTGCGGCCCTTGTATTGGACAGTGGAAGCGCGATGACATCAAGCAAGGTGAAAGCAATTCGATCATTACTTCCTTCAACCGCAACTTCCAAAAGCGCAATGATGGCAACCCTGAAACTCTAGCTTTCATCGGCAGCCCTGAAATTGTGACAGCTCTGGCTCTATCTGGTTCACTGTCATTCAACCCCATGAAAGACACAATGGTCGGAAGCGACGGCAAGAGCTTCAGCTTAGTGCCGCCACAGGCACCTGAGTTGCCGTCAAAAGGCTTCAAGTCTGAGGATAACGGCTATATCCCTCCAGCAGTGGATGGTGATCAAGTTAAAGTGGCTGTCTCACCTGATTCAGGCAGACTGCAATTACTCGAACCGTTTGCCGCCTGGGATGGCAAAGACTACGAGAATCTTCCTGTATTGCTCAAAGCGCTAGGCAAGTGCACCACCGACCATATTTCTCCGGCTGGCCCATGGCTGAAGTTCCGTGGTCACCTCGACAAAATCAGTGACAACATGTTTATTGGCGCCATCAACGCTTTCAGCAAAGAAGTTGGTATCGGCCTTAATGTCTTGAATCAGAAGCGCATGACCTATCCTGAAGTTGCCCGCCACTACAAAGCCGAGAAAACCGGCTGGCTAGTAATCGGCGATCAGAACTACGGCGAAGGTTCTAGCCGCGAGCATGCGGCCATGTCGCCGCGGTTCTTAGGCTGCAAGGCGGTTCTCGTCAGAAGCTTTGCCCGCATTCACGAAACCAATTTGAAGAAGCAAGGCATTCTTGCCCTGACTTTCGTCAATCCTGCTGATTACGACAAGGTTCAAGAACTAGACCGCTTCAGCATCAAAAATCTTGGTGCTCTTGCACCTGGTAAAAATCTTGAAGTTGAAATCAAGCACCATGACGGAACGACGGAAGTGATTACAGTCAAGCACACCATGACCGAAGAACAAATCGGCTGGTTCAGAGCAGGATCTGCCCTTAACTTGATTCGTGAGAATAGCCAAAAAAATTAGTTGTGAACCAACTCTTTTTCGTCAATATCGCTGCAATCATTGAGTGCGTCATAGCCTTGCACTAGGGCCAAAAATTCGGCATCATCACCGAATGCTTCGGCCTGATTGCTCAGATGCAGGCTGATTAGATAGCGATAGATGCTTCTAGCAACAGCATCTTCTCCTAATTCATGCCAGCCCTGGGCCAGCTTGTTTAGGCCTTTGACCAAATAATATTGATTATTCATGACTCCTCCGCCTATAAACTCTGCCGAGGGATATTCATTACCATTTAACACCCGCTAGAACCAGCGGGCATCTAGGGTGACCAATATCTTTATGAGGGTAACTAAGATTGACCGAAGCGGTTGAAGAAGGCTGTGAGATTTTCTTTCAAAGTATCTTTTGCCGTAGCCACTAAATCAGAATGTCCGCTAGCTGGTAGGGCCAATAGCTGCTTGGGATGAGAAGCACAATCATAAAGTGCTTGAGCATGATGGAAAGCCACAGACTGATCGAGCTGGCCATGAATAATCAGCAAAGGCGGGTGCTCTGCTGCCAAAATATCGCGACTACTGGTGCCAGGCATAGGAAATAGCCAGGACGGATAAAGGTTAAGAGCGCGGACCCGCTCAGCGCCAATGTTCCGTAAGGAGCTAAAACCCGACTGCAGAACCAAGCCTGCGGCTTTTCGCTTGCTCGAAATAAAGCTGCTAACAGCAGCGCCAAGCGATTCTCCATAGAGAAAAACTTGATCGGCTGACAAACCAAACTTGTTCACGACAAAGTCATAGGCAGCTAAGCCATCCTGATAGACGCCTTCTACAGTAGGAGAGCCGGTGCTTTTGCCGAAGCCACGATAGTCATATATAAATACTGAAGCGCCACTTTCAAGCAACAATTGAGAGAGAGGGGCGCGAATAGTGAGATTGCCAGAGTTGCCATGGCTAAAAATAACCAGGGGGGCATCGGGCTTAGGATGTTGAAAATACCAACCATGCAAGGTTTCTTTAGAATCTAGATCACCAAAACTGTTGAAATAAAGTTCTTCGGGCTCAACCTCCATTGCTGGTGGAAACTTACCATCAAGCTGTTCCGGGAAGGCTGTGGGTTGAAAAAGCATACGACGATAGAGCCGCATATTTACCCGTGGCGAAAGCAGCAGGTAGGCAAGGGGGGCAAGAACTAGATAACGCCAAAGGTTTGTTCGCGGCCTTGCCAGGACAGATAGAGCTGCCGTCGCATCGGCAGACTTTTCTTTGGAACCGCGAATTTTAGCTTTGAATTTCAAATGGCACTTAGGTGACTAGAGTATTTTCTCTAATATTGCCACATCCAGCCAACGATCGTATTTTTTTCCTACCTGTTTGAGACAGCCAGCCTCAAAGAAACCAAAGTCAAGCATTAGCTTTATGCTCGCAGTATTCTCGCTGCAGATCAAACCAAGGACGGCATGGAATCCGGCTTTCTCTGCTAATTCCATCAATTCTTTCATGAGCAATCGGCCATAACTGCGCGAGAGAAAATTATGGTCAACATAAATTGACGCTTCAACGGTCTGCCGGTAAGCGCAGCGCTGATGATAGAAAGAAAGGGAGGCAAAGGCAACCACTTGGTTATCCAACTCAGCCACAATTACAGGCAGACCGTGGTCAAGGTGTTGGCGCAACCAGGTCTCACGCTCAGCTAGCTCTTCCGGCTCTAAAGCAAAAGTAGCTGTCGAGTTCTCAACATAGTAGTTATACAGACTAGATATAGCTTGGCAATCAGACAGCTGTGCTGGACGAATTTGCAACTTTGTTCTCACGCAATACTAGGCGACTAACTTACACGAATCATTAGTGCCTAGTATATATCCACGCTTAGCTTGATCGTCAGCATAAAAGGCAATAGCACTAGCTACATCAAAGACCAGGTCTGTCGGGGCAAATTCGGTTAAACGCATCAGCATTTGTTCCACCTTGTGCCATTCTGGTGTATTTAGTGGAATCGATTCATCTAGTCTTTTAGCGATAGCTTGATTGGCGGCTATCTCAGCCTTAGTTAGAGGCTGTGCCTGAGACTTCTTGCGGCTCTCGCTACTTTTTGGCTTGCGTACTTTGGCATTCATGATAAAGCTCCTTGCCCAGGCCTTCTCGAAAGAAATAGCCTTCTAAATTCGAACCTAGTATCCATACTGCTAATAACGACCAATTAGGACAAAAAGTTCAAAGCTAACATTGATAGAAAGACGCCAGAGACGAAGGCAAGTTCCTAGCCACAATAAAATGAGTGGATTATAAGGAGAAGCCGCAAGCAATGTTTTTGTACTTTGCAACTTTCATTTTATGCTTGCCAAGCCAATAGAAACGAATTAGAGAAACAAATGTAGGGAGATTGAGGTTTCCGAAAATTAGACAAAAGCTGGGTCACACAGTGTTTCAGCTGGCTATAATTTGTTATGTCCGATAGTGGACCGGAGCTGTTATGGCTCTGAGCATCCCAGGAGATTGAACATTCAAATGACCCAATCGCAACTTACTGATCTGCCTGATTCAAAGCTCCCGCAATCAAATGCCGTGCCAGCTTATGAAGGCCCTACCTCTCGCAAAGACAACTGGTGGGTTGAACCATTTCTTATTGCTTTTGTTTTTACGGCTTTCGGCATTTATGCAACTGGCAGAGCCATCGAAAACAATCTTTATGAAGTGGGCCCTTACCTCTCCCCTTTCTATTCTCCTAATTTGAAAGAGTATGCGCCGTGGTGGCCACTATCGCCAGCCTTCTTGATTCTTTGGATTCCTCTTTCATTCAGAGCGACTTGCTACTACTACCGCAAGGCCTATTACCGCTCTTACTTTATGCATCCACCGGCCTGCACCGTGGGCATGTTCAAGGGCAAAGGCTACACTGGCGAACAATCCTTCCCGTTTGTGCTGCAAAATCTTCACCGCTATGCCTTTTATGTGGCCACACCAGTACTACTGATTCTCTGGTGGGATGCCATCAAGACTCTCTATTACGACGGATCATTCCACATGAGTGTGCTCACCCTCGTAATGATCGCTAACTGCATTCTTCTTTCTGGTTACACCTTTGGCTGCCATGCCTGCAGACACATCGTCGGCGGTAAAGAAGATTGCTTCTCTTGCCCTTCCAATGAGTCAAAAGTTAAACCGGCCTTCCAGGCCTGGCAGCTAGTAACAAAATTCAATGAGCGTCACCAGCAATGGGCTTGGACCTCACTGTTTTCTGTGGCCCTGACTGATCTCTATATCCGTTTCACCTGTGTCGATCCCAGCATTGCATTTCAATTATTTTAAATTATGAGCGAATACGAAATTAAAGAACACGACGTCCTGGTAATTGGAGCCGGTGGAGCGGGCCTCAGAGCCGCCATCGAAGTATCTGGCCAGGGTGTCAGCGTAGGACTGGTCTGCAAATCACTCTTAGGCAAAGCGCACACTGTTATGGCAGAAGGCGGTGTCGCCGCTGCTCTAGCAAACGTAGACCCAATGGATGGCTGGCAAACTCACTTCAAAGACACCATGAACGGTGGCAAGCAGCTAAACAACTGGCGCATGGCTCAGTTGCACGCTCAAGAATCACCAGACCGGGTTAAAGAACTAGAGCGCTGGGGTGCAGTGTTCGACCGTACTAAAGACGGCAAAATCTTGCAACGAGCCTTTGGTGGTCATACCTGGAAACGTCTCTGCCACGTTGGTGACAGAACTGGCCTGGAGATGATTCGCACACTTCAAGACCGCGGTGTCCACCAGGGCATAGAAGTTTATATGGAATGTACCATAACCAAGCTAATCAAAGACGGCGACAAAATCGCTGGTGCTTTTGGCTATTACCGTGAAGATGGTCGCTATATTCTCTTCAAAACTAAAGCTATCGTTCTTGCCACTGGCGGAACAGGCAAGGCCTACACAGTTACGTCCAATTCGTGGGAATACACTGGTGACGGTCAAGGCTTAGCCTACGATGCTGGCGCTGAATTGATCGATATGGAATTTATTCAGTTCCACCCTACCGGCATGGTCTGGCCACCAGGAGTGCGCGGCATTCTGGTAACCGAAGGGGTGCGCGGCGAAGGCGGCATCTTGCGCAACAGCCTGGGCGAGCGCTTCATGTTCAAATACTTACCTGAAGCCACTAGAAACGATTATGCTGCTGACGAAGCGGAAGCTGTCTCCTGGGTTAATGCCGCACTGGCCGGAACCCGTACTGAAGCCCGCCGTCCACCAGAATTATCGACTCGCGACAACGTCGCCCGTGCCATCTACACCGAAGTAAAAGAAGGACGCGGCTCGCCACATGGTGGTGTCTTCCTTGATATCAGCTACCAAGATTCAGAGCGCGTGAAGAAGAAACTTCCTTCGATGTATCACCAGTTCAAAGACCTGGCAGATGTGGACATCACAGCTGGCCCAATGGAAGTTGGACCAACTATGCACTACACCATGGGTGGTATTAGAGTTGATGCTGAAACTCAAATGTCACGAGTGCCCGGACTATTTGCTGCTGGAGAATGCTCTGGGGGTATGCACGGTGCCAACCGCCTCGGCGGCAACTCCTTGTCTGACCTTGTAGTATTTGGCAAGAGAGCTGGCGCTGGCGCTGTTGAGTACGTCAAAAGCCTAAATACCGAACCGAAGATAGACGACAAGTTTGTCAAAGAAGCCATCGCTGAAATGGAAGCACCGTTCTTGATCAGGGACGGCAAGAATCCATACGACGTGCATAAAGAGCTGAACAAAATCATGTCGACCTATGTCGGTATCTTCCGCGAAGAAGCAGAGCTAGCCACTGGGGTGGCCAAGCTGGAAGAGCTTAAAGCAGAAGTAGAGAAAGCTGGTGCTAAAGGTACAAAAGCCTTTAACCCTGGTTGGCACATGTGCCGCGATCTCAAAAACATGTTGATTTGCTCTGAAGCCATTGCTCGCAGTGCCTTATCTCGTCATGAAAGTCGTGGTGCCCATAGCCGCCTTGACTATCCCAACACTGAAAAAGCCTGGGGAACAAAGAACTCAGCTTGCAGTAAAGGACCTGATGGCAACATGGTTTTGGAGCACACTCCACTGCCAGAGATGCCTGCAGAACTTCAAGATCTTTTCGTAAAAAAGGAGCCCGCCAATGCCTGAGTCGAACGGTCGTCAAGCGACCCTGAAGGTATATAGAGGCACTAAAGACAAGGGTGAGTTTCAATCTTACAAAGTGCCTGTTGAAGCTGGGATGGTTGTCCTAGATGCCATTCACTATATTCAACAAAACTTTGACCCTGAGCTAGCCGTACGTTGGAACTGTAAGGCCGCTAAGTGCGGTTCATGTAGTGCTGAAGTAAACGGCATGCCTTCATTGATGTGTAAATCAAGAATGGATTCGTTCAAGGATGGCGAAGACATTTGTGTACAGCCAATCAAGACTTTTCCAATCATCAAAGACCTGGTCACCGATGTTAGCTGGAACTACGAAGTCAACAAAAAAATCAAAGCGTTTTCGCCTGCTCCTGACGCTGACTGGACTATCTATCAAGAAGATATCGAGCGCGTTCAAGAGTTTCGCAAATGTATCGAATGCTTCCTTTGCCAGAATGTCTGCCACGTTCTACGCGATCACGAGCGCAAAGACAACTTCATGGGCCCGCGCTTCATGGTGCGGGTAGCTGGACTCGAAATGCATCCGCTTGATGAAGCGAACCGTATGAAGTACCTGAAGGATGAAGGCCACATCGGCTATTGCAACATCACAAAATGCTGCACTGAAGTTTGTCCCGAGGATATTCACATCACAGACAATGCCATCATTCCATTGAAAGAAAGAGTGGTAGATGAGTTCTATGATCCATTGGGCAAATTCATCCGCGGTGTTTTGGGCGGCGGCAAGAAGAAATAGATAAGTAAGTAAGTAAGCAAACGGAAATTCGAAAAGGCGGCTCAACAAGCCGCCTTTTTTTTAGTTCTGAAATAGAGCGAAGATTAGCCCCCGGGTGTAGCGAAACCAGCCGGTCCGCTTGGACCGCCAGGTCCGGCAGGGCCTCCCGGTCCACCTGCACCTCCAGGGCCAGCAGGTCCACTAGGACCACCAGGGCCACCAGGTCCACCGGGGCCAAACGGACCACCAGGTCCAGCAGGGCCAGCCGAGCTTCCCGGTCCACCAGGCCCACTAGGACCACCGGGTCCAGTAGGACCACCCGGGCCTTTAGGGCCGCTTGGGCCAGAAGGTCCACTGGGTCCTTTAGGGCCACTCGGTCCCCCCGGTCCAGCAGGGCCACTCGGTCCGCCAGGTCCAGCAGGGCCACTCGGTCCGCCAGGTCCAGCAGGGCCACTCGGTCCCCCAGGGCCAGCAGGGCCACTCGGTCCGCCAGGGCCAGCAGGGCCACTTGGTCCCCCAGGTCCAGCAGGTCCGCCAACTACTCCAGCTCCGCCCGGTCCAGCTCCGCCCGGTCCAACGGCACCACCGCCAGAACCACCAGCATTTGCGGGACCAGCATAGTCCGGATTCTCCATGGGCCGCTCAGATGTTATAGAAAAGGCCATCGGACCGTTTAGCCCCGGAACATTGAACACCGGAAGAGGAATAGAAAGGAACGGCGTACAAACTAAAGTAGTAGTGACACTAACGATCTTGTCTGTCACACCGGTCGTTGACTCGCCGTCGCGATAACTAATGCTTGTGGTTGGCGGGCTAGCAACTTTGACAAACTTTCCCATGCCGTTCAGCCACTGGTCTGGTATGCCTTTGCAAACCGTTCCATTAGGGTCGACCGCCTCATGCCAATCCAGCAAAGAGGCTTCGTGCACCTGGTTGGTATTCAATACTTGCGCGTCACAATAGGCCAAGCCCACGGCCAACATGTCGACGAGAGGAAAGAAAATGCAGATCAACAAAACAATTAGAGCTGGGGCAAACTCTGCCATAGCATTCCCGCTTGCCGAACGGAAATTTAAATAGGCAACCCGAAGCGCTTTGCTATGTGGCACATCAACCTCAATATTTGACGAATCGACAAAATAGTACTAATTGTCAACTGGTACTAGGGAGATCGTCTAATGTAAGCCTTTGAATATAGAGCTTAGCGGCCTAGAGGCATCTTATCAATCTGAGTCCAGCTACCACTCGAGTTGATATTCGGATTGTAATTAGGATCGTTGGTGGGGCGGTAATTACCCTGACCGTCTGTCCAAATTGAATTGTGATAGCCATCGTGCTTTGAGCCGTCGGCAGCCGTTTCCCGCCCCATCATCAGGTCACCGAAGGCCTCTGTTTGGCTCATGCCAGCGCCGGCACCAGAGGGAGCAGAACGCGCCTGCAAGCGCATTTGATCAGAAGCATATTGTTGTTCACGACGAGCAGCCTGATTGGCAAAGAATTGAGCATTGCCGGCTACAACCATCTGTCCAAGCTTATTGGCATTAGCTATAGAACTAGCCGTTTCTTGTAAGCGCCAATTGTTATGCTGCAGAGCTTGTTGCTGCACCTGTGCTCGAACAGCCTGCCATGCTGGGTTTGGCTTAAATGAGCTGACCATGGCCCAGAAATTGTTGCGTTGAGCATCTAATTGACCTTGGGGAGCACGAAAGCTAAAGAGAGTACCGAAGCCCCAGTTATATTGCACCATCGAACCAGCCGTGTAACTGCGACTGGGCACGCCATTAAAGGCTGTCTTTACGCCATAGATTTCTTCTTCCATGGGCTGACCATTGAGCAGGTATGAAATTTTGGCACAAACACACTCTTGCATAGCGCCAGCAGGCGTAGCAATCGCGAGACGCTGAGCTAGTTCTGGCACAGGGACAATCTGCTCGATTTTCAAATTCTCAGCGGAGCCTCGCAGCTTTGCTATCTCAAAATACTGCATTGCCTCTTGAGCTGAGACTGGCGGAAGCAGCGTAGCTCCATCACCTAATGGCTGACCAGGACGAGCCATAGCTCTTGGCACCAACCAGACGAATTGCTCAGCGGGGAAAAATTCTAAGGCCGATTTTCCATCGGCACTAGAAGCAACAGAATGCAATTGCAGCGGTTGACTAAAATGCTCTATGTTCCAAACAACCTGGCTCTGAGCCTGCCAACCACTCGGTATCAAATAATTACCAGCAACCAAGTTGAATTTTGGATCAAATATTGAATAGAGAACGCTTGGTTGACTACTAGTGCTAGCATCTGTCGTCTGAGCTCGAGCCCCGCGAGAAGAGTCGTCATCGAACTGATCTAACTCATAAATCGTCAATCCGCCGACAAGAGATAGAGCAAGAGCAATTGCTACTGGCAATCTCTTCTTACTCGCCATTTATTGAGCCTGAGTCTGAGCAGGCGCAGGAGTTACCGAGTAGGTCCAAGTGGCATGCAACTTTTCGTCTTTTACATTGAGAGTGGTTATGCCAGCTTTTTCAAAATACTCTTTGACGGGATCAATAATAGCTTTACGCTCACTAGGGTCTTTCAGCTCTACTTGAGCTTCAACTTCGACAGGGCCTTCACTAGTTTTATCAACTTCTGCGCCAGCTCTCTGCCACTTAAAAGTGGTTTTTCCACCAGTAGCAGCAACTCCTTCAGTAATCTTAGTTTCGATTATGTTTCGGGCTTCTACGAAAGTCATTTTGGCAATTGGATCTTCCACCTGCGGTGGACGATTAATAAGCTGCCCAATCCAGCTATCTTTCAGGAGATAACCTGCAATACCAAGGGCAATCAAGCCAACCACGACAAAAGGCATCAAATTGATAGTTGGTTTCTGAGCCGCTTGTTCACTACCAAAAAGCTTGCTTGAGCCGAGCTTTACTCTCTGCTTTGTACCGCAGGAGGGACAAACAAGCTCATGACCATGTAGCGGAACTTTGCAGGTAGGACAATCGTGCATAATCTTTGACTCTTTACAAGAAGCTCTTGGCAGCCGTTGCCACCGCTATAATCTAGCACTATGGCATCACTGCAACAAGGCGAAATTGCTTAGCCTTCAACAAACTTCTGGGTACCATCAATAACTTCTTTCGAAGGTGTGCGAATTGATGTCACTGCACCTAATGCGATACCAGCAATTAAGCCACCAAGATGGGCGAAAACGGCAATATGTGGAATGAATTGGTCCATTACTATTTGCGACATAGCAATAGCCACCATCATCCATAAATAGCGCTTGCGCAATGACTGTGGCAATACCTCCTTCAATTTCCAGATGCCTACGCCAACGGCACCAAAGATGGCAAGAATCGCCCCTGAAGCACCAACAGCAGGCTCATCAGGACGCAACAAAAGGTGAGCAACGCCAGAGAGAACTCCACCGAAAAAATAGATAGCAAGAAAACGATTGGTGCCAAAAATATTCTCAGTGATGCGACCAAATGCCAGAAGCCCAAGCATATTGACACCGAGGTGAATCACGGTTGTGTGCAAGAACATATATGTGAACAAGCGATAATACTCACCATGCTTAATCACCGCATCAGAAAGCATACCGCTGCCAAATATCGAAAGGGCAAACCCCTTTGCATCAATAAAGTAAGGGTCAGCAAGAAGAAGAAGAAGAAAGACAGCTAAGTTGATGAAGAGCAGGCCATTAACCACAGGGGAGCGCCGGCGCGGTGCCAAAATTTCTTGAATGAAGGCGCCTCGCTGAAAATGAGACCAAATGTCACTCATCTCAGCTTTGCAATCATCTACAGTGAAAGCTACGCTACCCTTATGTACAATCTCTCTATCTAAATTAGTTTGGTCAAGAGCGTACTGAATACGCTTACGCAAAATCGGCACTTCGGTCTTAGTTAGCGCCTTCTCGAAAGCCGCTTGAGCTTGGGCGATCTCACCTTCTTTGGTGAGACAGCGCCCCATCCAATAAAGTGAAAGGGCCTCCGGGAGGGGGATCTTAGCTTCGCTAGTGACGGCCAATAGCTGGTCTACTTGGTTACGAGCACCGCACAAAGCGAAAAAGGGTAATAGTGCTGTAGCAAGAGAATCAAGAGGAGTAATAGATTCATCAAAGCGCGATTGTCGAAGACACTCTGCAGACTTCTTATATTGACCTAACTCAATATAAGCTCTGGCAGCGGAGAAATAGAGCATGGGCGAAGCCTTGCGCGCAGCAAAGCGCAATTTCTCAAAGTCATCAACCACAGCCTGCCACTGCCAGCAGAGGCAATTACCATAGAGGCCATACTGAATGGGCACATCTTTCAGGCTATCAGGAAGAGCTGGCGAATTCTGCCAGCGTCCCAAAAGTTCTTCTCCCAGGGCTGGGTTTTCCTTAGAAAAAGCAATATAAGCATCAACCATGTCTTTCCAAAACTGGCCTGGCAAGCCCCAGAACACCAATGGTAGCAATCTGCCCCACTTGGCCATTTCGTCGGTGTTCATTCGTGTCATTGAATTTTTGGCTTGACCAAAAATGTACCAGGCCGGTACATGGAACACGAGAAATAAAGTCCAACCGGCGATCTGTGCAATCCATATACTCTTTAGAAGGACACCAATGAGCACTGCCAAAAGTACCAGACAGCTTTGCAGAACAAGGCCCTTACCCCAGGATAGGGGCATCATTGAACGTACTCCCAGCGAAATGCCGGAGAGGATGATAATTGGAAAGAGTGTGTAGTACTGGTATAAGGTCATTGTTTAGCGGCTAGGCTTGAAGCCCGGCATACGAACCCTTCTTGAAGGAATGGCCTTAACAAAACGTTCAGTAATCAATTGCGGTCTGGTAATGGCTGAACCAACAACGACAGCATAGGCACCAAGATCAAAGGCTCGAGTAAGCTCTTCTGGCGTCCAAATACGGCCTTCGAGAATCACCGGCAAGGCTACATGATCGACAAACTCTTTTAGTAAATCCAAACCAGGGCCGTGATCTTTAGGCAAAGCAGTCTCTTCTGTGTAGCCAAAGAGCGTAGTTGAGATAATATCAGCTCCGGCCTCATCAGCGGCGATTCCCTCACCAAAAGTAGAACAATCGGCCCAAACGGGCAAATTCAAGTGGTTATGAATCTTTTCGATGGTTTCCTTTAAGCTCAGCTGGTCAGCTCGCTTGCGGCCGGTAGCATCTAGAGCTATAAAATCGGCGCCCGCTTTGGCCAGAGCCTCAGCTTCAGCAAAGCTGGCGGTGATATACACAGAAGACAACTTCTCGGCGGCAGGAATCTCTGATTTAGTCAAACCAACAATAGGTAAATGACCTTCGAAAAGTTTCTCAGCAGCGGCTCGCACATGCCTGACGTTCTCAACACCCTCTAAGCGCAGGGCGCGAGCCCCACCATTGAGAGCAGAGAGCGACATGGCCAGAATATGATCGGGATGATTGAGGGGCTCACCACTGCTAGCTTGGCACGACACAACCAAGGCACCATCAATTGCCTGAATTGCTTCGCGAAAACGATCGTCTATTTTGACCATGGTCGGTTACACATTAGGATTTAAATTAAGGCAAATGAACTTAGGTTGAGTCATTTCGGTAAGGGCATAACGTATACCCTCTAACCCTAAGCCTGACTCTTTCCTCCCGCCGTAGGGCATATGGTCGGCCCTGAAAGTAGGAGCATCGTTAACCATGACGCCACCAGCATCAATGCCACGAGCAAGTTTAAAGGCGACATCAACATTAGCAGTAAACACACCAGCTTGCAGACCATATCGAGAGTCATTACAAGAAGCAATGGCATCATCTACAGTGTCATACTTCATAATGCTGACAATTGGTCCAAAGACTTCTTCAGAAACCACCGACATACCGCGATTGGTCTCAGTCAATATCACGGGCTCAACCAAGTTGTTGCCGCACTTCTTGCCACCGTGAACAAGCTTGGCTCCACCTTTAACAGCTTCGTCAACCCATTCAATGGTTTTGTCAACTGAACCAGCGTCAATCAATGGACCGACATCGGTATCATCACTTAGTGGATCACCAACTTTGAGAGCTGCAACCAGACTTTTGAATTTATCCAAGAACTGATCGTAGACCTTGCTTTGAACATAAACCCGTTGCACTGAAATACAAATTTGGCCCGCATGGGCATATCCGCCACGACAAGCAGCTTTAGCGGCAGCCTCAAGATCGGCGTCAGAGTGCACTACAATTCCGGCATTGCCACCCAGCTCAAGAATTACCCTGACGCCAGCATGCACTTCACCGCGCAATCTCCAACCTACTTCTTGCGAACCAGTGAAAGTTAAAAGGGCGATTCTAGAATCACGCACCAGGGCATTGCCTTTGGCGCCACGACAGGGAGTGACAATCAAAGCACCGTCGGGAAGCCCGGCTTGCATGAGCAGCTCGGCTAATTTAAAACTGGAAACTGGAGTTTGGGAAGAGGGCTTAAGCACAACAGTATTACCAGCAGCAATGGCCGGGGCTAGTTTGTGTGCCACCAGGTTCAAAGGGAAATTAAATGGTGTTACCGCTGCCACCACACCAATGGGCTCGCGCAAGATCATGCCGATGCGGGCTTCATTGCCAGCATTGGTATCCATTTGTAATTGCTCACCGTCTAGGCGCAGAGCTTCGCGTGAGGCAATGGCAAAAGTATTGGCAGCGCGTGAAACTTCAATTCGGGCATCCTTAATAGGCTTGCCACCTTCTAAGGCAATGGTCTGAGCCATGTCTTCGATATTGCTCAGAATTAGCTGTGAAGTCTTGGCCAGAATTTCCGAACGCTTGTACGCTGGCATATTCTTCATCACATTTTCAAAGGTTTCTTTAGCCTGACTTAGAGCAGCATCAATCGCTTTCTCGTCAGCTTGACCAACCACGGCCACCACTTCACCACTGAAGGGACTTTTTACCTCAGTAAATTCAGTTGTGGCTAGACCTTTGATAGACAAAGGATACTTGACAATTTCTTTCAACATTTTATCTTGCTCTTCCAACATTAGAGGGAATTAGTCGTGAATCAGTCGGTCAAAACGAAGTTTAGGCGTCGATGGATACTATATGACAACATGTGACGAATGTTGAGATAATGCTCCAAGTGTTGAAGTTATTTCAACAATCGACCTCAGGCAACGGTTCAGCGCCTAAACGCTGAAGCCACGGCAACCAGCAGGCCAAATTATAGCTAATAATTGGCATATCTTTCGGCTATAGACTTAAAGCATATTGAGGGTTCTTTGCCTCATCGGGTTTTCAATGGTAGACTGCACTTCCCATCAAGATACTCAATTTCAGATTCAGATATTGAAGGCATTCAGATTGGTTTCCCAAAAATTGAAATTTAAAAATATCAGAAGCGCTGCACTATCAGCAGTGTCTCTATCAATAATGACTCTAGGCAGCCAAACATTGCCAGCAAGTGCCACAGACGTGCACTCAAGCTTGCACCATTCGGCTAACACTGTTGTCGCCTACGAGAGCGGTAGCTCTAATGAGGCTAAAAAGCGTCTCTTACAACAAGAGAAGCAAAAGTTAGAAAGAGAAAAGCGTGAATACCACGCTAAGGCTCAAGCAATAAGAAAGAATGAGCGCAAGGCCTATGAGAAACTGGGCATCATTCAAAGAGAGCTAGCTGCCACCACAGGTAAGTTGACTAACACTAAGCAACAAGTTAGCCACACTGAAAACAAAATCAACGAAACCCAGGCAAAACTGACTACGGTGAAAACCAAAGAAGCAAGCTTGCAAGAGTCTGCCGCCTTCCGCCTTAGAGAGATCTATGAAGGCAATCGTTTGAATTTTGTTGAAATGCTTTTCCAGGTCGACAATTTGCAAACCCTGCTAGACCGACTCTACTATCAAGAGCGTGTGGCAGAACAAGATAAAAAGCTGATTGACGAATTGCGTTTACGAGAGTCAATGCTATCGCAAAACAAGCAGCAACTTGGTGCGCAAAAGAATATGCTGGCCGATTTAGTTTCACAAATTGCTGAGAAAGCTATGGCTATTGCCAAAGAGAAGCTGGGTCAGCAACAAACAGCTGAGCGTCTGCGCAGTCAACGGGCCTTCTATGAACAAGCAGAAAGAGAACTGGCTAACGAATCGGCTCGTTTAGAGAAACAGATTTTCATTATGGAAAGCTCTAACCGCAAAAAAGGCGGACCAATTACAGTTGGCTCTGGCAACATGTGCATGCCACTAAGAGCGCCAGTAACCTCACCTTTCGGTTGGCGCAAACACCCCATTTTTGGCGTTCGCAAGTTCCACTCTGGAGTTGACCTAGCTGGCCCGAACCGCTCAGCCATTCACGCCGCCGATGGTGGCAACGTTCTTTACACAGGTTGGTATGGTGGCTACGGAAAAGTCGTAATCATAAGCCACGGCAACAGCATGGCTACACTCTATGCTCACTTATCTAGAGTGGCTGTGGGTGCTGGTGATAACGTCGCTAAGGGCGATGTCATTGCTTATGAAGGAACCACCGGATTCTCCACCGGTCCACACTTACACTTCGAAGTTAGAGTGAACGGTAAGCCTAACAACCCATTGGCTTACGTACGCTAGGTCGAAAATCATCGACTCTAGAAATCAGCCATTTGCTTGAGCGCGTCACTATTCGCTTCTTTTCTATCTTTGGCGGCGAGGTCATGCTGCCCTAACTTGTCGTAGCATTGAGCTCGCAGGGAGCGTATGCGGCCTAGACTAACGTTACTGGGCGGCTTGGCCGCAATATTTAAGTCAGAGATAGCTTTTGCGTAAGAGCAAGCCTTGTAGTAGATAGAAGCACGAAAGAAATAAGGCCAAAAGTCTTGTGGATTGGCCTGAATTGAGCGGGTATATTCCTCTATGGCATTAGCATTATCACCTTTCTGGGCATACCAGGCTGCTCGATCTTGGAACCAGTGCGATCGACACTTGCCACCACTAAGAGCAATGCCCCTTGCTGATTCACTTAAGGCTAAATCTACTTTACCTTGTTCACTAAAGACTCTGGCTCTTTGAAGATAGGCCTCTGCCATCCTCGGATCTAAGGAGATTGCTTGATTTAGATCAAGTTCTGCCTGCTCTATTTCTTCAAGCGAAAAGTGCACATAACCGCGCTGACAATATGCTTCTGCTGATTTGGGATCAAGTTCTATAGCCCGGTCCAAGTAAGGCAAAGCCTTTCTGTGGCTGTTCCTTTTAATCAAGTTCTTGGCTATTCGCATAGATTCACTATAGCGGCTCAGAGGTGCCGCAGTGCCAGGCGAGAATGACAATAAAAGCAGCAGAGCTAAGGTTGCAATCGCTGAGCTGAGACTTATGCTACTTAAGGCTATACAGGTCCTGCGCATACATAAACTCCAGCAGCAAAGAGTAACAGCAACTAACCCTGAGAATGACCGAACATGGCACTACACAAGCCAAATAAAATTACAACGAAAGCAAACGCACTAATTGCAACGCCACTAAAAATGAGCCCACCAGTGAAGATTAATACGCTGCCGAAGCTCCAGCTTGAGCCGGCCTTCAACTTGCTAAAGCCTGAGAATAAGGCGTAAAAGACACCAATTGGTATCCAAAAGAATTGCAGCAATAGAACAAAAGACATAGCCGACTGTAGAGACTTTGTGGTCAACGAAAATATGACCACTAAAACCAAATTGAGTAAAAGCACCATCTCGATGCATTGCAACAAGCGATCACTGTCTTCAACTTCAGTGCGAACTTCACTACTAGCTGGGATGACACCAACTTGATAGAGCTCTTGGCCGGCAGTGAGCAACTGACCTATTTTGTCTCTAGCCGTTTGCAGTAGCTTCTCAGACTGACCGATATTGACCATAGGAATAATTACATAGTGCATTTCTAGGCGCAAAGCTTCGCCGATTTGCGAAAAGACAAGCTCCAGGGTCAAATGCCGCTTCACTTCAAAGGCATTGCCGAAATCCATGGTGGCATGAATGCGTTTGGCCTCTTTATCAGGCTCAACTTGCCAGACGAAGCCGGGCTTTGATATAGCCTCCAGGGCTTGGAGAACCAGCTCCCAAGCACTCTCAAAGGAGCGAGCACATTCAACATAGTGGCCTTCTAATAGGCTCATTTTGCTCTAACCACCACCACGAGCAACAAATGACAAACCGGTGCATAGGCCCCAGAGAATAATGGGACAAATAATGGCAGAAATAAGCATGCCCCCACCGAAGGCCAGAGAACCGAGCCAGAGTCTCTCTAAAGGCTTAATGGCTATCCCTTTGATTGTCTGCGTTCTAGTCAGCGACCTATAGAAGCTAGAAACAATGGCCACTGGCACCCAGAGAACCTGAAGGCATATAACTATTCCCGCAGCAGCAGCCATTCCCATGGTAAAAGCCAGCAAAGTAAATAGGGCAACATTGCCCAGAAGAACAAACTCAAAGCCTTTGATTAAACTAGTACTGGCTGCCGATTCTAGTTGCAGAGCCGTGGATGCAGATTTATAGGCGATCAATTTAGAGGCAAAAGCCAGCTCGATTTGCTCTCTAAATTCTTGAAAGATGACCAGTGCAGGATCAATGTTGCGCAGGGGCACAACCATGTAATGCAAGTCAAGGCGGCCTTTCTCTGCTCCTTCAGAAAACACCAGCTGCAAAATTAATTGTCTTTGGATCTGAAAAGCATTGCCTATTTCACCGGTGGCAGTAATACGCTTAGCATCTTTGTCGTCTTCAATTCGCCACTCAAAGCCGGGTTGAGATGGCTTAGAGAGACACTGCTGCACCAGCTCCCAGGCCTGGTCGAAAGACTGATCAAATTCGAGATAATGACTATCAAGTAAGCTCATATCCTTTGCTCAACCTGGTGTTTTGAAAGGGCTTTGACGTCAAGATTGCTGCGATAGAACATATTATAGGTATCGAAGGGAATTATCCGCCCGTCAGGGTGAACAATGTGCACGCAGGTGCGCTTTACCGACCTGACGTCAAAATTGTACTTATCCAAAAACTCCATGATGATTATGCGAAAAATATTTTTGTAGGAAAGCTCAGAGGGAAACTCTAGCTTGGGCAGGCAACACAAAAGGTCACCAATGGCATGGGAGACAGTGCCGGTGGTTTTACCCAGGGAAAACAATTCAAATATTTTGGCTCGGACGGCTGGATCTGATTCATATTGAATGGTATTGCCAGCTTCTTTAAGCAATACATCTGAACCAATCACCCCAGATAGGGGCACCACTTTATCGTCTATTTTTATGGCATAGGCCATAGCAATACAGTCTGGGTGGCAAGGTACAGGAATAATGTCATCATCACTAAAGACCTTTGACTGCTGCAAAATCTTTTGTCTAACTTCCGCTAAAGTCAGCCTATCGGCAGGGTCAAAGCCTAAGACCCGCCCTTCTGATTGGATTGGCTGAAAGGTCACCCCTCTGACACAGGGCTGCTTCAAAGCAAAGTCAATAATCTCGCCAATCTCATCATCATTGAGTCCGCGTGCCAATGTTACAACCAGAGTCGTGGCAATATCAAATTCGTTAAGATGAGCCAGGGCCTTTTGCCGAACAGCAGTTAAGTCTTCACCACGTAACTCTGTATAGGTCTCTTTGCGCAAGCCGTCAAACTGTAGATAGACCTCAAAGCCTGGCATATATGTAGCTAAACGAGCACAAAAATCGCGATCACGAGCGATTCTTACACCATTGGTATTGACCATTAAATGGCGAATGGGCTTATTTTTTGCTAGATCAAGAATGTCAAAAAACTGGGGATGAATGGTTGGTTCACCGCCACTGATCTGCACCACATCTGGTTCGCCCTCATTTTTCACAAGTTCGTCCAGCATAAACTCAATCAGCTCTATTGAGCGATGAGCACCAGCATTAGGGCCTGATTCGGCGTAGCAGACCGGACATTCCAGATTGCACTTGTCAGTCACTTCAATTAAGGTCAAACAGCTATGCTGCTCGTGATCCGGGCACAAGCCACAGTCGTAGGGGCAACCAAACTTGGTCTCAGTATTGAAGCGCAAAGGCAGCTGCCCTGGCTTCAAGAAACTGCGTGAAAGCTTGAAATATTCTATATCTGTAGAAATTAAGACCTTTTCGCGACCATGCTTGAGACAGTTTTTTACGAGATAAACCCTTTCGTCCTGAAAAACAATTTTTGCCTCAATTTTTTCTAGACAGTTAGAACAAACACTATTGGTTAGTTCAAAGAAGATATAAGGGCGATCTGCCGTTTTCATTGAACAGCTCCTTGTGCAGTTTTAGGTCGGAGCTTAGAAATTAAGTAAGGTGCATAGTAACTATAGGCACCAATGGTCACCACTTGTTCAATATCTAAACCGCAGTATACGTGGGCAACAGGCTTAATTAACTCGACACAGAACCTAAACGACAAATAGGCCAAGATAAAGATCTTCCACAGCTCGCCCTGCTGCAGATTTTGTTTTACCAGTTGAGAGAAAGCCAGCAAAAGCATAACCAGAAACAATATTTCGTAGAGCTGAGTTGGATGTCGACGAATGCCGTCACCAAAATCAAGGGCCCAGGGCAAATCAGTTGGCAGTCCGTAAGTATGGTCTGATAGGCCACAAAGAAAACAACCGATGCGGCCAATAACCATGGCGACAATGAGTGGCACAACAAAGCTATCACCAGTGGCTGACTTTACCCCAACTATTTTTTTCGCTACTTCAATGAGAATCCAGCCGCCCAGTATGCCACCAACCAACGACTTGCCAGCCAAGAGCACCTGCCAGTTGTTGAGATTCTGCATAAAGAACGATGGATCTTCTAGCAAATAAAGGGTTTTGCTGCCGATAGCTGCACCCAACATGCCGCCGAGCAATACGGGAACCCGTTGCTTAAAGGTCAGCGTATCTCTCTTCTTAAGTTTAAGGTAGAGGCGAAAGCCAATCCAAAACGCAAAGGCCTCAAGCACTAAGTGATAGACCGGAGGGAAATTGCCAATGTGCATACTTAGGCCTATCGTTTTTTTTGAGTCTTAAGAAAACGGATTGAGCTTATCTATTTCTGCACTTTGGGAGACGTTTTCAAGACAGTATTGCTGCAGATAATGGAAGGCGACAATAACTAGAGCATGAGTAATCATGCCGTTTTTGATCAGGCGCGGAATATCTTTAATTGGAACCAGTCGAATAGCCACTTCTTCAGTGCTATCGAAGCTGGGAACATGTGTTTGTTTGACGTTCAGAGTTAAGTAGGTATCGCAAATATTGCTCTGAATGGCAGGGTTCGGATGGTTGCGCCCCAAGAAAATTAAACCTTCACCGCTGCAACCAGTCTCTTCAAGAAGCTCTCGCTGCCCAGCAATCAGCGATCCGCCATCCTCTTCATCAATCATGCCACCAGGAATTTCTAAAGTGACTTGCTCAATACCATGACGATACTGTTCAATTAAGACAACCTGATAATCAGGGGTTACGGCAATGACATTAACCCAATCAGCGGGTTTGAATACAAAAAAGTCGTGGGTCTCGCTGACACCTGCAGTAGTGCGCTGTGAAATTTGCTTATGAACGGTAAAAACTCGACAGTCAGCAACCAGTTCTTTATTGATAGTGGTCCAGTGGCGTACTT
Organism: Obscuribacteraceae bacterium (SeqCode); assembly: GCA_044378815.1. Lineage (GTDB taxonomy): Bacteria > Cyanobacteriota > Vampirovibrionia > Obscuribacterales > Obscuribacteraceae. The sequence continues at coordinate 17,359 of JBIPOV010000006.1, read as the reverse complement.
TGAAATTTAAATGGCTGCTAGAACTTGGCAAAATAACTCCGTGGTCAGCGACCGCTTTCTCTCTTTCTCTGCCTATAGTTACATTGTCAATTATATCTGCAAACAAAAAAATGTTGCCATCCGAAAGGGGATGGCAACAATATAACTTCTGGCTATAGCTTGCTTGAATTGCTGAAAATTTTTGCAGTTAGGCTATTTTAGAAGCCTTTCTTTTGAGCTCACTGACGAGATCTTCTTGGCCTAGAATATAGCCACGACGAGCTTGATCATCAGCATAGTTGATAATGGATTCGGTCAAAGCATTGAGCATAGACATGGGCACAAACTCACTGACTTGATTGAGCAGGCGCTCGGTGGCAAGCCATTCTTCAGTATTCAGTGGAATGGCATCATCGAGACGAGCAATTACTGTGTAGTTCTGAAGTTTGTCTACTTTAGCGTTCATTGTTTTCACCTTATTAAGCTATTTGCCAGGAAATTTAAAAAATGTCAGTGGAAAACAAGACCCTCAGCTGGGGCCTTCGCGTTGTCTACTGTTCTGGAAATCCTTACTACTCCGCTCAGACTAGGTCCGAACGTTGTGTTTGTTTCTCTGCATTTCTTATGCCCGCTAAACTTCCAATTAACCCTGAAATTTAGTTATCAAGCGGAAACTTTCTTTTTTACTGGTTTTCAACAGCTTTGTAAGAACGGACGAAATCCTCAGCCTGAGCCACGTTCATCACTTCCTTAATTTCTTGAGCTTCAGTGAGTGAATTGAGAATTTCACCGATAATTGGACCCGGATTTATCCCCAATATCCTCATTACATCCGCCCCGTCCATCAACTTGGGCAATTTCTTTGTGGCTTCTATATAAGCCGGATATCCATTCATCAAATCTACTAGGCACTGCTCTAGACGGTCTCGTTCAGCGGCGAGCGCAGCGCCACAGGTAGCTCCAAAGTCAGCAAAAGCCAACATCATCAACTCTGGTACTTCTTCGCCTACAGTGCGATAGAAACGATTGAGGGCCTTAGGGCTGGGGGTGCCAGTGTGGAAGAGGTGACCAGGCCGAAGGTGCCAGAGCACTAGCCTCTCAACGAAACGAGTCATGGTTTTAGACCATTTCTCTCTATCCGCCAGAGGGCGGATCATCTCAGCACCAAGCTTGTCATGACCAATAAAGGTGTGACGACCTTCCGCGGTAATCTGCCAAGTATCGGGCTTGCCAATGTCATGCAAGAGGGCCGCTATCTTGGTTGCTGCTAGCCTTGTCACCCCAGGCACAAGGGGCTGGTGGGCTGACTGCTGCACCCAATCTGGCAGAGCCTGAAATCTATTTTCTAGCTGGGGGATAGTTTCAACACTATGATCGAACAAAGCAAGATGATGAAAGCTGTTAGCAGTTACTCGGCGACAGTCTTTTAATTCGGGATAGATTTCTTCTAGCAAGCCTATTTCGCCCATTTCGACAATTAGACGGGCCACTTTCTCACAGTTCATCAAAGTGAAAAACTCATATGATATGCGCTCGCGAGCAACCTGCCCAAGCAGCTTGACATGCTGCTTTAGATAGCCGCGAGTGACCGGTTCAATCTCAGCACCAAGATAGGCAGCGAAGCGATAAGCTCTTAGCACCCGTAGTGGATCATCCACAAGAACGCTCTCTGACACAGCGCGAATGATGTTATCTCTAAGATCTTGCAAACCGCCGGTAGGATCGAGCACCACCTCAGGTTGCTCCGGATCAAAAACAATGGCATTAACAGTGAAATCACGACGCAAAATATCGCGCTCAAGACTGCCTTCAATACAGCCAGCAAAATCGAGATAAGTTTGGGGCTCAGACGGCTCAGCCGGCACGAGAACCACCCGGGCAATGTCGTTAGACTGATCAAGCATGACGAAGTGACCAGCCAGAGCTTCGGCCACCACCTGGGCCAAACTGATTGCCGGGTTAGGCTTGGTTTCGTCCGCGCTGCTCTTACTAAAATGAGGCAGCACAGCGAAGTCAAAATCTATTGCCCCAGCCTCTCCCTTAAGAGATTGAGCAGGTTTTCGGCCTAGATCAATAGCGTCACGAACGGCACCGCCAACGAGATAGGCCTTAACGCCAGCGGCGCTAGCAATTGAAAAAATCTGCCGAACGACGTCGACCTCAAGGGGGCTGCATCCGGGCAGAAAACTGACTTTAGTGCCCAGCATTGCCAACTTCCAATTAGTTTAGGTTGCCCATATTTCCGGACTCCATCAAGTCTTTCTCTGCCTTCGAAATCTTGAAGTGACCGAGGACATAGACGAGACCACCAACCAGGCTTGAGAGCGTGGTTAATCCCAGCCACATGATTGCATAAGTAAGCGCGGGGGCCCGATCAACGCCAGCCAGAGTGAGAAAATAAGTGTAGGCCCACTCGCGAATACCGATGCCGTTAAAACTCGGTGTAATAAAACCGAGAACAGCGACTGAGGGATAGAAAACGAAATAGTACCAAAGAGGAATGCTGGTCAGGCCAAGGGCAAGACCAACAGCCACGTGACACATAACTATTACAACTTGCATGATTACCGACAGGCCAATGGTCGTCGCCATCAAGCCGCGGTCGTGCCAATAAATCGATGCCGGAGAATTGTTGAGCTGCCTTGAAATCCAGTTTTCAGGGCCAAAGAAGCGCACAGCCAGTTGAGGCAAGAAGGGTAGAACGGAGAAAATACCCACAGTACCGAGCAAAATAGGCAATTTAAGCTGCAGCGGCAAACCACCGCCACCCGGTCCAAACAAAATACCAACTGAGGCAAAGAGAAACAGCACGGCAATTCCAACCGTGCGGTCAGCCAAGACCGAGTAGAAAGCATGGGCATATTTGCCCGTGCCTTTAGACAGGTAATAACAACGACTAAAGTCGCCGCCCACAGTGGAAGGCAAGAAGAGATTGAAAAATACTCCAACAAAGCAGAACTGCACCATCTTGAGCAAACTCTGATTAAGGCCAACAGCGCTAGCAAGGAGTTTCCAGCGGTGAGCATTTAAGAATGTAGACCCTAAGAACAGGCCCACAGCAGCCAGAAGGTACCAGGGGTTAGCTTTGAGCGCTACTTCTATTGACTTAGACAGGTCAACTTTACCGAACAAGAACAGACTGGCGAACAAAATCACTGAAACTGCAATTTTGGCCCGCAATTTGGTGCGTTCCGAGATCTTGATCTTGTTTATTGCCGCTGTGACAGAGAATTGGCGAGTTTTGCTATCGGTATTCAACTGGGATTCCATATTAGCGAGAGACTCGGCACTTGGGTGGGATGGCTGTACAGTGGAGGCTGCCGAAGAATCAGCGGCTAAACTATCTGTTTTGCCTTTCTCCAGAAGTGTTCCCTGATTGGCCATCATTCTAGAGCCGCCTCCAAATTACCTGAACTTCTTATCTAAATCCTGGACCATCGATATACTGTAGATCTGCTATCGATATGCTTTCTGCAAGCGGCCCTATGATTGTCAACAAAACCTTAAGTTGACCCTAACACAGTGCAATCATAGGGGAAATGCCAAGATACTTGAAACCCAAAATAATTAACTTCTTCCGGAGAAAAAGAATTCTCACAGCTTTTGCCGCAAGAAACCGGCTATTTGTCGACGCGCAGGCCGATTTGGGGCTACAATTAAAAATTCCCAAGACTTCACCGCTGGAGTGATTTTGCTTCAGCATTCTTAAGAGAGGAAGCGTAGTCTGGGCGAGCCAAGGGCATAGTGATCTAAGATTTGTATTATTGAATACTTGAAGGTAGAGGTAGAAAGTTGTTGGATAGGAAAGTAATAGCTCGGGTCGGAATACCGCTTGCATTCTGCCTTGCTTTCTTTGGTTTACAAAGCTGGTTATTTGCTAAGGGTAAAGGCGATGCCATTTCCCAAACGCTAATTGCAGATGGTGCGGCTGGTATCTCCCATGATCTGACTAGGCAAGTTGCCCTGGCTCAGTCTAATCCACAAGATCTTTATCGCCGCTCATGGAAACTGATCAAAGAACAGTACTACGATCAGAAGTTTAATGGCCAGAACTGGAACCGTTGGGAGCATAACTACGACGGCAAGCTCAAAACCAGCGACGAATCGCACAAAGCAGTTGAGACGATGCTGGCTTCATTAAATGACCCATATACTCGGTTTCTCGACCGCGAAGCATTTTCAGAAGAGAAAGACCAAATCGAAGCTCACCTCTTCGGGGTCGGCATGCAGCTGGGCATGAACAAAGAGCACAAAGTTGTGGTCATTGCGCCAATTGAGGGCACTCCCGCCTACAACGCTGGCATGCAATCCGGAGATGAGATTATCGAAGTCGATAATAAGCAGGTTAAAGGCCAGTCACTAGATCAAGTGGTCAAACAAATTCGCGGCCCAATCGATACCAAAGTCATAATTACGTTCACTCGCAAAGCTGAACGAAAGAAAGTGACATTGCAAAGGGCTGAAATTCCAATTAAGGCAGTTGGTACATCTGAAATATTGCCAGGCAATATCGGTTACATACGCCTTGAGAGCTTTATCTCCAATAAAGCCGACAAAGAAATGGTTAAAGCCCTAAACACAGTTTCGAAAGCTGATGGCATCATCCTAGATCTACGAAACAATCCCGGCGGCCTTCTATCTAATGCCGTTCAGATTGCCAACATGTTCTTAGAGAAAGGTATTATCGTCAGCACTATTGATGCTGAGGGTTATAAGCAATCACAGGTATCAGCTGGCTCTCCGATCAGCACCCAGCCTCTAGTAGTGCTAATCAATGGTGGCTCGGCTTCAGCCAGTGAAATTCTCAGTGGTGCTCTTCGTGACAATGGCCGAGCAAAACTTGTTGGCCAGAAATCGTTCGGTAAAGGGCTTGTACAGGCCATTAACCGCCTCGATGATGGTTCGGGTATCAATGTCACCATCGCCAAGTATCTAACACCTAATGATACCGACATCCATAAGACCGGTATTATTCCTGACTATAAGGTCGAACTGAAAGAAGAAGACATCAAAGACACCAAAGGACCATGGTGGTACGACCCAACTCTCTCGAACTTCAAACGCGGCCCGTCAGACGGCAAAGATATCCAACTGGCAAAAGCAATTGAAGTGATGAAAGAAGAAATAGGTAAGACCTCCAGCACTTCATCTAGCAGTTCATCAAACACCGTATCTACAACTGGTGAATTCAAAAAGGTTCCCTAGCCGGCAAAGCCAGTAGATTATAAAAACTAGAAAGGGGCCAGTGGCCCCTTTTTTTGTCTTTTAGTTGAAAACAAATCAAACTAACAATCTATGCCTTCAATGGCACGTCCGTGATGCTTCAATTGAGTGGTAGCGGATATGGTGCTAGCCTCAGCCATAAGCCAATCAGGGGCACGCCGACCAGTAAGCACCAAAACGCTGGGATCTTGGCGCTGAGTCAAGGTCGCTTTGACAGCGTCCCAATCAACGAGGCCAACTCTAGCAACGTCCAATAGCTCATCACCAATTATCACATCGTCTTTGCGCTTGAGACCCTCAGCTAGAAAGGTTAGACCCAAAGCCGCGGCCTCTTTATCTTCCGGCAAAATACCATTGGGAGAGCTATAGAGTCTAAAACTTCCTTTTGGCCCAGTCCCCAGACGATTTACACCGGTATAGTTCATAGTCAGACGACCGAAGCCTTCAGCTTTAGACTCGGCTAGCAGCCTCAAGCCCTTACCTTCCGAAGAATTTTCTTCAAGCTTGTCGAAAAAAACCAGAGTGACATTCATGCCCTTGCTCAGAGCTCTCAACGCCAAACCAAAGGTAGCTGTGGTCTTGCCAGCACCAGTACCTAAATAAAGTCGAATCTTTTCGACACTAGCTTTCTCAAATACGGGATCAATGGTTGTCATCAGAAGAGCTCCAGATCATGTCGTTTTTTTCAGAATCATCAACTGTTTACTACTGGCGTCGGCTTACCATCTTTGTCAAGACAAACAAAAGTCAGTTCGGCAGAAGTCACTCGAACCTGCTCATGGCCTCTAGTCGACTCAACTTCAACTGTAACTGTCACCGAAGTGCGACCGACTCGCAAAGTCTTAGTGTAGAAGCTCACCACTTCACCAACCAGTACAGGAGCTTTAAATTCTACTTCTTTAATCCCTGCGGTGACTATACGTTGCTTGGTTGTCTTGCCAACCTCTACCGCACCGGCCAAATCGATATAGCTTAGGATGATGCCACCAAAGATTGTGCCAGCATTATTGGTGTCTTTAGGCTGCAAGACCACTCTGATTGCTGGATCTCGAATCTCTTGAGAAGCAGAGCTGTTTGCTGGAGATGATGATGACAAGGGATAAACTCCATAGTTCCAAAGATGGTGCCTATCCTAACACTGTTGATTTCGCAAACTGGGTGAAGGTGCTAACAAGAAAGTGAAGAATATTAGCTATTCAAGGATCAGACACTGAGATATAATAGCCAAGAGGAAGTTGTATCTGTTCACATGGCAACCCAATTTTACTAAGTCCTGGAGCGGGAAAGTTGACCCAGTTTAAGTACAGACAATTATTGTTGTCGGGCCTAACATTGTCGCTTTTGCAATCGGCACCAATGGCGATGGCATTTGAACCGCCTACACCAGCATTGATTGATTCAGGTAGTTTTGCCCGTGATACCAGTGTCAATCTAGAACGAATTTCGCTTCCCGGCCAAGAAACCGAAGCCGCTAAGTCTAGCCAGGAGGCCTCAGAAAGCTCTAAAAAATCTGAGAAATCTGAGGACACAGAAAAAGCTGTAGAAGCCTCCGCCTCCTTTACCGAAGAAGCTCCCAGGGCTATTGCTCAATCAGCGCCTCAGCGTGATAGTGACATTGTGCCAATCGACCTCACACCGGTTCGCCTACCAGAGCGTACTAGCGCCTTCAATGGTCTTGATTCTTTCAAATCGCAAGCCTTGTACAAATTACCAGGTCGCGTTTTCTTCAACGCTTCGGTAGAAAACTCATTGCGTTTTGAGGCCAACACATTCCAAACCAATCGCCACTATTTGTCAGACATGGTCTACCGCGTTCTGCCAAACGTTACTCTTGGCTATGCCTTAGACAAGAAAACTAGAGTTTCGGCCAACTACTTCTTCTTCCGCGATCAATATACTCTGCGTAATAACGCTCTAAGCAGAAACATTCACTCTATCGGCGGACGTATTGACAGAGACGTCAAAATCAATGACAAGACCAACGTTACTTTTGGCTTGATGCCCAGAGTGCTCTTCATCAATACCGTTAATTCACCACAAGTGCTCTTCAACGACTTAATACCATCGGCAGTTATCTCAAGGCGTGTCGGACAATCTGGCTTGATCTACGGCAGTGTCATGGGTCAGGTGAGATGGCATGGAATCGTTAGCGGCTTCCAAGAATTCGACCAATTTTATTCTTTCGGTGGCGCTTGGCGCAAAGGCCCCTGGAACTTCTTAATTGATAATACTCTGGTTACTAATTTCGGCAATCGTCGCCTCAGATTTGGCCCCAATAACCAAGTAATCATCACGACTCTAGAAGCCGGTCGCCGCATTCACCCGCGTCTACCAATTACTGCTTTTGTCAGAGCCGAACCAATTTACAACATTGGTGCCAATACCACCCCAGGTTATGCTGGATTCAACTTCCGTATTTTCGGCGGCTTGAGAGCAGAAGTGGCTAAGCCACCAATCTTCCCAATCAAGCTCAAGCATGGTTAAACTTTAATTGACTAGCGAATTTTGCCAGGACTGCCGCAAGCCAGTTGCTACAAGCAGAGCCGGTTCAGTAACGTCTTTTTTCTTTCAACACAATTATTGCCAGTGCAAGAGCAAGGTCTCATCTCCCGGCTCTGCGCCTTACCAGGCTAGCAATCCGATTTGCAGCAGCTGCGGAAAATCCAAACCAATAAATAGACGAGATGGATCATTCAGCGCATTTCTATTCAAGGAACTACGCTGTGACTGTGCTGGCTCAATGGCCAAGAAAAGTTCAGTTAGGCACAGCCCTACGGCTGTGCGAGTGTTGCAAAGGAAGGAATTTACCGAGGGGCTATTGAAGCGCTCATCAGCACCAAGTGCCGAGGTCGATGCGACGTTTCCACTTGGCACTATTATTGGTGGCACATATAAAATTATCAAGCTGCTCGGGATAGGTGGCATGGGGGCTGTCTATTTGGTCGAGCACACCACCCTGAACAAAAGATATGCTCTTAAAGTGCTGGCTCCGGAACTAGTAAACGAGCAAAATTGGTTACGCTTTCAAGCTGAAGCAAAGACCGTTGCGTCGCTCAATCATGCAACCTTCGTTAAAGTCTATGATCTGGGCATTCATGATGGTTTAGCTCCTTTTTACTCAATGGATTATTTGTCCGGCCGGACCTTGGAGCAGATATTGGTAGATGACGGTCCTTTAGAGTTCGACCACGCTATTGATGTATTGCTGGAAGTATTAGATGGCCTCGCTTATGCTCATCGCAATGGAGTTATTCATCGAGATCTCAAGCCAGGCAACATAATGATTGACGCTGTCAATAAAGTTGAAAGCGTGAAAGTTCTGGATTTTGGTATCTCCAAATTGATAGGGCCAGATTTTACAGCTCAACAAAATCTGACTTCTGCTGGTGAGATTTTTGGCAGCCCTTTCTACATGAGCCCTGAGCAATGCACTGGTGGCGTGGTAGACGCCCGTTCCGATATTTATTCCATCGGTTGTACTCTTTTCGAACTGATAACAGGATTTGTTCCGTTTGAAGGATCATCATCAATCGAAACCATTCTCATGCATGAAGAACAAGAAGTGCCAAGCTTGTTTGAAGTTGCGCCTGATGGTAAGTTTCCACCTTCACTAGATGTGGTGCTAGCCAAAGCCCTCGCCAAATTACCTCAAGATCGTTATCAATCAGCTAAAGAGCTGGCAATAGATCTAACTCGCATTAGAGAAGGCAAAGATTTGCTTGCCTATTCTCCGGCCATGGCACTGAACAAGAAGAAAAACCAAGCTCGGAAAGACACCGTCGAGAAACCTTTTGACATCCGTTATTTAGTGCTATTGTCAGTTATCACTTCGGCGATCGCAGCTATTACCCTTATTCTAAGTACAGCGTCTTTGCCTCCGAATTCAAACAAGGCCGAGACATCTGGTTTCAATTCTAGGCAGCGGAATGAGACAGGCAGTACCTCGAACCCAAGAGAAAAAACTACCAGCAGTTCTCTAGTCAAAGCCTGGGAACTAGATGCCTACAGTACACGCTGTGGACACTATCGGGGCTTAATCTCTCACGACAAAGTGATATTTGACAACGATATGGTCAAATATTCGCTTAGTGCCCCTAACTATGATGACATGACTGTCTATGGCGACCTTAGTAAAAGATATAGCAAAATTAGTCTGACGAAGTGGCTCAAGCAAATGCTGGGACCAGACAAGTATGTGTTCGACAAAGTAATTCCTGACGGTGTCGGCACTATTGCTGGCCTCAAGTGTCAACGCTACAAGTGCAGCGGTCATTGGTACTTGAGTAAAGAGAAAAAACTCGAGGGAACCTTATGGACTACCTCTCAGCTAGATATTACCGAGGGGTTGTCCCGTTCTCTAGCACAGTTTGCGAGAGTACCCGAAGGCTATGGACCTCCGGTAAGAATGGAAATTCGTTCAATTTCCAAAGATTTCAAAATACCGGCCGGCGCTATTGATTCAGCGCAATCTGGTTCAAAGCGAGTGCTTGAGCTTTTCTCGGCCAAACCTATTACGGTTGATTCTCAAAAATTCGTAGTGCCGCCCGTCGGCTACAAAGAAATTGCCGATCACCGAGATCTCTACACAATGGAAATTGAAACTGAACCGTCATTTTGACATTCAAAGCGCCTACTGTTTGAGCGCTCAAGCAAGTCTAGATAACGAAATTCACTGCGTTTTCCATTTCATAAGATATCGCTCTAATTGCTCAACCAGAGATGTTAGCAACAGTGCAATTACAATCAGGGCAATGACGCCGACAAAGACTGTGGCCATATCATAAAGTCCAGATGCTTTGACAATCATAAAGCCCAAGCCCTGCTCTGCTGAAATGAACTCGCCAATAAAGGCCCCCAACAAAGCTAGGCCAATGTTGAGCTTCATGGCATTCAAAACCCAGATCAGCGAAGACGGCACGACCACAAGCCTAAAAGTCTGCCAGCGGCTGGCAGCAATAACCTGCATCAAGCGCAAGAAACGCGGTTCTACAGCCATTGCGCCCTGGTAGCTTTGCACAATTGCCACTGTCACCGTTGAAAGAAAAGCTAAGGCAATTTTAGAGTAGATATCGATGCCAAACCAAGAAATGACAATCGGTGCCAGGGCGAAGATGGGTACAGTGGCAAGCGCAGTAATATAGGGCTTAGCAATCTTCGCGACTAGACTAGAGTACCAAAGCGAAAGGCCAATTATTGCACCACTAGTAGTACCGAGTAAAAAACCGCTCAATGCTTCGAGAATAGTAACTTTGCAGTTCTGTAGCAATTCTCCACTTTGAACTAAGCGCAAGAATGCCTCTAATACTTTTTCTGGACTAGAAAAAGTAAATTGCCTTTCTTGGCTGCCCTGAGTAGCAAAATACCAAATGACAATAAAGGCCAAAAGCGGTACTGGATAGAGCAGGAGTTCAAAAATCTTTGACTTAGACTTGCTCTTGGTCATTGAATTTCACCTACCACTGACTTCAACTCAGACCAAATTTCTCTATATTTTTCAGCAAAGTCGCTGGTTCCTCTCTCCATCAAAGCAGCTTCAGAGCAGATGAGAAACTCTTTTTGCAGCTTCCCAGCGTTCATTATTAGGGCACGATTACCAATAGCAACAGCTTCTTCGATATCATGAGTAACCAATATGGCAGCCGTTCCGCGTTCTTTGACGAACTGCGAAAACTCAGATTCTAGTTTCAGCTTGGTGTAGTAGTCGAGAGCTGAAAAAGGTTCATCTAGGAGCAAAAGCTCCGGATCAAACATTAGCGACTGAATGATGCTCACCCGCTGCCGCATGCCACCAGAAAGTTGAATCGGATACTTAGTAAGTATCTGTTCGCTCAAATGAAACATTGATAGATACTGCAGCATCGATTGCTCTAGAGCTTTCTTGTCGAGACTTCTATCAATATCAGCAGCCAAGAGAAGATTGTCTTTTACTGTACGCCAGGGAAAGAGGGCGTCAGATTGAAAAATATAACCAAGTCGCTTAGTTGCTTTCTGCGAATTTAGCTCAATTACTCCTTTGGTGGCAGTGAGCAGACCAGCGATCAAATTAAGTAGTGTAGTCTTGCCACAACCACTGGCACCCAAGATACAGACAATCTCACCCTTTCGCACAGTCAGGCTGACTTGATTTAGTATTTGATTACCAGGCTTCTCAATTGCTTGAGTCTGACTAGAAAAATCAAAGCAGAGCCCATCAATAGTGAGTAAAGGCTTGACTTCACTGCTCATTTAAGTAAAGCAGCCTTATTAGCAAAGCTCATGTCGACATTTTCTCTGTAAGAACCAGCACTCTTAAGATCACCAATCTCCTTACGCATATTAATGGCACTATTCCAGGCATTCTCAGGCAATACCACAGACTTAGGTATAGTTCCCTCATCGGCTAAGCGCCTCAAGGCAGCTCGCACCACCGGCTCTTTTACTTCAGGAAACTCAGCACAAGCTACTTTAACTGCACCCTCAAAATCTTTGTGGATATAATTCATAGCCTTATTGATGGCATTAACAGCCTTCTGCACATCGGCCGAATTTTTCTTCAAATAATCATCCGAAACAGTGAGGCCGGTAAAGGCGAAATCACCAAGAACTTTTGCTGGTGAATAAACGATATGTGCACCCTCGTTTATGGCGATGGAGACAATCGGTTCTATATCAAGAGCCATATCGGCATGATTAGCTTTCAACAAGGCCAAGAGAGTGCCAAAGGCGCCTTGAACAATCTTGGCGTCGACTGGCTTGCCATTGTTTTGCAATACTTTCTTCATTACAGCAAAGCTAGTTGACGGTGCAGTATATGTGGCGATACGACGACCTTTAAACTGCTCTGGCGCAGTAATTTTATTAATCTCTTTCTTGAAAGTGACCACCCAAAACGGCACACCACGAACAATAGCGGCAACAACCTTACCGCCCTGGCCTCGTTCTCTAGCTATAGCAGTAAAGGTTGGATCAGACACTCCAAACTGAGCATTACCAGTGATCACCGCCGTGAAAGTCTTCTCGTCGCCCCCAGTGCTCACGAGCCTGACATCAAGACCTTCCTCTTTGAAAAAACCTTTCCTAACGGCCACATAGAGCGGCATATAGAGAAATACATGACCGAACTGAGCAATGGTTATTGGCTTCCCTTTTGCCGGCCCTTGTCCAAAAGCCTGCGGCGTATTAGCGCAAAGCAAAAGCAGTGACAAAACGAAGGGCACAAATACTCTTGGCATCGATTCTCCAGAATGAAGTGCTCTGATTTTCGCACATTGCCTGCAGCCAGTACCAAGGCCTTTCCACTTTCCACCATACACAGTTGGATTCACGCTGCCGTATCTGACAGCTGAGCGTTCCCTATCAACCAGTGAGATTAAGGTTCTTGTTTACTGGCACAATTCCACGGCGAAACATTTGAAGGAACAATGGTCCCTTCTGAATCAAATGCTAGATGGAAGATTTGATTGCCTTTTCTCTCAAGCATCATCTTCATTAAGACGGCAAATAGCAATCCGCCAAGGAGGCAATTTATCAAGCCATCGAGCGCCGCCATAAGATACACTCCGACGAGTCCCCACCAGGTAAATTGGTGCGTGCCTGCCGAGGCAAAGACGGGACCAGCGGCTAAGACTAAATCCATGGCCAGTGCAAAGAAGCAACCAGCGCCTTGATAATTGATTGGCTTTGGTTCTTTCAGTTCTTTACCAACATACTCAATCGTTCTTCTTGTAATTCGCTTGTGCTGCCGCGCAATCAACTTTGCCCTCATGAGCTTGACCGGCAGCCACCAGAGCGGTGCGGTAAAAACTAAACCCGGGTTTAGAATAAAAAAAACAATACATAAGCCGAACACCAAAGTTAGAGACATTTAGTCCATATCTTTCACAAATGTGTCCTTTGCATTTTGGGCATTCCAACTCAACGAGCATGAGATAAAATTCTCCTTTAGAGCCGAGATATTCGCGGTTCGTAAGGAACTCATGCTGAACAATCCGCGCCTATCTCGAGAGTGTCAAATCGGCAAGTCGAATAATTTCGCCGCGCTTAATTGATGTAATAGCGCTTGCACCGCTTAGAACAGTATCTGAGCCTACGGCTGAAATTGGTGGAACCTCTCCTTCTGCAATTTTCCTCAATTGAAAGTCTGTTTTTGTTAGTACGTGCCCGGCCTTCAAATCTTTAGTTGCGACAAAAACCTTATTCAGAGCTAAATCAGTGAAGTAGATTATCTGCCCCGCTGCTATTCCAAATTTACTTAGTTTCCCTATTACTGTTGACTGATCATCAGCGTAATCTAGTGGAACTTTTTCTGCGGGCAAATATCTAGTGTCCAAGTCAGATTTAGCAATTAGTTGTCCCTCTGGAATATCTCTAATGGCAAAAACAATCTGCACCCGTTCTTCTGCAACGGGATCGACTCGGGGGTGGCTACAAACCATTAGTACAGATTGACGTTTAAGGCGCTCAAGTTGCCGCTTCTGTTGTGCCTGCTGTACAGCATCATCGAAACAATCGAGAGTTATCTGCCTTCCCAATTCAATCTTCGAAGATGGTGCCAGACCGACGACAAAATCTGAACACAGGGCAGAGTCGCTAAGTAGTAACCCAGTAACCTCATTTGTCTCATACACGTCTTTCAACGTGATCTTTTGCCCGACTGGAATTTCACGATCGGCCACCACAGCACGTCTGGCATTCTGGAGACCAGTTTGATGCCATCTGTTCAGGCTCACACTAGCTTGGTGCATAGAAAACAAAAAGACTGCAATACCAAACGCTCCCAATGACATGCAGACGAACAAAGCAAAAAGCTGCACCCAATGAACAGTTCGTCGACGCTCTACTTCGCCTGTCACTATTTTGTTTCCTTAAAAGGCTTACCTGGAGCACTACTTATTGCCCATAATCTTGGCCTGTAGTAGTCACCTCGTTCTGGCAAGCCCAAAAGTTTCTCGCAAACATCATGGTTCACCACGTAGTAAGCGAGCGCATAGGACGGCTTTGACTTTGCCTCTATGCGCAGTTCTTCATAGTTTTTCTTGTCGCCCGACTTGTTAGCAACAAGGGCTTGTTCTATTAGGGTCAAAGCCCTAGGAGTATTTGCCAGCCTTGTCGCAAATTCTGGTAGAAAAACTATTATGCAGACGATCAAACTTATAGCCAAAATTGCTGATGCGGCTTTCGCAATAAGAAAGTGTGCAGTTTTACGATACTTCCAAACAAACCAAACACTTGTGATGCAGCCTACTGCGAATAGGGCCAAAGCTACCATGACATTGGGAAGCCGGCTAAAGAGAAACAGCCAGAGAACTGGCGGTATTGCCAATGCCAAAAATATAGACAACACTCTGAAGCTAACGGATGAAATATGATGAAGCCAGTGAATAGCAGATTCCACTCCCTCCAAAGGCTGTGGTGCAAACTCCTCTGGTGCGTTTCGTTGCACTACAAAACGATGGCAAATTAAATCGACAAAACTCTGACTGCCGTTCCTGAAGCAAGGATAGCTTAGAGCGGCCGTAGCAAACAGCGGGAAAATAATGTTAAGGATTAGGTTGATGATTGCAACGAATTTCTTGTCGATAGCAACTCCCATGATACTTATGAAAAGCACAATTAGCACGAAGCAAAAGACCACAATTGGTGTATAGACAATGGTTTGCAGCGATGCCTTAATCAGTCCATCACTGAGTGTTATTCGTTCATTTCTTTCTGTTACCACTTTTAAGCCAAATAGTAATTTGCCCGGCGTGGCAGACAGCCTACTGGCTTCAAACATGGCTGAGTAAAAATATGGAAAGGGGTAAGAAAGCATGTAGCAAATAAAGGCAACCCAAAACAAAGGAGGTTCTGGAGTTCTTCCCAGTCCTTCTCCGGAAAGGAAGGACTGTCCTACCGATAAAATGGGTGGCAAGAATACGATCAGCATAATTGTGCCCAAGAGGATTTCATCAATACACGTAGCAAGAAAACGCTGTCTGAAAGTGGCTGGTTGAGCTATTACAGTAGCAAGATTATTAGTCATCTACAAAAAGCCTAGGTAACCGGGGGGGGGGGGAATATTGCGAACTAGCAATTCGCAGATAGTAACTGAAATCTGTGATCAATTTGTGGCAGTCACGACAATAAATACGGACGCTCAACCGCGGTCACAATCTGAAATGCTTTTGGAATTTTTGTTAGACGCACACTTATGGCGCCAGTATTCATAAGTTTCCTCATTCGACAATGCTTCGTTGATTGTACTAATTGTAGAACTTGCCACTATTGAATTTCTAGCAGGTTTATCAGTACTAAAAAGGTTGGTCCTTATCGTCGCGCCACCATTTTGACACCACAGTCGGAGCCTTTGAAAGCCAGTCGCATTCTCTTTGATGATTTTGCCGCCATGGTCAATCGTTATTTGCAAGACCCAAAAATGCGCATTATGTCCGATACCGCCTCCACCAATGATGTGGTCAATCAAATCGATGCGGTGCAAAGATCGATGCACAACCTTGGTGGTCGCGCTCGGGCCGATGAGATAGACGGCTCGCTCAAAGATGTGAATACCCTCCATTCCACACTAAAAGATTGGCTGAGATTGGAAGCCTTTATTCAAAGAGGTTTCAGAGCGCAGTACATCGCCAACTATTTGAGTCAGTTGGAAGTGATTTTGCAGTATGCCTCTCAGCGCACGCGCACCCAGGAGAAATCGAGCGAACTAGCCAGGGGAACTGCAGGTGCCGGCAGTTAGAAGTGACCTGGAACCTTCGAAATCACTATCTATCTGACTTTTGGTTTGCGGCAGCGCAGGGCAAGGATCATTTGCTCTATCTCTGCGCAGACAAAATAGCTTAGCTCGAAGTGGCTCGGGCAGAAATTCTGGACGCTAAGTGCTGAACGGACTGATTATGACTTTCCAGGCCTTTCCCTCCGGTTGACGCCAGCTTTCTCCAATCTTTGCTTGCATCAGTTCTCTGTAGTTCTTTTCGAATGGCACGCAATAGGCATCCTAGGCTTCTACCGGCGCAGCGAATGCGGTGGCGGCACTAAATAGTACGATTGCCGAAGCCAGGACATTAAAGTTGATTTTGGCGGACATTTTGCCTTATCCCTTCAGTAGTAGTTTTGGCGGCGACCAACTCTATTTCTCTTCCTTCGTACCGGCTCTGATGGTTACTCCATCCACCTTTAGCTCCACTTCTTGCTTCTGCCTGAGTGCGGCTGCCTCTCTGTCTTTTTTTGCCAGCACGTGGTTCCCGACCAGTTCGTGTAGTTCCGCCCTGTGCATGTAAAGCTTGGCTTCAGGTTCCTTTTCCAGTTGTTGTCCCACGATGGCAATGACGCGACTCAGATCTTTGCGCCCTAATTCACCGGCTTTGTGAAAGTATTTTGAAGCTGACTTTAGTTCTAAATAGGTTTTGCCCCTGAGAATCAGGAGATTTTCCAGGCTCAGATCTTCCCCCGCCGTGCTTATGGCCAGTCCGTTTTTCTCATTTCCAAAGCCAAAGGGTATATTACATAGCGAGTCGTCTTGTTGGCCCGCTTCAATAAGCGCCAGAGCACGGCTAACGGCCTCTATTGATTCGTCCAGACGACCAAGCTCGTGAAGGTTTCTGGCTTTTTCAAATTGAAAGAGACTGCGGTCATTAATGGCGATTGCCCGGTCGAAATTGCGATTAGCCAGATCTCTATTTCCGGTAAATTCCGACACCAGTCCCTTGATGAAGTAGTAGTTTTCCAGACCCTTTTGGGCCCTATGGCTTGCCGCCCGCGGCTGACTTTCATAAACTCGGCAGCTCTGTTCGAGGCTCTGCAAGGCTGCCAGATTGAAGATCGTAGAGAAAATTAGAAGGAAGGCGGTTAGACCGAGATTCAGGCGCCAGTAAAGATGTACAAAACTGAACACGCCCATCTGCCTCTTATAGCTTTCAGCCAGAGTGACTATTCTGGGTCTTTCCTTTGCCTCCGCCACAGTTCTCACGATTTTCCCACCCAGTAGGTCAAAGAGATTGCGCCCGTCTCTTCTAAAGAGCGACAGACCGAAGGTAATGATTAGTGGCAGAAAGGGCAACATATTGAAGAGAAAGTTGCCTCCTATCTTGCTGCTCATTAGGAGGTGTGAACAGTCCTCTAGATGCGCGGATATTCGGCGAGGAGTTTACACGGCATATGCGAAAGGCATCCCTCTGGCGTAATT
>JBIPOV010000039.1:0-58453 GCA_044378815.1 Obscuribacteraceae bacterium (SeqCode) | reverse complement strand
CCAAGCGGAAACGTTTAATCTTCAGGCGATGAAAACTTGAGTTGGTGGGCATAAAAGAAATACGAACATAGTGACGCTGCTCCAAAAGCAAAGCGTAGAACGGTTCGGTTTTACCTTATAACTTAGGTGTTCTCTATGAGCCAGTTGAAGCGCATAGCTACTTTTGTCGTGCTTGCTTGTATGACCTTCACAACGGTCTACCAGCAGCCAGCCTCCGGTCATCGTGTCGCTCCAGCTGACACTTACCACCGCGCTTGGCAGTTAGTGCACGACAACTACTACGATGGCAATTTCAACGGCAAGAACTGGAATGAGTTCGAACACAAGTTCGACAACCAAATCAAGACTCCAGCTGATGCCCAGAAATACATAAAGATCATGCTTGAGTCACTGAACGATCCTTACACCCGTTATCTTGATCCCCGTGCCTTCCAAGATGAAAACGACGCTATCGACGCTCGCATAGTTGGCATCGGCATCAATTTGCAACAGAGCAAAGACCTACAAAAACTGATCGTCACCCGCACCATTGAAGGCGGCCCAGCTGAAACAGCTGGTGTTAAAACCAGAGACGAGATCGTCGGCATTGACGGCGTATCGGCTGTCGGCATGACCCCAGAACAGGCCGCCGATAAAATCCGCGGTAAGGCTGGTTGTGCAGTACAGTTGAGCCTCAAATCAGAAGGCAATGGTCCGGTACACGCAGTTAATATCACCCGTCAAGAAATTGTTATCCACGCTGTTAGCGCCAAGTTGCTCAAAGAAAGCAATATCGGCCTAATCAATCTCTCCACCTTTATCTCCAATGATGCTTCTCGTGAATTCAAAGCAGCCTTGAGCAAACTTTCCCACGCTGATGGCCTAATCATCGACCTGCGCGACAACCCAGGCGGCCTGCTCTCCAATGCTCTCGAAATCTCGGACATGCTACTTGAAGGCGGCGCAATCGTAAGTACTGTTAGCCGTCACGGTCGTCACACTGATATCGCCTCCGGCGAACCTGCTACTCACCAGCCAATCGTTCTACTGGTTGATGAAGAGTCGGCCAGCGCCTCAGAAATTCTCGCTAGTGCTCTCAAAGACAATGGTCGCGCTGTTGTGGTCGGTAACAAAACCTACGGCAAAGGCCTAGTTCAAGAAATCAATAGACTTCCAGGAGGAGCTGCAATCCACATCACTGTAAGCCGTTACCTCACAGCTGCAGGATCGGACATCCACAAAATCGGCGTCATCCCAGATATCACTGAAACTGACAAAGAGAAACAAATGAAAGTTGCCCTCTCTTGCTTGAAAGAAAAAATTGCCAGCTTGAAGCCAGTGCGTACAAGCAATTTGTCTATCAGCAGATAATAATAGAAAGAGGCATAATGAGGCCTTCATGCTAAACCTCAAACGACTAACTTGCCTGGCGCTCGTCTCAATGACGGGCGCTTCGCTGCATATTCTCACCAATGCAGCAGGAGCTTATGCAGACAATCCACTCAGTGCTCCGCCAGGTAGTTTCGTACAGAGCACCAATAGCAGTGTCTCCAGCCAAAATAGCAATCCAGCTTTAGGTCAGGGCCAGGGCCCAAGTCAAAGTCAGTATCAGCAGGCTCCACAGTTCCAACAGAATCAACAATTTCAGCCCCAACAATTGCAAGGCAACCAGCAGTATCCTCCGACTCAACAGTTTCAATCAAATCAACAATTTCAGCCTCAACAATTGCAAGGCAACCAGCAGTATCAACCCACTCAACAGTTTCAAGCTAATCAAGGCTTTCAACCAAACCAGCAATATCAGCCACCGCAACAAATGCAGAATGGCCAGCAGTTCCAGCCGGCTCAGCAGCTACAACAGGCACCAAATTTCCAACAGCCCACTGGCTACCAACCGCCTATACAGCAAAGTTACCAACAGCCACTGCAAACTTTTCAGCAACCTCAGCAAAATTTCCAGCAGCCCCAGCAGGGTTATCAGCCACCGATGCAGCAGAGCTTTCAGCAGCCGCAGGGCATGAACGCTAGCCCAGCTCCAGTGCAAGGAGCGGTACAAGAGAATCAGCTGGAACAAGAGTTAAGCCAAACTCCAATTCCCAATGATAATAACTGGCCCACTGACTTTTCCGAGAAACCTCAGAATGGCGCAGCGGCAGGGCAAGCAGGTCAGACTCAAGCTCCGGCTCAAACTCCCGCTCAACCAAACGCAGCGGCAGCTGTCGGCTCAGCTTTAGTCAAAACCCTTGGAGCTGTGATGATGGCTCGCTCCGCCAACGGCATGTATGGCTCTGGATATGCTTATAATCCAATGATGGGTAGTGGCAGTGGATTCGGCAGCACCATTGGTCGCATGCTAGGCGGCGGCGGCTACAACCCAATGATGGGTGGTATGGGCGGCATGGGAAGTATGGGAGGCATGGGTGGATACGGTTCCCCTTATGGATACAACAACAGTGGTGGCATGTTCGGTTCATTGATGAAAAATATGATGAGTCACTAGCTATGCAAAGACCAGAGAACAGGAATAGGAGTATTGAGATGAATGGCTCAGCCATGAAAGCGGCACTAACAAGCACAACACTAATATTGTGTGCCGCACTTAATTGCACCATTAGTTGCGCTCCTGGTCAGTGCCAAGACCCTTTTAATGACAATCAGACCTGGGCGAGCCAACCACCAGGAGCTTTTCTCAACAATAAAGCGGCAGTGAAAAAGCCAGTAGCTAGTCAGGCTGCCAAGAAAACAGCGGCAAAGCCAGCCCCGCTAAAACCAAATGTACAAAGCCAGCCAACGCTTTCGCGCACTAGCGGTAATCAGTCCTCAGGACAATTCCAGCCCCAAAACCAACAACAGTATCAGCAGTCAGGTCAACAAATGCAGCAGATGGGCCAATCTGACTGGCAACAGACCGGCGGCGCCACAGGCTTCAACAGCGGCCAACTAGGCTCTTCGGACTGGGTGGCTCCAACTAATGACGGCTTCAATGATGAATCGACGCAGTCTTCCAATCAAAACAATCAAGATAGCGGCCAGGGATGGGTCACTAATACTTATCAGAATCAGAATCAGAGTCAAGGTTCTGGTCAAAACTTTAGCCAGGGCGGTGGCAGTAGTCAAATTGGTCAATCGGAGTGGAACAACCCCGGGCAATCAACATCACAAAGCGGCTTCCAGAGCCAACCTCAGTCGCAGCCAAAAGCTTCTGGCGGCGGCATTGGTCAGTCGGAATGGGTAACACCTGGCGGTAGTACTGGCAATAGCGGTGGCGGGCAACAGCAGCAATCCCGACCAACCGGCGCATTCTCTAATCAGTCTATGCAGCCGAGTCAGTCTATGCAATCAAGTCAGCCTAACCAAACCCCAGGCTTCCCGCCAATCCAGCAGAGCGGAAGTGGCATAGGGCAGTCGCAGTGGACGACACCAGGAGCTAGCGACAATACTGGCTTCAGCAACAATAACAATAGCCAGAGCAGCCCACCTTTCCCACAAAGCTCGTTTCAACAATCACAAAGTACTGGTGGCAACTTCGGCACTGGCTCATCGGGCAACTCAGGTGGAGGGGCACCATCGTTTGGTGCAGTATTAGAACAAGAACAATTGCAAGGTGGCGCCCAGTTCAATACAACCGGCTCAGGCATGGGCAATATGAATAGTGGTGGCATGGGCGGCGGCCTAGTCGGTGGTATGAATGGCGGTATGAATGGTGGCATGGGAGCGGGCATGCCGGCATTCAACCAGAGTGCTGCTGCGGGTGTACTTCCTGGCATCATGAATTTCATGCAAAATGTCATGCCAACCAAAGGCAATACCTTCAACCCAAATATGGGAACCAGCACAGGCGGAGGCGGCACCATGACCGGTGGCACCGGAGCAGTCTTCGTGCCGCAGCAACAGGTACAAAAGCGACCTAGTCAGCCAATGCATACGCCATTAATCGTCAAGCAAGTGAGCAGAACAGTAAACCGCAGTGTCAATCGCGCCGTGAACCGCAGCGTTAATCAAATGCTGTTCAAAGGTGTGAACGCTATTAGGTTCTAGATAGACGAACCAGCTAACTAGCGACTATTACAACTTCTGCTTGCGCTGATGCTCTTCGGTAAAGTCGGCCAAGTGCTTGCTGAGCATGTCGATGATATTAGTCGACGATGCCACATAAGTTGTGTAGCGCGCCCGCATTGAAGAAGGATAAAGCTTGAGAGCATCGACAAATTTGCCTTGGAGGAAATAAGTCTCAGAGAGACGATTGAGCACTTGATACTCTTTGAAAGGCATCGAAGCGGCCTTCTCATTACTAGTTGCACCAGCCTCAGCAGAGCCCGAGCTAGTAGCAAATGGCGTTTCTTCAACTATATGGCTAACTACAACTAAAGCTTGATCAAGACAGCGCGAAGCTTTATCACGAGAGCCTGTTCGCTCATAGACAGTGGCAAGCTGACAAAGTGGTTCGAGCAGCCGATGTGAATATTTGCCCTGGGTCTCCATTGCTTCAATCAAGATCTCGCCTTGATCTTTGGCCTCTTGTAAGCGATCTAGTTGAGCCAAAGACATCATTTTAACCACAGCGGCTTCTTGCAGTCGTTCACAGACAGCTAGAGAGAGAGAATGCTTAGCGCCCAATTCAAGCAATTCATCAGCTGCGGAAAGAGCTTGCTGAAAGCGACGTTCTTTAAATGAGCAGCTATAAATTACAATCAAGCTAGCTAAAAGTAGTGATGGATCATTGACCTGCTTGGCCCGTTCGCGCAGTAAATTAACAGCATCACGCGCAAGAGCCAGCGCTAAGAGATTGCTGCCTTGACTAGCATGATAAATAGCTAGACAGAGCGATGGATAAATCATCTCAAGACTGTTCTTGCCATACTCATCTTGGGCTAGACCCAAGG
The DNA here is from genome assembly GCA_044378815.1 of Obscuribacteraceae bacterium (SeqCode). Taxonomy (GTDB): domain Bacteria; phylum Cyanobacteriota; class Vampirovibrionia; order Obscuribacterales; family Obscuribacteraceae. The sequence continues at coordinate 53,591 of JBIPOV010000039.1, read as the reverse complement.
CAATACGAAATGCTTGACCAGCTAGCTCGGTGTCACCAGCGACAAGACGAGCACGACCCAGTTCGCACATTGCGCGAAAAACCAACATGGTAGGAATAGATGCTTTTGCTTTTATTTCCCTACTTCTTTGATCGAGGGCATCAACAGTCTGTCGCAGTGACTCACTATCTCCTTGAGTAGCAGCCTTAGCGGCCTTCACCGCCAGTAGTACCAGGCTAGCTTCGCTATCGGCATTGTCACCAGCTTGAGCTTTGTCGAGTTGAGCCAGAGCGCCATCGGTGTCAGCCACCTCGCGCATCAAGTAAGCTTTGCGCAAGTGTTCATTCGCTTCTAACGAATTACAATTGCTACTATTGCTGGTATTGCTATCACTAGAAGCCATCTTCAGGTACCACCTTTTAGCCTAATTGGCAGCATTTTCTAGGCGCTATATTTCTTCCGTTCAGGACACACTTCTGAAATCACTTCTTGAATTTTGCTGAGTATACTGCCCAGGCCAAAACGTATTTTTGCCGAAGCAATAACAGGATTTGGCACTTGAGCGATGAGCCAAGCAAGGTCCTCTTTACGCACTATATCCGCTTTATTCAAAACAGTGATCATCGGCTTATCAACGGCACCGAGATCACTTAACACATCGTGCACTGCACTAATATGCTCAAGCACATTGGGGTGAGAAGCATCTACCACATGCACCAGAACATCAGCCACTGCCACTTCTTCTAAGGTTGCTCTAAAAGCAGTAACGAGAGATGTCGGCAATTTTTTGATAAAGCCTACAGTGTCAGAAATAAGAATGGGGCTATGGTCTGGCAAAGTTGTGCGCCTGGTGGTCGGGTCAAGCGTGGCAAAGAGCTTGTCTTGAGTGAAGACATCTGACTTGGTCAGGGCATTGAGCAAAGTAGATTTGCCCGAGTTTGTATAACCAGTCAAAGCCACCACAGGCAAATGTTCGTTGATGCGGCGTTTGCGCTGCACGTCGCGATAATTGCCAATGCGCTCAGCGTCAGCCTCAAGCAAAGTAATTTTTTCGCGAATGCGACGGCGATCTATTTCTAACTTAGTTTCACCGGGGCCTCTTGTGCCTATTCCGCCGCCTAGACGAGAAAGATTATCGCCCTTACCAATTAGCCGTGGCAACAGGTATTTCATCTGGGCAAGTTCAACTTGCAGCTTACCCTCTTTTGTCTGTGCACGTTGAGCAAAGATATCGAGAATCAGCTCAGTGCGGTCAATCACCTTTACGCCAACAACTTCTTCGATATTACGCTTCTGACTAGGAGTCAATTCTTGGTCGACCACTAGCAAGGTTGAGCCTAACTCTTGCATGTGCAATGCCACTTCTTGCATTTTGCCAGAGCCAAAGAAGTATTTAGGATCAGGCTGCTGCCTCGTCTGCATGAGCCGGCCGCAAACCGTAGCACCAGCGGTCCGAGCCAGTCTGGCCAATTCGTCGAGGTCATCTTCAACTTGCCAGGAATCGGTGCCATCGCTGACCAAACCAATTAAATAAGCACGTTCTTCGCCCTCAGCCACGGCCAAACCAGGGGCTTGAGTGCGAAATTCTTGTTCTAAAGCACTAATTAGCTCTTCGAAGTTATCATCTTGAGCCCGTCTGGCTGTTGAACCGGGCATGACTTTCCAAAGTTTGCCATCGGCATCGCGCCCTGGCAAAAGGTGAGCAATGTGAACCACATCGGCAATTTTCGACTGTTCTCCCTTGCTTCGACTGAATGTACCAGCTGGGTTAACACCGACCTGGGCTAACAAATCTAGGCGATTGCGAGCCAGACACTGAAGATTTTCTTTTGAGACAAATTCGCTACCATCAGATGGCTTCTGTTCTACACCCTGCTTTTTGTCATCTCCAGACTGTTTGCGGTCATCGAGACGAGTATGAATAATGCGATGACCACACAGGCGACCAGGGCCGACGCGCACACCGCGCAACTCTGGCATGTTCACTTCAAAGGGCTGACCAACAGTGACGTTCACTACCTGTCCGCGCCGATTGACCACGAGCGATAATGGATAACCGGTCTCATGTGAGAGTTCGGCCACAGAATCAGCTAGCTCTATAGTGAGGATCTTGTCTTTCGGAATACGCTGTTGCAACAAGCGGTTGAGCTTCTTAATCTCAGACTGTTTCAGGCCTTTCGCCTTACCTAAGTCAACTTTGCCGTGCAATCAGTAAACCTCAGACAGGGGATAAAATGGGAAACCATTCCTATAAATACAGTCGATACTCCCGGATCATACCCGTTTATCAGCCTAATTTCACTCACATTTAATGTATATCAAAGGCCTAGTTACAAGGGTCTTAGGATATGCGCCTTGCTTTTGAGCACTCATTTTTGTTCAGATGCTACTTCATCGGCGTGCACGGGCCTAAACTCAAGAGTGGCTAATTCTCTGTTGCCGCCGCGTCTTTCGCGAAAGACTGTTCCCAAAGTACCCCAGTCCATCACCAGAGTTCCCCCTTGGGCGCGATGCTGTTTGTCCCAACCCATCATGGTATCGAGACAGGCGTGGTCGATATACTCAACGTCTTCTAGGTGAACATGAAGCTCAGTGGTTGGCTTGACCGACTCAATCGCTTCAGCGATGCGGGGCAGACTAAGAAAGGTGGCGGCACCTTTAAGAGAAACATCGGTGCGATTACGACCTTCATCCTCAGTAATCTTGATATCAAGACGAGAGAAGATGTAAAGCAACTTGCCGATTGAGAGAATAACACCGGCTATCACTCCAGTTAGCAAGTCAACACAAACAATCAAAATGATTGTAGTGACATAGATTGCGGCCTCTGAGCGACCATACTGTTTGATCTCTTTGAAGATTTTCCAATTAATCATCTTGTAGCCAGTAAAGACCAACAGGGCGGCCAAAGCTGAAGTTGGAATTAGCTCTAACACCTTAGGGAAAAGAGCGACGAATATGAGAATCCAAAGACCATGCATAAAGGCAGAAGCCCTAGTTCGGGCACCGGCATTAACGTTAACGCCACTGCGAACCATAACACCTGTGAGCGGTAGGCCACCAATCAAGCCACATAAAGCATTGCCAACACCTTGGCCAATTAGTTCGCGATCATAGTTGGTGCGCTGCCCTGTATGAATTTTATCGAGGGCGCTGCAGGTCAAAAGTGTCTCAGCAGCGGCAATGAAAGCTATAGCTAAGGCATCAAAGAAAATTTCCCAATTAAAGATCGAAACCAAAACTGCTGGCTTTGGTAGCGCAATTGAGGCGAAGAGATTGCTTGGAATAGTGACATAGTGCACAGTCAGATGTAATAAGTAAGCCACTGAAGTGGCCACTACCACTGCCACCAAAGAACCAGGTAGAACCTTCATACGACCAACGGCAAAGCGCTGCCAGAGAGCTAGTACAAGGATAGTCAAAACACCTATAGCTGCAGCTATGTGATGAGTAGAGTCACCAGATTGAACACCAGCCCAATTAAGACCTTTGTATATTGCCATAGGAATTGAGAGCAGATTGTTGATACCACTTCCCTTTGGTGTATCGTCGACCATGACATGAAACTGAGCGGCCAAAATAAGCAGGCCGATACCAGACAGCATGCCATGAATAACCGCTGGTGGTACGGCTCTAAACCAAGGTGCAAAACGACAAAGTCCAGCGAGAATCTGAATTAAACCGGCCAGGAGAATTATCACACCCATTTTCTCTATGCCATGCTCTTTTATGAGCTCAAGCACGAGCACCGCTAGACCAGCAGCAGGGCCGCTCACTTGCAATTGGCAACCACCAATCGCTGAGACGACAAGACCACCAACGACACCAGTGAGGATGCCCTTGGCTGGATCAACCCCTGAGGCGATGGCAATACCCATACACAGAGGTAAAGCGACAATAAACACGACCACAGAAGCGAGAAAGTCTTTGCCAAAATGAGGCAGCAAAGATTGGCTTGTGCCACTACCAGCGGGCTTTTCGATGTTCTCGCTCGGGTTCTCGGTTTTGTTCATACACACATGTTAAGTGGCGCAATGGCGCAAAGCACAAGTCGATATTTGCACTGTTCTTACAGTTCTATCAGGCATGACTTTTATTTGCCTGAACTTAATACAGGTTCGAAATGGACCAAACCATTATACAATTTCGACCCTTCATCAACCTTGCACTGCCGGTTGGTATACGAATAGTTGAGGCACTGACGGTTAAATTAGCAGCCTGCCATAATTTTGTGACGCAAAAGAGGCCGTGCGCCTGACTCACCGCAGGTCTTGAGATTAGGAATAACCTTGCCCGGATTGAGAATGCCATCGGGATCAAAGGCCTCTTTTAATCTGCCCATCATAGCCAAGTCAAGAGCACTGAAGACAAGAGGCATCTCCATCATCTTCTCAATACCGATGCCGTGTTCGCCAGACAATGTGCCACCCATTTCGACGCAAAGTTCCAATATTTCTTTGCCGGCAAGCATTACCCGCATCACTTCATCTTCGTTTTCGCGATGATAAAGCATGCAGGGGTGAAGATTTCCATCGCCAGCATGATAGACATTGGCGATAGTCAGGTTTAACCGTAGAGCAATTTTCTCAATGCCAGCAATTACTTCAGCCAACTTCGAGCGCGGTATGACACCATCTAAGACATAACCATGGGGAGCTATGCGACCAAGTGCACCAAAAGCAGTCTTGCGCGCTTTCCATATGGTGGCGCGCTCTTTGGCATCAATAGCCCAGCGCATAGAAATTACGCCATTAGCCTTCAGACAGCTTTCGACAACTTTGCGCTGAGCCGAAATAGCAGCACTAGGCCCATCTAATTCAATAATAAGGAGAGCAGCGGCAGCGCGGTTCAAGCCCATACCCAAATAATCTTCTACAGCATTTATGGTGAGCTGATCAACCATTTCCATAGCCGCAGGAATAACCCCGGCCGCCACCACATCTGATACTGCCTGACCAGCTTGACCAACTGTTTGAAAATAGGCCAGTAAGGTCTCTACTTTCTCTGGTCGCGGTATCAGTTTTACTAGAGCTTCGCAGGCAATGCCAAGAGTGCCTTCTGAACCAATGAAAAAGCCTGACAGGTCAATTTCGTTGCTGGTACGAGCAGCACCACCGAGGGTGACTATACTACCGTCAGCAAGCACTACCTTCAAACCGGCCACATGATGGGTAGTCATGCCATATTTGAGAGTGTGAGGACCGCCAGCATTCTCAGCAATGTTTCCTCCAATGGTCGAGGCCACCTGACTTGAGGGATCGGGAGCGAAATACAAATTATGCTTAGCCGCGGCTTGCGAAACTGAAACATTGGTAGCACCAGCTTCAACAAGAGCCAAGCGCTCAAGGGGATCTACATGCAAGACCCGGTTCATGCGTGTTAGCACCAGGCTGATGCCGCCACGAACACAAGTGCTTCCCCCAGACAAACCAGTACCAGCGCCACGTGGCGAGATTGGTATTTTTTGCGCGGCTGCCAGTTTTACCACCGCAGCTACCTGCTCGGTGCTAGCTGGCAAGACGACGATATCAGGAGCCGCTTTATCTAGTGTCTCAGCATCGGAGTCATAAAGACCAATATCAGTCTTATCGGTAAGCACATAGTCGGCACCGACAATCGCAACTAATTTTTCAATTAAGGGCTTAAGAACTTCCATCAAGAATAACTATATCTTGTTTGGCGCCCTATCTGAACATTTGCTGCATCTGTTGCATCATCTGCATGGGTTGCTGCATTTGGTTGGGTTGCCTCATCTGCTGCATATTGTTATTTTGCATCTGCTGCATCATCTGATTAGGTTGGCGCATCTGCTGCATGTTGTTGTTCTGCATTTGCTGCATGTTATTGTTCTGCATATTATTGCCCGACTGATTGCGCTGTTGCTGAATGCGCTCTTGATCACCAGTGGTGTATTTGAAACCTTGCTGACCATAGTTCCAGGTAAAGGTACCGGTCTTCTCTACAAATTGACGACGGGAGTTGGGTGGATATTCCAACACCGGGTTGCCATTCATTGAATTGATTACCCCAAGCAGCATGGTATTGAAGATGGGGTTACTGCTTTTCTGCAAGACCTGCACATTACCAACTCGGCCGTCGCGGGCCACCATATAGCTCACCTGGCAAGCCAGGGGAGGGCTATGCTTAAAAGCCATCTGGGCCAAGCTATTGAATCTAGTGAAGATCGACTCGGCTACTCGTTTGTGCCAGGCATCCCAGAGCAACTGCATCTCAGCTGAGCCACCATCGGGATCATTACTGCGGCCGCCTTGGGCTCCACCCTGTAAATTCGGCTGCCTCTGCTGGGGAGGAGGAGTGTAGGGAGGATCTTCGTGCACCGGCATCATTTTTTGGCCATTGAAATCTCCGCCAGAATCTTGAATATTGCCGCTCATCGGTTTCTTCGGCGGAGCCGGCGCGCGCAAGCCACCAAAATCACCTGCTCCTGGTGGTAGCTCTAACATTTGGTCAACGGGACCGTCATTATTACTAGCGCCTTCTCTAAAAGGGTCGCCCTGTATGTCACTGCGATCGATGCCTTTAGGGCTATTTTTGTACTGGTCTTCTTGCAACACGCCACCTTTGAGCACATCGGCCGCTGCATAAGGCATAAAGCTGGCACTAGTGAGCGCGAGAGCCGCTGTCAATGAGAATAGATTAGTAATTCGCTTGAATTTAGTAAGTTGTTTAAAAATCATGGCTAACTCAAAAGGTTAATGCTTGTCAATAGCTCTCTAAGGCTACTGTACTACTTATCCCCAAAAAGGCAATTCGCAATTACCACAATTATATTAGCCCCCCCAACTTATTGCACGAAGGAACGATGTCAACCGCCAAGAAAACCAAAGAACGACCAATTGCCCCCCAATCGCCGGTCGGCATAATCGATAGCCACGCCCATGTGGTCAACGAATACTTTCAAGGTGAGCGAGAGCAAACTCTAGATAGGGCATTGGCCTGCGGAGTGCACACCTTAATCAATCCGGCAGTAGCCGTAGAAGGCATTGCTGAACTCTTAGAGTTAATCGAACGACGGCCCAATGTCTATGGAGCTGCCGGGCAGCATCCCCATGAAGCCAAACATTGGTGTGACGACCACAAAGAAAAAGTCTTAGCTGCGCTCAAGCATAAGAAGATGGTGGCGGTAGGTGAATGCGGTTTAGACTTTTACTATAACAATAGTAGTCGAGAGGAACAGATCAAGGCCTTTCGCGATCAAATAGCCATAGCTGTTGAATTAGACAAACCAGTAATCGTGCACTGCCGCGATGCCTGGGAAGATACATTTGCTATTTTAGGTGAAGTTCAAGGCAAGGTGCGCGGGGTTTTTCACTGTTTCACCGGTGGCCCAGAACATCTCGAAGCTATTGCTAAACTCGATTTTTATGTCTCTTTCTCAGGCATTCTCACCTACACCAAAGCCACTAGTATTCAGGAAGCGGCAGCCCTGGTGCCGCAAGATCGAATGCTGGTAGAAACCGATTGCCCATTCTTGTCACCACAAAAAGTACGCGGCGAGCGCAACGAACCAGCCTTCGTCTGGTGGACAGCTGATAAATTAGCGACATTGCGTGGCAGCAATTTAGATGAAACTGCCACTCAGGTAAATGCCAATGCCAAAGCGCTGTTTAGACTGCCTTGAGACGCTACTCGAATATTGAAAGTTGGATTTGAGGTTCAACTGTTTGCACCATCGAGATCGCCGTATTCCCGCACTAATTGAGCCATTTCATCTTTGCCCTGGGCTGAGAGATTTTCAGCAACACCACGGCGGTCTTTTACACTGCGGTTCTGACTGACTTTCCACTTGCCCTCCAATGCCGTGATCTTTATTTCCAGACCGATAATTCCCTTAATTTGGGCATCGATATAATCTCCTGGCGCGTCACTTACTTTCCACGGATCAGCAGCGGTTGCTTCCTGTTGATTGGTCAGCCTTGTAATTTGACGCTTTAGCCAAGCCGCATCGTCTATCACTTGGGCTGCGCCTCGCGCCTGCACCATTGCATAGTTCCAGGTTGGAACTACTTTGCCGTCTTCTTCTTTTGAGGGATACCATTTTGGCGATATATACTCGTCTGGTCCTTGAAAGACAATCAAAACGTTCTGTTTATCTAAAGCTTGCCAATGTGGATTAGCCCGGGCGAGATGACACTGAAGTGTGCCAAAGGATGAACCATCATCTATCAAATGGAATGGTAAAGCTGTGGCTAGTGGTCCGTGTTCACCATTGGAAACAAGCAATCCAAGCGGGTTTACCCGCATTAATCTATGTAGAACTTCTAGCCTATCTTCTTTAAACGAGTGCGGCGTATACATTGCTTCGAATCCTTGGCAGTGGGCGATCTTGGCTAACAATAATAGATCAGGCTGAAGAAAACGAGTTAAGGCAAGTGTCCCATGGGGAATTAAAGTGGCATAGCAGCAAAGGTTATCAGCCACGGTCAGAAAAATTGAAAGCAAGAAAATTGAACTAAATGGCCCTGGTGAAAGAAGTTTCCTGGTCGGTCTTCTCATCTGCCTGCCAGTTTGGTTCGCTTCATTCTTCATGATGACTTGGCTTTGTTTTCTTGGTATTTTCGCCTTTTACAAAATTTTGTTCTTATACCGCAATCGCCTGATATTCAAAGCTGACCGCCTGATTTTACCTGGACCATTTGGCCAAACATGCCTGTACGAAAATATCGAGTGTATTGACCTCGATCCAACGGGCCGGTTTCTAACTATCGAAGAACTAACACAGGCCGGTGCTAAATTAAGACGAATAGCAATCTCTGGCCTAAACAGAGAATCAGCCCTGGCCCTCTGGACTCAGCTCGCCACGAAAGTAAGAAGCGCTGAAATTGAAAACGCTGTCAGAGATCGCCTAGTTAATTGGCAAGAACCCGGTCTGTATATACATAGATCAACAATCAACCATGACCCAGCCAGGTCAGAGAATTCAATTCTTTCAACCAGTCCGCCTCTCTATCTCAACTTTAACGAGCGAGGCAGATACTCACAGTTAAGCGCCTACCTAAATACTTGCGGCAAAGTAGCTCTGAACTGCTGGACCACTATTTGGCTAGTGGCTGGTGCCTACTATGCAATCGCACTGCTAAATTTAGGTCACGACCTCTTAATCACAAAAATGATGAAAGAGCTAGCTGTGCAAATTCTTTTCGTAGCCAGCCTGCCTGTAAGTTTATTTGCCCAAGCGGCCACTAAGTATTTAAAAAACATCTGGGCCACAAACATTCTAATTGTAATGGTCATGGGGCTGCTTGCCCTTCTCATCCGACAACAGCGAAAACCAAATTCAGCAAACTTTAGCGAAGACGGAGTGATACTACTAAGGAAAACACCTTTAGGTCAAACCACACTGCGCATCATCGGCTGGTCATCTATGGCAGAAGTCAAAATAGTTCTGCCCAAGGGTAATTCAGGAAAATTGCGAGGCGGAGCAATCGAAATAAAGACATCTGCCCCTAAGGAAAAGTCTGCAATCAGAATTCCCCTGGCTGCATTTACTAGCGACGAAAAGAGAAAGCAATTTCTAGAAATGCTCAATTCCTTCGGCAGAGACATCGAGATTGACAACGCAGTGCTCGTAACCTTAGCACCAAGAGCAGAAGAATCATACACAAGCCTTTGGCTCAGCGCCATTGAATCGGCGCCAAACTTAGGGCAACTACTTCCACTGGCAGACGGCGAGAAGCTCAAGCATGACTTAGTAATTGAAAAGCAGTTTGCTAGTGGTGGACAGGCTGTTACCTATTTAGCCTCAAGGAGCGACGAGCCCGGGGCCAAAGTAATACTAAAAGAATTTCTCTTGCCTCTATTTATAGAAGCAGCGCGAAAGAAAGTAAGCGAGCGCTTTGAGCGCGATGCCAGGCTTTTAAAAAACCTTGACCACCCACAAATAGTTAAACTCCAGGATTACTTCATAGAAGAATCAAGGGCCTTTCTTGTACTCGAGTACATCGAAGGAGTAAGTCTTAAAGAAAAAGTTGAGCGCGATGGCAAACTAACTGAATCCCAGACTATTGAGTTGGCACTACAAATGGCTGCCATTCTTGATTATCTACACAGCTGCACACCACCAATAGTGCACAGAGACTTCACACCAGAAAATCTCATAGTAAACACTAGCGGTCTAATAAAGCTTATAGACTTTGATGTGGCCCTAGAAGCCAATCAACTAAATGGCAGTAGTAACACTGCCGGCAAAACAAACTACTTGCCACCAGAGCAATTTCGCGGCCAAGCTTGCCCACAAAGCGACATTTATGCCCTCGGTGCCACTATGTTCTTTGTCATTACCGGCAGAGAAGCAGAGCCCATGCAGAGAAACCAAGTAAAGACAATAGTGCCTGAAATTTCTGATCACCTCGATCAAATAATCGCAACCTGTACAGAGCCAGAGCTAGTAAAGCGCTACCAGAGCGCCGCAGAGGTATTGGCTGAGCTGGAGATGCTAAATACGTCAATATCAGACCGTGTTCTTACTTGACGATTAGCGGAGATGACCTGTGTCGGCTCAAGAAAAACTGATCGTCTATCACTCCACACCGGCAAAAATTGCCCTGGCAATTTGTCACTTAACTATGCCAGCCTGGGCAATTGCGCCGGTGGTTTGGTCTTCCTTTTCTCTCCTCATAGTTTTGGTGATACTGTTATCGAAGCTCACGAGAATAGAGGAGTATACTCTTGGAGCCTATTCAGTACTCTTCGCGGCCCTGCTATTTACCTTAGGCACAGTGGCCACCGGGCTCTTGCAAGAAAACAAAATAATAGTTAGCTCAGATGGATTATTCATTCCAATTCTGCCCAGCGCCAGCAATCACTTTGAGCGTTTCATCGAATGGCGCGAAATCGAAAAAGTGATGTTAAAAGGCAACATTAGCAACATCGACAAAATGAAAATCAAACTGCTCACCTCCAGCGGTGGTACTGTCACCTTAGGGCTAAATGGCATGAGTGCCAATGACATTGAATATCTCTTAGTCAGTATGACTAACTGGCTGCCTAGTAGTATCCTCGACCCACAAATTCACGACCTCAAAGAAGCGCTCTGGAATGCCGATTCGCAAGCCATCAACCAAGCACAAAACAAGGCCATTAGCTTCACTCAAATGTGGGAAGACGAATTAACCAGTCGCTATTCGGCCACTGCCTATATTTCTCTTAATCCGGGGCAGCGACTGCAAAACAACAATTTAAAGGTAGTGCGTCAACTAGCCCTAGGCGGCTGGAGCGCCATTTATCTAGTACAAGAGGCCAATACTAAACTGAAGGTCTTGAAAGAGTCTGTAATTCCACCAGGAACAAACGAAACTCTCAAAGAGAAAGCTCAGTCAATGTTTCTGCGGGAGGCTCAGCTACTACTCAAACTCAATCATCCACAAATTGTGCGAGTCTATGAACACTTTGTCGAAGAAAATCGTCACTATCTTCTGCTCGATTATCTCAGCGGCCAAACCGTTAAGCAGGCAGTGAGACTGCAGGGTCCATACCACCAGTTAGACGTAATCGACTACGCTAAACAACTAGCAGAAATCTTGATTTATTTGCACAGTCAAACTCCTCCCGTTCTACACCGAGACCTCACCCCCGACAATCTCATTATCGACAGTGAAGGCCAATTGACCCTAATCGACTTTGGTGCGGCCAATGAGATGCTGGGAACCGCCACCGGTACTATGGTAGGCAAACAGAGCTATATCCCCCCAGAGCAGTTTCAAGGCCACGCCACTGAGCAGAGTGACCTCTATGCTCTGGGAGCGACAATGTATTACATGCTCAGCGGGCAAGAGGCCATGCCCATGACCCAGGCATCACCCAGGCAAGCGGAAAAAAACGGAATCGGAACCGTATCTATTGCCTTAAACAAACTTGTAGAAGAGTTAACAGCACAAGATCCGGCTGGTCGACCAGCCTCTGCCCATGAGCTAAAAGCCAGACTCTTGGCAGTTTTAAACGAAAGTGGCAAGGGCATTAAAGAAGAGAGTCATCAGTGAGTACAAGATCACGGCGAGAAAGAAAGCTAGAGATACAAAAATAGACTTAAGCGGCAGCGGAGAGCAATTTCAGCTGCGCGTTTTAACAGTCTTAATCCCTGTTTGGCTTATGGTTCTGCCCGGAATTATTATAGTTTGCCACGACACGCTCTGGTCTATTGGCCTAATTACTGTGGTTGTGGCCTGCGCCATGAGCTTTATCTTCCTGCTCAAAAATCAACTGACCTTTCGCCAGGACGAGCTCAAACTCCCTGGTTTTTGGGGACCAGCTCTCAAATATAGTGAGATCAAACGTATTAGCTTTGTCAATGATGACAAGGTCTTGATAGAAGCAAATACAGAAATCGGCCCGCTACAAAAGAAGGTTGAAGTAAGCGGCTTATCCCGTGAATCGGCAGGAACTCTTTGGGCAATGCTAGCAACCAAGCTAAGATCAGCTGAAATCAGCTCAGACGTTCGTGAGCGCTTTAGAAATTGGGTAGGCAGCTCAGAAAATTCAACTTTAGCCATACCGGTAAGTGCCGAGATGGCTATGATTGCTGCTCCGGCGCGGGAATTGCAACTGTTAGTAGACATTAAAGCACATAGCCGCCTCAAACAAATGCTTTCATATATGAGCATTTACGAGGCTACCGGCTACCGCACCTGGACTATATTTTGGACCGGAGCGGCCACCCTAACTGCCATAAGTTGGCTAGCCAGTGTACTTTTACCGCCGACCGCTACTGACTTAATCAAGGGGTCTTTAGCCGCCCAATGGTTTGAAAGCACTCTTACTGCATTTTTTTCCATGTGGGAACCAGCCATAGCACTAACACAAGTAATATTTGCTAATGCTTTCGGTGCCTGCGGCTATTTTGTCTTGCTCTTGCTCGGCTGCTACTATGCCATTAAAAACTGGTCAGAGCCAGACAGCGCCTTTATCGACCATCTCGGCATCACAGCACAGCTTAAGACCCCAACCGGCAGCGTGCCCCAAGAACACCTGAGCTGGCAATCAATTGCCAATATCAAGCTTCTGACCAATAAACGAGCATCCATGGCCAGTTCAACGGTGCAATTCAATTCGCGCAGTGATCGTCTGCCCATCGAAATACCGCTGCGGGCTTTCGCCGGAGAGCACAATCGAGAATTATTTTTAGAGGCTTTAGAGTCATGGGGCAAGAAAGTTACTATCGATCCCAAGCTACTTGAGGCTCTCTCTAGCGCTCCAGACAGCAGCTACACGGAGCTTTGGCTTTCCTCTCTTGAGGCGGCCCCGCAGCTTCAGCAATTGACCCCTCTAAACGAAAAAGATAAGCTCGGTCACCACGGCCTTGAAATAGAAAAGCTCTTGGCCAGCGGCGGTCAGGGCGTCACATATATAGCTCGCTGGAGCGAACAGCCTAACTCACCAAGAGTGGTATTGAAGGAAATCATCATTCCAATTTATATAGAAAAAGCTCGACTAAGAGTGGCTGAGCGCTTTGAGCGAGATGCCAAACTCCTGAAGAGTCTGGACCACCCTAAGATTGTAAAACTATACGATTACTTCATCGAAGAACATCGTGCTTTTCTCATGCTCGAATACATAGAAGGCACAACCCTGCAAGAGAAAGTGCAGTTGCAGGGCGCCATGCCCGAAGCGGAAGTTCTCAATCTAGCAAAGCAAATGCTAGATATTCTTGACTATCTACACAGCTGCACACCGCCTGTGGTGCATAGAGACTTCACACCAGATAATTTGATGGTCAATGAAGAAGGAGAGGTCAAACTTATCGACTTTGACGTTGCCCTGCAAGCCGAAGAGGCAGTTAAGAGCAAGGTGACAATTGTCGGCAAGCAAAACTTCTTACCCCCTGAACAATTTCGCGGACATCCCTGCCCCCAAAGTGATATCTACGCCTTAGGCGCCACTCTCTACTTTCTTTTGACAGCCAGAGAACCAGAAGCCCTAGACTCCTGCCATCCACAACACATCACAGACACTGTCTCGGATCACTTAGATGCCTTTATTGCCCGCTGTACAGAGCCAGAATTGAGGCGGCGCTTTCGCAATATCGCTGATATGCGCGCAGACTTAGAAACAAATCTAGAAGAACTTTAGACAAGATTTTAAAGAGAACTGGCAAAAAATGGCTCAAGAAAAAATCATCGTCTACGACTCTCTACCAGCAAAAGCTGGGCTGGCACTGTGCACGATCACTTTGCCAGTCTGGGGTCTGGTGGCCCCAGTAATGCTTTCAATGCTCACTATCATTTCTCTTTTTTCAGTGCTCTACGGTGTCTTTCCCCAGGCCATTGCCATGATGGGCAATTCACTGGCCCTGGCGCTGCTCTTCTTCAGTGGTGTAATCATCACCGGCATGTTTAGTGAAAGCAACATCATCGTTAGCCAAGAAGGTCTTACACTGCCAGCCCTCACTAGCTTCACCAATAAATTTGATCGCTTCGTAGAATGGAGCGAAGTTGAGAAAGTGACACTATTGGGTGACGATCTAAGCAATTTAAATTCGCTCAAATTTCATATCAAGATGACCAGTGGTGGCTTTGCCGTACTCGGTCTCAATGGCTTGGTGGCCAACGACATTGAGTATATGTTAGTGAGCATGGCCAACTGGTTACCAGCAAAAGCAATAGACAGCAAACTTGAGCAGTTGAAAGAATTGCTCTGGAATGCGAATTCTGCCGGCGATACCAAAGTTGGCACACTGCTGAGCTTTACCAGCATGTGGGAGGACGAGTTGACCAGCCGCTTTACGGCCAGTGCTTATGTACCGCTCAATCCTGGTCAAAAGCTGCAAGAAGGCAATCTCAAAGTGATACGACAAATGGCCCTCGGTGGCTGGTCTGCTGTCTATTTGGTGCAAGAGGCCAATACTAAGTTGCGAGTGCTAAAAGAGTCAGTGATACCACCAAGAGTAAATGCCAAGCTCAAAGAGAAAGCTCAATCAATGTTCTTGCGCGAGGCTCACCTCTTGCTCAAACTTGAGCACCCCAGAATCGTTCGTGTGCATGAACACTTTACTGAAGATGAAAGACACTATCTCTTGCTTGACTATATTAGTGGGCAGAACATTAGGCAGATAGTTAGCCTTCAAGGTGCTTTTCACCAACTAGATGTAATTGACTATGGCAAACAACTTTGTGATGTGCTGCACTTTCTCCATAGCCAAGACCCTGTAATTCTGCACCGAGATCTTACCCCGGACAACTTAGTGATTGGCAGCGATGGCAAGCTCATGCTCATTGATTTTGGTGCCGCCAACGAGCTAATTGGTACAGCCACAGGCACTTTAGTAGGCAAGCAGTGTTACATATCGCCAGAACAATTTCGCGGTCACCCTAACGAATCAAGCGACCTCTATGCCCTTGGTGCCAGCCTCTACTTTATGCTTACTGGTCGTGATCCAGAACCTCTAACACAGTCTTCACCGAGCGAAATCGAAAAAACCGTCAGCGAAAAGCTCGACAAACTTGTGCAAAGCCTCACAGCGCAAGACCACAAAGCTAGGCCAGCTTCTGCTGCAGAAGCGAAGGAAGCTCTTTTAGCCCTTTCCTAATTGCGCACTCGCGGTGTCCAGCGCCGCAGAAAATGTTGTGCTTGTGTAGATGCCTTGGCCTTGGCCGGAACTTTTCGCAACAGCTCTACAGCGCGATTATAATTGCCAATCTTGGCATACTGCATCGCCATCTGCAAATAAGCATCAGAAAGAGTTTCATTGTATTCAGGCATCAAAGCTTTTTCTCGCTGCAAGCGCTCAAGCACTGAAACGCCTTCTTCGCAGCGACCACGACTAATCAAAATAGAAGCGTTTTTTGCTTCGTCATTGGCTTTATAGTAAGAACTAAACTGGTAGCTACCAAACACCACAAGACCACCCAGGGCAAGGGCACGCAGCACCATCATGGTCTTAGCCGCCGAGCCCCGACTCTTCTTGTTGTTCACAGGTTTAGACTGAGGGCCCCAATCTAGGAGCGCATTGGGATCATTTAAAGCCGAATAGCTATCTGAGGTTTCTGGTGGCGGGATACCATCTTCGCTTGTCCTAAAGACTAAACCACCCTTGCCTTGGAAGGGAATCCAGTTCTCTGGTGGAGCGACACTGACAGTCTTCTGCCGGCCATTGCAAGCAGCCTGAATATCTTCCCATAGCTCCTCAGCACTCTGCTGACGTTCATTGGGGTTCTTGGCCATGGCCTTCATGACAACGTCATTAATCTCTTTCGGGAAAGTCACTTGTTCATTGACTGACCCCATTGATGGTGCCTGATTATTAACATGCATGAGCATTAGAGCCATTAGATCATCAGCAGCAAAAGGTCTTCTACCGGTTAAAGTTTCAAAAAAGACAACGCCCATCGAATAAATATCAGTACGATAATCGACATCTACGCCGCGACATTGTTCTGGGCTCATATATGCCGGTGAGCCGCAAACCTTACCTTCAATAGTGAGCGAAGCTGAGGTGGCACCAGTGTCAGTCCACATTTTAGCAACGCCAAAATCGAGCACCCTGACAGCATTTTTCTTAATAAGATCAGGGGCATTGAGATTCCCATCAATATCGACTTCCTCAAGGACTATATTTTCGGGCTTAAGATCCCGGTGAATAACCCTACTACGATGTGCTTCTCCGACAGCAGCGCATACTTGCGAAAACAGAGGTAATGCTTGTTTCAGGTCAACAAAGCCACGCTTACGCAGCACATCAGAGAGAGTGACACCGTTCAAAAGTTCGGTAACAATGTAGGGTTGCCCCTCATCTACGACACCAAAGTCGTAGAGCCGGATAATATTGGGATGACTCAGTCGGCTAACTGCTTTAGCCTCACGATGAAAACGCTTGACTGAATCTGAATTGCTACCAAGAAAATGGTGCAACAACTTAACTGCCATTTCGCGGCCAGTAGATTCTTGTATTGCTTTATAGACAACACCCATTGAGCCCTTACCGACAGGACAGAGAATGCGGTATTTCTCACCCAAGACTTTGCCTATTACAGGATCGTCTGGCACCGAAATGAGCTTAGCACCGTCATCGGGACACTTCTCAAAATCGCCTTGAAAGTGAGTGTTACACTGAAGACAAAGCTTCATCTCAGTTCTTCTTCACCTTCCTCTTCAGCTTCCGCAGAAGCTTTTGAGCGTCCTTAAACTTCTTAGATCGACTAGGTATTTTCTCCAGAAGTTTTACAGCTTCTGCAGGATCTTCCTCGTCAACCTTGTTAGCCATCTGGAAATAAATTGAATGAAGTTTTTCGCCTTCACTGGCAGTGATTTTGCCAGAACTGACCTTGCCTTCTAAGATTTCTCTGGCGCGATCAAGCTCGCCATTTTTGATCATCTGATCAATAGAAGCTTTAGTCTCTGCACCAGGCTTGATCTCGGGCAAATTGAACTTGACTATGCCACTTTGGTAGGCATAGAAGCCACCACCAGCAACAACGACCAAGAGAGCCACTATGGCGAGGATTGGCCTGAGATCTATCCCAGGCATTTTGGCCACCCGAGTTCTTGTACGACCAGGACCTTGTGAATTACCTTTGCCACCACGTATAGCGGCAGTTTGCTCTGGAGTGATCGTCTCAGCTACCGTTCGAGTAGGAAGCTCAGGCATTTTCGTTCCTTGCTGCGAAATCTTAGCAGAACCAAGAATACGATTAACCAGCTCAGCACGAGTAGAAGGTGAATCATCAACTTGCGGTGGCAGCTGACTGAGTGAATTAACGGATGGTACGCTACCGCTACCGGTGCCTGTACCCACTGTAGACTGAACTGATGACTGAACGGGCGACTGTGATTGAGCCTGTAACTCAGCTTGCTGCTGTATTTGCGCCATAGCTTCCATGTTAACTGCTGAAGCTGATGGTGGCCGATTCTGTTCTTCGAGTTTGCGGTTTAGAGCAGCAATTCGAGCGCTAACGGCATCATTAGATACTGTTGCCTGTGGCATACTCGCTACGCTGTCATAAGGATTTGCCATGCCGGCAACGGAGTTAGAAGGTGATTGTTCCTGGCTTGCTGGCCTGGTTTGTGAAGCAGATGGCGAATTGAACGGCGAAGAGAATGGCGATGAACCACCAAAAGGCGAACTCATGGCAGCGCCTTGATTGGGCTGTTGATTGTAATCAGTGGCCTGAATAGTTTCGACCTGTCGGCTTACTCTACCTGGTGGCCTGTTAATCTCAGCAGCAATTTTAGAAGCTGAATCGCTCGGGGTTCTCTTATCTTCAGGTGATTTGTTCGGCGCCTTGCTAGCAACTTCAAGTAAGCGCGAAAGGGCATCTACTTTATTTGCTTGAGTTTGCGTCAAGGGTGCCTCTTCTTCAACGTGGTTTGAGGTCGAAGCGAAGGCCTCTAAACGGTTCTGCGAAGGAGAGCTGCTTGGTGCAACTTGTGGTTGTGATTCTGATTGTGCGACTTGTGAATGTTCTTCCTGACCAGCAGCCAGTAATTTGTCGAGTGCATCGGATATTGCTCCGCCCAAACTATCACCATCATCGTCTTCGTCTGCAACAGCTTTCGAAGCAGCTTTAGACACAGGCTCATCAAAGTTTGTAGAAGACAGCAACGACGCCAAGCCTGACTTAGCAGGCTCTTCAACTTGAGCAGGCTTACCATCTTGTACTTGTTCAAGCTTGGCCGAATTAGCAAGCTCTATCATCTCTGTGAGCGATAGCTTGGCAGTTGATTTCGGTGACTGCGACTCAGACTTAGCTGGCTCTTCTGCTACTTCTGAAACCATTTGTGAAATTTCATCAGCCTTGGCTGCAGCAGCTGATTGCTCAGCAGCAAGCTTAGCCTCTTCTTCTGCCTTCTTGCGAGCCTTTTCTTCGGCCTTAGCTTTACGGATGCCTATTTTGATGCTCTCTAAACTTTCTTGCTCAAAGTTCTCAGCATTGGCGAAAGCAATTGGTAGAGAGTCTTTTCCCAGAACTGGCTGTTGAGGGAAAGCTGACGAAGAGACTTGGGCCTGGGCAGGCGGCTGAGGCGAAGGAGCCTCTATCACCGGAGCGGCCAGTTCAGGCACAGCACCAAATACGGCATCAGCAGCAGACAGCTCCTCAGCGCTGCCCTTGTTCGAGCCACCCCGGCCAAACATGGTGTCAGCAGTGCGCATATCTTCGACTTCGCCGTAATTACTTTCAGTAAATGACGGATCAGCGAAACTACTAGCCAGATCAGAACTTAAATTGCTTTGTTGCTCTTGATTCACAGCAGCCAGCAGTTTACTAATTGCATCAGACTGAGATAGCACACCAGAAGGCTCACTCGTAGGCTCAGCACTGGCGAAAGTCGATTGTGAATAGTCTTGACTAAAGTCACTACTTTGATGCTGCATGTCGTCGGCAGACTGACTGGGCCTATCATCATGGAAGCTGTAGTCTTGACCAGAGGTAACTATTTCAGTGCTAAATAAAGAAGAGAAAGCCGGAGGGGTTGCCCTTTCATCGACTCTAACCGGCTCCGGTGGGCTCGATGCTGCATCTGCTGAGTTAATAGAGCTACCAGAAAGATCATGGGTCTGCACTTCGTCAAATGGAGACACGCCTTCTTGATCACGACGTTCTGGGGCAAACAGCGCCTGATGCTCACCAGTCGGAATCATCAAATCAGCTAAATTACTATGCCCTGGTCTAGCATTGTTGTCATCTGCCTGAGACGGTTCAGAGCTTCCTCCACCAAGCAAACTGCCGAACCCAACCAAGCCCTTAGGCTTAGGCTCGAAATAGGGAGAATCATATTTCGCATGCTGATCAGTGTCACTGTTAGGCTGAGCGAGCTGTTCATTGTTAATTTGCTCTGCAGATTCAGAAGAAAAAGCATATTGTTCTAGGGGGCTTAAGGGCTCTAGCATATCGTCAGAATTTTGCTCAAGGGCCTTAGCCTCTTCAGCGAAGGCTTTAGCCAATAATTCAGCGGTGCTCTCTGGCTGTATTTGTTTCCGGGGGCTGGGCTGAGGAAGAGGCTGCGGCTGAGGTTCGACTTTCTTCTCAATCTTCTCAATCTTCTCAATCTTCTCAATCTTCTCAATCTTCTCTACGATGCGAGGAGGTGAAGTCGGCTGAGCAGGCCACGATGGAGGTGGATCCTTAGAGACCTCAGCAGCTCTTTTTGCTTGGGTTGAAGGGCCTGGAGTTGAAGTACTTGGTGTTGATGGAGTGGGAAGTTGCATTGACTTTGGCACGACGGCTTCACGCGGCGCTTCGCTAGGCTGGTGGAAGGTATACGGTGCCGGGGGTCTAACAGCTTCTTTCTCAGGAATTTTAAGCACTGGCGGAGTGCCAGAGGAAAGAGTATTCATCGGCCGGGCCTGAGGCGCTTTAAACTTGTCTAGAGAAGGAGCGGGGCCGCCTGGGCGACTTGCCATCGGCTTAGTAGTAAAGGTGCCGGAAGTAGAAAAGTTTCCTGATGTCGAAAATGATCCAGATTGAGAATTCAACACCGACGAATCACTATTTGTTTCTAGATTAGTTGACGGACTAAACTCTGGACTACTTTGCTGGGCCACTACGGACGGTGCCTGATCTAGAGCAGCAGTATTATCACCATAGGGAGCATAGTCAGACTCGTCGATAATTCCCGCAGCAGCCTGAGCAAACATCTTCTCTTGCGCCAGAGCTTCGGCTTGCGCTTCAAGCCGTGCTGTCGAAGAGAATGAATCAACTTGCTGCCAGCTCGACGAACTGGCTACGGCATTGACACTAGAAGAATTAGAAGCACTAGAAGAATTAGACCCGCTAGCTGACTGGGGAGCGCTCTCAGGGACAGCAGCGGAAGCAGGGCTGTCAACAAGGGCATCAGAGTCCTCGGCGGATAAAGTTCCAGTCTTTTTGACCAATGCTGAAAGTTTCGAGGAAATATCGGCTTTGCCGGCTGGATTATCAGCCCCTTTCCCTTGGTTATTGCCGCCTTTCTTACTCAAGTAAGGGGTCAAATCTGGCAAGTCGTCCTTCAAACTATTCTTCCTCTCGAAGCCTATGGCTGCACAGTGCTCAATTGTCCTTGATTTCACTCAGATTATGCGGACCAAACTAAGAATTTTTGGCCAATTTTCCTATTGCGGCCCCCTTGTACGCTCATTTACCCGCTGGGACTGATTTTGCAACCTTCCATCACTTTTTTGGTCATTTCCCTTAACTAAGGTGAAGCCAGTCGCCTGACAAGCCAACTGTAGATCTTTGGCAAAATCAACTGCAGATGCATGTCGGTCTTTCGGATTTTTCTGCAACGCCTTAGCTACAACAAGATCTACTGGTTCAGGAATATCTAAATCTGGCCGCACGGTAGACATTAATGGCATTTTCTCGTTAACAGTCTTAACCATAAACTCTTTGGAAGTCGTAGCTTCAAAAGGACGCTTACCGGTAACCATTTCAAAAACAACCAATGCCAGAGAGTAGATATCGGTACGATGATTGAGTGGCAGCCCGCGGCACTGCTCAGGACTCATATACGCAGGCGAACCCGCTACAGTAGTGGGGCGTGCCATTGTGTTCATACCGTTTTCAAAGACGGTGTAGGCAATACCGAAATCGCAGACTTTAACGAAATCTTGCTCGCTAGTTGAATCTAGAACTATATTTTCGGGCTTAATATCGCGGTGAACAAAGCCCTGACTATGGGCCTCTTGCAAACCATTGCAAACCTGGCGGGTGATTTCAAGCATGCGAGAGGGGGCAAGCGGTACATCGGTTGTGATTAAGGACGAAAGTGGTGTTCCTTGCAAATAGTCCATTACAAGATAAGGCTGCCCATCGTCAGTGATGCCAGACTCCCACAAATTTACGATATTTGGATGCCGTAGTTGCTCTAAAGCCCTAACTTCGCGGGAGAATTTCTCCATGCTCTTCGGGTCAGCACCAAGGTAGCTATGCACGACTTTAACGGCCACAGCACCACCCATAAGCAGCCTTGTAGCTCGATAGACGATGCCACTGGCACCTTTACCAACCACAGTTTCAACTGCATATTTATTGTTGATGAGGGCGCCAATCAACGGGTCTTTTCCGACCGGTTCTAGGGCGACCTTATCTCGCGGACAAGTTGAAACCTCGTCTCCGAAATAGTTGTTGCACCGCAAACAAAGCTTCATTTAGAACTGCCAATCAATTTTGGTCCGTGACTCCATCAAAAACTGTTTCTCAAGTAGCAGCACTAGATACTACTCTTTTAATTACTTACCCATAGACCTGGGAAGTCCACCAACAACTACAATTATCAGCCACTAAAGCAAGGTTAATTTATTACTTGATCAACCTCTGACATACCAGTCGCCTGGCAAGCGCTCAGCTATTCCTGCCAACTCTAACATGGTCAGAGTACTCGAAAGTTCCCCGGCCGTCATTCCTGTCTTTTCTGTGAGCTGATCGAAATGAACCGGCTCATTAGAAAGCAACTCGTGAACATCTTTTTCGCGTCCGAAAAGCTCTAGAACAATAGGTTCGCTGCGGGGCCTTGTGCTGGTCGCCCAGTTCAAAGCCTTCATAATCTCAGCAACGCTAGTAACAAGCTGAGCCATATTATCAGCAATAAGTCGGTTGGTTCCCTCTGAGGTGGGCTGATCAATTCGTCCCGGAATCGAGAATACCTGGCGATCCTGTTCAAATGCTTGCCGTGCCGTAATCAGGGATCCAGAACTTTTTCCGGCTTCAACCACCAACAGGCCTTGACCGATGCCCGAGATAATGCGATTCCGAGCTGGAAAGCGCCATTTTTCGGGGGTGATGCCCGGAAAATATTCAGAAAGAACCAATCCCTTTGGATCTTCAGACAGCTTAGCGAAGAGGGGCTTGTTGGAACTGGGATAGCAGACATCAGGCCCGCAAGCAAGCACCGCTGCGGTTTTGCCACCAGCCTCAATGGCACCATAGTGAGCAAACGAGTCGACGCCGACCGCCATACCACTAACCACAGTCACTCCAGCTTGAGCTAATTCACGACCAAACTCTTTGGCTAACTTCTGACCGTAATGCGATGGTGTGCGAGTACCTACAACACCAATGCCATAGACCAGACTCTCCATGCTCATTTCACCCTTAACATAAAGGACGAAGGGCGGATCGTGTATCTCTCTGAGGGTATGGGGATAGAGCGGATGAGCCATTGGATAAGCCCGGACTTTGGCCTTCTCTAACCTGTCAAGACAAGAATCAGGGTCAATCTCTGAGCGCTTCGCAACAAATTTAGCGATTAGCTCGTCAGTGATCCAACCTAGGTAATACGGGGCCCGACTCATCTCTTTTAGCTCAGAAGGACTTCCGTGCCAAAATGTCTTCATGGTCTCGAAGCGATCATAAAGCTTGATCATACGAGAGGCCCTGAAGCCACAACCGGTGCACAAATCAAGAGCGAGCCAATACTTCAGCTCCTCATTTCCCCACATTTTGATGGGATCCTCGATAAGATGCATAATCAGATATACCAACCCTCTCGTTGCATTTTCCCTGCAGCCCCTGCAAACAATGATGCTAGCATTAACAACAGTCTCTCCAGGAAAAAAGTTCAATTCTCTATGGTGCAAAAACAAGCTAGAAACTTAAAATCTTCAAGCATTGCCGTAGGAGCGCTGCTATCTCTGCTCTTGACCCTCCCTTTTTCAGCCGGCCAAGCTTTAGCCCAAGGCCTGAGCAGCGAAGAAAGCAGCAAGCTCAAACTAATTGAACAAAACCTGTTCTTTAAGAACTACGATGACGATAGTGCCGAAACTCGTATGGCTCGTATTGAAAAAAGAGTTTTCGGCGAAGCGGCCGAGGGTGCACTGAGTAAGCGTTTAGCAAATATATTGCAGGTGGCCAAGCCCTTAGATAAAGCACCGTCTCCGCGCAATCAACCGGCTCCAGCCGCTCCGGCCCGGCCAACTTTTGAACAACAACAGCAAGACCAGCAACTGAGGGAGGAAGAAGCCGCCGACCGAGCCAGACAAAGAGCAATGGCTGCCCGCGACGAAGAAATCAATCAGATGTTCGCCGATGCTGTGCGCCTGTGGAAAGAGCGCAAGGGTAATGAAGCCCTAGAAAAATTCGAGCAAGTAGTGCGCCTGGCTCCAGACAACGCCGAAGCGCATTTTAGTCTTGGTGTCATCTACGAGGCCCAGCGCAATTTCACTGAAGCTTTAGGCTGCTATAAAAAGGCTAACGAGATTGAGCCAAACAAGCGCGAGTACAAAGAAGCTGTAAGCTTGGTGGAGAAAAAGGCTGCCGTAAAGGAACAAGATGACGGCAAAAAACTTGAGCTGCGTATGCTGGCAGAAAACGCTTCCGGAGCATATCGTCGCGGCGAATTCATTTCGGCACTTGACCTCTACAAACAGCTTGATCGCAAGGCACCCAATCAAGCACTGGTGAAGTACAACATTGCCACCATTTACCTGGCCATGAAAAGCCCAGTGCAGGCCTTAGATTTCTTTAGACAAGCACGCAAGCTGAAGCCAGAGGAACCGAACTATCAAAAAGCAGTAGCCCAACTAGAAGGCAATTTACAAACAGAAGAAACTGAACGCCTTAATGCAGAAAGAGCCTGGCAGAACCAGAATCAGAATCAAAACCAGAATCAGAATCAAAATCAAAATCAAAATCAGAATGCTAATCGCAATCCAAACTTCAATCAGCAAAATGGCCAGAATCAGCCAAGAAAAAACAACAACTCAAATAGCAATAGCAACGGCCTTTTAGGTGGCGACAAGAATGCCCCACCTCCATCAGCAGCATTTGGTATTCTCGCCAAGAGCAACAAGTTAGGAGTGCTTGTCACCACCATCGGTATCGCCTCGCGAGCAGCAAGGTGTGGCCTCCAGCGTGGTGATGTCATCAGAGCAATTGACGGCGAAGTGATAAAAAGCGTAAGCCAATTCCAGCAAATAATGAACGGTAAGACTCAAGGACAGTCATTGCAGCTCATGATTGAACGAAAAGGCGCTATAGGCCAAGTAATTCTTTAGTCTTGCTTCTGCTTAGTCTTGAACAAGAGCATTGAGTCTTTCAGCAAAACTCTCAGTGATTTTTGCTGGATCAAGTTCAGACACTTGTCGAATGTTGTAGACAGTATCACGCACTACTGGTTTGTAGCCAGAAGAAGCAATCAGCTGCTCCATCTTCTCTTGAGCTAGCTGCAAAGGAGTCTTGGCACCAGCAGCATGGGTGATTTTCTCTTCCATGATGGTGCCGTCCATATCGTCGGCTCCAAAAGAAAGAGCAAGCTGAGCCAACTCTACCCCAAGCTGAATCCAATAGGCCTTAATATGAGGGAAGTTATCAAGCAAAATTCTCGAGATCGCTACATCTTTGAGCAAATCTGATGGAGTTGGCTCGCTCACTTCATCTTGAATATTGGTGCCATCGTAATAGCACTTCAAAGGAATGAAGCACTGGAAGCCACCACTCTTATCTTGCTGTTCGCGCAAGAGCAGCATGTGATCAACTTTGTTTTCAATGCTTTCGCTAATTCCAGTGAGCATTGTGGCATTAGATTTAAGACCAAGTTTGTGAGCAATGCCATGAATTTCCAGGTAAACAGGAGCCGGCGTTTTCTTCACCGCCATGCGCTCACGAACAGCATCATCAAATATCTCAGCACCACCGCCAGGCATTGAGCCCAAACCGCAGGCGATCAAACGAGTTAAAACTTCTTCGTAGGTAATGCCATCAAGGTTAGCCAAATACTCGATCTCAACGGCAGTAAAGGCTTTCATGTGCACATGAGGAAACTTGGCTTTCAACTGCAGCAGCACTTCTTCGTAATAAGCCAAGTCGCAAGCAGGGTTGAGACCACCAACCATGTGAATCTCATTGATACCCAGAGCTACACCTTTGCCCGCTTCTTCAAGCACACGGTCAACGCCCCAGGTATAGGCCTTACCACGCTCATCAGGGTTGGCATAAGAGCAGAAGCGGCAGGTCTCAACACAAAAATTGGTTGGGTTGAGGTGCATATTGTGAATGTAATAGACGTAGTTCTCTTGGCCCGGCTCAGCTTTGACTCGACGAGCATACTCACCTAAAGCACCGATAGCTACCAAGTCATCAGACTGGTAGAGGCGAATAGCATCTTCGCGGCTAATGCGCTTGCCTGTATAAACTTTCTCGGCTACATCAGCAAGGGGATGACCGTTGAAAATTCTATTTTCAATAACAGCAGACATGGACACCTCTAAAGACTGCTACTAATCTCAACAGTCAATCTTAACAGGATAAAAATCGGTTTTGTCCACATTCTCGCGACCTAGTCACAAGCGTTCACAAGAGGCAGTGTAAACCTTCCGTGCTTTAGTCTCGAACAATCCAATTAGGATTTAGCATTGATGTCAGGATATGGTCGCACCACTTGCCATTAATCAACAAATAATCGCGGGCATAGCCTTCAACGTTGAATCCCAGGCTGCGCAAGAGCCAACCGCTGCGCTGATTGGAGGGTTGATAGTTCGCCATAATTCGATGCAAGTTGAGCGCCGAAAAGCCGTAGGCAATCACTGACTGCAGAGCTTCTTTCATCATGTGCTTGCCTTCTCGATCTTGGGCAATTGAATAACCTAAATTGCAATACTGAGCCGCACCGCGAACAATGTTATTGAGGTTGGCAGAACCCACAACCACAGAGGAATTGGCGCGATCGAAGAGGAAGAAGCGCACAGCCACGTCGCCATGAAAGTCTTCAAGATTCTGCTCAATTTGCTTGTGCCAATAATCAGGGGTTAAAAAATCGCTAGGCCAAGCGGGGCCTCCGTCTGCCAGGTGTGCCCTGTTGCTACTAAAGTAGGTTATAACAGCTTCAATGTCTTCAATCTGGGCCAAACGAATGATGCATCTTCCTGTGTTGAGCGTAGGAAGCTTGGTTTTCTGGGCGGACAAATCGTTCATTGCTCTCTCAATCAAACTAACAGGCGAAAATTACTTCACTAATTCTAATCGACCCAGAAACTAGAATTAGCTCGAATTGGGGCAGCTGATTCTTCAAATACTGGTCTGCGGTTATCTTCATGAGCAAGAATCTCAACCAGCAAGTCGGCATCGATCTCTAAGTCATCATCAAGAGAATAAGGTGAAGCCAAAACCAATCCGGTTTGATCGTCATCAAAATCTCGCCAAGACTCTTTGATGGAAGAATCGAAAAGATACTCGTCTTCATTGGTCCAGGCAAGAAAACTATCCTCAATCGAGGGCAAAGGCTCAATCAAGGGCATACCAGCGCGGCGGCCGCGATCAATATCGTTGATTCTCTGCTCAATTGCTTCAACTTCACTGCGATGGCTGTCACCAAACCAGTGCATCATTGCGGTTTTCTGACGCTCACGACAAAGAACATTTTCTTCGCGATCGGTATCAGCCATACGCCGAGCGTCATTGAGATTAAAGCCGCCTTGATGACTCTGAGCACGCATCTGGGCCAAACGCTGCTTGTTGCGGTCGATATCAATAAAATTGGGCAGAATCAAACCACCCTTTGCTCTTGATACTGTTGAACTCAAACTTTTGACTAGAAGCAGCACATTAGAAATCAATTTTCATACCCGCCAGTTGAAACTCATGCCCATCTCGTTGCCAAGAGATTAATTCAGTGCCCCGCCGATCTCAATGGGGTAATTCCCCCAAATGAGTGCCACTTCATTAATTTATCAATTTAGATATTAAATGTCTATCTAGTCGTAGCAGCAGCAGTCGCAAAGAGAAACTATAGCCAGCTAAACAAAGCCACTACGTTTTTGGCTTTCCTTAGGGCTAACCCGAATGTTGCCAACGCCCAAGCTAATCATTTGATTGGTTACCAAGTCAAAAAAGCGCTCCCTCTCTGGACCCTTAATAACAGCCAAATGGTGCGCTTCAGCCAGGGCCACGGGATATCCCTGACCCTTCTCCACCTGGGTGCGCACGGCCTGCATAGCAAATCTAAACAGCTCTTGTTCAGCGAAAACCCAATGGGGCATCTCAATCCGAGCAACCTCACTGGCACCGCGCCAATAAACAAAGCAGCTGCGATCAGTCTGGGGCATCAGCTTGACCACAGTGGCACCGCTAACAAATACAGCCGATCGCTGATTAACTGAAAGCAAACGCTCAAACAAGCTGCGGTCTCCGAGAGGCCAAACCTTGGAGCAAGGAAAATCTTCTTCATTGAGGTTGGCACAAAGGTCGCGACAGTGGCTAACCTCATACGGGCAAATCGAAACCCTCAAGCAGTTGACTAAATCAGCACTGCGACTATGACTGAGGTAACCGATAATGGGTACCTTGGCCAGCCGCAGCCGGGCCATCAGTTCTTCTAAGCGAGCAAAGTAACTCTCCTGATAGGTGCTGCTCATTTTCTCTACCGACCAGGGAATGAGCGAGCCATCGTACATCGCCAGGGCACGGCCATGACTAGCAGCCTGGCAGGCCGTTTCAGTCAACAATTCCAATTCAAAGAGGCCACGCTCAAGGGCGACATAGAGTTCATCAATATGCACGCGGCGCCGGTCTACCAGAGGATAAAGGTCATCGGGCCTGGCATGCAAACGAGGTTCGCTATACAAAAGCGGTGGCACAGGTATACCGTATGAAATACGCGCCACACCCACGTTAAGCAAATAACAATTGTGCACCTCATGATGAGAGGGCATTATTTGCGAGCCATCCACCGCCACGACTGTCCAGGGTTGGCGGGCCGTATCTAGGGCCGAGATCGCCTCTCTCCTGCCAACAGGCTCAAGAGGTGTAGCTGTGGGCCAGAACACCCAGGGAGCATTGTCAGCTAGTTTTTGCTCGAACCTGACACTATTACTTTCAACTCCAGAAAAAGCTGCCAGTGCACTGGCCATAACCCGCTCATAATCTTGTTTCTCCACAACAGCATCAGCACCAATTTGTGATACCAGTTGAGAGAGCTTCATAAAGTCGAGCATGTGAAAAAATCCAGCGATGAGAGATGAGACAGAAAAGAGAGAAGACTAATAGTAGCGCTATACTTTACTAACATTAGACAAACCAAGCGTAGAATTTCAGCCGGAAAGCAAATTAACAGTGAATCAGAAAAACAACCGCAAAGCCAAAGACCCCAGCGATGCTGCCAAAGAGCTGCCAGCGACACTCTCTGGTCGTATTGCCGAACTGCGCGAGCGCAAGAATCTGACCATTAGAGACCTGGCACAAGATTCACGTTTTACGAAAGAGCGCATCGAAGACATCGAATCTGGCTTAGAAACCTGGCTTTCGTCCACCGATAGACAACTATTGGCCCGAGCCCTAGCAGTTGACCCTTATATCATTCAAGAAGTTGAGACCAGGCCGCGTTTAGAAGAAAGTGATGATCCGGTAGCCTATGCCGCTATGCTGGCCGACCTGAGCGACTCCATTCTCAAAGGCGTCAAAGAGCAAGAATGCCCACAATGTGGCAATACTCTGCGCTGCCGCGTACAGGAAGGTTTAGACATCGACGAACAGCCTATCTATATGGCCAAGGCCTTCTGCCAGAAGTGTCCTTTTATCCTCAAGTAAACGTTCTTACTTCGTCATCAAGCGGGCTGGCTGGGGATACTCACCAAGAAAATTAATAGTGCCAGTCTTTAAATCTCTCATGGCGCCGACTATTTTGACTTTACCAGAGTAGACAGCCTCTTTCACTATCGAACTGTTACTGAGCATATCATTGGCCGACAACCAAACATTGGCAATAGCAGAAGAACGTACTAACTGGTCGCCTTTTTCAGCTGGATGGCTGCGCCTTGTTGCCGCTACGGCTGGTGCAATTTTACTCATTATAGTGGGCAGATTGCCGGGCAAAAGCGAACCATTCACGGCACTATCCACAGCAGCCTTTACTGCACCACAATCAGAATGACCCAAGACAATGACAAGGGGAATCCCCAAATACTTGATACCATATTCAATCGAAGCCAGCTCTGAAGTGGCACAGACATTTCCCGCTACGCGCACCACAAACAATTCAGCCAGACCTTGATCAAAAACCATCTCTACTGGCACTCTTGAATCAGAGCAGCCCAACACAATAGCTACAGGTTTTTGACCATTGATAGCGGTCATTTCACGCCTGACAGAATCAACTTCAAAGTGATTAGTTTTGCCAGATAAGTAGCGTTTATTGCCAGCCTTAAGTTCTTGAAGAGCTTGCTCAGGAGTAGGCTTTGAATAGGCCGGCAAAGCAAAAAGAGAAACGGTCATTAAGGCCGCAATAATGACGCACAATAAGCGCTCTGACCACAAATACTTTTGCATATCCAGTTTTCCTTCAGAGTTAAACTCTATTCCTTCTGCTTCCAGCAAACTTTGTTGCAAATCTGGCTGCATCTCTGTATTTCTACTAGTACTGATACCACCAGTAGAGTTGATCACTCGATGCCAGGGCACATTGCCAGAGTGATATTTCTTGTTAGCTTTATCGCTAGAAAGAGCACGCAGCGCCCAGCCTACGCCTTGGGCACTGAGGCGTTTTTCAAGCAAATTCGAAATCAAGCCATAGGTCAAAATACGGCCACGAGGAATATCCTTGACGATTTCATAGACTTCAAAGTAAACCGACACTAAAGACCGTCTTTTAGGCGGAGACAGAGCGTTTGACAAAGCATTGACGAATTGTCTCATCAAGTCTGCCTTTGAGCTTATTCAATCTCTCAGTAATTTCTAGCCTGCGCTTCTGCAAATTGAGCAGATGCTTTCTTCTATGATCATCTAGAGCATCAGCAAAGAGATCATTGAGAGCGATTTCTTCGCCTTGGGCCCACCAGAGATCTTCAACCACTGAGCCAATCAAATCGTGTTCAGCTTCATCAAGCATCTGGCTGAATAAACGATATTCATTGCTGAGCATAAACTCAATTGACGTACGCACTTCTTGTCTTAGACTTTGAGCAGCAGAAGAGACAATGGTGGCAATCAATTCTTTATCAAGATTGCCCACGCGCAAATTAAGCTGTGCCAGAGTTTCTTCAAGCAAATAGCGCCGAAAAGCAATTTGATTGAGCAAGAAATCGGGGAAGTATCCGGTGCATACCATGTGCACAATCTCACTGCGTGGTGGCAGGGAAGAAAGAGCATGGCGGCTGCGCACAGAAAGGCCTTGAAGGGTGCTAACGGCGCGGTAATGTTTGTCAATCAACTCTTTCAGGCCGTTAACTACAGCACGGTTAAGACCAGGCACTTCGGCATTGCTTGAACCAGTATTTAGACTCTTGGCCATTAATTGCATTATTTGTCGGCGCAAATAATCGATATTGCCACCAAGCTCTTCAATTATTTTCACAGCTGTAGATTCACGAGCATCCATGATGCCCAAGAGAAGATGTTCAGGATTGATAAAATTGAGGCCGAAGAATAAGGCATATTCATAGGCGCGGTGCAAAGATTGCACAGTAAGATCACTTAAACCATAAGCCTTTCTGGTTTCACTAAAGCTAGCTGTGGCGCCACCGGCACCAGTGGCAACAACTGGGAGACTAACGGAAGGCAGTCCAGAAGAAAGATCTGGACGGCCTGAAAACGGCAATTCAGATTCAGTTTTACCTTTAACTTGATTTTCCAATTCTTTACTGACAGAAGCTTCGTCAATCTTCATTGTGGCAAGCGCTTCGTTGGCAACACCTCCATATTCAGTCGCCAGAGCAGCAAGAATATGATCAGTACAAATATAGTTGTGCTCGAAGTTTATGCACTCATCTAAGGCAAGCTGCAATACTTGCAAAAGTGAATCACTTGAACGCTCAAAAACAGAATCCAACATTGGCTAATAATCCAAGAAAGGGGACAAACTAGATACAGGCGAAGGTCTAGATAGCCAAAATTTGCAAGCAAAACTGGAAATCTATTAGAAAATGCTCACCGTTATAGGCATATGGGCCTTTTAAGGAGCATATATAGGATAGCAGCAAACTATAATTTACCCTGGGGCAATAAGCCGTTCAGCTTAAGAAGGTATCAGTGAGAATTTTAATATCAAACGACGACGGGGTCTTTGCGCCAGGGCTGGGCACATTGGCGAGGGCGTTGGCTGCCACTGGCGAGCACGAGGTCTATGTAGTTGCGCCAGACAGGCAAAGAAGTGCTACGGGTCACTCAGTCACCCTGCACAAGCCACTTAGAGTCGAGGCCGTCGACCTTGCCGTAAACCATGAAGGTGGCATCAAAGCCGCTTGGTCCACCACTGGCACACCATCAGATTGCGTTAAATTGGCTGTAAAGCAACTTCTGCCCCAGCCACCCGACGTAATTATCTCGGGCATTAACTCTTGTCCCAATCTAGGCTCTGACGTACTCTACTCGGGCACAGTAGCAGCAGCCATGGAAGGTGCATTCTCCGGATTTCCTAGCATTGCCGTGAGCGCTCAAAAGAACAACCAACTGACCTTCGACCTGGCTGCCGAGTTCATTATCGACTTCTTGCGGGTCCTACCAAAAGCACCAATGCCTAACCGCGGCCTATTCAATGTCAACGTTCCCGCCTGCCCAGTTGAGCAATTAAAAGGAGTACGCGTAACAGAACTTGGCAAGCGCCAATACAAAGATATATTTGAGCGCCGGCACGATCCCAACGGTCGCGACTATTACTGGCTCTCAGGCTGTGCCATAGAAGAAGGCGAATCTGAGCTATCAGATGTCTGGGCCCTAGCCAACGGCTATATCACAATCTCGCCTGTTTCCTTCAACATGACCGACCGAAATACACTGGCCAAGCTCAATGAGATGATGACTGTCAATGAATTCTCCCACCACGTTCGATCTGGCAAATAGTTATAAAGCCATATTCAAAGACCCCGAATGGCCCTTGAAGACAACCATTGGCGGTTTTATCAACTACACGGCTCTTGGTGTCGTCCTCTTCAATCCGGCCTTCATTCCCTTTTGCGTGGTGCTCTGGGCTATTTCTACAGGCTATCTCTTACGCAGTCTGCGCCTCAGTGCAGCTGGCGAACTAGAGAAGCTCCCCGACTGGACTGACTGGCTTGACTTGATAATTTCAGGACTCTCCTGGCTTTCTATTGCCGCTGGTTTCTTTTTCTTTGCCTTATCACTATTTGTAGTCAGCCTGCTAGTGGGAGTGGCCTACGGCATTTCCCATATATACAAACCAAACTTTCTTGTCTGGTCTGAGACTACATTCTTAGGTGTGTTCATCCTCAGCTTGGCTCAAAACTTTTTCCTCACCGTCTTAATGGCCAACTTTGCCGAAGAAGAGCGCATGGCAGCAGGTTTTGCCTGGCGCAAAGGCTTGCGACGCATGGCTAAAGCGCCCCTAGAACTAGCCACCGTATGGTTGGCCAGCTCAGCATTGACTATCATGGCCCTAGTTCTTCCTACCATGAGCCTAATTGGGGTGCTATTTACGCCATTTTGCTATTTCTTAGCGCAAATCATTAGTTCGCGCATGATGGGGCAGACTTGGGCTTATATCAATAAAATTGATTCAGTCAAAGACAATTAGCGCTGTACCACTGTTTTCAATCGGCCTTCGTTGGTGAAATAGAGCTTCTGTCCGGCAGCAATTTGCGTCGGAGCTTGCACTGTTTTACTGGTGATATAAGGATAGCCCGAGGGTGTAACGGTTGGACTGTGGTTGAGTTGCTTAATGTAAATGCCAATCCACTTAGCAAAGTTCGTAAACTGGGTTCCACCCTCATTGGCGAGTTTGCCCACTTGTTTTGAGGCGATGTGAGCATAGTCGAAAGCTTCATCGACAGTTTCCGGCACTTTCACCGTGATGTTGTTACCAGTGCGACTAATGGCATAGGGATAGCTCGGCGCGTTAACAGGAGACTTAACAGCGGGAGTAGCAATATTATTGGTTGCTGGAGTAAGGCTGATATTAGCGGTGCCGAGACCAGGAATGGAAAGCGCTAACTTGCGCCCAGAGTTATCGACCTCTTGAATTTTGCTGGCGGCCTTAGCCTTTACCAGGGTTTTCTTAGTGCTGTTGGTTTTAACAGTGCTATTAAGTGTTTCAGGTGACATGGCCTGACTGGCTGGCAAAGACAACCCAAGCAGAGCTGCCGACAGCAAAATGCAAGCTTTATTAATTCTCATAAACCCTCAGCCCTGGCGATCTCTAATGAAGAACTGACAATCGTCGTCGCCAGCCCAAGATTATGTCACAAAGCGGGTTTGACGAGACAGGCCTTGAATAATTTCTTGATAACCTGAACTTAGAGCCCTGGCTGGACCCGCCAAAGCCACTTGACTACGCGCAATTATCCGCTATAGTCGCAGATGTTAGGGTAGGTTCTGGGCATAAAGCAAAATACCCATGTGATACGATCGAGTTGTTCGTATCTAATTGCGCCGATAGAAAAGACTAGACAGTGACGATGGAAGATTCGCAAAGTAGCAGCAGCAGCAGCAACAATAATGGCACCGTCAAAGAGTCCGAAGACCCTCTTCCGGGACCCTTAAAGCGGTTCAGCGGGCTTTTCGGTAAAAAAGGAGACGGACAGCGCAGCTAGCGGTGTCTGAATTTATTTTGTACCAAATTGCCTGGATACCAGTTTTAATTCTCTTCAACGCTTTCTTCGTAGCGGCCGAAATGGCTCTTGTTCGCGTGCGGCGCACACGCATAGACCAGTTAGCCGAACGGGATAATCTCTTTGCCAAGAAAGTGCAAATTTATTTGCATGACCCAGAACGCTTTATATCAGCCTGTCAGCTTGGTATTACGATCGCAACCCTCCTCCTTGGTGCTGCTGGCGAAAGCGCTCTGGCCGAGAACATATCAGAATGGGCACGACATCTGGGAATGCAAGCTAGCTTGCCAGAGTCGTCTCTAAAGACGCTAGGGCTGCTCTCCTTTGCCTTCGCCTTCACTCTGACAGCATATATTCAGACAGTTGGCGGCGAACTGCTGCCAAAAATGCTTACTTATAGCCGGGCCGAAACAGTAATTCTCTTTACTGTTTATCCTATGCACTTTTGGTGCGTAATCACCTCACCATTCTTGGTGATACTGCAGAAGACCACTGAGGTGGTCGTCAAGCTACTCAACATCAAAGACCCACCTTCTATACACTCAGTGCACTCGGAAGAAGAACTGAAGATGTTAGTAACAGCCTCTCACGATGAGGGTGTCTTAGAGCCAGACGAAGAAGAAATGCTGCATAGCGTCTTCGACTTCTCTGATACTGTGGCATCGGAAGTAATGACTCCAAGAATAGACTTAGTCTGCGTCTCAGCTACGGCTACTATTCGAGAGTTTGTTCAGGAAGCGCTGAAGTGGGGCCACTCACGAATTCCAGTCTTTGAAGAAGACATGGACAATATTTTTGGCATGGTGCACATCAGAGACGGCCTTAGAGCCATGGTGGAACACAAAGAAAATTCGCATGTTCGTGAGTTTACTCGCAATATTTTGATTGTGCCCGAGAACAAAAATCTCAAAGACCTGCTCACCGAATTCAAACTGACAAAAACCCATATGGCAGTGGTTATGGATGAGTATGGTGGCACCCAAGGTATCGTCACCTTAGAAGATTTGCTGGAAGAACTAGTCGGTGACATCGCCGACGAACACGAAGTGGTGGAAGAATTCATTCACGAAGAGGCTGATGGCACCTATGTATTAGATGCCAAGCTTACCCTTGAAGAAGCAAACGAAAAGCTTGATCTAGCAATCGAAGACGAAGAATTCAACACTATTGGTGGGCACGTCTTTGGTTCATTGGGCCGCGAGCCAGTTCCAGGTGATGAAATCGAATCAGAAACATTCGTGCTTCGCGTTTTAGAATCAGATCGCCATCGCATCATCAAGCTGCGCCTTATTCGCAAAGAAGCCAAAGAGCCCAAAGACGCGAAGGGCGAAAGTCGCGATCAGCAATCATCAACACACAGCAGCCTTAAAAACGGCAATGGCAAGAAGACTACAGAACAAGGTATGCCTTCAGTAAATAGCTAACTTAAGTAACTAAAAACATCAAAACGGAAATATCTAATTGTCCTTATCAACCAGAGATCTACTTTTAAAGAAAGCTTCAAAAGTAAGAGCAAAAAAACGTCTGGGCCAAAACTTCTTAATTGAGCCCTCGGTGTTAAGCAAAATTGTCGAAAGCCTCAACCTCAAGAGCGATGATCTTGTTATCGAAATCGGTCCAGGACTGGGCTTTTTAACTCAAGAGCTGCTAAAGACCGGGGCCAGGGTTTTCGCCATAGAGCTAGACCGCGAAATGGTTGAACAACTGCAAGAAATTAAACAACCAAATCTCACTGTCATTCACGCCGATTTCTTAGACTTTGACATCAGCTCAATTGCACCAGCAGCAGTGGCAGCCGGGGCAAAAATTAAAATAGTAGGCAACGTACCCTATCAAATCACTACCCCAATTATCACCCATGTATTTGGTGAAATAGGCGAGCCTAAGCCCTGGCTCTCTTCTGTTGAGAGCCTGACCATGACCATACAAAGAGAAGTGGCACTGCGCCTTTCAGCGATGCCAGGCAGCAAGACATACGGCCAGCTGACATTGCTCGGCAACTACTACAGCGTTTGCAAAATGATCATGTCAGTGGGCAAAGAATTGTTTGTGCCCCAACCCGATGTGGAATCGGCAGTGGTACAGATGACTAGACTTTTGAAGCCCAGTGTAAAAGTAAACGACGCTCTCTTTCTGCGCAAGGTAATTGCCGGCGGCTTTAGAGAACGCCGAAAAATGCTGCGCAACAATCTCGCCTTCACTCAACTCAGCCAAGAAACCCTGGCAGAAATATTTGAAGAGCTGGCTGTGGCACCATCAGCGCGGGCCGAAAATCTTCCGCTAACGACCTTTGCCCTCTTATCAGACGCCATTCAAGCCAGGCGGCAGAAGGAAGACCGAGAAGCAGCAGTCTAGCCCTGAGAGCACAAGCAATAGCCCATGAACAAAACCTCAATTGAAGTAACAGCGCCAGCCAAACTCAATCTTACTTTTGAGGTGCTCGGCCTGCTTGACGGCGGCTATCACGAAGTGAGATCACTTATGACTGCCATAGACTTAAGTGACACTCTGACATTTACTTTTACGCCAAGCCGCGAACCTTCCATCAATATTTCTATCGCCAACAATCTTGGTGCCATTCAAAAAGATAGTTTTCCTCTAGGTAGTGACAATCTAATTGCCAAGGCAATTCGCCTTTACCTGTCGGCTATCGAAAAACCAGTTAGCTTAAAAGTCGACGTTTCAATCGTCAAAAAAATACCAATTGGTGCCGGCATGGCTGGTGGCTCAGCCAACGGCGCTGCTGCACTTCTGGCCATGAATCAGTATTTCAAAAGTTTAGATCTGAGCCAGTTACTCGACCTTGCAGCTAAGTTAGGAGCAGACGTACCCTTTTGTTTATCTGGCGGCCTTAGAATCGGCACTGGACGCGGCGATCAACTAAGCGACAAATTGAACAACCAAAATTCTATCGCCTTAGTGATAGCCAAACCGCGCAATCTTTCGATCTCTACCCCCTGGGTATACGGGGCTTACGATGATTGCCCCGAAATCTTTCATCTAGCAGAGAAGCTGCGCGATCGCTACATGAGCGATACCTTGCCCTGTGATTTTGCCAGCCAAGCTCTAGCCCAGGGTAATCTAGTTGAAGCACTTAAAGCTTTCGGCAACGATTTTGAACAAGTTGTCTTTCCCCACTATCAAGAACTAAAAGACATCAAACAGACATTCATCAAACTAGGCGCCATGGGTTGTCACATGACTGGCAGCGGACCCACCATTTTTGCAGTAACAGCTAGCCGAGAAGCAGCAGAGCAACTCAAAACTGATTTTTACGAAAACTACTGCCAGGTCAATGAGATTGCCTGCGCCACCAAATACGACCCAATAGATCTATGGGTGGCTAGCACCATCGAAAGTGGTGCCCAAGTTTTGGAGGTTACCTGTGAGAGCTAAAGCCAAAGTCAAAGGACCCGAGAAAGTAACCATGGTGCCCAAGGCCAAGGCTCAGCGCATGATGGATATTCTCTGTCACACCTACCCTGAAGCAGAGTGCGAACTAAATTACGAATCAGATTTTCAGCTACTAATTGCCGTTGTGCTATCAGCGCAGAGCACCGATGTCACCATCAATAAAGTCTGTGCTGAACTATTCAAGTATTATCCGACAGCAGAAGACTTAGCCGAAGCTGATATCGAGCACATCAAGAAACTAATTAAGGCCAGTGGATTTTTCAATGCCAAAGCCAAAAACATTCAAGCTTGCGCCCAAGCAATTGTGAGCAAATACAACGGCGTCGTGCCAACCGAACATGAGCTTTTGACTGAACTGCCCGGGGTAGGACGCAAAACCGCCAATGTCGTGCTTGGGGTCGCCCATGGAGTCTCAGGTTGGAGTGTTGATACCCATGTACAAAGACTTTCACGGCGGCTTGGCTTTACTAAAGAAACAGATCCATACAAGATTGAGCTTGCTTTGCAGAAAGTCTTTCCCAAGCAAGATTGGTCAAAATTATCAATCACAATCATTTGGCACGGCCGCCGCGTTTGCTTTGCTCGCAAGCCAAACTGTGCCGCCTGCCCAGTCAATGAACTCTGTCCATCGGCAGAAGCCTGAGCAGCTCTCAGGCTCAGCTGCTGATAAATAGAGTGTATTAATAGCCGATTCCGGGAATTAATAAGCTACTAGCTAGTTATCTAAGCAGAAAGAGGAATGGTAATGACCGACGAAACTGCGTCCGAAGACAAAGTTGAAAGACTGGGGTTCTTTGAAAACATCAGCGAATCTGTAAAACACGTCGGCAAGTCTATTGAAACTCAGGGCCGAACTATAAGAGAAGAAGACAAGCTCTCTGCACTCTTGGTTCCAGCCACATGTATCGGCCTAACTATTGCTGTGACTATGGGCGGTTGGGCCCGCTTGATAGTATCAACTTTAGCCCTAGCAGCCTTGCTCTATTATGTGCTGAGCCGCATTGGTATCATGCGCACACTAAATGAGCGTCAAGCGGCTCTAATCTGGCATATCGTTCTTAGCGTATTCCTGCTAGGAATCACCTTCAGCTTTGTCTTCTTGGAAGTACTCAATCGCATTCGCTAGCCCTTGTTCAGCGGCACCGCAGCCGTTAGCGTATCAACATTGAGACAACCAATAGCATGTAAAAGTTTGGCTTGAGCCTGATCAAATTCGATAATGGCATTGGCTTTGTCTATCAAAGCATCGGTATAAGATTTTTGGGCATTGATGACATCAAGATAGGTGCCCACTCCTTCTTTGAAGCGCAACTCAGCCAGACGCAAGCCTTCTTCGGCATACTTCACAGCAGCAGTGGTTTCGACAATGAGATTTTCAGTACTTACACTAGCTAGATAAGAGTCTCGTACTTCCTGAAGAATTTTCTCTAGCTCTCGGTTGAACTCTAGCTGTACCCTTCTGGCTTCCCACTGTTTAGCCCGTACCTGAGCCACTTCTTGCAGGCCAAGACCGCCTAAATTCCACTGCATATCAACGCCAATAGTAAAAAGTGAACGGGTGGTCCAGGGCTTGGGTCCACTTCCCCCGGTAGCCAGTGGCAAACCGCCGGCACTACTGATAGCACCAACAGAAGCGCCAGAGCTACTCAGTGATGTTTGTTGAGTTTGCAAACTACTAAGAGAGGCATTACTAGCATAAGAACCAGAACCAATGGCCGTGCCCGTTACGGCCACCGAAGGCAATAGTGTCGAACGAGCAACTTTGATAGCATCTTTAGCAGCCAATCTCAGCTGCTCATATCTTTTCAGTTCTGGTCTTTTATCAATAGCAATTTTCAACAAATCAGCTGGCCTTAGAGCTGAATCGATCAAGCGCGCCTTTGCCACCATTCGATTGCGGATACTAAGATCGGTGCCTTGATCGATGTTTAAAATGGTGGCAAGTTTTATGGCCGACTTCCGTCTGGCTACCTGCTGTTTAATTAAGTGTTGGCGATCAGCAGACAGTTGATATTTTGCTTGCAGCACATCAAGTTCTGTATTGACACCATTGTCAAAGAGATCCTGATTGACGACCAAAAGTGTCTTAGAAACTTCGACTGCTTTTACTCTAATTTGCAAAAGCACGTCATTGCGCACTAAATCATAGTAGCGCTCAGCCGACTCAAGCAACATATCATTGACTGCACCGCTGAGCTCAAATTTTGAGGCACGGTAACGAGCTTGATTTTGTTTGGCCGTATAAAGTATGCCGCCGCCCTTAAAGAGATACTGCTGGAAGCCGCTTGCCATAGTCAAATAAGGGTTATGAATGCCGATTGCTAGACCAGCGGGGCTGACATAATTGCCATCAAGACGTTGATAGCTAATGTCATTTGTTAACGATGGCAAAAAACCAGACAAGGCTTCAATGTAATTCCACTTTCGCTCTTGATTGCTGCTTTGCGAAATTTTTATGGGCAAATTATTTGAAAGTGCAGAGTTGAGCACATCGCGCAAAGTGATATCAATTGATTGATCAGCGTCAATACTCAAAGGCGAACCTTCGCTTAGAGTAATGAGCGATTTCAAAACCGGCGGCTTAACAAAGACTTTTTCAGCATCAACAAAAATACTGCCGCTGCTATTGGTTACCTCATTGGCAAGAGAGTCAATCGTCTCTTTAGCAGTGGCGTTCTCTGGGCCCAAACCACGTAACTTGGGTAGTTCTTCAGCCGAATTCTCCCCAATACCAGCTGGCCTGGTGGTTGGCACAGGAGAGCCCCGCAAAACTGGAATGTTTCCAGAATTCTTTTGCCCTCTCGATCCTTGACTTCCACCGGGTTGCGCCATAGCATCACTAGCGCTTGACGACAGAATGGCCGTAAAAGCTAAAACATATTTGCAATAAGAGTCCAGGCGTGGAAAATGCAATGTAGTCAAGCGCAAGGGGCGAGGTATGAGAGTTCTTGGGAGATGTCTACCCTAAGAGTAAACAGCAAAAAGCACAAGCTTAGAGCCACAACCTGCAATGGTAAACTAATTTCATCAAAGTGATGAGATAGCAGATGTGGATTGTTAGACTGGCTCTGCGCCAGGGTTATACCTTTATAGTACTAGCAATATCGATCATTATCTTTGGTGGATTGTCGATATATAAGATGGCTATCGACATCTTTCCCACTATTGATACGCCTGTGGTCAGCTGTGTCTGGACCTACACCGGCATGTCACCCTACTTCATGGAAAATTTGGTCACGACAGTGACTGAAAGAGCTTTGACTTCCACCATCAATGGCATCCAGCGTATGGAGTCAAGCTCGCTCTCGGGCATGAGTATCATCAAAATCTATTTGCAAAAGGGTACACCCGTAGGCGAATCGGTAGCCATGGTATCGTCGGTGGGCACGGCCATTTTGCGACAATTACCTCGCGGTATCAGCCCACCTTTTGTCACCCGGTCATCAGCCACCGATGTGCCAGTGATTCAACTAGCCATTCACAGCAAGACCATGACTGAATCTGAGCTGTTTGACATTGCTAACAATCTCATTCGCACTCAGCTTGCCACAGTAAAAGGGGCCCTAATACCATTTCCTTATGGCGGCAAGTATCGCCAAGTCATGGTCGATCTAGATCCACAAATGTTGAGAGCCACAGGCCTTTCAGCTCATGATGTCATCCAAGCAATCAATGATCAAAACATCGTCTCCCCTGATGGCACAGCCAAACTGGGCAGCTTTGAATACATCATGGTGCTCAACAATATGCCAAAAACCCTGGCCCTATTGAACGACGTACCAATCAAGACAGTGAAAGGTGCTGTTGTCTTTCTCAAAGATGTAGCCCAGGTGCACGATGGCTATCAGCCCCAGCTCAATATTGTCAATTTGGATGGTAAACGAGGTCTACTCTTCAATGTGTTAAAGAGTGGTGATGCCTCTACACTATCGGTGGTGCAGGGCGTAAAAGACATTCTGCCCCGTATTAAGTCAATTGTGCCAGCCGCCTGTGAAATAGAAATATTAGTAGATCAATCGCTCTTTGTGCGCGAATGCGTTTCAGAAGTCTTCAAAGAAGCCTTAACAGCGGGTCTTCTAACAGCCCTTATGATGCTTGCCCTGCTTGGCAGTTGGCGCAGCACTTTGATTGTCGCCACCTCTATACCTCTCGCCATACTGGCTTCTATCATTGGTTTGAATTTGGCTGGTCAAACAATCAACTCAATGACCCTGGGTGGACTGGCTCTGGCCGTGGGAATGCTTGTGGACGACGCCACGGTTGAAGTAGAAAACGTGCACCGCAACATGGCCATGGGCAAAGATATTGAAACAGCAATTTTGGATGGCGCCGAACAAGTAGCACTGCCAGCTCTTGTTTCCACCCTTTCAATATGTATCGTCTTTGTGCCTTTACTATTTTTGACCGAGCCATCCAAGTCGCTGTTTGTGCCACTAGGTATGGCGGTTACCTTTGCCATGCTGGCCTCTTATGGCCTATCTCGTACTATCGTGCCACTGATGTCAAAGCATCTATTGGCTCATGAGCACGAAAGCAAAGAAGCAGAAGGAGTAGAAGGAGAACTAGCAAATAAAGGTTGGCTCAGCCCTTTTATTGCCGTGCACAAATTTATAGACAACAACTTTGAAGCTCTGCGAGAGCACTATCAAAAGCTACTGGCAGCGGCTCTTGATCGCCCCAT
This sequence comes from Obscuribacteraceae bacterium (SeqCode), assembly GCA_044378815.1. GTDB lineage: Bacteria > Cyanobacteriota > Vampirovibrionia > Obscuribacterales > Obscuribacteraceae. Next base: position 11,100 of record JBIPOV010000039.1, on the reverse strand, counting down.
GCTCACCTTGTTTAGCTTTCTCACCTTCTATGCCATTTCACTATCGATGCTGCCTTTAATTGGCGAAGACTACTTTCCCACCATCGACGGTGGCGCCTTGCGCTTGCATGTTAGTGCCCACTCAGGCACCAGAGTAGAAGAAACAGAGCGCATCTTTAAGAAAGTAGAGAAAGCTCTGCGCCAGACCATTCCCGCTAATGAAATCGAATCGATTACACAAAATATCGGTTTGCCCATGAGTGGCATTAACTACGCCTATTCCGATAGCCAGACAGTGAGCGAAGCTGACGGCGAAATCATTGTCACCCTCAAAGAAGAGCGCAAGCACAATACTGAGTATTATCAGCGGCTAGTGCGCAAAATGATGCAACAGCAGTTTCGTGATCTCGCCTGTTATTTTCAACCAGGCGACATAGTCACGCAAATTCTCAACGCTGGTCTACCAGCCCCCATTGATATTCGTGTACTTGGTATGCACCGCGACAAGAACTACGAAATTGCCAAACAAATCAAACGAGAGGTTGAGCGCGTGCCCGGGGCGGCAGATGTCTGCTTGCACCAAGTAGTCGACGCACCACACCTAAAATGGCAAGTTGACAGGGTAAGAGCCGAAGAAGTTGGTGTCACCCAAGAAGACATATCAAATGCCTTTTCGACCAGCTTAAGCTCAAGTTTTCAGACCAATCCCAACTTCTGGCTTAACTCCAAAAACGGCATAGCTTATAACCTGGCTGCCCAAACCCCACAGCGCTCAGTAGCTAGCATGAGTGATATAAACCTGACCAGCATTACCCCAGCCCTGACCGGCTCTGAACAAACACCGAGAGAGCCACAACTATTGATGAACCTGGCCACTGCCACTAGAGCCCAAACAGCGGCGGTGGCGAACCACCTAAATGTGCAACCGGTGTTTGACATTTACGCCGCTTGTCAAGGCCGTGATCTCGGTGGTGTGGCAAAAGATATAAAGGTAATAGTCGATCGAGCCAAGGCCAATCTGCCGAACCACAGCGGCACTTTCATTTTCATCGGCGGTCAGGTGATGAGCATGCAGCTAGCTTTCATTGCTTTGATTGCCGGTCTGGCTTTTGCCCTCTTATTGGTCTATTTCTTACTGGTTATGAACTTCCAATCATGGAGCGATCCACTGATTATTCTCATGGCCATACCTGGGGCGCTCTCGGGTATTGTTTGGAGTCTCTTTGTTTGCCAGACAACTTTCTCCATTCCTGCTCTCATGGGCACAATTATGACCATGGGCGTGGCCTCAGCCAATTCTATTTTGATGATTACTTTTGCCAAAGAACAGCTAGCTGAGCATAGCGACATGGATGCCAAGGGAGCGGCGCTCAGTGCCGGTTATCAACGCTTCAGACCTGTTATCATGACAGCGACGGCCATGATTATCGGCATGATTCCGATGGCGATTGGTGGTGGTCAGGGCGGTTCTCAAAATGCCCCAATCGGACGCGCTGTAATTGGCGGCCTGCTTGTGGCGACACTGTCGACTCTGATTTTCGTGCCTCTAATATTTAGCCTAGCAAGAAAAAACAAAGCGAAAAAAGAAACCACGGGGTTAACCCATGTGGATAGTTGAACTCGCTCTCAAACGGCCCCATACTTTTATAGTCATGGCCCTGGCCATTGCTCTTTTTGGCGTTATGTCCATCAAGCAAATGGCCGTAGATATTTTTCCCTCAATTGATATTCCTATTGTCAGTTGTGTCTGGACCTACACAGGCATGTCGCCCTACAACGTTGAGAACTTAATCACTACAGTGACTGAGCGCTGGCTCACCTCCACTGTCAATGGCATTGAGCACATTGAGTCAACATCGCTTTCAGGCATGTCTATTATCAAAGTCTATCTACACAAGGGCACTGATATTGGTGAAGCAGTGGCCATGGTCACCGCTATGGGCAATGCCGTACTGGAATATCTACCGGCTGGTATGACCCCACCATTTGTCACTGTGTCTAGTGCCACAGATGTACCAGTATTGCAGCTAGGCATCAACAGCAAGACCATGAGCGAAGCAGAACTTTTCGATATCGCTAACAACTTTGTTCGCAACCAGCTCGCTACGGTGCAAGGCGCCACCATTCCCTTCCCCTATGGTGGCAAATACCGCCAGGTCATGATCGATCTCAATCCACAGGCCATGGTAGCCTGCGGCGTATCGGCCAACGACGTCACCAAAGCTATCAATTCTCAGAGCATTATTGCCCCTTCGGGCACAGCCAAACTTGGCCCTTACGAATACATTATGACTCTCAATAATGTGCCAGAAAAAATTGGCGAGCTAAACAATATTCCTATCAAATCAGTTAAGGGTGCTGTGGTTTTCGTCCGTGATGTGGCCTTTGTCCATGATGGCTACCAGCCTCAGTTGAACATAGTCAATCAAAACGGCAGGCGGGCTGTTCTCTTTAACATTCTCAAAAATGGCACAGCGTCGACTCTGGCCGTGGTTGAAAACGTCAAGCAAGTATTGCCGCGAATAAAACAAATCGTACCAGCGGCCTGCAACATTGAAATATTGGTAGACCAATCTGTATTTGTACGTGACTGCGTTGCCGATGTAATTCGCGAAGCCTGCACGGCAGCAGGCTTAACCGCCCTGATGATGTTAGCTCTTTTGGGCAGCTGGCGCAGTACTCTAATTGTTGCCACTAGCATCCCGCTGGCCATGATGGCATCGATTATTGGCCTGCACATAACCGGTCAAACCATCAATTCAATGACCCTAGGAGGATTAGCTCTAGCCGTTGGCATGCTCGTCGATGACGCCACTGTAGAAGTAGAAAACGTGCACCGCAACATGGCCATGGGCAAAGATATTGTCACAGCCATACTAGATGGAGCCCAACAAGTTGCTACACCAGCCATGGTATCAACCCTTTCTATCTGTATAGTTTTTGTTCCAGTGGTCTTCTTAACCGAACCATCTCGTTCGCTCTTTGTCCCCTTAGCAATGGCCGTAGTCTTTGCCATGCTTGCCTCTTATGGCCTATCGCGTACCATCGTTCCCCTCATGAGCAAGCACCTGCTGGCCCATGAACATGAAGGCCCAGAAAAAGAAGGATCCCCCGAGGTTCCCAAAAAGAAGCCCGGCTTTTTCCGTTCAATATATTTGGTTATTGATGGCGGCTTCGAATTTCTCAGAGAGCAATACAAACATGTACTGGAGCAAGCTCTCAATCATCCCCGCCTCTCTATTGGGATTTTCCTGACATTCTATTCCTGCTCCTTGCTCTTGCTACCAATGATTGGTCAAGATTTCTTCCCCGCCATCGATGCTGGGCAGTTAAGACTGCACGTCAATGCCCGCCCAGGAACAAGAGTTGAAGAAACCGAGCGCCTCTATAAGAAAATCGAACAAGCCATTCGCAAATTGATACCAGAAGAAGAAGTCAAACTAATTACCGACAATATCGGCATGCCAGTAAGCGGCGTCAACTATGCTTTCTCAGACAGTCAGACCATCTCCGAGGCCGACGGTGAAATTCTCGTCACCTTAACAGAAGAACGTGCCCATCCCACGGTTTACTATCAAAAAGAAATCCGCAAGATGCTCACCCATGATTTCCCTTCGGTGATCTACTATTTCCAACCAGCCGATATCGTCACCCAGATTCTCAATGCCGGTCTGCCTGCGCCAATCGATATACGCATAATTGGCTTAGACCAGGCCAAGAACTATGAGCTAGCTCAAAAAATCAAGCGCGACGTAGCAAAAGTTAGAGGTGCCGCTGATGTCTGCTTGCACCAGGTTGTTAATGCGCCACAGTTTGTCTGGTCTGTAGATCGCACCCGAGCCAATCAAATGGGCTTGACCCAAAGAGACATTTCCAATTCATTCTTAATTTCGCTTAGCTCGAGTTTTCAGACAGCTCCCAACTTTTGGCTCAACACCGAAAATGGTGTCAACTACAATTTGGCGGCGCAGACTCCACAGTACAAAATATCTAGCTTAGATGATATGCGCATCACAGCAGTGACCTCATCGACTTCTAGCGCTAAAGCCGCGGCCCAGACTGCCAATCAGTCACAAGCACCAATTGTTGTACAGCCGCCGCTCCTAACTAACGTTGCTGCTTTCGATAGAGCGGGAACACCGGCAGTGGTTAATCATCTCAATGCTCAACCGGTCTTTGATGTCTATGCCGCCTGCCAGCAAAGAGACCTCGGTGGGGTATCAGCTGAAATTGAGAAGATTTTAGCCAAGTATGAAAAAGACCTGCCCAGAGGCACCTTCCTTGTCATGGGAGGTCAGGTCAATAGTATGAAGTCGGCCTTTGCCGCCCTGATATTCGGTCTGATATTTGCCCTACTGCTAGTCTATTTACTTCTAGTAGTTAACTTCCAGAGTTGGCTTGACCCACTCATTATTCTGATGGCCATTCCTGGTGCCTTTACAGGCATTCTCTGGAGTCTCTTTGTCAGCCAAACGAGCTTCTCTATTCCTGCGCTCATGGGCACAATCATGACCGTTGGTGTGGCCTCTGCCAATTCAATTTTGATGGTGACTTTTGCCAACGAGCAAATGGCCGAACACAAAGATATGGACGCCTGGCATGCCTCTCTTAATGCTGGCTATCAGCGCTTCAGACCAGTAATGATGACAGCTACAGCCATGATTATCGGCATGATCCCCATGGCCATTGGTGGTGGCCAGGGCGGCTCCATGAACGCTCCCATTGGTAGGGCGGTAATAGGCGGCTTAACTGTTGCCACATTCTCAACCTTGTTATTTGTACCCCTGATGTTTTCTCTATTGCGAAAGAGGCCGAAGTGACAATTAACCGACAAACCAATCAATCTAAATCTAGATCTAAATCTAAATCTAGTTCTAGAGAGCGCAATGAGAATGGCTTAGGCAAGCTAATCATTGTCGTAATTGTGGTGGTGATAATTCTCGCGACACTTCTAGTGCTTGGTCTACTGCCTCGCTTTGAACGCAAGAAAGATCTAGACAAAGCTACCAGTGAAACTATCGGTGCACTACCGGTAGTGCGGACAATTGTCGCTTCGCTTGCCAATGAAACTGAAAAGCTTGTCTTACCCGCTAACATTGGCGCCATTCAGTACACTACAATTTATGCTCGTGTAGATGGCTACCTCACAGGCCGTATGGTTGATATCGGCGACCTCGTAAAAAAGGGTCAGCTCCTGGCTGTGATAGACACTCCAACTGTTGACCAAGAACTAGAACAGGCACGTGCCGATTTACTAAGAGCCAAAGCCACCGTTGACCAAACCAAAGCACAACTAAAAGAAGCCGTGGCCCAAAAAGCAACAGCCCAGGCCAATGTAGTAAAAGCAAAAGCCAATGTAGACTATGCCACAGTAACGGCTACGCGCTGGTCTAACTTAGCCACCAGAGGGGCAGTCAGCCTACAGTCTCGAGATGAGAAAGTACGATTTCTCGATACAACCTCGGCTGAGTTAAAAGCGCAAGACGCTGATGTAATGGCAGCAGAAGCAAAGATAGTAGCGGCCCAATCACAGATACAAGAGTCGTTGGCTGAAGTCAAAGCCAAGCAAGCTCAAGTGCGGCGCTTAGAAGTAGAGCAATCGTTCCAAAAAGTTTTAGCACCATTCGATGGCATCATCACTTTGCGCAAAGTCGACCCCGGTGCGCTGATCACCAAGGGCAGCCAGTCGAACAACTTAGAGTTATACCAACTAGCCCGGATTGATAGGCTCAGAGTCTACGTCAGTGCTCCCCAGCGTGTGGCCCGCTATCTAAAAGCCGGACAACTGGCAGAAATTACAGTACCAGAATTTGCCGATCGCAAGTTCAACGGCATCGTCACCAATGTAAGCGGCGCTCTTGACCCTAGTACAAGAACTCGTCAAACAGAAATTCAAATTGACAATAAAGACCGCTCACTGCTGCCCGGCATGTACGCTGAAATCAAATTGACTGGTGCCAGAGAAGGTAAATGGATTCGTGTACCGGGAACCACTTTAGTGACAAGGCCAAGCGGACAGTTTGTCATTGTAGTCAAAGACGGCAAAGCAAAATATCAACCAATTGTTATTGGTCGCGACTTTGGTAGCGAAGTAGAAGTAAAAGAAGGATTGAGCGGCGGCGAGCATGTGGCTGTTAGCCCCAATGACGATTTAATTGACAATGAGCCAGTGCAAGAGCAAGAACTTAAGCAAGACAAAGAATCAAGCGAGTAAGGCATTTATCAAAAATTATTCAACGAGGCCAAGTAAAAATGTGCCACCGACAAAGAGACTAAACGCACCAGCCAGCCCCCCGCCAAGAAGATATAGTGGCCGCCAGCTAGAAGCTGTGCCAAAACCACCGAGCGATAAGAGAGCAATGCCGGTATTCGATGCTACTAGACCAATAACAAAGGCTGCCAGCATAGCTATAGCAGTAGATTGAGAAGCAACACCACCAACTGCCGATATCAATAGAACTTGGGTCGCTGTTTCAGCACCAATACCGTGAAGCATACCAATGGCAAAGGTTCCACGTGCCGAAAGCACAGGCTCTTCTTCGTTCAAAGCCTGCTTTGTCAGCTTAGCAAAGGCGCCTCGCAAAAGAGAATAAAACGCCGTCCAGCGGCTTTTGAACTTGAAAGTATCAGCATTTTTGATGGCACCAAATACAGTATTAAGTAAATACAAACCAAGAACCACAAGCGTGACGCCAACCACCCGTTCCATGACACCATCAATCCAGGCTGGCAACAGAGCCGCAAACGAAATAGCAGCCAGACCAAGAACAGAAATAACCAGAGCATGCCCTAGCGCATAAGCCAGAGATAGCGTCAGGCCTTTCCGGCGCAGACGAGGCTCTCCGGCACTGGCACCGCAAATATCAACTAAGGCAGCGATATGATCGAGATCAATTCCATGCCTGAGGCCGAGAATTAGTGCTGTTCCTAGTAGAGGAAGTTCAATCAATTAATCACTTTATACCTTTTTAGCTTTATCTTATTTAGCTTTATCTTGAAATAGATTCTACACTTCAAAGAGCAATAACTTCAGGGAACTGCCAATTTTGCCTTCCACTAGAGCCAAGAAGTAAAGTGCTAGCCTCTCGGTGGTATCCTGTCTGAGTAATCATAGGCATTCTCTATCTGGAAAACAAAGCCGTGGGAACCTATTCTCAATCACAAGCGACCAAGACGGGCTGGTCAATAAGAGTCAAAGGCACAGTTCAAGGTGTTGGCTTCCGACCAGCTGTTTTCACCCTCGCCAACCAACTGGGCATCAGCGGCAAAGTAATCAACGACGGTGATGGTGTCTTAATAGAAGCCTTTGCCCCCAAGGCTACCTTGGAAGCTTTCATTCAAGCCATTAGAGAGAAGTCACCCCCACTTGCTCGCATCGAGTCGATTACATATAAAGAAATTACGTATAAAGAGCTTGAAGATACTTGTGTTATCGCGACAAGGACCATACCAACTTCATTTGCCATAGATACGAGCAAAAGTAGCACAGTGGCAACAAATATAGCTGCCGATGCTGCCACATGCCAGGCCTGTCTCAGTGAGATCTTCTGTCAATCTAATCGTCGCTATCGCTACCCATTTACAAACTGCACCCATTGTGGCCCGAGACTCTCGATCATCAAAGCAATTCCATATGATCGCGCCATGACCAGCATGGCTGCATTTCCTATGTGTCCTGACTGTGAAAGCGAATATCAAGATCCAAAGGACCGCCGCTTTCATGCTCAACCAAATGCCTGTAGGGTATGCGGACCGAAAGTTTGGCTTGAAGACAAATGGGGCATTGAGCATGCTTCTGAACACGAGGCGATAGATGCCATAGAGGCGGCGGCAAATTTGCTCAAAAGAGGCGAAATAGTAGCGATAAAGGGCATCGGCGGCTTCCACCTCGCCTGCGCCGCCACAAACGATAAAGCCGTTGCCACTCTTAGGCAAAGGAAAAAGCGCTTTGAAAAGCCCTTTGCCCTAATGGCAAGAGACCTCGATCTTATCAAACGCTATTGTCTGGTAAGCGCGGCAGAAGAGTCGCTACTAAAGAGTCACGAGGCTCCCATTGTTTTGCTTGAGCGAAAGAAGGTAGTAACTAGAGAAAAGCTCTCAGATGCCGTGGCTCCGAAGCAAACGACCTTAGGCTTCATGCTGCCGTATAGCCCACTCCATCACCTACTCTTGCATAACCTGAACATACCAATAGTACTTACTTCAGGCAATCTCTCTGAAGAGCCTCAATGCACTGACAATGACGAAGCTAAAGAATATCTCGGCCAGATCGCTGATTTCTTTTTACTTCACGATCGCGCCATCGTCAATCGCTTAGACGATTCAGTTGTGCGTGCAGCAAAAGATAATAGTTTCGAAGTTTTACGGCGAGCCCGTGGCTATGCACCCACTCCAATTAAACTTCCACCAGGCTTCGAATCAGCACCAGAGGTACTGGCCCTCGGTGCTGAGTTAAAGAATACATTTTGCCTTTTGCAAGATAACCGCGCCATTATCTCCCAACATATGGGTGACTTAGAAGAGGCTAAAACTTATAGCGATTATCAGAAGAATCTAGAACTCTATCAAAATTGTTTTCAATTCAAGGCAATGCGCATAGCAATTGATTATCATCCTGAGTATCTATCAAGTAAATTGGGGAGAAATCTTTTAGCTGAAATTGATCCGGTACAGCATCATCATGCTCACATAGCCTCGTGCCTGGCAGATAACGGCTGGCCGCTAGAAGCGGGGCCGGTCATAGGAGTAGCTTTAGATGGTTTGGGTTATGGCATGGATGACAGCTACTGGGGTGGTGAATTTTTGCGGGCAGACTACGGCAGCTTCGAGAGAATAGCAACTTTTAGACCAGTTGCATTGCTAGGTGGTGCCAAGGCAATGCGGGAGCCCTGGCGCAATGCCTATGCTCATATAGTGACAGCAATAGGCTGGCAAAACTATTTTGAGCAATATGCAGAACTGGAACTAACCAAATACTTCCAAACCAAGCCTCTAGCCACCTACGACTCAATGCTCAAAAGCAAGCAAAATGCTCCACTGGCGTCTTCTTGCGGTCGATTGTTTGATGCAGTAGCTGCTGCAATTGGTGTTTGCCGCGCAGAGATAAGCTACGAAGGACAAGCCGCCATCGAACTAGAGGCCCTTATGAGCAGCAATGCACTCGCGGAAGAGGAAGATGAACAGGCCTACCCTTTTGTCATTGAAAATCTTGGCAAGCAGTTACCATACATCGACTCTAAAACCATGTGGCAAGCGCTGCTAACAGATCTGAGCCTTGGTACAGCACCACCAGTAATGGCCACTCGCTTCCACCAGGGTTTGGCAAAAGTCATAATTGCCATGGTCGAACAATTATCGGCAGGCCACGACAACTGGCAGTCTACTGTGGCTCTCTCCGGTGGCGTTTTTCAAAACAAAATATTATTAGAGTTAGTCAAGTCAGATCTAACTAAGAAAAGCTACCGAGTGCTTACTCACAGACAAGTGCCAACAAACGATGGTGGAATATCACTGGGCCAAGCTGTTATCTCGGCAGCAGGGCAAATAGAAAAGAAGGAGCGTAGCCATGTGTCTTGGCATACCTGGGCAAGTCGTTGAAATAATAGATGCCGCAAAGCATTTAGCAAAGGTAGAAATATCAGGGGTGCGGCGACAAATTAGCCTGGCCTGCATCGTTAGCGACAGCCATCCGATAGAATCTTGTGTTGGCGACTGGGTTCTCGTTCATGTCGGTTTCGCCATGAGTGTGATTAACGAAGACGAGGCAAGAAAGACGTTAGAGCTGCTGATGGAGTTAGGTGAAGCACAAAAAGAACTAGAGGCGATGCAAAGTTCTGAGCAAAACTAGAATCAGATCAAGCGAGGCAAATATGAAGTATGTTGATGAATTTAGGGACCCTGAGTTAGCCAAGACACTGTTGGCAGAAATTGAACGACTATTACCTAAAATAAAGACAACCAGTCAACGACCGCTGCAAATAATGGAATTCTGTGGTGGCCATACTCACACAATTTTCCGCTATGGCCTCGAACAACTCTTACCTAAGACAATCGAACTAATTCATGGCCCCGGATGCCCTGTCTGCGTGCTACCAATGGGCAGAGTTGACGATTGTATAGCCTTGGCTGAGCGACCAGAAGTAATCTTCACCACCTTCGGTGACGCCATGCGCGTTCCTGGGTCTAAGAAAAATTTACTCCAGGCCAAAGCTGATGGTGCTGATGTTCGCATGGTCTATTCTCCGCTTGACGCCCTTGAACTAGCCAAGAAAAATCCCGATAGAGAAGTAATATTTTTCGCCCTTGGATTCGAGACTACAATGCCCAGCACGGCGCTCACTGTCTTGCAAGCCGCCGAAGACAATGTCAAAAACTTTTCACTGTTTTGCAACCATATCACCACGGTCCCAACCATCAAAGCAATTTTAGATTCACCAAGTATGCAACTCGACGGTTTCGTTGCCCCAGGGCATGTGAGCATGGTGGTTGGTGAGGAACCGTTTCATTTTGTCGCCAATCTTTATAAGAAACCCATTGTCATAACAGGATTTGAGCCAATCGATATTTTGCAATCACTGTGGCTCCTGATCAAACAAATTGCCGAGGGGCGCTGCCAGGTAGAAAATCAATATGCCAGGGTTGTGGCAACAGGAGGCAACAGCCCGGGTTTAGCGGCGATGGCTAGTGTTTTTGAATTGCGCGATTATTTTGAATGGCGCGGATTAGGCTCCATTGACCAATCGGGCGTGAAGATGACAGAAGCCTATAGTCATTTTGATGCTGAGAAAAAGTTTTCTATGCCCAATCTAAAAGTGGCCGATCCTGAATTATGCCAATGTGGAGAAGTTTTGCGAGGAGCAATCAAACCATGGCAATGCCAGCTATTTGGCTCTGCTTGCACTCCAGAAACACCAATGGGGGCTCTTATGGTATCTTCAGAAGGAGCATGTGCTGCATACTATAACTTTGGCAATCTGCAAGAAATCATGACCCTAAAGGAAAAGAGCATCTCATGAACTCGTCTCCAATGCGCAAGAGATCAGGTATTGTGCGCGGACAGTCTATCGATATGTCCCACGGTAGTGGTGGCAAAGCCATGCGCGATCTGATAGAAGATATTTT